>CAVPRD010000004.1:242500-681362 GCA_963707705.1 uncultured Pseudomonadota bacterium | reverse complement strand
TCGCAAACTGTGCATCCGCAGTCGAGAAAGTGATCGCAAGCGCGCGGGAGGAACAACATGCCCGTCGTGAGTTTTCCAAACAAGCACGAAAGCCAGGACGAAGGCGCTCCAACGCCTAGAAACTACGAGATTCCCACGCGTTCAGTACGCGCTGAACCGATAAAGCCTGGACCTCCACGATTTCCCGAAGGATATGGTGGACAGCATCGAGGACATCATCGCGGCGTGGCGGCGCCGGTGTGATGAGTTGAAAAAAAGCTCCAACTCGCAAAGCGTATCGGGCGCACTCTGTCAGGGCGACGGACAAAGATTCGGTGCAGCGAGAAAAGCACACTGGCTGATGACGCACTTCGGCCGGAAATTCAAAGCGGACAATTTCTTCAAACAGGCGGGCGGCCTTAGCGGCGGGTTGAGCTATTCCCTGAGCGAAATCCAGTTACGTCCGACCCCAGGAACGGGGATTTGGAGGCGAGAGACCGGGGGCAAAACCAACGGCAAAATCTCCGCGGAGACTGAAAACCCTAACTCAGCGATACAAAAAGCCCCGCACACGCAGGCATTCTCATACTATTCCGGAGAACGAGGGAATGGCCAGACTGGGTGGTGGGCGCGACAGGGATCGAACCTGTGACCCCTTCTATGTCAGGGATGCGACCGTCCCGTAAACCCCGCTAACCTCGGCCTTTTTCGCACTACTATGCGTGTGCCTTGCCTGCCCAGTACGCGCAGGTGCCCCTGCTCTGCGATAAACCCGTAACTCATTGATATCTTGGCGCCCGAAGAGAATTCGAACTCCTGACCCCCAAATTCGTAGTCGAAGGTCAAATGTGACTGATAGCAAAAGACGCATTTGCTATCAGTTTGCTCGGCGCTTCATTGGCATTTCATACCCGCATGCAGTAATTGTCGATGGTGTATGTGCAGTGGCGATAAGTGATCGTCGGCGTCTTTGTACGGCGGCAGGAACATTTGCCCCTTTGAACATTCAGCTGACCGACCGCGCAATTTGGGACAAGTTGTCCAGGAATGGCAGATTTGCGCCCGGTCCCGATATTTAGATTGTCTGGCAGCGAAGCTTCAAGGACGCAAATGCCGACATTAGGCAAGTGGACGATGCTCAGTTCAGAACCGAGTTTGGACAAGTTGTCCAAAATGGAATCCGTTAGCGGATTCCTCGGGCATAAAAAATGCCCCAACAACGTGTGTTGTTGGGGCGCCTTCCTGGTTCCGACCGCCAAGCTTATGCTTTGTGTCGTTTACGGGTAATTATTGCGCCGTACGTGCGTTGGTCGGTTTTTATGCTGCCCGCCTGCTCTATGAGATGACTGCAGAGTTCGGGAGAGTAATTGGTCGCTGAGGCAAAATCCCGGACCGCACCGGGTTTGACTGGGCTGGGCTTTTTTCGATCTGGCGCGGCTACGATCCATTGTTCCAGATCCGGATAACGTTTGATACCTTTCACGCAATAGCTGGCCCATCGCCAGATATCCGGTCCGGTCTCCCGATGTCGATTTTTTGAATTATGCCCGTTCTGTAGATCTTCGGGATTTCCAGAGATGTGACGATGAGCGGGCTCATCAAGACGACTGATCTTCGGCACCAACAAGACGCCGATATAATGAAGGCCGCCGAAGTTCATTTCCGTCCAACCCGAAACTTTCCCGTATTTCGGCACGGGTACATCGGGAAGCATGTACAAGGTTGGCAGTTCGTTGCGAACTCGACAACGCATTCGGCTTTCGAACTACCCGTGTGCACAATCGTGAATAAAACACCGTTTCTATCGAACGCATCATTTGTCCTAAAACCGCGTCTCGGCTTCCCTTCAAGTTCTGGAATAAGATCTGAATATGAAACGGTTCGAATTTCTGCTCGGCGTGCCGGTCGATAAGGTCCACGATAAACATCTTGTGGCAGTCGAGTAATAGCTTACTGTTTGAGTATTGCACTTTCATTTGGTCCTCACTTGTTTGATGTGGATCCGCTTGCGAAGACCACACAGTGCAGACCGGTCCGGGCGCGTTCCCAGATCTCAAGAGACTTGGTTTTCGGGTTCCTGCCATTGCGATGGGACCTTTTGCCCCGCGTAAGATCGAGACTGGCGGACCTTATGAGCATTGTTCGATACTGAAGATGATTGCGTGGCGGTGGGGGCTGGAGCCGCTGACCGTGCGCGACCGAACGGCACGCAACTTGGCCGAAGCACTCGACTTCAGCACGCGCCGCCAGGCTATCACGTTGCCAGCCTTCGCGCCTCCACGGAACGACGGGTGTTAGACACGGCAACTCCGCGTCAGCAGCAGCACGGGCAACAGTCTGGTTCGCCGTCCTGGACTGACCGGCTCGTTGGATGAGATCCGCCCTGCGGGCTGATACGCGTGCGCGAATGGAGGTGGGTCGGTTAACGTCGCAAGACTAATCTTGTGCGACGTATCGGGAATGGCTCTACTGAGCCATATTCCCTGCTCTCAGAGTCGCAAGGCTGGTCATGAGGCGACGCGAGTTCATCACGATGCTGGTTGGCGCGGCGGCTATTTACCCGCTCATAGCGCTGGCGCAGCAGCCCGAACGGATACGGCGCATCGGCATCCTCCTGCCCGCCGCCGCGGACGATGCGGAATTTCAGGCCCGCGTCGGGGCGTTCCTGCAGGCGCTTGCGCTATTGGGCTGGACCGTTGGCCGCAACTTGCACATCGACACCCGCTGGCCCACGACCGATGCCATCGAAATTCGCAGACACGCGGCGGAATTGGCCGCGCTCGCGCCCGACGTCATTCTGGCCCATGGCACCTCGACCGTGGCGCCGATGCTGCAGGCGACCCGCACCGTGCCGATTGTGTTCCCGGTGATCGGCGATCCGGTCGCCGCCGGCTTCGTAGACAGCCTGGCGCGGCCGGGCGGCAACGCCACCGGTTTCATGAGTGCCGAATACAGCATGGGCGGGAAATTGCTGGAGCTGCTCAAGCAGATCGCGCCCGGCGTGACGCAAGCGGCGGTGCTTCGGGATGCCACTCAAGGCGGCGGAACCAGCCAGTTTGCCGCCATCCAGGCGGTGGCGCCGTCGCTCAGGGTGGTGGTCAATCCGGTCAACATGCGCGACGCCGGCGAGATCGAGCGCGCCGTCGCCGCCTTCGCGCGCGCTCCGAATGGCGGTCTGATCCTGACGCCGGGCGGGGCCGCAACGCTTCATCGCGATCTGATCATCACGCTGGCGGCCCGGCACAAACTGCCCGCGGTCTACAACGAACGTAACTTCGTCGCTGCCGGCGGCCTGATCTCCTATGGGCCCGATTACGTCGACCAATACCGCCGCGCGGCCGGCTACGTCGACCGCATCCTCAAGGGGGAGAAGCCGGCCGACTTGCCGGTGCAGGCGCCGACCAGGTACGAGACGGTGATCAACCTCAAGACCGCCAAGGCGCTCGGCCTCGATGTGCCGCAGTCGGTGCTCGCGCGCACCGACGAGTTGATCGAATAAGACGACAAACTTGTCAGTGACAGGCCACTTCCCTACCCGCGCGCTCCTGCCGCCATAGCGGTTTAGTACAAATCTGATGAGGCGTCCCGCCCCCAATCTAAGCTATTGAGTCAGATATTTTTCGACCGTGAAGGGCCCCAACGACAATCTCTTCAGCGACAGTCAGAACTATCAAGAACACGAGGAAAACGAACGATCTGTGTAGAGTTGGAACTACGAGTGAGTGCATTTTAAATCGTTCCCCAAGGCTGAACTTGCGGCCCATAAGAATGAATTTAGCGTATCGCCCTACGCTGCTCGCTATTGGCTAAAATATACTTCAGGACCACAAGGGGTATTGAGCTGTCAATTATTCGATTAGTTCATCGGATTCGATGACCAGCGGTTGCGGCACGACAATGCCGAGTGCCTTTGCCGTCTGCAGGTTGATGATAAAATTAAACTTTGTGAGCCGTAGAGCTGGCAGATCGTCCGGCTTCGCGCCTCGTAAAATCTTACCGGCGTACACGCCAACTTGGCGGTAAGTCTCCGACAGACTCGCCCCATAGCTCATTAACCCACCATCCGCCGAGAATTCGCGGATGTGAAAGATCCCGGGCAGCTTTTAACGGGAAGACAGCGCGATAATTTGCCTTCGGCGGCTGTCGAAAAACGGATCATTCTGGACCACTAGCGCGGTAACGCCAGCCTTCTCCAGCGCCGCAAAACTCGTCTCAATTTCGGCATCCGTTGCCGCCTCTTGGACGACCAACTTGCGTCCCAGCACCTGAGCCCCGCTAGCGATGGCGCGCCGATGCTGGTCGACAGCTTCAATTCCTGAACGTGGATTGAGCAAGAGCCCGACCAAGTGCGCCGAAGGTACCATCCCGCAAAGAAGCTGCAGACGCTTTCCACCCAGCTCACCCGTGAAGAAATTGACTCCAGTGCTATTGCCCGGCCGATTCATGCTCGCTGTGAGCCGACAGCTTTAACCGCGTGAGCGGCCGGATCGCCGGCCGTAACGATTAAGGAAAGCGGTCGGCTTAGCAGGTCTGAGGCAAGTGCAGGCAAACGGCTGTAATCTCCATTTGCCCACCGATCCTCAATAGCGAGACCGCGCCCCTCTCCAAATCCCATCTCTTCGAGGCCGCGGCGGAAGGCATTCGAGTGTATCGCTGCTTCGTCGGGGGAGCGCGTACTCAGGAAACCTATGATCGGCCTGTTGGATTGCTGCGCCCGAGCTGGGAAAGCCCTCGAAGCAGTCAATCTGAGTCCGGCTATGAAATCCCGCCGCTTCATTTGAGCACCTGGCTGACAACGCACTAACGACGATCCGATCATATAAACCGTTCTCTGCAAACCAATACTCGATCATATCTTCGGCGAGGGGTTCCAGCTCGGAGGCGCGCTCAAATCGACCGCTTGGGAATGTCAAGCTCAAGCCTTGTTTGCTTCTGAGCTGGCTCAATGAGCGGGACTCGCATGTCGCTGACACTTACTTCGCCACATACTGCAGAAACGGCTCCTTGCAATTTTGTGCGGCGGACGCTGCCAGGCCGCCACCGTTGTAGCTAATGGCTCGGGATTAGCAGCGATTTTCTCCGCTTGTTACGGTCGGCGTGGTCCGTACCTTGAAACTCATTTGCGTTTCGAATCCCTTTTCAGCCCCTATCGCCACGCTGGGTTAATCGGATACTCTACGGTCGCTTGAGCCTGGGGCCAAAAATGCGGCGGCGGGAATTTTTAAATGTTCTGTGGGGTGCGCCGGCGGCATGGCCCCCTTTTGGCGATCGCGCAAGGGCGCCCCATCGTGGCGCGGGTCGGTATTCTTCACCCGGGCTCGCCACCGGATCCATGGCTCGACGGATTACGTGGGGGTCTGCGCGAACTCGGCTACATCGAAGGCAAGGATCTCGTTTTAGAGTACCGCTGGGCCGAAGGACGCAGCGAGCGGCTGCCAGATTTGGCCGATGCTTTGATTGCGAGCAAAGTCGACATAATCGTCATCATGACCGGACCGGCCGTGCTTGCTGCTAAGAACCGCACCAAAACGCTGCCGATTGTTATGGCCGTGAGCGGAGATCCTGTAGGAACCGGAGCGGTTTCCAGTCTCGCAAGGCCGGGTGGCAATGTAACAGGACTATCATTGATGTCCGACGAACTCGCCGGGCGGCGGCTCAGCTTGCTCAAGGAGACAGTTCCGTCAGCGACGCGTGTCGGAGTTCTATACAATCCAACTGAACCGCCGACAAAGGTTGAGATGCGTGAAACGGAAGCGGCGGCAGCCCAGTTAGGACTGACGTTGCAACCGCTGGCGGCGACCAGCACGGATGACTTAGCCCAACGGTTTGCAGATGCCGCGGCTGGTGGATGCGATGCGATTCTCACCTTCGCCCACGGCTTTGCGTTCTTTCATCGGAGACGAATAGCAGAACTGGCGGCGCAGCACCGACTACCCGCTATGTACGGCTGGCGCGAACACGCCGAGGTTGGCGGTCTGATGACTTACGGCCCTAACGTAACTGCGACACTGCGGCGCGCCGCAAGTTATGTCGATCGCATTCTCAAAGGCGCTAAACCCTCCGATCTGCCGGTCGAGCAGCCGACCGCTTTCGAATTGGTTATCAACCTCAAGACTGCGAAGGCACTTGGCATAGAAATACCGCAGAACGTCATGGCCCGCGCTGATAATGTGATCGAATAGATGCAAATTCGGGGCAAATTTCCACTGGCAACGAGCTGACATCAGTGTCTGCTTTTAGCATGCACCAAAAGCGACTAAATTTCGTAGCGCCTCAATGACGCGATGTGCCAACGTCAACTGCCAGCCGTATAAACGTTTGCGAAAGGGACAGGCGACACATGTGCTGCAGCAAATGTGCGTCCCCATAGGCTGTGATCATTATAACCGGAACATCCGGCTGCAGAGCCTTGGCCTTGGGCAGAAGCTCAAGCCCGCTCATCCCCGGCATATTGATGTCCGACAGGATTAAGATCAGCGAGGCATCCTCAGCGCTGTTGACGCATTGCAGAGCTGCCAGAGCTGACTGCGCAAATTCCATATTGAAGCGGCCGTCGCGCAAGTCGCGCCGGAACTGCTGACAGAACAGAGCCTCCAGATCGGGCTTATCGTCGACCACGAGAATGAGCGGTTTCACGGGCGTCCTCCAGATTTGGCGATCGTGGCAGCCCCGCGCGGGAGAGCGATTCGGAACTCTGTGAACTTTCCGGGCTTCGTATCGACCTCAATAGTCCCGCCATGTCGTTTGACGATGATGTCGTGACTAATCGACAGACCAAGGCCAGTCCCTTCACCGGCGGGCTTCGTCGTGTCCCGGTCCCGTTGTCGCGGATTCCAAGCTCAGAATATGCCGTCTTAGCGACTCAAACTGCCAGGTTGAACTAAGTTAAAAAAGGTATTGGACAAACTACCACTGGCCGCACGCTCGCACTTACTGCATTGCGATCTGCGTACCCAATGCACCGTTCAGCAGTCGCTTCAAATGAAAACTCGCAAGCTTGTCGTGCGGGAAATTGCCAACGTGACCTGCGAATGCGGCGATAGTGCCGGGATCCGAGACCTCCAGCAAGCCGAATGCTTTCCAGTAGCTGACGGTCGCTGGGTGTTCCTGCTCCTCACCCGTTAAGGGCTCGAAAGCTCGCATTGCACTGCTACGTCCGCGCAACACCACGTCACCTACCGGCCGTCCGAGGAACCCTTTGATCCGGGATGCAAGGTCGGCACTTACGCAAATGCGGGTGCCAAGTTGCTTGTTTACGGCTTCCAACCGTGCCGTGATGTTAATCGTGTCCCCATAAGCGGTATAATCAAAGAAACGCCCTCCGCCGAAATTTCCGACAATGGCAGGCCCGGAATGAGCGCCGATCCGCGTCTCTCCAAGCAGGATACCCCTCTGCCGCCAGTTCTGCTGAAACAATGTCGCGTATTGATCCAATTCTAGCGCGCAAGCCGCGGCGCGGGCCGCATGGTCGGCCTGATCACCCGGCGCGCCGAAAAGTACGTGTAGCGCGTCACCAATAATTTTAGCGACCGTCCCATCATGCGAAAAGATGATGTCCGTCATGCCCGTGAGATAATCATTCAGCAGCGGGCTTAAACGTTCCGGTTCGAGAGATTCAACTAAGGTTGTAAATCCGGCGATGTCGGTGAAGAGTGAAGATATCTCGCGACGTTGTCCCGCTAAACTGAAAGTGTCTTCATCGCTCACAAGCCGCTGAGCGAGATTTGGAGAAAAATAGCGCGACAAAGACGCGTGCGCCCGTTCGGCCTCTGACTGCCGCCGTCGAGCCTCGCGCCCTGTTTCCACGTGCCGAATGGTCCGTGCTATAGTGGTCTCAAGATCTCCGAAATCGATTGGCTTAGTGAGAAAATCGAAAGCTCCACGATTCATTGCGACCCGAATATTGGCCATGTCGCCATAAGCCGACACGATGATTGTCGATAGACCCCTTTCGCCTTCTTGAAGTTTCTCCAAGAGGGAAAGCCCATCCATCCGCGGCATATTGATGTCGCTAATCACCAGGTCAACGTCTGGAGTCGGCCTGCAAAATCGACAATGCGTCGACACCATCGCGCGCGAACAGAAATGTCACAACGCCATCTTTGATCTGACGCCTGAACTTCTGTGTCAGCAGGCTTTCTAGATCCGGCTCGTCGTCAACAACAAGAATTATCGTGCTGCTCATGCGCGTGGCCAACGCGAGTTTCGATCTCATTGCGTAGTGCGCCAAAGTCGATTGGTTTGGTTAGCAACGCCTCAGCGCCATTTTCAAGTGCCTGGCGCGTGGTCTCCGCGTCGCCATACGCGGTGATCATGATAATCGGAACGTCCGGTCGCATGGCCTTGGCTTTAGGTAGCAATTCGAGCCCGCTCATGCCCGGCATATTGATATCGGACAAGATCAATATGAGAGTGGCGCTGGCCGACTCTTGAATGCGCTGCAAAGCATCCATCGCGGACTGAGCGAAGATCATCGCGAAACGATCAGCGCGCAATTCGCGCCGAAATTGCTGGCGAAACAATGCTTCGACATCCGGCTCGTCGTCAACTACAAGTACCAACAAGCCCACGTCTATTCTCCCGATCGTCCGTACGACGCTGCATTACGAGGCAGCGTAATCCTGAAATTCAGTGAACGCGCCGGTCTGCGTATTGACCTCGATCGTTCCACCATGCTGTTTCACGACGATGTCGTGACTGATGGACAAACCAAGGCCGGTGCCCTCCCCCGCCGGCTTCGTCGTAAAAAACGGGTTGAACATCTTTTCCTTGACCTCCGGCGGGATCCCGATCCCATTATCGCGAAACCGTATCTCCACCCTATCGCCGAGGTCCTTTGTCGCGGCCAAAAGTGTCGGCTCGAAATTGATTTCTCCATTTTTTTCGGCCTTGCGCTTGGTCGCAGCATAAAAGCCGTTTGAGATGAGATTCAGGAATACCCGGGTCATTTCCTGGGGAAACAGATCAACTTCTCCGGCTGCCGGGTCGAGTGCCTTCTCGAGCGTGATATTGAAGCCTTGCTTCTCGGCGCGCGCGCCGTGGTAGGCGAGATTCAGGCTCTCCTCGACGATCGCGTTGATGTCCACCGGGCGATGATCGCCAGATCCGGTCCGAGAATGCAGCAACATGTTCTTGACGATAGAATCTGGCTCGCTTGCCGTGCTGTACTATCTTTTCGAGATTGCCGCGGAGCATATCGCAAAGTTCCGTCACTTCAGCGGCGACTTTCGTGTCCAACTTCGCCTCTTTCAACGCGCTCTGAAGATCATCAATCAATTCGGAGGATATCGAAGAGAAATTATTTACGAAGTTGAGAGGATTCTTGATCTCATGCGCAATCCCGGCGGTCAGCTGCCCGAGCGAAGCGAGTTTCTCGGTCTGCACCAAGCGGTCCTGCGCGGCTCGCAATTCGCTTAACGATTTTGACAATTCGGCGGTGCGTTGCACGACCTTCTGCTCCAAGCCCGCATAGGATTCCTGAAGCCGTTTGGTCATTTCGTTGAACTGATCGGCGAGAGCCTCCAGCTCATCCCCAGTCTTGACCGAGATGCGATGCGAAAGATCGCCGCTGCCGATGCGTGACGCACCAGCTTGCAGTGTCTGGATCGGACCCGTCATACGTCGCGCCAAGAATATTCCGGCCAGTACGGCGAAAATGAGCGCCGCAATCAGGATTAGAGCCAAGCGCTGCAACGAGGCATAAAGCGGAGCGTAAGCCTCTTCGGTCGGCAATTCCACGAACACCTGCCACCCAAGCTTCGGCACCGGCGCATGAGCCGTCGAGCACGCTCTGTCCCTGCACGTTCTGAACCGCCTCGGTCAGATCAGCACCGGCTCCGCCCGAATCCGTTCGCGCCGCTTTCACCTGCGCAAGGTTGGACATATCAGTATTGCGCAGCACCAGGCTAATATCGGGATGCGCAATGAGCCTGCCTTGTCCGTCGACGACATAGGCCTGCCCTCGTTCACCAACCTTAATTTGCGACACGACATCCCAGATCAGCTTGAGATTGACCTCCGCAACACTGACTCCAGCATCTCGGCGCGTGCCGGTAACTGCAAGCGTCATATAGGGCTCGGATTCGCGTCGAAAGTAGACTGGTCCGTAGTAGACCTTGTTGGCCACCGCATCCTTAAATTTCGACTCCTGCGAGTAATCGGCGTTGCTACCGATCACATCCATGGCGAGCCGTGACACCCGAATGCGCTCCTTGCCGGTCGCGTCGAGCTGCGACAATTCCGTAATGGCGGGGACCTGACGAAGAAGACGTAGAGCATCGAAGCGACGCTGCTCGATGGTGCCGGTCGACCAAGGTAGCTGCGTGGTCCAGCCAAGCTGGCTTTCGATCTCGGTGATAAACTGACCGATCTTGGCGGACGCGGCCTCTGCCTGCTCGCGCTGGATGCGCACCAGTGCGTTCTTATGCTCCCGATAATAGAACCAGACGTCAAAAATGCCGTTCGCAAGGAGAGCGACGGTCACCACAGCCGCGAAACAGGCCGACGTATTTGGTGAAAAGCCGGTTACGCGTGCGAGCAGGCGCCGCCGGTTCCGGCGCGACAGTCTACATTGTCCTGCGTATGGACGATCATCATCGTTCTGCCGAACCACCGCAAGCATAAGACGAAGACGCGGGTACTTCGATCGCGCGCTACGCTTCAACACTAGGATTAGTCCTACGGAAATTCAAAGGGTGTGCCTCATTCGATGACCTCATTCGCGCGCTGCAAAAATACATCCGAGACGTAATGTCCAGCGCCTTCGCGGTCTTTAGATTCAAAATCATCTGAAACGCGCGGGAAAGGTCACCGGAAGTTCGGCCGGCTTCGCGCCCCTAAGAATTTTGTCAATGAAAATGGCCGTTTCGCGCAGCATCGCGTCGAAATCAGCCGAATAGGACATCAAGGCCGCCCATACGCGGCAAAACAGGCGAACTCCCGATTGAAGGCAGCCCGATGCTTGTTTGCAAGTTCAACGGCGTCCTGGCTCACCAGACTGCCCTGAATGATGACGGCTTCCGCGTGCGCGGCGACCATGCTCTCGAACGCCGCGTTCAAGCGGGGCTCCGAGGGCGCACCATGACCGGATTCAGGTCCAGATTGACGATGCGGGCGACACGAGCGATCTCCGTGAGGTACGATTTGGTAAAAATGTCGCCGTCGTTCGCGAGTGCTG
This sequence comes from uncultured Pseudomonadota bacterium, assembly GCA_963707705.1. Taxonomy (GTDB): domain Bacteria; phylum Pseudomonadota; class Alphaproteobacteria; order Rhizobiales; family Xanthobacteraceae; genus Pseudorhodoplanes. Next base: position 670,207 of record CAVPRD010000004.1, on the reverse strand, counting down.
CGAAGCGCCGCGCCGATGGCAGCAGTTCGCGGATCAACTCCACCATCTTGCCTGCAACCTCCACTGCGCCTGCGGTCGTACCCGTCAAATTTCCACCGGGGCGTGCGTAGCTCTCGACAAGACCGGTGCCGACTGGATCGCCCGTTGCGCCGAAGACGACCGGGACAGGGATATCCCGCGTGGCCTGCTTAGCCGCCGCTGGCGGCGGGTGTCTGATATGCGACAATCGACATCGACCTTTGTCGCCACCAAGCTCGGCCGCTTGTCGTGCAAGAAGTTCGGCTGCTTCCCTCGGCGATACGAATATCCAGGACGGAGATTGCGGTCCTCGCTATATCCGACTTGCTGCAGGCCCGCACGCAGCGCCTTCAGGAACGTGTCAGGCGGCGGGTTGCCGAGCGCGAGCACTCCGACCACTGGAATCCGAGACGCTGCGCGCGGACGCGCGGGATGCCTGCAAGCAGCGACGTCGACGCTGCGCCGAGAGAAGTAAGAAACGTGCGCCTTCTCATTCGATCACCGCTTTGTCGCGCGCGAGAACGGACGGCAGCATTTCGTAGGAGCTTTACCGGCATTCAGAGTCACGACGAACTCGCCCTTGGTCGAGTGCTGAACGGGGAACTCCGCCTGCTCTCACCTTTAACAATTCGCCCGACATAGATGCCGACACGCCGATAGGCGTCGTTCAAGCTACCGCCACGGTTCATCAGCCCACTGGCGCCGGCAAATCGCGGGCAACTTGTGCAATTCCGCGAGCCCGATGACCTGTTCACGCGATAGCTCCACCGATAAGCAGCTCTTACCGCGACGATAAGGCCGCGCCTGTTCATTTGCCCCGCACTACGCGAGAAGCACTTTGGATATCAGCGCGGAATTATAGCAGCGTTTTACCAGTTCAACCGTGAGCTTTGAAAGAGGGTGAGACCGGTTTTACGGCAATACTTATCGATCGCCGATCTCCGAGATGGGTCAGAAAGTGCCTTTTCCGATACATTTAGGCACTCGCTCCAGCGATGCGGCCGCAGGAATGGCAGAGCATTTACCACGAGAATGTTTGCTTCGGGTCAAGCGTGAAATCGGCGGCGATATGCAATGTCCGCTTTGTGCCATGGAGACAAGTGTCCCCAATTAAATTAACCCGTCGGCTCTGGAGAGGAGCGCCGGCACCGACGATCTCGGCCGCGATGTGCTCAGCCGATTGATCTGGGGCGCAAGGCCGACGCTGGTCGGCACGGCAGTCGCAATGGCGACCGCCTGTGCGATCGGGATCCCGTGGGGGCTCGCTGCAGGCTATGCCGACGGCATTGTCGATCTGGCGCTGATGCGCATCGCCGATTCCATTTTGGTATTTCCCGGCGTCGTGCTCGCGCTTGCGTTGACCAGTGCGTTTGGACCCAGTCTTTTCAGTACGATGTTCTCGCTCGGCATCGTGGTATCACCGGTGCTGGCGCGCGTAGTTCGCGCCGGTGTACTCACCGTGTCGTACAAGGACTACGTGACTGTGTCTCGGATGTACGGACTGTCATCGTGGCATCGGGTGACGCGCCATGTGTTGCCGAATGTCATGGCACCGACGATCGTCCAGATCACGCTGATGTCCGGGCTCGCGGTATTGGCTCAGACCGGTTTGAACTTTCTCGGTCTCGGCGTACCAAATCCGAACCCAAGCTGGGGCTCTTCGGTCGCCGAGACGTTCCGCTACGTCGTGGTCGATCCGACCGCCCCGATCGTGCCGGGGCTCGCGACCGTATTCACCGTGCTGGCGCTTTACCGCGTTGGCGACGAGATCCGCGATTTGCTCGATATCGATAGATAGCCGGAGAACAGCCGTCGTATGCCTTCAGCGTTAGGCCACCTTCGCGTACTCGATCTCGGTGAGAGCATCGCGTCCCAATATTGCTCACGCCTGTTTGCGGATTTCGGTGCGAATGTCGTCCTTGTCGAGCCGCCGGCCGGATCTGCGATCCGGCACACCGGGCCGTTTCGGGCGAACGGGGACTTCGCAATTGTTTCTGCACCTCAACCTCGGCAAGCAATCGGTCACGGCCGATCGCACGACGCCCGCCGGGTGGTCCTGCATTCTCGAGCTTGCGAAGTCAGTTGATGTGACCCTCGTCCCAGCCGGTGTCGATCGGGCAGCGTTAGCCGCACAAAATGATCAGGCGACCGTCTGCCTGATTAGCGATTTTGGCGAGAGCGGGCCGCGCCAGGCCTGGCGCGGCGGGGAAATGATCCATCAGGCGCTGTCCGGTGTGATGTACCGCAACGGCAGTGGCGATAGAGAACCGCTGTACGGCGTCGGGCATCGCGCTTCCTACGCTGCAGGCGTCGCGGCCTATACCGCCGCGCTGTCGGCGATCTTCGCGCGTGCGCGGATCGGGCGCGGCCAGGAGATATCGATCGATGTATGCGAGACCGCAGCGTCGATGACCTATGGCATGGCGAGCCAATATTTCTACAACGGCGTCGTCGATTCGCGTTCGACTGCGCCGCGGCTGCCTTCCGCGGTAGTGAAGTGTCTCGACGGCTCGCTCTCGGTCTTCATCTACGACTATCGCTGGCGCGAAACCTGGGCCGCTCTCGGCGCGCCGGAGATGGCCACCGATCCGCGCTTTGCGAACGTGGAAGATCGCATGGACCGATGGCCCGAAGTGGTCCGGCTGATCGAGCGGCAGACCGAGAACATGCGCGCAGACGATGTTGTGCGTGCACTGCAATCGGTCGGTGCCATCGCCGCGAAGGCAGCGACGCCGGCCGACCTTGCCGTGTCGGAACATCTGGAGGCGCGCAGCTACTGGGAGCACAGCGACACGGCGGACGGACCGCGGCTTATATTGGGACCACCCTTTCGCATGTCCGCAACGCCGCGTGTCGTCCGCGGCGATGCGCCACAACTGCGTCCTGACGGCAATCCGGATGCAGCGGCATGACGATCGAGCATCGCGGACCGCTTGCCGGTGTGCGGGTGATGGACATGACGACCGCCTGGGCGGGACCTTTTGCCGGCCGGGTGCTCGCCTTTCTGGGTGCGGAAGTAATCCACATCGAGTTCGGCCACGAGACTCGATCTGTGGCGCGGCGCCGGCCATGGACTGGACCCGGTGCGTTATCCCGACCTCGATCCAGGTGAGCGGCCTTACAACCGAACGGTTCTGTTCAACTCGCAGAACCTCAACAAGCTGTCGCTCACTGTCGACGTGAAAAAGCCCGGCGGACGCGACATATTGCTGAAGCTAGCCGCGGTTTCGGATGTGGTGCTCAGCAATTTTACACCCCGCACGCTGGCGCGCATGGGGCTCGGATACGAACAGCTAAAAGAAGTGAGGCCGGACATCATCGTGCTGGAGATGCCGGCCTTCGGAAACACGGGCCCGATGGCGCATCACGGCGCACTCGGGCCCGGCATGGAGTTTTCGTCCGGCATGAGCGCTTTCGTTGGCTATGAGGGAAGCGGCCCGACGCCGACGGGTCCGGCCTATCTCGACCCGATCGGCGGATACAACGCAGCTGCCGCAATCCTCACCGCATTGGTGTATCGCCAGGCGACGGCGCAGGGGCAATATATTGAAATGTCGCAAGTCGAGGCGGCCATGCCGTTCATCGGTGAACTGATTCTCGACAGCCTCGAAACCGGCGTTGCGCCGAGCCAGCACGGCAATCGCGTTGCGGACGCCGCGCCGCACGACGCCTATCGTTCGCTCGGCAAGGACGCCTGGGTTGCGATCCGGATTGCCAGCGATGCCGAATGGCGCACACTCGCCGAAATAATCGGAACTCCTCAACTCGGCACCGATCCGCGCTATGCCGAGACGCACGCGCGCTGGCGCAATCAGGATGAACTGCGCGCGCCGATTACAAATTGGACGCAGCGATTAACGAAACAGGACGCCGCCGAACAGTTGCAGGCAGTCGGGATCGCCGCAGCGCCGGTTCAGGATGGCCGAGAGATCGCCGAAGACAAGTATCTGGCAGCGCGCGGATTCTTCGGCGCGCTCGATCATCCCGAATCCGGCAGGCGAACCTACCAGGGGATGCCGTTCAAATTCTCGCTCACTCCGGCCGGTCAGCACCGCGCGGCACCCTGCCTCGGCGAACACACGACAATGATTTTGCGCGATATCCTCCAACTTTCGGAAGCCGAAATAGCAGCGTTGTCGGCTGCCGGAACGATTTCGAATTTACCGGCTTAGACGGTAGCCAAGGCGAGAGCGAATACGCGGACTAACCGGGCAACAACATCATGAACACAATCACCAATTCGACCGCACCGGATGTCGTGCTGCTGGAACACCGCGACAAGGTCGCATGGCTCACGCTGAACCGACCCGGCGCTCTCAACGCCATCAACAGCGAGATGCGTCGGCGGTTGACGGCACTGCTGCAGGAACTTGATCAGGACTCCGGCATCCGCGCGATTGTTCTCGGTGGCGCCGGCCGGTCGTTTTGCGCCGGAAACGATCTGCGCGAGAGCGCAAATGACAGTCTCGAATTGTCGGAGCAGCGCAGCGAAGAATATTTCCTGCTCTACGACACCGTCCGCAAGCTTACCAAACCGCTTATCCTCCGCATTCACGGCCACTGCACGGGGGCCGCCTTGCAGATCGCGCTGCTGGCAGATTTGCGGATCGGCGGTAGCGACGCGAAGATTGGCATGACCGAGCTCAATGTCGGCATGCCGGTTGTGATCGGATCAAGCCTGCTGTTAGCGGTGGTCGGGGAGACTGTTATGCGCCGACTTATTCTGCTGGCAGATTTCGTTCCCGCTGAACAGGCACTGGCATTCAATCTCCTGAATGAAGTCGTCGCCAACGACAGGCTGGACGCCCGCGTCACGGAGATCGCCAACGGCCTCGCGGAGCGACCACCTGCCGCCATCAAACTCACCAAAGCGTGGTGGAACGAGATCACCTCCCCGCTGATCGAAAAGACCTGGTCCTTCGCCCGCGACAATCGAGAAATGCTTGCTGAGGCACGCAAGGCGAATATCCCAACGCGCTTCAGCGATCGCAACGAGCGGTCCTAGGCGGCGGAATTTCGTCGCTTCAGTATCCCCGCTGCACCCGTGCTCGCACGGAGAGCGAACCGAAGACGTCCCTGGGCCTGCGGAACACCCGCAACAAATTCCAGAACTTTGGCCAACACGGAGCGCAAACGTGAGTGCAGTTTAGTAAGTCCTGGCCAGTCAACGCATCACCTTGTATCCCGCCGCTTCTCGATTCCAGGTGGATGATGTTACACCGCGCTCTCGCAGTTTGAACTTCTGGACCTTGCCGTTCTCGGTAACAGGCAGTTCGCGCAGAAATTCAACGAAGCACGGAACGGCGAAATACGGCATACGCGGCTGACAATAGTCGAGCAATTCTTCCGCAGTTAGCTTCGCTCCGTCGTGCAGCACGACTGCGGCCATTACTTCATCCTCGGCAAGCTCCGAACTTACCGGATAAACTGCGGCCGTCGACACCGCGCTATGGCTCAGGATAACCTGCTCGACCTCGAAAGAAGAAATGTTTTCACCACGGCGGCGGATGGCGTCTTTCATCCGATCAAGAAAGCGGAACGCGCCGTCGGTCTCCCGAACTACGCGATCTCCAGTGTGGAACCATAAGTTGCGCCAAGCCTCGACCGTCTTTGCCGGCTCATTAAAGTAGCCCGTCGCAAACGAGAATGGTTCGTCCGCCCGCAGGAGCAGTTCGCCCGGCTGCAGGTCCGGCACTTCGTTGTCATCCTCATCGACCACCTTGGCCTCGAAACCGGGCCGCACCCGGCCCATTTGGCCGGGACGCTTCTGGTCCAGCGGTTCGCCGATGACAAAATTCGTTTCCGTCGACCCAAAGCCGTCGATAAGGCCAAACCCGAAGCGCTTTTCAAACGGTTCATGGAATTGAGCTGGCACACCGGGTCCGAGCGCAATGCGCGTTGGATGATCGCGATCGGCGGCGCTCGGCTCGGTGGAGAGCAGGATCGGCACCATCGCGCCCAGCAGATATGTGACCGTCGCCTTGTGCCGCCTGAGCGCGCCGACGAATCCGGACGCCGAAAAACGCTTCTCGATCACAATCGTCGAGCCAGTCAGGAGTGCCTGATAGCAGGCGTTGAGTGCGTTGGTGTGGAACAGGGGGAGTGGCGTCATCAGGACATCCCCTTCCCTCATACCCAGATATTCCGACGTCAGCAGGCCCCACCAGTAAAATTGCGCTTGCGGACAGCAAACGCCCTTTGAAGGCCCAGTCGTGCCGGATGTATAAAGTATCGCGACCGTATCACCTGGACGCGACGGATGTGCATCACGCGATTGCCCATCCTTCGGCATTGCGCGCGCCGTCGGAAGATCGAAATGCTCACCCTTTGCATCGCCGATCACCCAGACGTCTTTTGACAGCAACTCTGCGTCAGTCACGGTCCGGAGCGACGGAAGCAACTCGGCTTCGATGGCGATCAGCCGTGCTCCGGAGTGGCGCAGGATATATTCCAGTTGGACTCCGCGCGACGCAATATTGATAGGTACGGCGACCGCACCAAGCCAGACGCATCCGAGATAGACCTCCAGGAACTCCAAGCGGTTACTGCATATCAGCGCGACCCGGTCACCGGGAGCGATACCCGCTGCGGCAAGTACGCCCGCAGACCGCGCGGCGAGATCTAACGTTGATCTATATGTAAGCGTAACATCTCCGATAACAATCAGCGGCCGATCCCGGTAGCGTTCGGCTTGCCGCGTGAGCAACCGAGGCAATGTGCGCTCTTGTGGCGCGAACAAATTCCGTGCTGTGCTGGACACTTGAATTACCCCTAAAGTCCTTGCGACCCTTCGGGCCGACGCCGTTTTAGGGCGCGCAGATCAAAGCCTGTATCGCTCCCGACAGCGTTTGCCGTGAATGCCTTGAGGGCGCCGCGCTGGATTTTCTGCGTGGCAGTGAGTGGCAGCTCGTCAACAAAGGCAACGTAGCCCGGAGCCTTGTAGTAAGCGAGCCGCGACAGGCAGAATCTTACGATGTCTTCTGCTGTTTGCTGCTGCGCCTCGGGCGCCAGTTGGTCTTTGAGGATGACGCAGGCAGCGACTTCGTCGCCGCGGACATCGTCGGGGACCGCACACACCGCAGCAGTCTTGATTAGCGGATATCTCAGGAGCGCCAGCTCAACTTCAACGGCAGAAATATTCTCGCCTGAGCGACGAATGACATTCTTCTTGCGATCGACGAAATAAATGAACCCTTCCGCGTCGCGCTTCACCAGATCGCCGGTATGAAACCAGCCGCCTTCCCAGGCAGATGCCGTCGCCGCCGGATCTTTTAGATAACAATCGAAAAATCCTCGCCTCGGATTTGGACCTGCACGTCGGACAAGCAACTCACCGGGTTCAAGATCCGCCGTTTCGGTGCCGTCATCCTTTACAAGGCGCGTTTCGCGGTCAACCGTCGGTATACCGATGCATGTAGTGTCGCGGCGGCGCGGCTCGTGACAATCCATCAGGACACCGCCCGAGCCGGTTTCCGTCATCGCCCATCCTTCGATCAACGGAAAACCAAATCGTTCTTCAAACGAGATGTGCAATTCCGGAGGAACACCCGAACCGAGGCCAAAGCGGACGTCGTATGCTTGATCCTGCGCGCTTGCAGGCGGCTTCATCAGTATCGATGGCATCACACCCAAGTAATGCACGATAGTCGCGCGCGATTCACGCACGCTGTTCCACCATGTACTGGCGTGGAATTGGTCGAGAACGATCAAGCAACCGCCGGCCGCCATCATGCCCAGCAATGCCGTTGCCATCGTATTCATGTGAAAGGCAGGAAGCGGCGTCAGCAACCGCTCTGCCCCCGCGCGAATGGCGCAACGTCCGCCGAGCGTCCAGTACCAGTCCCCGAAGCCGAGAAAATAGTCGTTCGACAGAACGCACCCTTTTGGCAATCCCGTCGTTCCAGAGGTGTAAAGCAATCCGCATTCGTCGCTCAACGACGCAGGGTACCGCTCCGTGTCGTTCGCCGTTGCGGCGGGTAGCTTTTCGATCTCGTCAAAATCAACGACCGCGACCGCGCAGCCGGCCGCCGTCGCTGCCGCCGACAGTTCGGCGTGCCGCGCCGGCGGCGCCACGATCGCCACCATTTCGGAATGTCCAACAATGTATTCGAGCTCACCCGAACGCAGGTCAGGATTGATCGGGACGACGGAAACACCGAGCGAGTTCAGCGCGAACCAGGTGATGAAGAATTGCGGCCTATTTTCCAGCAGCAGCCCGATGCGCTGACCTCGCCGATAACCGGCGGCTCCGAACCGACCGGCAAGGCCGTTTGCGGCCGTCGCAACCTCACAATAGCTCAGCTCTCCAGCATCGATGCCGTAAACCTTCGCCGTCTCCGGCAAAACCGCGAGCAGCGGCCGATCCGGATACAGACTGGCCATCGTCTGCAGCGCATCGTACACGCTATTGGGGCGGCGCGGCCCCCATGGCACGGGAGGAGACCGCATGGTTTCCGCGGCTCGCGTCATAACGACGTCGCCGTCACCAGCGCAATCACCCGCAGGGGCGACCCCGACCCCTGCCTGATCTTCAAAGGCGGCGCCACGATGAGAGCGCCTGTCGGCGGAAGCATGTCGAGGTTCGTGAGGCATTGCAGCCCATAGCGGCCGCTGCCATGCATCATCGCGTGACACGGATAAGGCGGTCGCAGATGCGCCGCCTGCCCTGCATCGGTGCCGATCGTTTCAGTGCCGAAGCCAATGACGTCCCGCTCTTCAATCAGGAAGCGCACCGCGTCGACACCTGGTCCTGGAGTGTGCTGGCCGGTCTCGTCCATATTTTGATACGCCACGGGATCGGTCCGCTTCGACCAGTCTGTCCGCATCAAGACCCAGGCCCCGTCGGGAATGCGCCCGTGCTGCTGCTCGAACGCGGTGATCTTTTCGACCGGCATAAGATAGTCCGGGTCCGCGGCCGCCTCGCGCGTGCAGTCGATCACGCAGGCCGGCGCGATAAAGCGCTCGGGTGCGATCGTATCCGTCGCGTTGTTCGGCAGGTCCCGGCCCGTAATCCAGTGGATCGGCGCATCGAAATGCGTGCCGGTATGCTCACCGAAGGAGAGATTGTTCCAATACCAGCCGGGCCCGCGCCCGTCATAGCGCGAGATTTCCTCGATGCGGATCGGCGCGCATTGACCGACTTCCGGCGGCAAGACGATCGCGGGAAAGTCGGGCGACAGGGTTTGCGTCAGATCGACGATGCAAACGCTACCTGTCGAGAGATGGGCCAACAAGTCGGTGAGCACGGTAGGATTGGTGGCGCTCATCCGGCCAACTCCCGTTCCAAAGCCTTCGGATTGTCCAGAAAGCGCGCCAGCCATTCCTGCGCGACATCGCCGGGATATACATCCTCGATCCCGCGTTTGAGCGCGGTGATGACCGCCGCGGCGAGCGCCGCAGGCGCCAGCTTGGGTGGCAGAAGTAGCTGGTTCCATTCGTCGTCGATCGGACCCGGAAACACGTTGATGACCCGGATGCCCGACGGCTGCATGGCGGCGCGAAGGGATTGCGACAGCGAATACGCCGCCGCCTTCGAAGCGGAGAATGTCGAATGCGCAGGAAAATTGGACAGCGCATAGATCGAAAGAATGTTCACCCAGGCGGTCGCGCTCGACTGGCCGTCCGCCGCGCGCGAGCGCAGCGCCGGTCCGAACCATTGCGCAAGCCGGAGCAGGCCAAAATAGTTCGTCTCCATTTCGGCGCGCGCCGTTTCGGCGCCCTGCGAATGCGCCAGGTTTTCCACGCGATGATATTCGGCGGTGTTGATGAGGATATCGACCTTGCCGCCGATATTTCCGGCAAGCTTGCGGACCGATGTCTCTTCGGTGACGTCCAGCGGCACAACGGTTACCTGCGGAAGCTGCCGGATGCGCTCCAGATGGCGCGACACTTTCCAGGGCTCTGCGACGCCGGCCCAGACATAATCCGCTCCGGCACCGATCAATGCTTCGACCACCGCGGCGCCGACGGCACTCTTCGCGTCGGTCACCAAGACCTTGCGGAATTTGGGATCCGACGTCGTTTCACGCAGGATCGGATCGTCTTCCATGGACGGCGTATCCTTCTCTGGAATTGCAATCAATATAGTCTGACCGCCTTTGTCGAGAGCTGCGATCACGCGCACGCGCGCCGGCGGCGGCGCGCAGTCCTGATGTAAGCCGACGATGACGTTGGGACCGCAATCAAGCTTGACGATACCGGTCGGCCAGGGCGCACGCTCGCGAAAATACAGTTCGAAACCGTAGCGAATGGTGGTGCGGGCGATCAGTTCGCCGGCGCCGTCGACCTCGCGCCACCTGAGGCGGACTGACAGACAATTGGCGCATGCCTCGCGCGGTGGATATTGAATTGTGCTGCAATCCTCGCAACGCTGGAGCGCGAAGACACCGCGCGCCGCCGCGGCGGTGATCCCCTGTGTGTAGCGCGCGCGCGTGGTCGCGGGAACGGTCGGCAAGCGAGTGCGGACAATCGGATTTTTTCGCTTGGGCTTGCTAAGCGGCTTCGTCATGCGTCATTTCCAAGAATTGCGGCGCCGGTGCAAAGTCCGCGGTCGTAGTTGATCATCCCGAAGCCGCTGACGAGGCCGCGTCGCGTATCGGGAATTTGCCGTGTCAGCGGCTGCCCGATCAACTGGCGGATGGCCTCGACCACGCCCAGATGCCCACCCGCCGCGCCGGCCTGCCCCATTGACAACTGACCACCGGACGTATTGAGCGGCAGGCTGCCGTCGATCGTGAATGTGTTGCGGCGGACAAATTCGGCGGCCTCGCCTTTCCGGCAAAAGCCGAGATCTTCCATTTGCATCATCACAATGACGGGATAGTCGTCGTAAGCCTGCAGGAAGTCCATGTCGCCGGGCCCGCACCCGGCTTGTTCGTAAAGTTCGTTCACGTCCTGCGCCCAGCCGCCACGGATCTGAATCGGATCGTCAGGGAACGCATTGTGCCGCTCGATCGTCGCAAGCAGCGAGACCTTAGGCAAACCGAGCTTCTCTGCAATCGAGCGCCGGGTCACGAGAAAGCCATCGGCTCCGGCGCATGGCATTACGCAATCGAACAGACGGATCGGGTCCGCGATCATGCGCGAGCCGAGATAGTCTTCGAGCGTCAGCGGCTTGCGCAAAAGCGCATAGGGATTAGAGGATGCGTTTGCGCGCTGCGCCACGCATAGCTTGCCGAAATCCGCCGGCTCGACATTATCCTTGCGCATGATGTAATCGGTCAGAAACGCGAAGCTTCCGTTCGGGCCACCGGCGCCATACGGGTAGACCGCATCGCGCGCGAACTGGCTGAAATTGGCGACACCCTGACGGAACGAGTCCACGTGGTTGGTGTCGCCGCCGATGCATGCGACGATATTCGCATCACCCAACTCGACCGCTCGCGCGGCCCGCCTCAGTTGCAGAATGGCCGATGCGCCTCCCATCGGCATGTGTTCGAGCCACCGCAGGCCCAAACCGACATGCTGCGTGAAGCCGACCGCGGTATCCGGCGCCAGCGAGAAGCTCGATACCGCCATCCCGTCGATGTCGGCCTTGCGAATTCCGGCCGCCTTAATCAGCTCGGCCAAAGTTCTGGCCAGAAACCAGTGAGCGCTCCGAACCGAAAAACGGACATACGGGATCGTGACCGGCGCGGCGAGCACGACGTCGTCATAGCCTCGTCGTCCGCCGCTCACAGGCCCCTCCAAGACTTCAATCTATTTCCTCCGGCTCTTAGCGGGATCATACGCAGCCATCAATCCTCGGTGATATTCTGATAAAGCTGCTTGAGTGTCTTGTTGAGTTTGAAAATTTGCGATTGGGTCAGATTCTGGAAGCTGCGCGCGAAGAGCTTCTCGGTCGTCCGCTCTATCTCATTGATCTTGTCCTGACCGGCCGGCGTGAGAACGGCCTCTTTGACGCGACCGTCGTCGGCGTGAACTTTCGTCTCCACCCAGCCATCGGCCTTCATCCTCTGAATGATGCGCGTCATCGTCGATACCCTGATGACGGCATGCTTCGAAATTTCGGAAATACTCCCACTGCCATGCACTTTCAAAAATAGCAGAATGCGCCAGGCAGGGATGTCCGCTCCGACCTTTTTCAGCGCTTTCTCGAGGTGATGCTGATAGGCACCCTGAGCGTGAGCCAGCCAATAAAATGGAAACTCCGAATAATCGAAGTCGTCGCTGGAAGGAATGTAACGGCGATGCTGCTTCTTTATGTACATGGCGGCCGGCATGTCGGCGATGGATCCGACTCGACTCCTTTTGCTCGAGTGACCGAAGAAAGCAGTCCCCGCAAGCGCATTCAATGCCACCCCCTGCGCTGTCATCGAGCCTTCATTTTGAAAAAGAAGGGAGTGAGTCCCTTCGACCGATCACCGCAAGCCGGAGACCGCCATTTAACTCCTGTCCGCCCAATCGGCGCAATCAAAATCCACAAGTTTCTATCAAAAAATTTCTCGCTTCGAGGCGACTTTTCGAGGGGAGCCAGAGGCAACATTCGACTGCAAAGCTTCCCTAGGGAAATATCTCTATCTGAATTACATAGGTAATTTATGAAAAGCCACGCGTACCGCTCATATCGAAGGTAAGCAACGCTTCCCATTTTTACTTCTAAAATCAGTTGACTTTGGTAGTTTCTACCGTAGCCTTGTTTTGTATCCTTTTGCTGTTGACGACACGGTTGTCGTTGCAGTCTCGAAGCCCGATGAGAACACGGTGGCTAGCGATGGCAGCCTTTCAAACAATGGTGCGATCGGTCAAAGTGAGAAGCATTCGCCGTTCCAGGACGGCCTTCGAAACGTTTCTGCTTTCAAAATCCTCCGGCTGTCGTAGCCGCTAACCAGGCAGGGAGGTTCCAATGGCACATCACGCCCGTCGCGAGACCATGCATCCTCCAAGCGCGCCCGCCGGACTCGACACGCTCCTGGCGGACATCAAATCGCGCCGGCGCGAATTCGAACGCCAGCAATTCATCTCGCAGGACATTATCGAGCGCTTCCGGGAGATCGGTATCTATCGCGCCTTTGTCGCGAAGCGTTTCGGCGGCGACGAGATGGCTCCGGCCGATTTCTGCCGGCTAATCGAAACGATTTCTGCTGCCGACGGATCGGCCGGCTGGGTAGCGAGTTTTGGCGCCGGCGCGATTTATCTTTCCGCGTTGCCAGTCGCGACGCTAGAGCAAATCTACGCAAAAACCCCCAATCACGTTTTTGCCGGCGGCATCTTTCCGCCTCAACCGGCAACGCGGGTCGACGGCGGATTTAGATTTAGCGGTCGTTGGGAATGGGCCAGCGGCTGCATGGGCGCGGATTTGTTCGGCGCCGGCATCGCGCCGCGAACCGGCGACAAATTCGAATTGCCGCGCATGGCGGTACTGCCAAGAGAAAAAGTGCGGATCGAAAAGAACTGGGACGTGGTCGGTCTGCAAGGGACTGGCAGTCACGACATCATATTGGAGGACGTGACAGTACCGGAAGACTGGACCTTCCTGCGCGGCAGCAAGTCATCAATGACGGAGCCGCTCTACCGCTACCCGGCTCTGTCCCTCGCCACCCAGGTTCTTGCGATAGTCGGCCTCGGCGTCGCGCGCGGCGCGATTGACGAGGTGATCGCCATGTCCGCCGAGCGCACGTCCGCGACCGGAGCGCCGAAGCTCGGAGACCGCGTTTATGTTCAGCTGGAAATCGCGAAAGTGGAAGCCGAGCTCCGCGCCGCGCGTTCCTGGTTCTACGAAGCCATTGACGAGGTCTGGCAGCTTTTGTTGGCCGGTAAAGAACCTTCGCCTCAGCAAGTCAGCATGCTTCGCCTGTCGTCCACACACGCGACCCGCGTTGGCGCCGAAGTGGCGCGGCGCGCGCAGATGGTGACCGGCATGACCGGTCTCTACCGCGCCTGCCCGCTTTCCGCTTATGTGAACGACGCGCAAACAGTCACGCAACACGCGTTCGTCGGCGACATCACCTATCAGAATGCGGGTGCGATGATGTTCGGCCTGGCGCCGTTGCCAGGTTACCTGTGATTTCGACAAAAGGGGCAAAGGGAGATTGTCATGAGTGAGAAAAAACCACTGCGTGTGCTTTTCTGCATCGGGGTGAACCAGAATTTTTTTGATGCAGCTCCCGCCGAAGCCGGACAGGTTTGGCAGGCCTTTGGCACGATGCTGAAGGGCCTCGCAAACCTGCCGGGCGTTAAGATCATCGGCACGATGGACGACGACCAGATCATGGTCGGCCCATCCCTCGCCGCGCCGTGGACCGCCTACATCCTGGCTGACGTTCCCGACATGGAAACCGCAACCGCGGCTTGCAATCTGTTCCGGGCGACGTCTGTGGGCGACGGTACCTACAAGCTCTGGAAATATTGCCGCGTCGAGGCGCGCCTGGGTCGCGCGATCGAGATCCCGCAATAATGAACCTCTGATCGATGGCTGCCGTCGCAGCCTTCTGACATCGGTCCAAAGCTTGGGTGCGTGTTATGGCGCAGGTGGCTATCGTTACAGGTTCGGGTGCCGGGCTTGGGCAGCGCATCGCAATCGCGCTGCACAAGGCCGGCTACAGCGTCGCGGTCACCGACATTGCGGAAGATGCCGCCCGCGCGCTCGCTGACACCCTCGATCCAGCTGGGAAGACCGCCTGCTCCTTCAGGCTCGACATTTCGCGAAAGGAAGACTTTGAGAACGCGCTCGCGGCGATCTTGACGAGATGGCAGGCGCTGCATGTCGTGGTGAACAATGCGGCGATCACCCCCATCGCGCCGATCTCCGAGATCACTCCGGACGATTTCGACAAAGTCCTGAGCGTAAACCAGCGCGGAACGTTTCTCGGTTGTCAGGTGCTCGGCGCGCATCTGGCTGACGCCGGATACGGACGGATCGTCAACATGGCGTCGCTCGCCGGACAGAATGGCGGCACCGCCGCCGGCATTCACTATTCGTCATCGAAAGCCGCGATCATCACCATGACCAAGGTGTTCGCGCGGGAATATGCGTCACGGGGCGTCACGGTCAACGCGATTGCTCCCGGTCCGATGGACCTGCCGTCGGTGCGCGCCCTGCTTAGTCCGGAACGGCTGGCGCAGGTCATGGACATGATCCCAGTACGACGCCTGGGCAATCCGGATTTCGTTGCAAACATCGCCGTGCAACTCGCCTCCCCCGACGCCGACTTCGTCACGGGCGCGACCTGGGACATCAACGGCGGAATTTTCATGCGATGACGGAAATGTGCCGGGGACAAGGATGAAAATCGCTGTACTGGGCGGCGGCCATGGCTGCTACGCAGCCGCAGCGGATCTGTCGGACGCCGGACATGAGGTCCGGCTCTGGCGGCGGGATGGCGTCGCATTGCAGCCGGTGATGGAAGCCGGCACGATCCGCTTGAAAGATCATCAGGGCACGCGGGACGTCAAAATTGCGCTCGCGACTCCGGATATCGGAAAGGCGTTGCTTGGGGCGGAGCTCATTGTGTTGCCCACGCCCGCCACGGCACAGCACGATATCGCGGTCGCAATGGCGCCTCACCTGCAAAACGGACAGGTTGTTTTTCTGCCACCCGGTACATTCGGCAGTTGGTACATGGCCCAAATCATTCGCTCCACCGGACAGACCGCCGATGTGACCTGGGCGGAAACCGGTACCTTGCCATGGCTCGCCCGCAAGCACGGTGATCGGGAGATCAACATCACGATCCGCGCCGTTCGATTGCCGGTCGGTGTCTATCCAACACACAAGAGCGCGCACGCGATCGCCGTCATTCAGAAGGCCTTTCCGGGCGTGCATCCGTGCGGCGACGCACTCTCAGGCGCATTGATGAACGCGGGCCCTATCATCCACCCGCCGTTGATGGTCATGAACGCCGCGCCGCTGCAGCACTTTGAACGCTGGGACATTCATGCCGAGGGCACCCAGCCGGCCGTACGCGCGGTGACCAATCGTCTCGACAATGAGCGCATAGCCGTGCGCGCGGCTCTCGGTTACGGCGAGCCGCATTATCCGCTCGCCGAGCACTATAACAGCGACAAGTGGATGTACGGCGACGCTCACAAGCGGCTGGTGGATTTGGGGGACTGGCGCGAACATATCGATCTGCACACACATCGCTATATCCGGGAAGACGTGGTCACCGGACTTGCGTTCCTTGCATCGGTAGCGCGCTGGGCCGGCGTCGATACGCCAGTTGCCCATGGAATACTCGCACTCGTCGGAAGCATTCTGAACGAAGACATCTTGCGCGGGTCCCGCACCTTCGATGGCCTCGGTCTCAGCAAGCTATCGCGCTACGAGTTGTTACATCGGCTCGATAACGGAAATTGACGATGGCGCGGTTTGACACCGACAAAGCAACGCGGTTCGGATTGGGCTTGCGCTTTTCAGCCGTCGAGACGCTGGAGTTTCTCGACTACGGCGGATGCAACATTTTGCACCACGTCAGCAGCGAGCTTTCGGCATCGGTCGATCCGATTCGCTTTGCTGCACCAACTATCGTTGGCCGCATGTTTGAGCAGGGTCTGCTCGGATTGAAGTCAGGTCACGGCTTCTATGACTCTTCGGGCCGGGATTTCCCGGCCTATCGGCGCAATGTACTGGCGCGCTCCGTTTCCGCGCTTGAAGGCGCCGGATTGTGGAGGCCGGCAGCAGCGGAGATCTTGTCTTGATTGGCAAATGCTCGGTCGAGAACGCGATTTACCTGTTGAAAGTGACTGTGAATTTGATTGAAACTTAAAGTATCGACTGGAGGGTCAAATGAGACATCTTATTCTCGCTTCTACAGTCCTCGGAATTATCGCGACCTGTCCGCCGGCCAACGCCGAGATCAAGGTCGGCGTCATAGTCTCGCTCAGCGGCAATGCCGCTGGGCTCGGCGTGCCTTACGGTCAAGGCGTTGCAGCCGGCGCCGCCTACAGCAGCAAGGTTGGAAATGAGACCGTTCGGATCATCCAGCTCGACGACAACTCCGATCCGGCAGCGGCCACCCGCGCCGCGCGCAAGCTGATCGAAGAAGAAGGCGTCGACGTCATCATCGGGACAGCCACCGCACCGAGCACGGCGGCGATCGCAGCCGTGGCGAACGAATTGCGCGTTCCCATGCTGGGCGTCTCACCGATCCCCCCGGCAAAACCGGGCACCGATATTTTCGCAGCCGATGTCCCGCCACCAGCCCCGCTCATGATCAGCACCGTCACGGATCGCATGGCGCGCGACGGGATGAAACGGGTTGGCTTCATCGGGTTTTCCGATTCATGGGGCGACTTCGTTTATGACACCGCGAAGAAAGCCGAAGCCGCCGGCGCCTTCGCGCTTCTGACCAACGAGCGCTATGCTCGTTCCGACACGTCCGTGACCGGCCAGACGCTGAAGATCATTGCGGCGCAGCCGGATTCAGTTTTGCTCGGCGGATCGGGAACGCAAGCGGCGCTGCCGTCTCTCGCGCTCCGGGAGCGTGGCTTCAAGGGACCGCTTTACGGCACGCCGGCTATGCTGAATGCGGATTTCCTCAAGATCGCCGGCAAGTCGGCCGAGGGAATGGTCGTGTCTGCGGGACCCGCGATCGTCGCCGAACAGCTTCCGGATTCCCACTACGCCAAGAAACTCGGGTTGGAATATCGCGATTTCTTCAAGAAGGCGAATGGCGTCAACGTTAACGATGCCTTCTCGGCATATTCATATGACGCGTGGCTCATTCTCCTGGATGCGGCAAAGCGCATCGCCGACAAGAATTTGAAGCCGGGCACCCCCGAATATCGTCTCGCGCTTCGCGACGCGATCTTCTCGACCACGGAATTCCCCGGCACTCAGGGCATCTACACGTTCAAGCCCGGAAACGTTTACGGGTCGGACGCGCGCAGTCTGATCATGGTGCGGCTGGTCAACGGCGCCTGGAAATACGAGCCCTGACGAATTCCGCTTGTCGGTCACGACGCGTCAGGTGCCCAAACCATGACCAGCGAAATCGCCGCGATCCTAGCGATGGACGGGATCGCGGCAGGCGCGATCTACGTCCTGATGGGGATCGGTCTTGTACTGATATTCTCCGTGACGCGCGTGATCTTCGTGCCGTTCGGCGACCTCTCCGCCATCACCGTTCTGACACTGGCCTCACTGGAATCCGGGCGCATTCCCGGAACAGTGGGCCTCGTCGCGGTGCTGGCGGTGCTTGCGACACTGCTGCAAGTCACGTCCCTTGTCCGAAAGAGGAAGTTTCACTCGATCGGCCGCGCCATTTTTTTCTATCTGGTGCTTCCGCTCATTCCCGCAGGCGCGATCTATTTTCTGGCTGAAAGTGCGCTGCCGGAAGCCGCCCGGATTGCGCTGGCGATGGCTGTCACGTTGCCGATCGCTCCGCTCCTCGACCGCCTGGTGTTCCGCCCGATCGCGGACGCCAGCGTCCTCTTGCTTCTGACGGTAGCCGTCGCACTTCACTTCGCGATTTCAGGCCTGAACCTGCTGTTCTTCGGACCGGAAGGTGTCCGAACCCAGCCGCTTAGTGGCGCGATCCTGGAATTCGCCGGCGTCATCGTTTCCGGACAGACGCTTTTCGTCATCCTCGGCGCCGTGGTGTTCACGGGTCTGCTGTTTGGGTTTTTCGGCTTCACGATCACCGGCAAAGCGCTCCGCGCAACGGCGGTGAACAGAACCGCCGCCCGTATCGTCGGCATACGTCCGACCGATATGGGCACCGTCGCCTATCTGCTCGCATCGGTGCTTGCGGCAATCGCCGGCATCCTGATCGGGCCAGGGACGACCATCTTCTACGATTTCGGATTTCTGCTCGGCATCAAGGCCTTCGTGGGAGCCATTTTCGGCGCGCTGGCCAGCTACCCCCTCACCGCGATCGGAGCCGTAATCGTCGGCCTTCTGGAATCCTACGCTTCTTTCTTCAGCAGCAACTACAAGGAGGTGATCGTCTTCACCTTTCTGATCCCGGTTCTGCTCTGGCGTTCGCTGACGATGGCCGTACACGAAGAGGCGGACGAATGAGCCTTGCGCTTGTCCGCGTTCTGATCGGTGTGGCCGTTATCGCGTTGATGGCCTCGCCGCTATTTCTGAGCCCATTCAACATCACCCTTCTCAACTACATCGGCATCTATTCGCTTGTCGTTCTCGGTGTGATCCTGCTGAGTGGGGTTGGCGGCATGCTGTCCTTCGGGCAGGCGGCGTTCGTGGGTATAGCAGCCTATGCCACGGCCTGGGTCAGTGCCTTGCAGGGCTATTCTCCGTGGCTCGGCCTCATCCTGGGGATCGCGGCCGTCGCGATCGTTGCCCTCGTCGTCGGTTTGGTGACGCTGCGTCTGAGCGGACATTTCCTTTCGCTCGCCACCATCGCGTGGGGCCTGAGCGCGTTCTATCTGTTCGGCACCATTCCGGGTTTCGGTCATCATTCGGGAATCGTCGAAGTCCCTCCGATCTCGATCGGTTCGCTTTCGTTTGCTGCGAACAACCGAATTTTTTTCCTGATATGGCCGACTCTGCTGATCGGACTGCTGCTGTCGTATAATCTTTTGAATTCCCGGCAAGGCCGCGCACTTCGCGCCTTGCGTGGCGGCGCGCTGCTGGTTGAGAGTTGCGGCATCAACGAATACCGGATCAAGCTCGCCACGTTTCTTCTGGCAGCCTTGCTGGCAGCGCTTTCGGGCTGGTTCTATGCGCATATGAGCCGGTTCGTCGCGCCGAGCGCCTTCGACGTCAGATTGAGCATCGACTACATCCTCATGGGCGTCATCGGGGGGATGCAGTATCTGCTCGGGTCGATCGTCGGATCGGCCGTCGTCATTCTGCTCAAGGACAATATCGAAACCTATTTGCCGCTGATCACCAAGAGCGGCGGAAAGCTCGACACCATCGTTTTTGCGATACTTTACATCCTGCTCCTCCAGCACGCCCGTGGCGGAGCCCTTCCGATTTTCGCCGGGTTTTTTCGGGTTGAAAGGCAACCTACCCGAACGGATGCCGATCCGATGACGCGCCGCCAGCAACCCACGGGCGGAACGCCTCTCCTCAAGGTCGATCAGGTTACTCGCCGCTTCGGCGGACTCACGGCGGTCAACAACGTATCTTTCGAATTGCGCGCGGGCGAGATTATCGGGCTCGTAGGTCCAAATGGAGCCGGCAAGACCACGCTGTTCAATTTGATCACCGGCGCTTTGTCGGCGGATAGCGGCACCGTCACTTTCGGTGGTCAGGACATCACAAGATGGCCGACGCGCCGCATCGCGCGATCCGGTATCGCTCGTACGTTCCAGCACGTCAAAATACGACCCAAAATGACTCTCCTGGACAATGTGCTCCTGGGAACCTATTCGCGTACCAAAAGCGGGTTTTTTACCGGTGCATTGCGACTTGATCGCGCCGAAGAAGCGAGCGCCCGTCTTGAGGCGACGCGTCTGCTTGAGCGCGTCGGCCTTGCCAATCGCATGTTCGATCTGGCTGGCAATCTGCCGCTCGGCAATCAACGCATCCTGGAGGTCGCCCGCGCGCTTGCTGTCGATCCGACCCTGCTCATTCTCGATGAACCCGCGGCCGGCCTGCGTGAACAGGAGAAGCGGGCGCTCTCCGCTTTGCTGCGCACGCTGCGCGATGAATCGCTAACCATCCTGCTTGTCGAGCACGACATGAATTTCGTGATGAACCTTGTCGACCGGATGGTCGTCATGGATTTCGGAGTGAAGCTTTGCGAAGGCTCCCCCCGGGAGGTCAGGGCCGATCCCAAAGTGCAGGAAGCCTATCTCGGCGGGGTCGCATGACCGATATCCTGTCGGTTACGTCCCTTTCGGTCGCTTACGGAAAGATCGAAGCGGTTCACGATGTGTCGCTTGCGATCAAGTCGGGACAAATCGTGACCGTCATCGGCCCGAACGGAGCCGGCAAGACGAGCCTGCTCGGTGCGATCGCGGGCCTCGTGCCCGCGCGCGGGAACGTGAGTTTCGACGGGCGCAACCTCGCGCGGCTTGACGTGGAGGACCGCGTCGAATGCGGCATTTGCATAGTACCCGAACGCCGCGAATTGTTCGGCACCATGAGTGTAGGCGACAATCTATTGCTCGGCGCCTACACGCGCCGATCGAAAAAAGCGGAAGTCCACCGCACCCTTGAAGAGGTGTTCGAGATATTTCCCCGACTTGCCGAACGCCGCAAACAACTGGCCGAGAGTCTTTCAGGCGGAGAGCAGCAAATGCTGGCACTTGGTCGCGGTCTGATGACCAGGCCGCGGCTGATGCTGCTGGATGAACCGAGCCTCGGACTGGCTCCCCTGATCGTGCGCGATATTTTCAGAATCATCGCGTCGCTGCGCCAATCCGGTATGTCCATTCTGCTGGTCGAACAGAACGCCCGGGCTGCGCTCGAGACAGCTGACTATGCGTATGTGCTCGAAACAGGTGAGATCAGGTTGGAGGGGCCGGCGTCCGCCTTGATGAAAGACGAAAGAGTGAATGAGAGCTACCTCGGATCGTCGGGCGCAGAGGTCCGATGATTTGAATGGCGGCCGCTCGCCGCGGCCTATGTCGACTGGAATTACGCGATATTGAAGTAAGGTCTCCTCAAGCGTCAGAGAGACCTTTCTTCCGTTTGGTGTCAGCCAAGCGTAAAGATCAATCACGTTCATCCAAGGCTTCACGCGCGAACTCATTCGCGCGCGGTGCGACGTTTGCTCTCGGAACGCCGCCGAAAAGACGCATCTGAGCGAATCACGAAACTTGGCGCGGGGTTCCGCCCGCCTATAGTTTGCAGGCGGCGGAGTAAGCATCCCCCCTGTCTTCGAAAATTTTCGCCGCTGTTTGGATTGCGAGCTTGCCGTCAGCGCCCTTTTCGACCTTGGCAGCGTACCAATCCTGTACCGGATGCTGGTTGGGCCCGAACTTGAACTTACCGCGCACCGACTGGAAGTCTGCCTTGAGCATCGCTTTGCGGAATTGCTCGGTGTCCTTCAAATCGCCGTTCACCGCCTTCAATGCCGCGCCGATGGCAAGTGCCGTGTCGTAACCCTGGCTCGCGTAATAGGTCGGGATACGGTCCGCGCCGTATTTTTTTGTCCATTCGGCAACGAATTTCTTGTTCGCCGGATTGTCGAAGTCGCTATTCCAGTGCGTGCTAACGTTGATGCCGAGCCCCGCCTCTCCGATCGCTTTTAGAATGTTTACGTCGAGTGATGCGAACGAGACGACCATGGGGATCGAGCCGAGCAGGCCCGCCTGCTGATATTGCCGGGTGAAAGCGATCGCGAGTCCGCCTGGATTAAAATGAAAGACGACGTCGGGTTTCGCTGCTCGAATTTGCGCCATCTCAGGCGCGAAATCGGTCTGATCGAGACGCGTATAAACCTCGCCGACGATTTCGCCTTTGAAGAAACGCTTGAAACCGGTCAGCGCGTCCTTACCAGCCTGATAGTTCGGCGCAAGAATGAAAGCCTTCTTGTAGCCCATATTGGTGGCGTTCTGTCCGGCACTTTCATGCAGCGTGTCGTTCTGCCAGGACACCACGAAATAGTTCTTATGGCATTCCGCGCCCGCGAAATTGGAAGGGCCCGCATTAGGGCTGACATAGATCGCGCCGGCATCGAGCACATCCGGAACTACGGCTCCGGCGACATTGGAGAACACGATGCCCGTGAAGAGCTTGATATTGTCGGTCTTCAGCATCCGGTCGGCGATCTGTTTTCCCTGACCGGGCTTCAGTCCATCCTCCTCCACCACGAGTTGGACCGGCACACCGCCGAGCTTGCCGCCTTCCAGATCGATGGCGAGTTGGAAGCCGTCACGAATATCGGCACCGAGATAGCCTGCGGGCCCCGACAGTGTGGTGATGAGACCGATCTTTACCGGCTGCTGTGCGAACGCCGCTCCGCAAAGGACCGTCGATAGAGCGATGGCGCCTACGAATGTCTTCATCTTATCCCTCCTGATTTGATACGTCGTTCGAACAATCCGGCCTTTGTCGTCGTTCCGAAGGGGCACGAACGCGCGCCCGCCCCGGGGTTTTGTGAACGTCTCTCATTCCGCCGCTTGCGGAACTTGCCGACGTTGATCGTGGCTCGATGGTCTCGCCGCCTGCCGCAGCGCCTGAATTTCGACCTGCTGACGCTGCGTAAGGCGGAACGCCTGGTCCTTCCCCGACAGATAGGGAAGCGGCCAGAATTGTGGCTCGTATCCGTATTCGGCGGATGCGGTAAGAGTGAAATGCGGATTGGTCAGATGCGGACGGCCGAGCGCGCAGAGATCGGCGCGGCCGGCCGCGATGATGGTGTTCACCTGATCGGCCGTAGTGATGGCGCCGACGGCAATCGTCGGAATCTGCACCTCATTCCGCACCATTTCCGAGAACGGAGTTCTGAAACATACGGCCGTAGACCGGACTGGCCCAGCGCGAAGTCTGCCCTGCCGATACGTCGATAATGGTCGCGCCATGCTGCTTGAACATTGCCGCGATCTGAAGGCCGTCTTCTGGGGTAATGCCGCGGCTGTGCCAGTCGGTCGCCGAGATACGAACCGAGATCGGTTTATGCTTCGGCCAATTCGCCTTCACCATATCGAAAATCTCGAGCGGGAATCGCATGCGGTTCTCGAGACTGCCGCCGTAGTCATCCTTGCGCTCGTTGCTGAGCGGCGAGATGAAGCCGGACAATAGATAGCCGTGGCCGGCATGGAGCTCAATCATGTCGAAGCCCGCCTTGTCCGCATTGATCGCGGCGCGGGCATAATCGTCGCGCACCCGATCCATGGCGGCACGCGTGATCTCGCGCGGGATATGCATGAATTCGTGGAAAGCCAACGGCGATGCCGCGACCAGATCCCAATTGCCGTCATCGAGGGGATGATCCATGTCCACCCAACCAAGCTTGGTCGAGCCCTTACGGCCGGAATGGCCGAGTTGCAGGCAGAATTTCGCCGGACTTTGTTTGTGGATGAAGTCGCTGATGCGCTTCCAGGCCACAACCTGCTCCTCCGAATAGATTCCCGGGCATCCCGGCGTGATTCTCCCTGTCTCCGAAACCGCGGTCATCTCCGCAAAGACCAGACCCGCGCCGCCCATACCGAAGCGTCCGAGATGGGCGAGGTGGAAATCCCCCGGGATGCCGCCGGGCTCGGCCGAATACATGTTCATCGGCGAGACCACGACGCGGTTCTGCACCACCATGTTTCCGACGCGGAACGGCGTGAACATCGGCGGCGGCGGATTCTCAAGGCTGATGTCGAAGCCTTGATCGCGAACGGTGGCCGCGAACCAGTGCTGAACCTTGTCGACGAATTTGGCATCGCGCAGCTTAAGATTGTCGAAGGTCACCGCCTTGGCGCGCGTTAGCATGCTGAAACAGGCCTGTACCGGTTCCATGCGCCAGTAGCGGGCGGGATTCTCGGTCCAAAGGGCGCTTACATTGGCGGCATATTGCGTCTTCTCGACGTCTTCCCTGCGGCCGCCCTGAAAGCGCATCAACGCGTCGTCGACCGACTTTGTACCTTCAAACGCATTGAACAAGTTGATCGCGTCCTCCATGGCTAGCTTGGTGCCCGAGCCAATGGAGAAATGCGCGGTATGCAGCGCATCGCCGAGAAGAACGATGTTCTTGTAATACCAGTTCTTGTTGCGAATGACCGGGAAGCGACGCCAGCTTGACCGATTGGCGATCAGCTTATGGCCCTTCAGGAGATGGCCCCAGAGTTTCTCCAGGTACGCGACCGTTTCTTCTTCATTGAGCTTGCTGAGAGTCGCTTCAGCCTTCTCCCATGTGCTCTCGGGTGCCTCGATCACCCAAGTGCTCATGTTTTCCTTGTATTGGTAGGTGCAGAGATCCCAAATGCCGAATTCGTTGGTGGCGAAAAAGAACGAGAAGGCCGGAGACGGCGCTGTGCTACCCATCCAGATGAAGTGATTGCGACGCCATTCGATTTCCGGCTGGAAATGTTCCTTATATTTCTCACGGATGAAGCTGTTGATGCCGTCGGCCGCGACGATTAGGTCCGCGTCGGCAAAGCGGTCAAGATCGGTGATCTCGGTGGAATAATTCAGCGTGACGCCGAGTTCACGGCAACGATTTTGCAACACCATCAGCAACGTGCGGCGTTCGGTACCGCAGAAGCCGTGGCCGCCCGAGCGGACAAGATCGTCGTGGAAATAGAAATCGATCTCGTCCCAGTAAGAGAATTCGCGAGTGATCGCCTGATACGATTGCGAATCATAATCCATCAGGTTGTCGAGCGTCTCATCGGAGAACACTACGCCGAAGCCGAAGGTGTCGTCGCGGCGATTGCGCTCGTACACTTCGATGTCGTAGTTCGGATAACGCTTCTTCATCAGAAGCGCGAAGTACAGCCCGCCGGGGCCGCCGCCGACGACGATGATCTTCATTCCGCTGCCTCCCGATTTCTTTCACCCCGCGCGCGCTCGCTTCTCCCCACTCCGCCGTAGAGGTCGAGTAAGCGCGAAAACCAATCCGACAGCGCGTCGTCAGGCGCGAAGACCTGCACTTCCGAGACAACGCGCGCCCATTGAAGGGTTCCGAACAGGATGTAGTCGGCATATGCCGGAGCGACGCCGCCAAGAAACGGCGCGCGTGCCAGCATCTTGCGCACGGGCGCGAGCTTCTTTCCGAGCAATTGCAACGCCTTCTCGCGTTCGCTGTATAATTCCTCGAGCGGCTTCTTGAAAATGCCCTCGATCTGGCCGCGCAAGTGGCGCTGGTCCGGCTCGTCTACACAGTCCAGCACATCGAACATCAAATAAGGTACCAGTCCCGGCACGATTTCGCGGTCGGTCCAGAGATTGAAGAAATAGGCGAGTTGTTCCCCTGCGGCACCGCCGAACAGGCTCGGTCGATCCGGAAATTCGCGCTCCAGGAACACCGCAATTTCCCATGAATTGCAGATCACGCGATCGCTGGCTTTGACGATCGGAACCTTGGTCTGGCCGCTAAAGGCGATCGCCTGCTTGTCGCTTACCGCCACTGGATGGGCGTTGAAATTCAGCCCCTTGTGGCAGAGCGCCATGCGAGTCCGCCACGAGAAAGTGCTGAACCGCACGTCGTCGCGCCCAGCCAATTCCCACAATTCCAGCATGACGTTTCCCTTAATATACGACCTATTTTACAACGTACATTAAATGAGTCAATATGGACTACGGGACCAATCCTGTTGGGACATCCCGGAAAGTGCTAGGAGAATCTCCACATTCCTCGAGGCCGCGAAATTCAGCATGCCGCCCAGAAAGCCGTCCGCCGCCCTGCGCGCCTTCAAGAACGATAAGGAAGAGATTCCACCGCTCGCCCGCACCGAGCGCGAGCGCGTGTTCTTCGAATTCGAACAATCGCTCATTTGTTCCTCAGAGGCTTTCTACCGCTTCGCGGGGCTTGGCCTCGGCGAGATCGGCAAGGCCAACAATCTGACCGGGCAGGAAAACGTAATCCTGCAGCAGCTCATGTTTTCTCCGAAACCGCGCAGCGTGAGCGATCTCAGCCGCTTCACCAATCGCGACGATATTTCCAACATTCAATACAGTCTGCGCAAGCTGACGGCGGCTGGTCTGATCGAGAAGGTGCCAGGCAGCACTAACCGCGACACCCGCTACCAACCGACCGCCAAAGGTCGGAAGTTAACCGACGAACTCGTGGCAATAAGGCGCGAATTGCTGATCGGTCCCAGTTCCAATCTATCCGACATCGAAGCCCAACTGAAATCTGCGGCCACCGCGCTGTCTTTGCTTACCGGTCTCTATGATCACATGTCGCGCGTTCTGTCCGGGCGCGTCTGAGTTAGCCTCAAGTCAGCACCTCACTTGACGATATTAAGCTGTAATGTACCATATAAATCCAATCAGTCACGGGCGCATGCGCGATGTCGACCACGTCACAGCGGTTTGACCCGGCCTATTTTCGTGAACGCGATTGGTGGCGCGACGAAACGATCCGCGACTGGCTTAATCGCCGCGTCGCGCAGCATGGCGATCGGCTCGCCATAGCAACCAATGATACCACCCTCACTTACAGGCAATTTGCCGATCGGGTGACGGGTTTCGCAGCGGGCCTTCATGACGCAGGCTTGCGGCGCGGTGACATTATCGCCGTGCATCTGCCCAATACCGTCGAATTCCTGATCGCTTGGCTCGGTATCAACGAGATCGGCGCCGTGATGCAGACGATCCACACGCCGTATGGTCCGCGAGAAGCCGAGCAACTGCTGCGCCACAGCGGCGCGAAAGCCTGCATCGCGCTGGCAAAAACCAAGGATCGCTCGCCCGCCAGGGACATCGCAAATCTGATCGGGCACTTGCCGAATTTGAAGCTCGTGATCGCGGTTGGCGGCTCTGCGCCGGGCGCCCTGGAATTTTCGCTGGTCGAGAAGCGCGGTCGCGAGAATCCTATCGCGCGCATTGAGATCGCCGCGACCGACCCATTTATGCAGCTTTACACCAGCGGCACAACATCTTCACCGAAGGGCGCATCAGTTACCCACAATCACTTCCTGAGCAACGCGCGCATGTGCGCGATTGAATTCGGGATGACAAGCGATGACCGCATCCTCTGTCTTGCGCCCTACACGCATCTCTACGGCCTTTACACCTTCCAGCTCGGCATCTCGGTCGGCGCCGCAGCCTGCCTGCTCGATCTGTTCACACCACCGAGCTTGATCCAGGCAATCCAGCAATTGAAGCCAACCTTCCTATTCGCCGGGCCGGCTCATATCGCGCCGTGCCTGCAACAGAACCTGTTCGCTGGTGTCGATCTGTCTTCAATCCAAGTTGCAGTCCTGTCCGGCACGACCGTGCCGGTACCCGTTTCGGCCGCGCTTGAAGAATTGATGCCGAACGGAAAAGTGCTGCAGGCCTGGGGCATGACCGAGTTGCAATTCGGGGCGTGCAGCCGGCGCGCCGACGCGAGACAGATTCGCTTCGGCACAATCGGGCGCGCAACGCCGGGTACCGAACTCCGTGTTGTCGATTCCAATGATAACGCGCTGCCGTCCGGCGAACAGGGCGAGTTGCATGTGCGCGGCTGCTCGCTGTTCTCCGGCTACGTTGGCAATGAAGAAGCAACTAAAAATGGCTTCACTGGCGACGGCTGGTTTCGTACCGGCGATCTCGCCAGCATGGATGCCGAAGGGAATGTGACGCTCTGCGGCCGCACCAAGGAACTGATCAACCGAGGCGGCATTAAATTCAATCCGATCGACATCGAGATTGCGATCACCAACCACCCTGCGGTTGCGCTAGCCGCGATCGCTCCGCTGCCGGATAAGATTTTGGGTGAACGCGCCTCCTGTTTCGTCATCCTGAAAACGGGTGCATCTCTTAATTTCGATCAGCTCAAGGGCTATCTTGCAGAAAAGCATTTTGCCAAGTTTACATGGCCGGAGCATTTTGTGGTCGTCGATGAGATGCCGATGACCCCCACACGCAAGGTCATGAAGGCGGAGCTTGTTCGGCGCTATCTCGACAGTACCGTCCGCGATAGGCCGGCAGAAAATTATACGTGAATGCGCCCTGTTGGTAACAGCCACGAATTGGAGAACTCTGAACGGACCAGCGGTGACAATTTAAGATATCGGGCTGCGTACTATTCCTCAGTTCTCGAAACTCTGCGCAGATAATCTTTCGGTCGACCGCTCGATGTGAGCGATTGGCTTTTACCTTTATCTGCCACAGCAACTTTGCGGACGCGACCATCATCAGACGGCGCGCTTGTCTTAACCAGACCATCATCTTTCATGCGCTGGATAATGCGAGTCATCAACGCCGTCGCTCCGGCGAATGACTTTGAATCTACCAAAGCCGCCTGTCTCTTCGTATTCGAAGCGCGCAGATCAACTAGCAATTCTTGCCATCTTTTGTATCAATGCTCGCCTTGGCCCAATGTCTGCCTGGGAGTTCCGTGGTCCGCTCAAACTTTCTCGCGCTGCTCTGCTTCTTTTCATTGGCACACAGCGCCGAGGCTCAAATCAGGAGGCAATCGGATATTGACGCCCGCTTGGCGAAGGTCGCGATGCGCTTCTATGTGGCGGAAGGACCCGCAAATTCCTGCGGGCGGTCCTGCACCCGCTGGATTGCTATAGAGGGCGAGTTCGACAAGGGGTCATCGAAGAGACTTACCGAGTTTATCAAAAGCAACAACCTTACGGCGCTGCCGGTTTTCTTTCATTCGACCGGCGGACTGACGGATGAAGGGATAAATATCGGTCGGGAACTGCGCGACCTCAAGATGCGGACCGGCGTCGCACGAACCGAACGGACGTGCAAACCGGCGGACAAGAACTGCAATGGCAACTCCGCTCAACCTGTTGCGGCCGTGTGGCGGGACGAGAATGCTCGATGCAGTTCCGCCTGCGTGTATGCGCTTATCGGTGGGAGTGAACGCTGGGTACCGGAGAAGAGCTCCGTCGGCGTCCACTCGACCGCATTCTTTTGCTTCAGCGAGAAAGGACAAGTCGTAAGGCCGGTGGGCAATTCCAAAGACGCCATCGATTGCAGAAAAAAGACTGCGGCGCAGATGGATGCCTTGAAAACGTTCGTCCGGGATATGGGAATCAGCGGCGATCTTTTGAGTCTTATCGAAAAGGTCCCGAATTCTCAAATGCGCTATCTGACGCGCGACGAGCTGGATCGATTCAAGATCAACACCGGAGAATTCGCCGCGCCAAAGGCGGGAGATTCAGGGCCGCCCGATCAATAAGTTCGGGCCGCGCAAATCACCTCGCGACAAAGAAGAAGTTTTCTCCGGGCAGAGACCCGTAGATGAACGGCTCCTGCTTTCGATCCGTCGCCTTGAGCACATCGTCGCGAACCCGGCGGAACAGCAGTCCGATCTCGAGTTGCGGCGTCTGTATGTGTTGCAGGAATGCCTTCATGAACGGGCTGCGCTGACCTACTGGACCGTCAAAAGCCGTCTGTCCCCCCTTCGCTGCAAACGCGACCAGAATGCCGCCATCGGGCTCGACATCGGCCAATCCCCGTCCGATCGACCGAGAAGCCAGCACACGCTGCATCTTGTTGAGGAAGGGGTTGTCGCGGCAGGCGTCGAGAATCACGAGCTTCAATTTGCGGGTCCGCTGCAGCGAAGTCATGATGCGCTCGAGGGGGATCGCCTCGTCGCTGACATCGCGGTCCGCGCGCAGGCTTGCGTCGACGGGGATCACGTAATTGAGACCACCGACCTCGATGCCGTGTCCGGCATAATAGATGACGGCCCAGTCCGCCTTGTCGGCCTCCACTTCAAACTCGCGCAGCGCTGAAAGTAGGCTCTGCCGGCCCAGGTCGTGGCGCAGGATGACTTTCTGAAAGCCGATCTTCTTGAAGGCACCGGCGACAGCTTCGGCATCACCCTTCGGATTTGCGAGCTCGCCGACACTTTGATATTTCGAGTTACCAATCACGAGCGCAACTCGGGTACCTTGATCGACGACAGGAATCGCTTCTTCCTTCTTCCTGCGGTTTTGTTCCTGATCCAGCCTTTCCTGAAGCTGCTTCGCCCTGATTTCCAAT
Organism: uncultured Pseudomonadota bacterium; assembly: GCA_963707705.1. Lineage (GTDB taxonomy): Bacteria > Pseudomonadota > Alphaproteobacteria > Rhizobiales > Xanthobacteraceae > Pseudorhodoplanes. The sequence goes on along the minus strand of CAVPRD010000004.1, from coordinate 639,747 downwards.
TCAGTCATGCGCTGAATTGCAGCGGGATCGTTGGCGGGCCGTTCGTTTGCCTTTTTCTCCGCAATAAGTTTTTCGACGGTCAGGCTGCGCAGCTTTGCGATAGCCTTCGACTCGCGGGCGTTTACGGGGTCGACATCGCCTTCAACAGGCATCGTCGATGCCTTGGCGTAATCCGCATTCGCGGCGTCGAGCGCGCCCTTTTTCTCCTGCACCAGCCCTCGACCCACATAGCTGCATATGGCGCCGGGCGTGATCATCATCGCCTTTTCGTATTCTTTCAGCGCCTGATCGATCGTCCCGATATCGTTCAACGTGTCGCCCAGCCGGCAATGAATCATGGCTGAATTCGGGAACACCTTGATCGCAGTTTCCAAATCCGATTTCGCTTTTCCAAGCTGCCCCAAAGATCGGAACAACTCGCCGCGAAGGGCGAGCGCATGGCCGCTGCGCGAATTCAACAGGATCGCTTCGTTCAGATCCTCAAGCGCGCGGTCGGCCTGGCCGGCATCCTTCCAGACCAACGCACGGTTCACGAGGCCGTCGTAGGATTTCGGATCGAGCCGCAATGCCTCGTCGTGATCCGCAAGTGCAGCCTGAAGATCGCCCTTGGAGCGTTTGGCCTCACCCCGGCTGCTGTATCCCCGCCAGCTATCGGGATTGAGCCGGATCACCTCGGTGTAGTCGGCGATGGCTCGATCATACTCCTGCTTAGCGACCAACACTTCCGCGCGATCGTTTAAAGCGCTGGCATCCTTTGGATTGAGCTTGATGGCCTGATCATAATCAACAAGCGCGCGTGCGAGGTCACTCTTGCGGAAGAATGCCATCCCACGAAATCTGAACGTTTCAGCATTCTTGGGATCGAGCCGGATGGACTGATTCAGATCGGCTACCGCGCGGTCGTATTCGCCTTTTTCGATCAGCGCCATCGCGCGATAACTAAAGCCGACCGGGCTTTTCGCATCCAGGGCGATGATCTTCGTAAAATCGGCCAGCGCACGATCAAAATCGGATTTCCGGTACCAAAGAACTCCCCGGTTACGCAGGGCGAGCGCGTTTTTGGGATTGTTGTTGATCGCGCTGTTGTAGTCGTCGATGGCGCTGTCGAGAGCGCCGTTCGCGGTGTGCCCGCGCGCGCGATTAAAAAAGACAGTGTCGGAGCCTACGTCTTTGCGGGAAAGGAGACGGGTGCAGGCCGGAATCCCAGGATCGGGCGACGTAGAGGCCTGGTTGCAGAGTGCAATATCGTCGGCGGCTGCCGGCAGCGCCGTGCCGACCCAAAATAGCGCGGTAAGCACCAGCAACGCGTTTCGTTTGGTGAGGCTAATCATCGTTCACCCTCGACGACTGATATCTGGCTGCTCCCTTGGTCGCGGCAGTTTTATCGCAGGTTCAAACGGGCCGCCTATAAATTTTGGTAACCGAAGGTTCCCGTGGAACTTACAATGGCTTGGATTACTCGTCCAAATAGAACTCTTGTGGCATATTTGCCATAGCTAATCCGGCGATTCTTCGTTAGTTTTTTTCGACTTCGGGCCGGGGGATTTGGCCCGTGTATTATTTGGAATTTGGGGGCCGAAATGCAAGCAGCTGCCGTTACGGTGAGATTGCGGAGTGCTTTTCTTTTGGGAAGCGCGGTGCTGCTAGGCAGTGCATTTCCACAGGTTGCGAACGCTCAGCTCTTCTGCCCGGGCGGCACCTTCAGCGATGGGACCTGCGCGATCGGCAATCAGGGCGCGGTTTCGACCGCCGCCCTTTCCAGCCAGGCACTGAGCGAGGCCAGCCAGAACGTCAGCCAGGTCTCCAACGACCAGGCCACCAACGTGGTGCGCCGCCGCCTGGACCAGGAGCGTCAAAGTGCCGCTCCGGCCCCTGCCGCAGCACCCGGGCGCGCGGCGCCAGCGGCCCGCCGCGCGGCGCCGGTTCGCGATCTGAAAGATACCATGGTGTTCAAGGCCCCGCCCGTCGTCGCATTCGGGCCGACCTACGCGTTCTGGGGGCAGGGCTTCGGCGATTACGATCGCTGGACGCCGGACTTCGGCGCAACGCGCGCTCCGATTATCGGATTGGGACTGGGGACCGATCCTGCGACCGTCTCCATGAAACGCACGACGACGACCTTCGGCGGTCTCGGCGGAACCGACGTTACGTTCCGGGCGAATGATTCGGTTTATGTGTTCGGCCTGCTGGGCGGCTACATGAGCTCCGATGTGAAATTCAGTTCCACGTCGGTTGGAGCCTCCAACGACAACAGCTCGGTTTCGAACGTGAAGGCCACGATTTCTGGTCCAAGCGTTGGCGGGTATCTCACCTTTGCAAGCTCGGCCTTCTCTGCCGATCTCACAGCGAAGGTAGATTTCCTCCAGATCGATCAGTCTTTCAATGAAACGCTGTTTGCCGACGCAAACCCTGTTCAGAATTTCGGGTCTGCATCCACCCGGGTCACGAACTACAATATCATCGGTAACTTGAACTACCGCATCCCCTACTCGGCCATGAGCTGGTGGGAACCGACCGTCGGCATTCGGGCCACCCGGTCCGATTTTGCCAGTGACGCCTATGTATTGGGGCTCGCCGATGGCAGCGTCGTACGCCTGCAGGGCGGCGTTCGCTTCGGGTCCACTTGGGACGGCTGGTATGGCACCACCGTTGTCACCACGTTGACGGGTCTTGTTTACAGCGACGTGCTGGTCAACGGGCTTGCCTTGGGGTCAACCGGAATCACGGGCGGGTTCGGACCTCTCGCGGTAGCGCCCTCGGAGGAAGGGCTTGTGCGCGGTCAAGGCATCTTGACGATGAATTTCATTCATAGCGCGACGGCCAGCACCTTCATCCAAGGTGAGGTTCGTGGCGGCCAGGATTATTTCGGCGCCGGCGGCAAGATCGGGTTCCGGGTCAGCCTCAACTAACAAACCTAATTGGCGCGGGAGCTGCGCTGGCAGCACCGCTTCTCGTTCGTTTGCGAGTCAAGGCTTTGCGCCTGAGGCGAATGTCCGCCCTCGCAATCCACTTTGCGCGGTTCGCTTTGATCGCCGCGCCAAATGTCACCGGACGGGGCTATTGCGCCATCGCAAAAGCAATTGCCGCAACAATCAGTGGCCAAAAAAGCGCGCCCACACGAGCAATACGCCAGCCAATTTTCCTCGATGAGAAAAAGCGTTTCCAAACCGATCGGGAAGCATCCTCGTCGTCGCGTTCGGGAAAAAGATACCCTGACGACGAGGCCGGACATGGATCGTACCTCTTGCCCGGCATCAACATTCCCTTTCGAAAACTTCCCGCTAAACAACAAGCACAAGGCATCGAACTAACGGGGCCTGATCTAAAACGTTCCCCGGTTCCGAACCTTCAAAAAGAAAGCCTGGCGCGGAGCCGGGCCAAGTTTTTTTTGGATAGTAGGAGTCCTCGGCTGAAATAAGCCTTTGAGTTACCCCGCAGGGAGATCGGTGGGATTGCGCGGGGATGTAACACAATGCAGCACTCCGCAGCCGGCGTCGTTGTCAAAAGACATACTCGACCAGAAATCTTGCGCAGCGATCAAATTTTCAGAAGACGGCTGACAGTGCCGCCGTTGACCATCTATGCCGGTCTCGTTCAGTGCTTCGCGCCTGAAAAGTCGCGCGGCAATGTGCATTTCGCGACCCGCACCTTGCGCGTGGTCGCCGGCGTATTTCGACTTCGTCCCACAAAGCGCGGCTCGCCGACGCTGATCACAGCACCGATGGCGGCAATGTCGCCGTGCCGGATCGCCGACAGCGCGTCGGTTTGAGTGCCGCCGTCCGGCGCATCGATGAGAACGATGTCGGCAAGCTTGCCTTCGGACAAGAACCCGGATTCGAGCCGATACACCCGCGCATTGCTGCCGGTAGCAGCGCCGATCGCCGTTTCCGGCGCGATGCCGCCGAGGCTTGAAAGATGCGCGATAGTGTAAAGCATGCCGAGCGGCATGATGCCGCTTCCGGTCGGCGTGTCGGTCGCGATGATCAGCCGGTCGAACGCCTTGGCCTCCCAGGCGAGCCTAGCGCAGAGCAACGTGGTGCGAAGGTTACCGGCGGTGCAGACCTGCAGCGCGATGTCACTCTCGTGAATTAGCCGCGGAAAGTCGGCATCCGGCATCGCCGTCGGACCACCATTGACGTGAAACGACACATGCGGCTTCAGCGCCAGCAGATGGTCGCCGGTAATCGCACCGGACCCCGGAATCGAGGAGCCGCCAGTATGCACCGTCGTAATCATATTGTGTGCGCGCGCGGCTGCGATCAGCGGCGCGTATTCGTAGGCGCTGGCAAAAGCGCCAAATCCGGCCTTGGCCAGCCACACGCCTTTCTTTGCGATCTCGCCGAGGTCATTGCCGTTCAGTCCCGGCTCCAGGATGACAGAGCCGGCATGCACCGTCATGCCGCCCGGGCGATAGCCGTCGAAGCATTTATGCGCCGCGACCGCGAGCGCCTTGACCCCCTCCGCGTCGCGCGGCCGGCCCGGCACATGCACTTCGGAGGCGCTGATCGCGGTCGTCACCCCGCCATGCACATAGCTTTCTAGATAGCCAACAGTCTGCTGTCGCGGCGTGTAATCGCCGAAGGTGATGTGCACGTGTGAATCGATCAGCCCGGGAATGGCGGTCGCGCCGCCGGCATCGATCACCACATCGCAGGCCTCTACCTCTTGAGCGGACGCCGTGCCGACACGTTCGATGCGTCCGTCTCGCGTGACAATCGTGTCACCGCGCGCAAGCGGATCGCGCCAGTCACCCGAAACGATAGTACCGATATTGACGATCGCGACTCTCATCGGCGGCAATCTAGTGTTTTGCATTGTTCAGCGAATTGGCGAGATCAAAGCTCGACAGCAATCGGTCGAGTAGCTTCGCCGATCCGTCCCAACCATAGGTACGGAAAGAGTGTCCGGCCGTCACGAACTGCGCGCCGGCATAAAACATCTCATATTGCGTGTGGCGCGAACCGAATTCCGAGCCGACCGCATCCCACGCCGCCTTCAGGAACTTGACCTTGGCCTCGGGCGCCAGCGCCGCCGAACGCTGCGTCTTGCGGATGATCGGCTCGATCTCGGGATTTCCGAAGTCGCGGAACGACGACGGCAACATGATGAAGGCGCCGCCCGCAAGCTCGCGGATGGTGTTGATAATCTTCGGATAGAGATCCTGCGTGATCACCTGCGCTGAATAGACGTGGTGCTTGTTCGGCACCCACCATTCGCCCTGCTGCGAGCCCGCGGCTTCGATGCCATACATCATCGATTCGACCATGCCGGCATTGGCCGCGAGCCTGCCAAGCTGCTCGCGCACCTGCGGCATGTTCACGGTACCAATCGCCTCGGTCAATTTGCGCGCGAGAGCCACCAGGAATTTCAGCTTCACCACCAGGCGGATCTGCGACTGGTAATTCTGATAGATATGTCCGGGCGTGTCATGAAATTGCGCACGGCACATGTCGACGTCGCGATGCACGAACACGCGGTCCCACGGAACCTTGACGTCATCGAAATGAATTATGGCGTCGTTCTCGTCGAAGCGTGAGGAGACCGGATTGTCGTAGACCGAAACAGCGCTGTTTTCGTAGGACTTGCGCGACAGCACGCGCAGCCCCTTGATGTTCATCGGCACGGCACAACTGAAAGCAAGATCCTCCTCACCGGGCTTGAGCGGCTGGAGATTGGCGACCAGCACCTCGTTCGCCATGATCGAACTCGTGCCAAGCATCTTGGCGCCGCGGACGGTGATGCCGCCGGAATCCTCATCCACCACGCGCGCCACCAGATCCGGCTCCTGCTCGCCCCAATCCTTCGAGCGATCGGCCTGCGGATTGATGATGACATAGGTGAGGAACAGATCGCTGCGGGTCGCGAAGTCGAAATAATCCGCGAACGCTTTGGCGCGCGCAGGGTTGTACTTGACGAATACATCTAGCCCCATCCGTTGCCCAACCAAGGCCGATGCAAGATGGTCCGGCGAACGGCCCATAAAGCCATAGCTCAGTTCGGCCCAGGCGATCAGTGCCTTGCGCCGCTCTACCGTCTCCGCGTAATTGCGCGGCATCTGCCAGCCGCGATTGGCCCTGCGGTTCGAGCCATCGAAGGCGAATGTCATGAATTCGATTTGTTCCGGCGCGGCCTGGAAATCGTAGAGGCTTGCCGCGGAGGCCACCGAATTGCGAAACGCCGGATGCGTCGTGACGTCGGCCACCGACTGCCCGTCGATGAACACCTTGCGCCCGTCCTGAAGCGATCGAATGTGTTCCGCCCCGGTCTTGCAAACGGCCATCGGCTTCTCCCGTTGCTTCGGTCTGGTCAGACCAGACCGTCAATTCCCTTGATCTTGTCCTTCGACAGGCCGCCCACCCGTGCGTTCAACCGGCCGCGGTTAACATAGACGCAGACGATCGCGATCTCGTCCGGCAGTGGCGCGTCCGCAAGCGTGATGGTTATTCCGTCATAATGCGACCGGACATACAGCGCGTCCTTGTGCGCGACCGGAACGTCTATCGTGGCGCCGGGCGCCGCGCGCTTTGTCATCGAGGAGATCCAGGCCTTGCCGCCACCGGATGTGTCGCGGATGACATTGCCGAACACGGTCGTCAGCAGCGCGACGCCGTGCTCCTGCTCTCCCGCAAGACCGATGACCGCACCCTTGCCGTAGCTCTCGACCGAATATGGCTTGAGCAGGCCGAGCGCCAATTCCGAAAGCTCCTTGCCGAGCGCGGCGCTTGCCTCGACCAGCGACGAGAGGTCTTCCTGATATTTTCCGGCAAACGGGTTCTTCACCACCGCGACGCTCGCGACCTTGCGCAAGGCGGGCTCTGCTGCGTGTCCGGCCTCGCTTCGCGCCTCGTCGACGAATGTCAGGATTTTTCGGATATGCATTCGCGCCTCAAGCCACAACAAATATTACCTTACAAACAAAGCTACTTCAAGAAGCATTTAGGCAGTGATTGCCCCTTAACATGGACGGCATTGTTGGACCTGCGGGAACCCGGACAATTGCGCAGGTGCGAAACAAGCTTCGCAAATCAGCGTTGCAACCGAGCTATTTTGAGAATCGGGTCAATTGCGCTACCCAAAGCGAATGAGCACAATTGCCGAAAAGCGCGGCACCCGAGTGCGAGCGGTGCGACGTTCTACCCCGCTCACGCCCAAGGCGCCGCTGACTATTTCCCGGCCGGAAATGCTGGTTGACGGATCGGACCGGCAATTTCGGCAATTGGTCCACAACCTGTTCGGATTTCTTGCGCGCCATGAGGCTGTGCGCGCTGGCCACGGTGCCCGCATCGGTCTTGTCGGCATCGAATACACAGTGCTGATTTCTATCCGTCATCTTTCGGCGGAGGAAGGCGACGTCAGCGTCAATCGCGTTGCCGATCATCTTCATCTCAGCGGTGCCTTCGTCACCACGATCACCAACAAGCTTTTGAAACGCGGACTGATCCACAAGACCCCCGATCCCGCAGATCGGCGCCGCGTGCGGCTCGAGGTCTCCAGCAAAGGCAGCGCGCTGTTGGCGAAACTTGCGCCGGTTCAGCGTCGGATCAACGACGTTCAGTTCGGCTGCTTGAGCGCCAAGGAATTTCGTCAATTGCTCGATATAACCGAGAGGCTGATCGACTGCAGCGAACGCGCCGTCAAGCTGCAAGCCTATATCGCCGGCCAGCCGGATTCGGTCGCGCAGACCGCGACTTTTCTCGATGAGGCCGAAGGCCGTACGACGCTGTCTGCCAACAAGCCGCGATCCTGACGCGGCCTGCAAGAGATCCTCGTAACTCGCGGCGCGTAGCTTTCGGCATGAAGATCAAATCGGTCCGATGCAAAACCTTGCGCATAACCTCGCTATCGATCCAGATCGGCTGTGGGACGCCATCATAGAGACGGCGGCCATCGGCGCGACCGCGAAAGGTGGCATCTGCCGGCTGACGCTCACCCAGGAAGATCGGCGCGTGCGCGACTGGTTCGCGATGCGCGCGCAGGCGATCGGCTGCACCGTCACAGTCGACGATATGGGCAACATGTTCGCGCGGCGACCGGGACGGCGGAACGATATTCCGCCGATCGCGATGGGGAGCCATCTCGATACCCAGCCGACCGGCGGCAAGTTCGATGGTGTGCTCGGAGTGCTTGGGGCTCTCGAAGGGCTGCGAACCCTGCATGCGGCGGGCTACGAGACCTTCGCGCCAATCGAAGTCATCAATTTCACCAACGAGGAAGGCTCACGCTTTGCGCCCGCGATGATCGCCTCGGCAGTGTTTGCGCGCGTGTTCGGCCGCGAATACGCGGTAACGCAAAGGGACCGAACCGGGACTGCCTTCGGCGAGGCGCTGGAAGCGATCGGGTATCGCGGACCGCAGGCATGCGGCGATCACCCGCTTTCGGCATTTTTCGAATTGCATGTCGAGCAGGGGCCGATCCTTGAGCGCGAACAAGTCCAAATCGGTGTCGTCACCGGCGTGCAGGGCATGCGCTGGTACGAAGCAACCTTGATCGGCCAGGAAGCACATACGGGCGCCACGCCGATGACGATGCGCAAGAATGCACTGTTGGGTGCTGCGCCCATGGTCGGGGCGATCGATGCGATCGCGAGAAGACATGCGCCACTCGCAGTCGGCACCGTCGGGCTGATCGAGGTAAAGCCAAATTCTCGCAACGTTATTCCGGCAGATGTGTTCTTCACCATCGACTTGCGACATCCGCAAAGCACAGTGCTCGATGCCATGGAAGCAGAGACACATGCAGCGTTCGAGGATGTCATGGCAGCACTCGATCTTTCCGGCGAGGTCACGCGAGTTTGGGACCAGCCGCCGGTCGAGTTCGATGCCGACTGTATCGCGGCGGTTCGCAACGCGGCTGCAACGTGCGGTTTCTCCGCCCGCGACATCGTCTCTGGCGCCGGTCATGACTCGGCCTCCATCGCCCGCGTCGCACCAACTGCGATGGTGTTCGTGCCCTGCAAGGGTGGCATCAGCCACAACGAGGCCGAATTCACTTCGAAGGCGGAATGCGGCGCCGGAGCACAGGTGCTCCTGAATGCGGTTCTCGACTTTGACCGACAACTGGCCGAGCGGTTTCGCTGACCGGACGGATCGCTTGTTGTCGCCGGGAAATGACCTTCTGGGAAACAACGCCTCAATCGCTCATAAAAAGATTTCTTCAAAATCCAATTGTCCAGCGTTTGTTCACGCGAACGAATCGAGACCCGTTAATTTGAGAACATAAAGCGGATTAAGAAAACCTTTCTGCAGCCAAACGCTGTTCGTTGCCGCGACAAAATCGGACGCGACAATTGTCTGCACGTGTGGAGGTACAATGAGGCTTGCGATGATCGACGCTGCTTTGGAAGCTTGCGGCGATGCTGCATACTTTCAATTGTGGTAGCAACTTCAAGCTACTCAAGTTTTCCGATTCTATGCAGCCTCAGCCCGGAATTGCCCATCTGCGAGGAGAAATCGGTGCTCTTTTGCGCAATGAGGACATCTGACATTAACGATCGCCAGGCGCTGGCGATTGTACGTGTCCGGATCCATCACGATGCCGCTGTCGAAGGGCTTGGATGTCGTCGCGCAGAAAAACTCCAACATGGCTCCCTCCCGGTCGCATCAAGATAGTCCAGTCCAGTTCTGCCGCTACTCAATTCGTCGCCGCAGCGCAGCACGTAGGCCTTCAACAGGGTCAGCCAGGTTGCCGTAGTTTGCCTTTCGGGCCAGCGCCTTCCGCTACCATCTCGCGGCGCATCACACACGAGCGAGAGAACCGAGGACACCTTTTGCCCTCGGGGGTTCGCGATCGGGCCTACATCAAGTGCCAATCGGTCGAGACGGAGCCGATCCCCTGGCTTGCCACGACGTGGTCGCCGTCCATCTGCCATTCGGCAAGTGCGCCGGTTGTGCTTCGCAGCAGGAGGTCAGAGTGGCCGTCGTGGTTGTAATCGCCGATATCCGCGATGTCCCAACCTTGGGCAGTCCAACCCGCCGTGGTGTTGCTGAGGAGGCTTGTGCCGTTCATCTCCCACATCACAACCTGGCCGTTCGCGTCGTTGTGCCAGACAATATCGGACTTGCCGTCGCCGTTGAAATCCCCGGTACCCGCAAAATGGAAGCTGTCGCCCATGTTTGCGAAGGTCGAGCTATTGGTGATCTTGCCGCCGTCCATCTGCCACATCGCGACCTGGGTGCCTTTCTGCAGCAGCAGATCGGCCTTGCCGTCGCCATTGAAGTCGGCTGTGTCCTTGATGGTCCAGCCGGCTGCGATGGTGCCGACATTTTGCGTCGTGTGAGCGGCGCCATTCATGTTCCACAACTGGACCTGACCGTTGTCGTTGAACCACAACACCTCGGCCTTGCCGTCACCGGTGAAGTCGTCAACGCCGCCAACGTGCCAGCCTGCAGCCATTGAACCGAGGTCCTGCACCTGCGTGGCCTTCGCGCCGTCCATCTGCCAGAGCTGCACCTGACCATTGTCGTTGTGCCAGAGGATGTCGGCCTTGCCGTCACCGTTGAAGTCGAAGGCGTCGATCGCGTGCCAGCTCGCAGCCTGCGTGCCGACCGTCTTGTTGGCGATGGTGGTCATGCCGTTCTGCTGCCACATTGCGACAGAGCCGCTCTTGTTGTGGAACAGGATGTCGCTGTTGCCGTCGGCGTTGAAATCTTCCGCAACCCGGTTGAGGGTGGTTGCCGTGACCGAAGTGTTGACCGACTGCCAGACCTTGCCGTCGAACGCGTTGGCGTACAATGTCTCGGCTCCGCTGGTTGCTCCGCCAACGTACTTCACTGTGGCCAGGTCGGCCGCATTTACCGTGATCCATTGGCCGGACGCCTGCGCCACGCCGTTGACGGTGAAGTAGCCGCCCGCGCTGCCACCGTCCCAGAACGAGTATTTGGTGATCGTGGCGTCACCGTCGAGGTCGTGGCCGACAAAGATCGACGATACGGCGATCGCACCCTTCGCCGCGACCGACACATTCGTTCCGGTCACCGTCGGCGCGCGATTGGCGACGGCGAAGTCGTCAGTGGTGATGGTGCCGATCCCGGTCGCGTCGGCGATGACCGCGCCGTTATTGGCGCCAGAGAGAACGATGTTGAAAACCTCGTCCGCTTCGACCTTGGTGTCGCCGTTGACAGTGATGGAGATCGTCTTCTGCGTTTCGCCGGCATTGAAATGGATTGCACCGTTGCCGGCAATATAGTCGCCATCCGCAACCGTCGCGGTGCCGTCCGCCGTCGCGTAATTTACGTCGAAAGCCGCGGTGCCGGCAGAGCGGGTCAGCGTGAAGGTCATGACCTTGCTGCCGCTATTGCCTTCGGCGAAGGCGGCATCGCTGATGACCACCGAACCCGCGACCGGCGCCGGCACCGGTGCAGTTGTGGTCTTGAGCGAGCTGTATGCCACGGTCGCGTCGGAGAACTTGACCAGTTCAACATTGACGATCGTGTCGGTGCCGTCCACGGAACCAGCGCGCAGATCCTGCAACGTTGCGGTGCCGCCACTGACGGTGATCTTGTAATCCGACTGCTTGCCGGAAAAGACCGCGGTATCGGACCCGGCGAGGCCATCGATCGTGTCGTTGCCACCGGCGCCTGTCAGAATGTTGCTCCCGGCATTGCCGGTGATCGCGTTGTTGCCGGCGTTGCCGGTGCCATTGATGTTCGAGATGCCAAGAAGTCGGAGGTCGACCGCGCCCGTGCTGAGCGTCACATTGGCCGAAGAATTGATTTCTTTGCCGTTCACCAGGTCGACCTTGGCATTCAGGATACCCGGATCGACAATCGCGGACACCGGCGTGGCGATCCCGCCGCCGGAGAACGTTACCGTGTAGAGCGTTCCCGCCGTCGCGGGTTCTGCGACCGAAAAGCCGCCGCCGCTTCCCGTCACGTCGCTGCCGATGGCGGTTGCGCCGGCTTTCACACTGACGGTCACGTTCTGCACGGCCTCGCCGAGGCTGTAGAAATGATCACCGACATCTTTGCCATTCACGACCGCGCCGCGGGTGTCGTTGTACACCACGCCAGTAAGGAATGACTGCGTGCCGCTGACACCGAAATTCTGGATCACCGCTTCAGCATTGCTGCCGCTGCCGATCTTGCCGTGCATCTCGGCGATGCCGGCTTCCTTCATGTTCGGATCCATCATCGCAAGACGATGTCCGGCACCGGGACCGAAGTTCGCCGGGTTGTCCGTGAAGAGCCCATTGTGATTGAGGTAGATCATCGACTCGAGCTGCTTGTTGTCGGCCCCAAAGGCAGCCGAGTTCCAGGCCGAGGCGAAGTTTTCGTTATGGAAGCGGGCGAGGCTGTTCTGGACATAGCCGGCAGCGGCGATGCGCGACTGCGGTGTGCCGTCGAAATTGTGCGGCTCAACCTTGTTGGCCGTGCTCTGGTATTCGCTCGTCGCCCAAATTCGCGACAGGTGCGCATCGGCGACCGTCGTCAGCGTGTTGTTCGGCGCAAGTGGCTGCTTGGGATCGCTGGTGATCGGAGCGTCCTTGGTCAGGTCGACATCGCGATTGAGGTCCATGCCATTCGCTTCGCCCAGCGGGTTCATGCGGGCGCGATTGATGAGCTCGAGGTAGAGTTGCTCTTCGGGCGTCAGCGTGGTCATGGGTCTCTCCTAAGATCCTAATTTTTTGGATATCGGGAGAGCCGGTAGTCGTATCCCCCCGCGGGCCCGCTCAAGCCCATTCGAGGTATTAGTGGCGGCGCGGGGCTTTTAGGTTCAGGCGGCGAAACGGCCTATCCTCGGTGGATTTCGCCGCGATCCAGCGATCCCGGCCGACCGATCAGTTCGTCATAAACGGCAGCAAATCAGGGCCTAGCCCGCGAACCGGACCGCGACGACGCCAATCGGCCGGAGTTCCCACCGCAGCAATTCGTCGCCGGGGCCGAGCATCAATGGCGGCGTGGTCGAGCCCGCGATCACGACATCTCCGGCCCGCAGTTTTTCGCCGAAGGCGGCAAGTGTCGCCGCCACCTGTTGCAGGATTTCCAGCAGCCGTCCGGTATTCGACTCCAGATCGGCAGGCACCGCAATATCCCGCCCCGCCAATGTCACCTGACCGGTCAGTTTCGAAAGTCCTCCCGGCATATCGATTGGCTGGCGCGGGCCGAAAATCACATGGCGTTGGAAAATGTCGCCGGCGAGGATCGATTCCACGTCGTCGACCGGGCCGTCCACGTCGGCCAGTTCGATAGCGGGGCCGACCGCTCCAATCGCCCGCGCAATCTCGCGCTCACCAGCAGCTTCCGATACATCACGCGCAAGCTCGATTGCGATTTCCGGCTCCGCTGCGGGCTTCGTCCATCCCGCGAGCGAGACCGTTGTGTCATTCGCCAGCACCGCCCGATCCAGCAGAAATCCGATCAGCGGCATGGCGATACCGAGCTTTTCTTTCGCAACCGGCGCGCCGAAGCCGACCTTCCAGCCGATACGCTTCGCCCCGGTGCGCTTGCGCTCCTCGAACAACGCAAACTGGCGGCGCATTCCCTTTTGAATTCGGAGATCGTCCAATCCCGCCGTCATGAATGGCTCGCGGGATCAACCTCATAGCCGGACGCCTCGATCGAGCCCGCGCCCATCCAGCCCCAGACCAGAACCACGTCCTCGTTCGACGTGTTGTTGAAGCCGTGCCAGCAGCCGCGCGGCGAATAGACCACATCGCCCTCCCCCGATGGCTTGTCGCCCTCGTCGGTATAGATGTGACCGTGACCCTTCAGGACGATGAAGAACTCATCGCAATTATGGTGCCGGTGACTCTCATGGCGGGCGCCGGGCTTCAGCACGGTCCAGCCAACCACATGGTCTGCGCCGGCCGATTTCTTGTCGATCAGGAATTGCACCTGCATCTCGACCCAGCCGTCCTTGCGCGAGAGACCTTCGACCTTGGGTACATCGCGGAGATTGGTGCGATACATTTTCGGCACGGTCACTTCGATTGTCCTCCAAGGCGTCGATAGACTTCATGCGCGGTCACGAAATCATTGTGATCGATGCCAAGACCGCGGCAGGCATTCATCATTTCGTTGGCGGCAGCCGCGAGCGGCACGGGACTGCCGAGCTTGCGAGCCATCTCCAGTGCCAGCAGCATGTCCTTCTGCTGCAGGGTCACGTCGGCGAGCGGCACCGCCGGCATCTTTCCTTCAAGAATGAACGGACCGCGATAGCCGAGCACTGGCGAGGCCGCGACGCTCTTCAGGATCGCATCGAGGGCCGCTTCACGCGACACGCCGCTCTTCTCCGCCAGCGCTACCGCTTCGCCGAAGGCGATCACCTCGACCATCAACAGCAGATTGACGGCAATCTTCATCTTCACGGCGAGCCCGCTGGCGCCGATATGCGTGACCTTCGGCCCGATCGCAAGCAGGACCGGTTTCACCTTCTCGAAGGCGTCCTTGTCGCCGCCGACCATGACCGAGGCATTGCCTTGCGCCAGTGTCACCGGAGAGCCGGAGATCGGCGAATCCAGCATGACCAGATTTTTTTTGGCGAACTCGTCGGCGACCTGACGCGTTACGTCGGGCGAGATGGTGCTCATGTCGATATAGATGCCACCGGGCTTCAAGCCGGAGATAATGCCGTCGGGCCCGAGCGCGACCTTGCGGACCGCATCTCCATCCGTAACCACGGAGAAAACGACATCGGACCCTTCCGCCACCGCGCGCGGCGTGTCCGCCCAGCCCATGCCGCTGTCGATCAGCGATTTTGCTTTCTCCTTGGTGCGGTTCCAGCCGGTCACCTTGTAGCCTGCGGCCTGCAGGCGCGGCACCATGCCAAGTCCCATCACGCCGAGGCCGACAAATCCAATTCTCACACCTGTTCTCCCGTTACATCCACTGGCTTCGACCCCGCCCTTTCGCCGAACCGCGCCGTGGAATTCCGCACAATCAACTCGACCGGCAGCACGAGATGATGCGCTCCGGAAACCTCGTTCTCCACGAGATCGACCATCACGCCGGCGGCCTCCAGACCGGCCTTGTAATGCTGCACGCGGACTGTGGTAAGCGAAGGCGACAGCCGGTCTGCAAGCGGCATGTCGTTGAAGCCGGTCACCGAAACTCTGCCCGGACATGAGAGTTCGTGGCGCCGGAAGGCCGAGATTGCACCGATCGCCAGCCGGTCGTTAGCGCAAACTACGGCACTGAATAGCCGCCCTGTGACCAGCAGTTCTTCCGCGCAATGTTCGCCTTCCATTTCGTTGAAAGCCTTGGCGAACGAGACAAGCGGTGGCCGCTCCTGCAATCCCGCAATATTCCGGTGCCGAAGAAAAGCATTGTAGCGGTTGAAACCGGTCGACACGGTCTGCGGGCCTGCGATGCAGGCGATATCGCGATGGCCGAGCGAGACCAGGTGCATGATCAACCGCCCGATCCCGTCATCCTCGTCATGCACCACGTATGAAAAGCGCGCGTCGTCGGTTCGCCGGCTGACGGTAACGACCGGCAAATCCGCCGCCAGCCGCGAAACCATCTTGTCACTGCGCAGTACGCTCGACAGGATGAGTCCGTCGACGCCACGGGCGCGCATGGCCTCCAGCACCTTGGCCTGGCGGCGCGCATTGCCGTCGGTATTGGCGAGCATCGCAACGTAATTGTGCTGCGCCAGCCCGTCCTCGATGCCACGAATGATGGGCGGAAATACCGAATCGGTGATATCCGGAACAACCACGCCGATCGTTCGCGAGCGATTGGTCTTGAGCGAATAGGCCGCGATGTTCCGCCGATAACCCAGCCGCTTGCTGGCCTTTCGGATTTCCTTGATCAAGTCGGGAGCGACCGGATGAAGGCTTTGCGGATTGAGGGCGCGCGATACCGTCGATACATGCACGCCTACCTCACGCGCCAGGTCCTTCAGTCCGATCCGGGACTGCCTGCCCGACCTCACTGCTTTCTCCCGCACCGCTTGGCATACAGGGCGAATTCGGGCCGCGTTGGCTGCCCAAATCCGCAACTGGCTGAACTAGCAAATGTCCGCATCGAGGTTATTTCGCCGCCTTCTCGAACGGATAGATCAATTCGCCGGCCTTGAATTCGGGTGGATAAACCACAACCTGCCGCGACCAGTCCGTGAACTGGCTGAGCTCGCCGCCGGTGACATCCTTGAATTGAATGCAGATGATGCGCGGGCTCTTCCACTCACCGTCTGGTCCAAACGAAATCGGGCCGATCACCGTATCGAAGTTATTGGAGGCGAGATATTTGGCGAGCGTCTCGTCGTTCAGTGACTTCGTTGCTGTCACGGCCTTCTCGAGAATCTGGCCCGCCGCATAGGCATAGGGCGGATAGGTGTAACCCAACGGATCGAGACCCAGATCCTTCGCCCGCTTCTGATACTCGGCCATCATCTGTGCAGTGCCGGTGAACTGAAGGCTCGGCGCCGGAATGTAGAATTCGTTGCTGATATACCCGTTGATCATGGGTCCAAGCTGCTGCTTGATGCCGGTAACAAGAAGTCCGAGCATTGCGCCGCCAATAATCTTCGGCTTGAACTGGATTTCGTTCGCCGCGCGGATGATGCCGGCGGTATCGATCGGCAGTGTCGCTGCAAACACCACGTCCGGATTTGCGGCCTGCATCGCGCGCACAACCGAGGTGAATTCCGTCGTCGACGGCGGATAGCTCCGATCGAACACGATCTCCATGCCATGTTTTTTGGCATTCGCTCGCGCGCCATCGAGCGCATTGCGCGAATATTCGACGTCAGCGCCGATCAGCGCGACCCGCAGAGGTTTCGGATTCTGCTGGGCCGCCAGGTCGAACACGCATTTCGAATAATTGCCGGTATCCGGCCCCTGCGAATTCATCGAGAAGTAACGCGGATATTTGAATTCCTTGTTGGCGCCGAGACCGAAAATCCCGATCGTGGTGCGGTTGGCCTGGATGATCGCTGGCATCGTTGCGGCGATCACATTGGTGCTGTAGGGCCCGATCAAGAGGTCGACCTTGTCGACGCTCATCAGCTTGGCATAGATGCCGGGAGCATTCGCGGGACTGCCCTGATCGTCGTAATAGACGAACTCGACGGGCCGTCCGAGCAGTCCGCCTCTGGCGTTCACGTCGCTCCGCCAAATTTCCAGACCTGCCAGCACCTGCTTGCCCGCGGGCGACGTCGGACCCGTGGCGCTGATGCTGAAACCGATGCGCAAGGGATCGGCGGCGAGCGCCTGCGGCGAAACAAGCGCGAAAGCCGCGATGGCGGCGGCTGACAATCCCATCAGGATTGCGGACCGGCAACGATATCGGTTGAACATTGCATCCTCCCATTTGGCCTTATTTTGCAGCCTTGCAAAAACTTTAGCCGACCGGGCAAATCTTGGCAATCGTTTGCCATGATGATAGCACTGCACGAATTGCTCATGCGTTGCCATGCGCGCCGATCCGCGGAAAAGCGGACGGAATACGACAATCGGAGGAAGCGAATGTTCAAGGCATCGGCCGGCGTCATGCTGCCCACATCCATCATCGGCTCGCTGCCGCGCCCCACCTGGTACACGGCGACGCTCGGCTCGACTCCGTTTCTCGAGGCGATGGTCAATTCGCGCTACCGCGAGCAATACGAAGACGCGGTGTCATCGCATCTGCGCGCGCAGGAAGTAGCGGGTCTCGATATCGTCACCGACGGCGATGCGCATTACGACGAGCAGGTCGGCGGCATGAGCTGGCAAAGCTATCCGCTGACTCACATGGCAGGATTTTCGAAGGAGGCCAGTCCGGCCATCTATAACGTCGGCGCCGTCGCCTACCCGCGCGGACATATCCTGCACGACTTTCTGGAAGCGCGCGTGTTTCCGAAAATCACCGGCCCGGTCGGCCGCGGCAACCTGCAATACGCTCCGATGTGGAAGGTGGCGCAGCGCATGACCGAAAGGCCGGTCAAGTTCGGAACCATCCTGCCGGAATTGCTCGCCGCCTCCTGTGAAGACGACTTCTACAAGGACCCGATCGAGCGCACCTGGGCTTTGAGCGAGGCTCTCAACCAAGAGCTTCACGACCTCGCCGATGCCGGCTGCCCGGTCCTGCAGATGGAGGAGCCGCAGATCCACATGGTGCCGGTGCGCGGCAAGGCCTTCGGCAAGCTCGGCGTGGACGATCTGGTCAAGATTTTTAACAACACGGTCAAGGGACTGCGCGCCAAGACCGAAATCTGGTGCCACACCTGCTGGGGTAATCCATCGCAGCAACGCATCTTCAAAGAGCCGCAGAGCTATCAGCCGACACTCGAAGCGTTGAACCATGTCGAAGCCGATGCACTGACATTTGAAACCTGCTCGTCCGGACCCGGCGATCTGAAAGCCATTGGCGAGATCATCAAGGACAAGAAAGTGGTGATCGGCGTCATCGATCATCATACCTTGCAGATCGAACGTCCCGATGAGGTGGCAGCCCTTATTCGCGAGGCGCTGAAACACGTGCCGGCCGAGCGGCTGATCATTTCGTCCGATTGCGGCATGGGCCGCGAGGGCATGGGCCGGCGGCACGCGGCCTACAAGATGGTGTCGATGGTGTTGGGCACCAACATCGTCCGAAAAGAGCTCGGTCTGCCGGAAGCTCGCTGCCTGGCGGCCGAAGGGCGTTACTCGCTCACAGTCTCGAAAGCCTGAGGGAAGAACCCATGCGAAAGCTCGGACTGACTTGTGCTGTAGCGCTGGCTCTCGGTGCGGGTAGCCTTCCCGCCGCAGGACAGCAAGCGGCAAAGCCTTTCCCCGATCAGAGTGTCAGGATCGTCGTGCCGTTCTCACCCGGCAGCGTGACCGACCTGCTTGCACGCACGATTTCCGACAAGCTTTCGGAGCGCTGGGGCCAACCGGTGATCGTCGAGAACAGGCCCGGCATTGCCGGCACCGGCGTCGCTGCCAAATCGCCGGCCGACGGCCACACGCTGATGCTCACCTCGAACGGACATACCATCATCGGGCTGGTCAACAAGAACCTTCCCTTTGATCCCGTCGCCGACTTTGTCGGTGTGATTCAGATCGCCTCGATGCCGACCATCATGATCGTGCCGCCCGATATGCCGGTCTCCTCGCTGAAGGAATTCGTCGCTTACGTGAAAGCGCGGCCGAAGCAGCTCAATTTCGCATCGTCCGGATTGGCAAGCACAGCATTCATCGGCGCGGAATTGTTCCGGCAGACGGCCAAGCTCGAGATGACTCACGTGCCCTATCGCGGTTCGCCGGAAGCGCAGACCGCGGTTATCCGCAACGACGCGCAGATGTTCTTCACGTTCTCGAATGTCGGCTCCGACCTGATCCAGTCCGGAAAAATCCGGGCGCTTGCCGTGGCTACGCCGAAGCGCTTGCCGACCCTGCCGGATGTGCCGACCTTCGCCGAGGCCGGAATGCCGGAATTTACCTACGATGCCTGGTTTGGCCTGCTCGCGCCGGCGGGTACGCCGTCTGCGATCGTGAACAAGATCAATGCGGATGTCGCCGCCGTCATCGCGCTGCCCGATGTCCAGCAGAGGCTCGCCCAACAGGGCGTGATCTTTGCGCCTAACACAGCGGAAGCTTTTAACGCCGCGGTTACCAGCGACGCCGCCCGTTACAAGGACCTGTTTGCACAAGCGGGCCTGCCCAATTAGGCTGCCGGTCTCATGATTGCGCTGACCGGTATCGATTTCGATCTGTTGTCCCGTTACGGCGGAAAGCCGGTCTCCTTTGGAAAGGGCGACGTGATCTTTCGCGAGGGCGATGTCGCGGATTGCTTCTATGTCATCCGCGACGGCACCATCGACATCACGCTTGGAAATCGCGTGTTGAAGCCGTTGCAGCGGGGCGACATTTTCGGCGAGATGTCGCTGATCGACGGAATGCCCCGAAGCGCAAACGCGGTCGCCCAGACGAAAGCTACCGTGATCCCGATCAACGAGGAGCAGTTTCTGTTCCTCGTCGGCAAGCTTCCCTATTTCGCGCTCAACGTGATGCGGGTTCTGGCGATGCGGTTGCGCGACATGAACCGCGCAATCTGACCATTACAGTTTCAGCACCCGTTTCGCATTCCCGCTCAGGATCTTGACCTTGTCCTCGTCCGACAGCGGAATGGTGTCGACCCATGCCGTACCGGGCGGGTTCATGACGAACGGCCAGTCGACCGCGAACAATATCCGGTCGACGCCCATTTCCATGACCGTGCAAAGCAGCGCAGGATTGGAAAAGAATCCCGAGGTCGTGACATAGAAGTTCTTGCAGAAAACGTCGCGGAAACTCAGCGACTTCTGGCCCGGCCGCGCCAGCGCCTGATCGATGCGCCAGACCAGGAACGGCAAGGTCTCGCCGAGATGCCCGAGGATGATCTTCAGCTTCGGCATTTCCTGAAACATGCCCGACAGGATCATCCGGATCGCGACCGTCGCGGTCTCGACCGTAAAGCCCCAGGCGGCGCGCACCACCATCGGATAATCCTTGATGTAGTCCTTGTAATAGGCATCCATCACCACCTGCATCGGCACGGAGGGATGCAGATAGATCGGCACGTCGAGCTTCTCAGCCTGCGCGAAGATCGGACGCAGGCTCTTGTCGTCCAGCCACACGCCGTTGGCCAAGCCGTGGATCATCGCGCCCTTGAAGCCGTTTTTGATGCAGCGATCGAGTTCGGCCGCGGCCGCCTGCGGATCGGAGGTCGGCAGCGCGCAGAAACCCGCAAAGCGGGTCGGATGTTTTGCGATCGCTTCGGCCAGCCGGTCGTTGACCCGCTTTGTCAGCGCGATGCCCTCAGGCCCGGTCAGTTGCTGGGCCGAAGGCGAGCCATGCGACAGCACCTGCATGTCGATGCCGGCCTCGTCCATTTCGCGCAGCCGCACCTCGCCGAGGTCCAGCAGGCGCCGGACTGCCTCGTCGTTTTGCGTGGCGCGGCCGATGCCCGAATAGGTATCGGACAATTCCTTGTCCCAGTAATGCTCTTCGATGGCGATGACGGGACAGGCAGGTTTCTTGAGCATGGTTTCCCCCAAGGCTATTGCGGGGGAGTGTGTAGCACAGTCCGCGCCGGGGAGAATAAGTGTTAGCGCCCGCCCCGCTCATCGCGCTCGAGGTGCTCGCGCAGGATTCGCACGTTGCGCTTGTTGGCACGCCAGAGCACGTCGAACACGTCTCCCGCGACCGGAACCACGCCGATCATGCCGTCGATCGCGACATTGCCCAGCATGCGGACCAGCACGTGCTTCGGGACGCCAAGCTGATGGGCTTCATAGACGATCCAGAGCGACAGCCCGGTCGTCACCAGGTCGCCGAAGCCGGGCGCGAGCCCGATCAGGCCATCGACGCCAAAGCGGAACCGGGTGAACGGAATCCGGAACGCGACGTCCAGCAGCGTCGCGAGCTTGTCCAGCCGCGCGATGCGTTCCGCGCGCGTCAGCGAGCGGGTGAACCGGGTATAGCCGTGGGCGTAGGTTGCGTTCATGGCGCGTCAAATGGGAACGCTGCGCCGGAATTCAAGAAAAGATTTTCGGCCAAGCTGCATGACAAGCTGAAGGACAAGCTGAATGCGATGACAGGAAGCCTGCCAGGCGCGGCATTGCCTGACCGTCACGGCAAGGCCAGCACCTCCAGTGCGCCGGGCATCGAACTCGTAACGCAACGGAATCCTTTCGCGATACAGTTCGCCGTCGGTCGCCGCCCAGGCATGGGTCCGCGTGCGGCCGATCGCGACATGACGCGCAGTGAGGGTGCGGATGCCGTCGGTGTCGTCGTCGTTGCGCCAGGAGCCCGTGAGCAGATTGGCGCTGGCACGCAGCTTGGACAGGGCGTCGGCATGTTCGGCGATGTGGATTTCAAGGACGCCCTCATCCAGCACCGGGCGCCGCCACGACGGAGTGAAGCGATTATTCGTCACCAGCACTGCCAGTGCCTCGACATGCTCGCGATGTTGGCCGGTGCGGATGTCGAGCGTGAATGGCCCGGTACGATAGAGCGCCCGCATCGCCGCGATGCCGACGCTGACAAGCCTGCCGAACGGATGCCCTCTCACCTCCTCGCGTGCGCGCGCCATCTGGCTGAAGAAGCCGAGGCCCGACAGCGAATGAAACGCGCGGCCGTTCACCCGCGCGAGATCGATCTTGCGCGGCTGCGCCGCTCCCAGAGCCTCGATCGCCGCCTCGATATTCGCCGGCATGGAGAGGTCGCGTGCGAGCAGATTGAGCGTGCCGAATGGCAGCACGCCGAGCGTTTTGCCGGTGCCGGCAAGCGAGTTTACCGCAGCGCTCACCGACCCATCGCCGCCACCGACAACCACCGTGGAGAAGTCGCTTTGCGAGGCGAGCCTGATTTGTGCGATGAGATCGCGCGGCTTCACCAGCAGAATGTCGGTGCGCGCACACCGCCCTTTAAGCGAAGACACCAGTGCCTGGCGCACGCGCTCCGCCCCGGCGTCAATCAGTGTGCCGGCGCGCGCGTTGAGAAGGACCAGGGTGTCGCCCATGCTGGTTAGACGGTGATCCCTTCGCTGTGGATCGGACGCGGCCGGCCGTCTTCATCGATGGCGACAAACGTGAAATTGGCGTCGGTGACTTTCTCATGATGATGGGTCATGAACCGCCGCGCCCAGGATTCGATATGAATTTTCATTGAGGTGCGCCCGACCTTCTCCACACTGGTGTAGACTTCGAGCACATCTCCGACCTTGACCGGCCGGATAAATGTCATCGCCTCGATCGCAATCGTAACGACGCGGCCCTTCGCACGTTCCACCGCGGCGATTCCACCGGCCTGATCCATGCGCGAAAGCACCCAGCCACCGAAAATATCACCATTGGCGTTGGTATCGGCCGGCATGGCGATGACGCGCACCGTTAGCGCGCCGCGCGGTTTTTCGTCAGACATCCAACTCAGTCCTGCTTGCCCTGTTCCACATGGAAGCGATGCAGCACGCGGTGAAACACCGGTGCCAGCACGAATCCGGTTGCGATTACGATGATGAGGCCGGAAAGGATCGCATAGGCACCGGCGAAATACTTGCCGCCGGTGGTTTTCAATTCTCCGAGCGGGCCCATACCGGAGAGGATCATGGCGGCATTCACAAAGGCGTCGGCAAACGACATGCTTTCGAAATAGGCATAGCCGGCCATTCCGATGGTGAGTCCGATCAATGTGAGCGCGCCCCACAAACCGACCGCCAGCACCATGCGATAGGCGAATTTGTGCCGCGAGATCACCCCCTGGCTGCGATGCTCAAAGCGAATGAAGATTGGTTCCGGTGCCGCAGTCTTGGGCTTCGCAGGAGTCTTGGATGCGGGAGGCTTGGATGCGGGAGTATTGGGCTTCGTTGCCATCAGGTGGTCCGATTCGGGCTGAGGGATGATAGTGGATAACGCGCAACGTTTCTTATCGCTCATTCCCAAAGCAGAAGGGTGTAAAGATAAAGCACCGCCGTCCCTGTTCCTTGCGATCGACGCGCGAAAGCGCCCCTGTTGTTTGCGGCGCGGGGTACGCCGTAGGCAGAACTCGCATTCCCATTCACATTCCTGCCCTTGAAACAAGGGCGCGCGGAACGCCGGGCTCTCAGCCTGCCCGCGGCCTCGTGTGGGACGTGGGTAGAACCACACGAGCATAGTCACCACGAACCGCCGAAAGTCCGGCGTTCCGCGCGCGGTGTTTGAGGCTTGCTCTGCGACAACCCCGGAGGACAGACACCCTGGCGGGGGCGGCCAACTTTTTATCCTCCGCTGGTGACCCACGGCCGGTGAGCCGGATCATCGCAGCTTGGGCCCCCGCTGCCTGTGCCACGTCCTGCACACAACAACGGCCACCGCATCCCGCCCCGCGTCTCATGACGCTCATGAAACGCCCCTTGCAGCAGGGATAAGATGACTGTGAATATAATCCTAGATCGGGAAAATGTCAAGTGCGGACTTCCACGCTCAGCATGTCCGAAGATCCGCACTGCGCTCCGGACAGTACTCGCTGCCCGGTGCCGTGCTAAGCTCATCTACCGCCGGAAAATGCTCTGCACGCCCATCAGGTAAGAGGGTAAGCGTTGGCGAATAGTGCGAACAATGTGGCGCCGGCCAGGGATTCATCATCCGTGGCAGGGCAGGCTTTCGCCGAGCAGCCTGCCCTTCAGCTAGTCTATGACACCGCACCGATCGGCCTCGCGCTTCTTTCTCCTGATTGCCGTTATCTCCAGATCAATCAACGTCTCACGGAAATCTGCGGCATCTCCGTGGAGGACCATCTGGGCCGCACGGTTCGCGAATGCGTGCCGGCGCTGGCGGATGCGGTCGAAGAGATCGTGCGCTCGATCATGGCTTCGGGCGAGCCCGTGATCGGCATCGAGGTCGCCGGGCAACGCGCAGGTCAAACCGAACAACGCTCGTGGATCACCTACTGGCACCCATTGCGGGGATTGGGCGGCGAAATCCTGGGTGTGAATGTCGCAGCCGAGGAGATTACCGAACGCAAGCGCGCCGAGGCGGCCCTGCAAGCGAGTGAGCGGCAATTCCACACGCTCGCAGACGCCATTCCCCAACTGGTCTGGATGGCTCACGGCGACGGCACCATCTTCTGGTTTAACACGCGATGGTATGAGTTCACGGGTATTACCGCGGTCGGCGCAGATCATCGCGACTGGCGGGCGCTTCTGAGCCCGGAATCATTGCCGGACATGAACAGACTTTGGAGCCGGTCTCTGCGGGACGGGACGGCGCTTGAAACGGAAATGTCGCTGCGTGGAAAAGATGGCGAATACCGGCCATTTCTGACGCGGATCATTCCACTGCGCGATGTCGCCTCGACCATCTACACCTGGATTGGAACGCATATCGACATCAGCGAGCAGAGGCAGCGTGAGGAACACGTCCGCTTCATCAGCAACGAGCTTTCGCACCGGACCAAGAATCTTCTGGCCGTTGTCATGGCCGTCGCCAACCAGACGGCGCAATATGCAGAGGATGTGAAGCAATATCAGCAGCGATTTTCAGAACGCCTGCTGGCGCTCGCGCATTCGCACGAGCTGCTGGTGAAAGACAATTGGCACGGCGCATCGTTTCATGACCTGGTCTCCGCTCAGATGAAACCATTTGCCGAAAAGAAAGCCGGCCGCATCAACGCAACCGGCCCATCGGTCATTCTCGGGCCCGAGGCGGTCCAGCATCTGGGCCTGGCCTTTCATGAACTCGCGACCAATGCGTCCAAACATGGAGCGCTGTCGGGTGCGCAGGGCGAAGTATCCATCCAGTGGCAACTGGACGATTCAACCGACATGGTTCGCGTCCATTGGCGCGAAAGCGGCGGCCCGCCGGTGATGCGCCCGGAGCGTCGCGGCTTCGGACACGTAGTCATTGAGCAGATCGTTCCGCGCGCATTGCATGGCGACGGTGCGCTGGCTTTCGCAGCAGGCGGAGTGGACTGGACCTTCGAGTTTCCGCACCGGGCGGACGCCATCGACGCACGGCAACGAACTCACACGTGAATTCGCCTTCGTACCGCGACGCGCAACCGAAGTAACCCGCTATGCGAGAAGCGACCTGATCCGGTCGGCATCCGCCGGTGTCGCCGGATTGTAGATCACCATGCCGAGATCCGGTCGGCCATCGACCGCAAAGGCCGAATATTCCATCGAGATCGGACCGGCGATGGGATGCTGCAGAATTTTTGCACCATCCCCGTAGGTGCGAACGTCATTGTCACGCCACATCGCTTCGAATTCGGGACTTTGCTGACAGAGCTCATCGACCAATTCTTGAATGGCCCTGGCGGCTCCGCCGCGTGCCGCATCGGCCCGGAATGCCGCCACCACAAACCGAGCGACGCTTTCCCAATCGGACTGCTGAGCGCGGACCCGAGAGTCGCGGAAGATGAGCCGCAGGATATTGCGTTGCCTGGGCGCGAGCGCTCCGTAGTCGGTGAGCACCGCAGCGGCGGCGCGATTCCATGCGACGACATCCCATGTCGGGGTCTTCACAAAGGCGGGGCTAAGCTCCAGCGAGTTCGAGCACGCGTTGCAATCGGGGCGTCACGCCTTCGGTGACCTGATAGCGAACCTCGGGTGGCCTGCCGAGCGCGAGCAGGAAGATGTGCTCACGTTCGACGTCGGTCAGCATCATGGCGCGGGCAATGCGATCGAGGACATCGGCCGAAGGTGCTCCCCCGCGCCCTTGCTCGAGCCACGTGTACCAGGTTGCGCTCACATGGGCGCGCTGGGCCACTTCTTCACGGCGCAGTCCGGGCGTGCGCCTGCGTTTCAACGGAAAGCCGAATGCCGCCGGATCGAGCTTGGCGCGGCGATCCTTCAGATAGGTCCCCAGCAGGTTGTCATCCACGGCCGGCATCTCGTGCTGTTAGTTATTATACCCGTATAACGTCACTACTTTACCATCATAACACGGCGACCGACATGGTCCTCATCCAGATCCAGTTTGCAGGAGGACTTCCATGCGTGTTTTCGTCACCGGCGCGACCGGCTTTGTCGGCTCCGCCATCGTCCGCGAACTGATCACGTCGGGCCATGAGGTTGTCGGCCTCGCCCGCTCCGACACGGGAGCCGAGACGCTCGCGGCCATGGGCGCCGATGTGCATCGCGGCTCGCTTGAGGATCTGGAAAGTCTCAGCGACGGCGCGCGCCAAGCGGACGCCGTCATCCACACCGCCTTCAACCATGACTTCTCCAGGTTCGCGGAGAATTGCGTCGACGACCGGCGTGTAATCGAGGCAATCGGCGCGGGCCTGGAGGGATCCAAGCGGCCGATGCTCGTGACCTCGGTGCTGGCGCATCTGGCACCGGGCCGGGTCTCGACCGAGGCTGACAGGCTCGACCCGAAATTCCCACGCGCAGCCTCCGAGGCCGCGGCTGCGGCCGTTGCAGCACGCGGCGTGCGCGCGTCGGCCGTGCGCCTTCCGCCGTCGACCCACGGCATTGGCGATCGTATTGGTTTCGTCCCGCAACTGATCCGTGTCGCACGCGAGAAGGGTGTCTCCGCCCATGTGGGCGACGGCCTCAATCGCTGGCCCGCCGTCCATCGGCTCGATGCCGCCCGTCTCTACCGGCTTGCGCTTGAAAAAGGTGTCGAGGATGGGCCGTATCATGCGGTCGACGACGAGGGTGTGCCGTTCAAGAAGATTGCCGAGGTGATCGGCCGCAAACTCGGCGTACCGGTCGTGTCCAAGACCCCGGAAGAGGCGAGCGAACACTTCGGCTGGTTCGCCAGGTTCGCAGGCATGGACGTCCCGAGTTCGAGCGCGCGGACCAGATCTGCGCTGGGATGGAGGCCGGAACACGCGGAACTGATTGCCGATATCGATCAGCCCGGCTATTTCGGCGGCTGATCAGGTACAGAGCAGCGGTCGGGCCGCCCCACGATCGGGCCAGTTTAGAAAGCTGCTAAAAGGATTGGATATGGAACGCCATCGCATCGAACGCATACGTCACGTGACGCGGCGGCGCATATTGACCGTCGAGACGATCGACAGGCTGACGCCGCGCATGCTGCGGATCAGCTTCACGACAACCGACCTGAAGGATTTCGTCAGCGCCTCGGCCGACGATCACATCAAGCTTTTCTTTCAGTCCGACGAAGGCAGCGAAGACGGCCGCTGCATGCGCGACTTCACGCCGCGCAGCTTCGACACGGAGCAAGGCAAGCTCGTGATCGACTTTGCCCTGCACGAGGCGGGCCCCGCGACCAGTTGGGCGGTGGCGGCGAAGGTTGGCGACACATTGGAAATCGGTGGTCCGCGCGGCTCCGCCGTGATTCCGGACGACTTCGACTGGTATCTGCTGATCGGCGACGAGACCGCGCTCCCGGCCATCGGACGACGGGTGGAGGAATTGCGGCCGGATGTTCCTGTCACCACCATCGTCGCCATCGCAAGCCTTGAAGAAACACAAACCTTCAAGACCAAAGCCAAGTGGACGCCGGCCTGGTGTGTCCGGGATGGCAAGATCGATGACGCTGCGCTGCTGCGTACAGTTCTGGAGGCACAGGTTCCTTCCACCGGCGAGGGCTTCATCTGGATCGCTGCCGAGGCCGGCGTCGCGCGCGCGCTGCGCAACTACCTGCTGAACGATCGACAGTATCCGCGAGAATGGATCAAGGCCGCGGGTTATTGGACACACGGCAAAATCGATTCGCATACGCGCATCGATGATTAGCAAAGCACGTCTTCCAGCTCGAATTGCTTCCTGCCCCTGCCATCGTAATGCGCAAACGGCCGGCGCCTGTTCCGACAACACATAACGCGACGCACCAGCGCCGATTATAGTGACGCCTTCATTCTCGGATCATTGTTGAAATTTTGAACTCCAGTCCCGTACCCAGCGACAATCGCTCGTTCGCGGCATTCACATATCCGGCATATCGAGCGCAATTTGCTTTTTATGTCATGGCGATGATGGCCGACAATATCGAGCACGTCATCAGCTACTGGATGGTGTTTCAGAAATTCCATTCACCTGCGCTTGGCGGCTTTGCGATCCTGTCGCATTGGCTGCCGTTCCTTCTGTTCTCGGTTGCAACAGGCGCGCTTGCGGACCGCTTCGATTCTCGAAGGATCATCCAGTGCGGCATGCTGCTGTTCATCCTAGCCTCGCTCGGTTGGGGATTCTTTTTCTTCACCGACACGCTCGATATCTGGGGCGCCATGCTGCTGCTGGTCGTTCACGGCTGCGCCGGCGTGCTGTGGCAGACGCCAAACCAGCTTCTTCTTTATGACATTGTCGGCCCGGCGCATTTGCAAAGCGCGGTTCGTCTCAATGCGACCGCGCGCTATCTCGGCGTGCTGGTCGGACCGGCTGTCGGCGGCGTCATCATGCTTTGGCTTGGACCGACGAAAGGGATCATCGTCAATACGATTTTCTACCTGCCGATGCTGCTATGGCTGTTCGTTGCGCCGAGGCGGAAGGAGATCGCCGCGGCATCACGCGTTGCAATGCGCGGCTTCGCCGATATCGTGGCCACGCTTCGCATTGTCGCCAAGCAGCCGATACTGATTTCGATGGTCTGCCTTGCTGCCCTTACCTCGTTTTTGGTCGGCAACGCCTATCACGCACAAATGCCGGGCTTTGCGATCGATCTCGGACATGGCGACCCGGGCCTTTCCTACAGCATGCTGCTCGCCGCCGACGCTCTGGGCGCGATGTTGGCGGGCGTGGCGCTGGAGACCTGGAGCCGGATGCGGGCGCGCGCCGGTACGGCGATCGTTCTGGCGACCTTGTGGAGCGCGGCACTGATCGGGTTTGCCGCCACCAGAAGCTATCCGATCGCAATTGCGATGCTGCTGGCCGCCGGCTTTTTTGAGCTGTCCTTCAATGCCATGGCGCAGACGCTGGTCCAGTTGAATGCGCCACTCGAAAGCCGTGGTCGCGTTGTCGGCCTGTTCAATATGGCTTCGCTCGGAATGCGCGCCTTCAGCGGATTGACTGTCGGCCTGCTAGGCGAATTCATCGGCATCCATTGGTCGCTTGGCCTGTCGGCCGCTTTGCTTGCCGGGTTATTGCCGTTTCTTTACCGGATGGTGCCGGCGCGGCCGAAGATCGACGGTGGCAACACGTAAGCCTGCGATCAGCGTCGTCCCGTGCACCGCTCCAAAGCTTTCTCGCCCGCCCGCTCAGATCTGTCTCAGCTTCAAATAGGTGTTTTTTCCAAACGTGACCGCCCAAAGCGACAGCAGCGCTCCCCAATTATTGTTGACCTCGATCTCGATCTTCTGGTTCGGAGCGGCGGCGATCGTCAGAGGTTTGCTGCGGCCCCAATCCAGACTGGCTTCGATCGTGAGCGAACCCGCCGGCGCCTTCAGCTCCAGCGTGTCATTCCTTCCGAGCGAGCCCACATTCTTTCCGTTGATGAAGATCTGATAGGACCGGAGCACGTCCGCGTATGCTGAGGGCCGGACAAATCGGATCGTGCAGGTATTGTCATCAGCCAAGATTTCGCCTCCTGTTCGAAAGCAATTCCCATTTTTCGGAACGACGATCTAAATCTCGACCGCCCGTTTCCCCAAGCCGTCATTGCCGAAAATTCGCAGGTAACGCGCGATCTCTTCCGGGCTTCCGGTCGCCTTGTTGAGATTGTCCGAGAGCTTCACCGCCGGCCGGCCGTCGGCCTCCGTGACCTTGCAGACCAGCGAGATCGCCTCCAGCATCGTGTTCGGCTTGGGCGCACAATCCTTGAAGTCGTTGGTCAGGTTGGTGCCCCAGCCGAAGCTCATGCGCACTTTGCCTTCGAAATGCCGATAGGCCTGCTCGATGGTCTCGACATCCAGCGCGTCGGAGAACACCAGAAGCTTGTCGCGAGGATCTTTGCCCTTGGCGCGCCACCAGGCGAGGATTTCTTCGCCGCCCTCGATCGGCGGGGCTGAATCCGGGCGAAAGCCAGTCCATTCCGCCACCCAGTCGGGTGCCTCGCGCAGAAAAGACGCCGTCCCGAACGCGTCCGGCAACACGACCAGCAGATTGCCGCCGTAATAACGCTGCCATTCCTGCAGCACGCGATAAGGCGACTGCTTGAGCTGTTCGTCGCTGTCGGTGAGCGCGGCGAGTACCATCGGCAACTCATGCGCATTGGTACCGATGGCTTCGAGATCGTTGTCCATCGCGAGCAGCACATTGCTGGTGCCGATCAGGGCATCGCCTAGCCGCTCTTTCAAGGCCTCGACGCACCAGCGCTGCCATAGAAAGCTGTGACGGCGCCGGGTGCCGAAGTCGGAGATCTTGAGGTCCGGCAATCTGGCAAGCTGTTCGATCTTCGACCACAGCTTAGCCTTGGCGCGGGCATACAGGACGTCGAGTTCGAACGGGCCGAGCCCTTTCAGCGCGGCGCGCGAACGCAATTCGTTGACGATGGCGAGCGCCGGAATTTCCCACATCGTGGTGTGGGTCCACGGGCCGTAGAAATTCAGAATATACTGCCCCTCCTCCTTGCGCAGTTCGTATTCCGGAAGCTGAAAATCCTCGAACCAGGACAGGAATTCCGGCGCGAAAATCTGCCGGCGGCCATAGAAGGTGTTGCCGGCAAGCCAGATCATTTCCTTCTTGGCGAGGCGGATGGTGCGGGCATGATCGAGCTGCTCGCGCAATTCCATCTCGTCGATCTCGTCGGCGAGGCGGATGCGCGGATTGCGATTGACCAGCGTGAACGTGGCCTGCACATCCGGGTGAAGCCCCTGGATCATCTGCAGCATCAGCAGCTTGTAGAAGTCGGTATCGAGCAGGCTGCGGATGATCGGGTCGAGCTTCCACGCGTGATCGTAGACCCGTCTCGCAATATCGGTTTGCGCCGTCATACAAAATCCAGGGGGCCGTGCCGGCCTACGCGATTACAGGGCTTGCGATCAAGCAAGCTTTCCGAACTTTATCAATATCAGATTTGGCGGGGTCCGGCGTTACCGGGTATTGGCCGCACTCTTCATATTGCGGCGAGCGAATGTGGGCAGCTTGTCGAGGCGCGCGACGACCTCCAGCTGCTCGACCTCGCCGCGCAGGAAGGCCTGCAGGAATTTGTTGTAATCCTTGAACGACACGCAGCCATTCGACTGGCCGTTCGGCCCAAGCATATAGGTGTGGGCGAGAATACCGTTGCGGCCGAACATTTCTTTCTCGTTCTCGGGCGTCAGGCGAATGGCGCGCACGCCGTGAAACAGCGCTTCCCGCAACCTGAGCCGGTAAATGTTGGGCGGGGTTGCGCCGTGCATTCTACGATGCACATGGCGCGGATCGTCCATGAAGCGGCCGAGCCCGGAATGCGCTTCCAGCCGCTCGCCATTCGGCATGTAAACGAACTTTGCAGTGATGTCATAAATCGCCGTTTTCGGGCGCACCTCGTCATCGGGCTTGATCCCGATTTCCGCAGGCGACAGCGCGGCGAGCCGCGGCTTTGCCTTCTGCGCCGCCGACGGACGGTCGGCATCGAGCCGGGCATTTGCCACAGGGCGCGAAATGCGCTCCAGCGTGACCATTTTCGGCACGCCGAGTGAGCCGGTGATTGTCCGATCCGCGGAATTGTCATCCAGTCGGTCTGACGCGTCCGGCAAAGCGGCGAGCGCAGCGACCGGCGCCGCATTCGGCTCTGCTTCCGCCAGAAAGAACGGCGACTGCATCACCTCGTCCGACAGCGTGCTCCAGGCGAGCCGCCGCGACGGCGGACCGAAGGTGCCGACATAACGAAGGTCGGTTCGGGTCTCCATCGAAGCCGGCATCAGGCGGCCGGTCCCCATCACGGCAGCCGCGATCGCGACCAGAAAGACCGCCACGGCGACCAGCCCGAAGGCCAGCGCCTTCAGGAAACGCCATCGATTTTTGGGGTTGCGCCGCGCCGGAATCCTGACGTGCAACGGAGAATAGGCCGCAAGCGTCATGGAACGCGTTACTCGACACAAACTGAACCCGGCGAGAATGGCCCAGTGTGGTTAAGCGGCGGTAAAAGCGCGGAATAAAGTCACGGAGGGGAATTCGGCGCCTGTGTGAGGCCCGTCACAGAGGAAGCGGGGCGAAGCGGCTAGCCTTTTTGCACCTGACTCATTGTCCAACGCCCAGTGCCGGCGGGTAATCCTGGAGGATTCCATGACCCCCCTTCTCACCGCCATCGTGCTTTGGCTTTCGCTGAATTACGAACTTCCGGCGCTCTACGAACACCCGATCATCGAACAGGTGCCGGCCGCCGAAATCACCTATATGCGCTACCGCGCCTTCACCCCGGAGCGGCGCCGCGAAGTCGCCGCCGCGCTCGCCCAGACCGACGACAAATCCCGCAAGGCCGTAGCGCTCTACGATGCCGAGAAGCGCACCATCTATCTGGCCGACACCTGGACCGGCAAAACGCCCGCGGATCTTTCGGTGCTGGTGCACGAGATGGTGCATCACCTGCAATATAGCGGGCGATTGCGCTTCGAATGCCCGGCGCAGCGCGAGGTGATGGCCTACAAGGCGCAGGAGCAATGGCTCGGCCAGTTCGGGCGCAGCCTTGCAACCGAGTTCGATATCGACCCCTTCACGCTGAAGATCTCGACATCCTGCGCCTATTGAATGGTGAGCTAACCCCGCGCGCCCAATTGCTGCGCGAAATAATGCAGCGTCCGCCGATAGACTTCGGACCGGTTCCACTCGCGCATCACGTCGAAATTCGCGGTCCCCAAGCCGAACGGCTGGCCGTTCTGCCAGCCATTGGTCTTGAGCAAATTCGCAGTCGAGGCCAGCACATCCGGCACCGAATGGCGCAGATCGACATGGCCGTTGCCGTCGAAATCGATGCCATACTTGATGTACGAACTCGGCAGGAATTGCGTCTGCCCGATCTCGCCGGCATAGGCGCCGATCAGATCCTTGAACGGCAGGTCGCCGCGCTGCACGATCTGCAGCGCCGCCATCAGCTCCTTCTGGAACAGCTCGGTGCGCCGGCAATCATGCGCCAGCGTTGCGAGCGTGCGCACCACCGGCAGCTTGCCCATGTCGGCGCCGTTGTCGGTCTCCATGGTCCAGATCGCGACCACCAGCTCCTTCGGCACGCCGAAGCGCTGCTCGACCCGCTGCAAGAGCGCGGCATTTTTCTGCATCATCTGCTTGGCGCGATTGATGCGCTGCGGGCCGACGCGGGTGGCGGCATATTGCTCGAAGGTCTTGTTGAAGGTGCCGCGCTGGCGCCTATCGAAGGCAAGCACCGCTGGATCGAAGGTGACATTGCCGAGCCCGGCCGCGATCACCCCTTGCGAGATGCCGCGTGAGGAAGCCTCGCGCGAGAATTCGGCGATAAAGGCGTTGTAATCGCCGCCGCATTTGGCGGCCTGCGCGGGCGCGGCGAGCGCAAGGCTGACGAACGGAATGGCGAACAGGACTGCGATCGAGCGGGACGACATGAATGGCCTCTGAAAAATGCGGTTTTCCTTATCGCATGGCAATTGTGGCTTTAGAAGCTTCGCGCGGGCGCGCGGAAACGCCCCTGTTATTTGCGGCGCGGGGGACGCCGTAGCCACTGGCCGCCTGGTCCCTCGCTTTCGCAAGGGCGTGCGGAACGCCGGACTTCAGCCAGTCCGCGGCCCCGTGTGGGATTTTGAGTTAGTCCACACGAGCATAGTCACCACGGAAGACCGGATATCCGGCGTTCCGCACGCGGTGTTTGAGGCTTGCTCCGTACCTCCCCTGGTGGCGTGACATTTATTGACCACCACTGCGGGCTCTTCGCTACATCCGGGAGGGACGAACCCTTGCCGGACGCGGCACCTCGAGGCCAGTGGCCGCCTGTACGTGGCGACCGGGTCAGGCACAGCTTGGGCCTCCGCCGCGCAGGCTACGTCCTGCCCGCGCTGCGGCCACCGCACCCTGCCCGCATCTCATGACGTTGATCAGACGCCCCTTGCTGTGGGATAGGGTTATAGGAAAATAATCATAATTTCGAAGAATGTCAAGTAGGAAAAACCTACAACTTTGAAGCGAGTTCCATATGGTGGTACCATTCGCCGAATCACCGCGGGGTCCGGGGCGTTGGAGTTGGGCTTTGAAACCGAAGCTCTCCGAGACATTTGTGAGAGCAGCAAGGTTGCGAGGAAAAAGCTGGGGGCGAAAGTTGCTGAGGCACTTATGCGTCGTCGTCTCAGACTTCCGATCAATCGACAATTTGTGCATGACCTACCGAGCTTCGCGTCCGCCTCAGCCAGGCAATGGGTCCGATACGTGCTATTGCCTTTCGACATTGGCCGAGGCCGTTGGAGACCAGTGGTGACCGGCGGACACGGGGAAAACCCGGCACAGCCCTCTGGGAAAACGGATTGGTGCAAGTAAGCCTCTGAAAATATTACTCATTGGCAAGTGCGAATAGCGCGGACTTCAAGCCTGATTGGCTCTCAGCGCCGGGCGGGATCTTCTGCACGTTAAAGGAGGCAAAGGTTGTGATCGAAGGCTGGCGGCAGCATTACAACACGGTGCGTCGCTCACTCGATCACTAGAGCTATCGGCCTCCAGCAGCCGAGTAGGCGATCGTCTGACACAGCTACTGAAGCATCAGTGGCTGCAAATGCCCGCTCTAAACTAAACATCCGAAACGGACGCACTCAGCGAGGCCTGGATCATGGCCAGTGCTTTGCCTATTGATATAGGCATCAAATATTCGAGTGCCTGTTTGAGCGCGCTAAATACCATAATGTTTCCCCCAAACAGCTGAACACTGTCCCCTTCGTTTCTGTCCGACTAGCCGAGCAGTAGGATTACGCAGTTCTAAGACAGCCGAAAATTTCCTTGTTCCAACCTTTACGCGCTTTTACGCGTTCCCTTTTTTACAATTTGCGCAGCACCTTTCGCATCAAATCATCTAGCGAGTGGCGGCGATGTGCATGGCGTTTTGACAACTTGTAGCTGTATATTAAGCCAAAAAAAATAAGGCCGCGCGGGCGGGCCTTTCGCTATCTAGTTATCCAAAAGCTCCGCCTTTCCCGACCTTGACGGATGCTTCACCTCCGGGTTCAAGCCCGGGGTAAAGGCCAGGCCTTCGCCTCAATCTGACGGAGTACGCTCGCGGATCACCGAAAATTACTGGCCGACTTCTCCCATGACTCCCGTTCCATAACGCCATCCGCCTCACGCAGACGTGTGAGGCCGCGCCACAACGCGGGCGGATCGCGTCCGTATATACGGGACAAGCAACCAGAAGACCCGCACCAGGAAACCCGCATGCGCCGCAACGCCCCGATTTACACCGTCCTCGTTCTCGGCGCAGCTTTGGGCGCTGCCTTCGCGTTCGGCGTCTCGCCGTTCGCGCGCGCCGAGACCGCAATGCGGATCGATGCGCCGTCGGTGCCGGCGCCACGCAGCGAAGGGCTGCAAACGATCGTGCTGGCGGGCGGCTGCTTCTGGGGCATCCAGGCAGTCTATCAGCATCTCAACGGCGTCACCAATGCGGTGTCGGGCTATGCCGGCGGCACGCAGGCCGATGCCGATTATCGCGCCGTCAGTGCCGGGCGCACCCGCCACGCCGAGGCCGTGAAGGTGACGTTCGATCCGGCCGTCGTGTCGCTCGGCCAGATCCTGCAGGTGTTTTTCTCGGTCGCGCACAACCCGACCGAACTGAACCGGCAGGGCCCCGACAGCGGGCCGCAATATCGCTCGGAGATTTTCGCGCAGGACGACGCGCAGCGGCAATTCAGCAAGGCCTATATCGCGCAGCTCGATGGCGCCAAGGCGTTCCCGCGTCCGATCGTGACACTGGTCGGCGCCGGGCGCGCGGAGTTCTATACGGCAGAGGCCTATCATCAGGATTACGCGGCGAAGCACCCGCTCGACCGCTACATCGCCATCAACGACGCGCCGAAGGTGAAAAATCTCGGGGCGATGTTCCCGGCGCTCTATCGTGACAAGCCGGTGCTGGTCGCCGACGCCGGGCGCTGACCTGCGAGGTTCAAGCGCTCCGCAGCTGGTCGGGCATCAGAACGACGATTTGTTCGTCGAAGCGCTCGCACCAGACCACCAGCCGCGCGCCCTCCCAAAGCTCCACGGGCTTGCCATTCAGGAAGCCCTTCACGGTTGCGATGGCCTCGTCGTCGTCGGCGCATTCCAAAATCCGCGGGACACCAAGGTGGCCGTCGTGGCCGACTGTATAAGCGCGATATTCCATGGCCTGAACGTGGGCCTGATTGGTCGTGAGCGCAAGAGCTAAGTTATTGAAATCACAACGGTAATTGTCTCAAACGTGGATAATTTGGCAAATGCGGGAACTAAAGCTAAGTTAGATAATTGAGCAATTGTCTAACTTGGAGGGGGTCATGGCTCCGCACATGCGCGAAGAGCGCCTTCAAATCATGCTTTCGCCCGACGAATTGGCCCTGCTTGACGATTTTCGTTTCAAGCATCGGATGCCAAGCCGGGCCGCGGCGGTGCGCGAACTGCTTCAGATCGGGCTCGCAGCCACCGGGGGAGTCACCGACGTCAGCGGCATGAAGTCGTCGAACATCGGCGTGTTCGGTCGCGGCGAAAACAGCCACGACGGCAAGGAAGACTAGCGCTTCGTTCGTCCGCGAAGATTTGCCGGCGCACTCACGACAAACAAAACGCCGCGACAAACAAAAACCCCGGCTTTCGCCGGGGTTTTTTCGGATCAGTTATCCAGGAAGCTGCACAGCTTCCGCGCCTTCTAGTTATCCAGAAAACTTCGCAGTTTTCTGGAGCGGCTCGGATGCTTCAGCTTCCGCAGCGCCTTCGCCTCGATCTGACGGATGCGCTCGCGGGTCACCGAGAATTGCTGGCCGACTTCTTCCAGCGTGTGATCGGTGTTCATGCCGATGCCAAAGCGCATGCGCAGCACGCGCTCCTCTCTCGGAGTCAGCGAAGCCAGCACGCGGGTTGTGGTCTCGCGCAGGTTCGACTGGATCGCGGCGTCGATCGGCAGGATCGCGTTCTTGTCCTCGATGAAATCGCCGAGATGTAAGTCTTCCTCATCACCAATGGGGGTTTCGAGCGACAGCGGCTCCTTGGCGATTTTCAGGACCTTGCGCACCTTCTCGAGCGGCATGCCGAGCTTCTCGGCAAGCTCCTCGGGCGTGGGCTCGCGGCCGATCTCGTTCAGCATCTGGCGCGAGGTGCGCACGATCTTGTTGATGGTCTCGATCATGTGCACCGGAATGCGGATGGTGCGCGCCTGATCGGCGATCGAGCGGGTGATCGCCTGCCGGATCCACCACGTCGCATAGGTCGAGAACTTGTAGCCTCTACGATATTCGAACTTGTCGACCGCCTTCATCAACCCGATGTTGCCTTCCTGGATGAGATCGAGGAACTGCAGCCCGCGATTGGTGTATTTCTTGGCGATCGAGATGACGAGGCGCAGATTCGCCTCCACCATTTCCTTCTTGGCCTGGCGCGCCTCGCGCTCGCCCTTCTGCACCGAATGCACGATCTTGCGGAATTCGCCGATCTCAAGCCCGGTCTCGCTCGCAAGGCCGTGGATGTCGGTGCGGATGGTCTTCACCTTCTCCTTGTCCTTGGCGACCAGGTTCTTCCAGCCCTTGGCCGCCAGCTTGGAGACGCGGTTGAGCCAGCGCGGATCGAGCTCCGAGCCGAAATAGTTTTTCAGGAAGTCTTCGCGCGCGACGCCGTGGCTTTCGGCAAGCCGCATCATGCGGCCTTCAAGACCGACGAGGCGCTTGTTGATCTCGTAGAGCTGATCGACCAGTGAATCGATGCGCGCCTGATTGAGGCGCAGCGACTTCACCGCGGTGATGATCTCGTCCTTCAGCTTCTTGTATTTGCGCTCCTGCGAGGGCGAGAGCGAATCCGACTTCAGGCGCAGCTCGATATCCTGCTCCTGCAGCTTGCGCAGCCTCTTGTATTCGTTGGCGACCGTGTCGAAGGTTTCCAGCACCTTCGGCTTCAGTTCGGCTTCGATCGCGGCCAGCGACATCGAGTTCTCGAACTCGTCGTCTTCCATGTCGGCTTCGGCGGCGAGTTCGGCCGGGTCCTTCTCCTCGGCCTCGGCGCCTCCGGGCGGCACCACCTTGAACGGCGTCGCCTGCATCGGTGCGGACGGCGGCGATGCTGCCTGCGGCTGCGCGAAGTCGGAGCTCGACATGCCGGGCACGCCGGGCAGCGGCTTGCCGTCCGGACCGACCGGCGCCGGCATCTTGGCATCCGGACCGGCATAGGTCGCTTCCAGATCGATGATGTCGCGAAGGAACACTTTTCCTTCGTTCAGTTCGTCGCGCCAGATGATGATGGCCTGGAAGGTGAGCGGGCTTTCGCATAGCCCTGCGATCATCGCCTCGCGGCCAGCCTCGATGCGCTTGGCGATCGCGATTTCGCCTTCGCGCGACAGCAATTCGACCGAGCCCATTTCGCGCAGATACATGCGCACGGGATCGTCGGTGCGCTCGGACGGCTCCTTCTTCTCGGTGGTCGCAAGGGGCTTCGCGGTAACTTCGACCAGTTCGCCGCCCTCGTCGTCGTCGTCCTCTTCCTTCTCGCCTTCCTCGCCATCGGCAGCTTCGTCCTGCTCGATGACATTGATGCCCATCTCCGACAGCATCGACAGCGTGTCCTCGATCTGCTCGGAGGTGACCTCCTCGGAGGGCATCACGGCATTGAGCTGCTCATAAGTGATGTAGCCGCGCTTCTTGGCCTGCTTGATCATCTTGCGGACGGCGGCGTCCGACAGATCGAGCAGCGGCAGCGGCGTATCCGGCGCGGTCTCGCCGTCTTTTTCCTTGTCGGCGCCGTCTTCCTTGGACTGGCCGGGCTTCAGCTTGGCTACGTCCTTGTCGGCAGCCTTGCCCTTGCCCTTGGCAGGCTCCGGACGCGAGGGAGCCTTGACAGCAGGTTTTGCGGATTCCTTGGCCGGTGCCTTCGCGACGGTCTTCGGGGCTTCTTTCACTGTATCTTTCACGGGTTCCTTTACGGGCTCCTTGGCCGGAGCGGCTTTGGCGGCTTCCTTGGCCGCAACCTTGCTGGCGGCGCCTTTGAACAGCGACCTGACGGTATTCTTGATGGAATTCTTGACCTTGGCCGCCGTCTTGCTGGCCGCGCTCTTGCTCGCCATGAAGCTCTTTCTCCCGCGGCAGGGTAAAACCCGCCGTTTCGAGGACCCCTACCCTATGGCGTGAGTCTCGATGTTACTCTTAGTCCCCTCGCCGGGGGTTGCCGAAATCACCACACCGACTGTCGCTGCGGGGTCTTAAGTGGGGATTAACCCTCTGAAGAGCCCTTCATTCGCCAAAAAAGCCCCGAAAAACGGGGCAATTCTTTTATCCCTGCACTTGGCCCGGATACCGGGTCAAACTCCCCGACCACCACGGCCCGAAGACGCCCCAAAGCCCTCGATCAGCGCCTCGGTCCCTTCGAGTGCCGCGAGTCTGCTCTGAACGTCCCGGATCCAGGCCAGATTGGCCTCACTCGGATCGTCTCCGAGCGCGCGCTCTGCGTCCTTGAGCTCCTTATTTAACGTGCGCGCCTTGCGATGCAAGGTAACGATGTGGGTCCACCAATGCGAAACGTCGGTCTCGCCCGCGCCCGGCCGGGCTGGCCAGTCCGAAGTGTGCGTAATCGCGGCACGGACCCGCAAAATCAGGCTCTCCAGGCCCTTTTCTACGAGGTCTCGCTGCAATTTCTCCGCGTCGATCGGAACCTCGCCGGAAGCCGTTTCCAGGACGCCCCGGCGCAGCCGGTCGGCGTCCGGATGGATCAGCTCGATTTCGGCGAATTCCTCCAGATGCGTCTCCAAAAGCCAGGGATGCTCGATCACCGCGAGCAGGATCAGCGCCTCGCGCGAGGGCATCGCGCTCTTGTTGCCGCGGATGATCTGGCTCTGGCCAAGGCGTGGCGATAACGGCGCGAAGGGTTCGCGGGATTTGCGCTGGTTGTTGCGCCAGTCATTGCGAGAGCCTTTCGATTCAAAGCGGCCGCCGCGCTGGAAACCGCCTTGCTGCTGGGCCGGCATGAACAGGGAGCGCACGCGCGCCTCGAAATCCTGCCGGTAATATTTCCGCACTGCTTCGTGGCCGATAGTGCCGGTAATCTCGGAAAGCCGCGCTTCCAGCGCCGCGCGCCGCTCCGGCGTGTCGAAGGCAGTGGCTTCTGTCTCGCGCATCCACAGGATTTCGGCGAGCGGACGCGCGCTCTTCAGCACCTCGTCCATCGCGCCGCGTCCACCCGACCGGATCAAATCGTCGGGGTCCTGCCCTTCCGGAAGCAAGGCAAACGAAAGGCTCTTGCCGGCCTGCAACTTCGGCAACGCGAGGTCGACCGCGCGATAGGCGGCCCTGCGTCCGGCCTTGTCGCCGTCGAAACACAGGATCGGCTCGTCGGCGATGCGCCACAGAAGACCGAGCTGTTCTTCGGTGAGCGCGGTGCCCATCGCCGCAACGGCGCCCTCGAAGCCCGCGATCACCATCGCGATCACATCGACATAGCCCTCGACCACGATCAGCGCCTTGCCGTCATGCACTGCCTTGCGGGCATTGGCGCCATTGAACAGGATCGAGCCTTTGTGGAAGAGCGTGCTCTCCGGCGAATTGAGGTATTTCGCCGGCGCATCTTTATCGAGCGCGCGGCCGCCAAACGCGATCAGCCGGCCGCGCCAGTCCGGGATCGGGAACATCACGCGGTCGCGGAAGCGATCATACGGCACGGCGATGTCGTCACCGTGGATCAGAAGCTCGGCCTCGATCATGTCCTCCACCGGAACGCCGAGCTTGCCGAGATGCTCCTTCAGCGCGAAGCGGTCAGGCGGCGCGTATCCCATGCGGAAGCGCAATTGCGTCTCGGGACCGAGCCCGCGATCGGCGAGATAGCCGCGCGCCTTCGCTCCCGCTCGCGACTGCAAGGTGCTTTCGAAAAATTTTGAGGCAAGCTCCACGACTTCATGCAGCGTCTTGCGCTTCTGCTCGCGCGCTTCGTCCTCGCGCGAGACTTTCGGCATCGGCACGCCGGCCATGATGGCGAGCCGCTCGACCGCTTCCGGAAAGCCGACGCCCTCCGTCATCATGATGAAATCGAAGATCGAGCCGTTTTTGCCGGAGGAGAAATCGAACCAGGCCTGCTTCTGGTCATTGACGAAAAACGACGGCGTCTTTTCCTGATTGAAGGGCGACAGCCCGCGCCACTCGCGCCCGGCCTTCTTCAGCTTCACGCGCCGACCGACCACCTCCGACACCGGGAGGCGGTCGCGAAGGTCTTCGAGGAACTGGGGCGAAAAGCGCATTGGATGGCTATAGCGAATCGGAAGCGCGATGATAGCGGCCGATTTCGGACAGCTTTGGGAAAGCCCCGGATTCCGCAGTTATTTCAGCGCTTCTCTCGCTTATCCACCGCAATTCACAGCCGTGCCAAGCGCCGCCCGCTCACACCGGCTGGAAATTGGCAGTCTTCAGGAGATCGGCGTTGCGGGCGAGGTCCTTTTTCGAGAATTCGGCGAACGCGGCTGGTGTTTCCACCACCGGTTCGATGCCGAGCTTCGTAAGCCGTCCGTCGGTCGCCAGCGACTTGATGGCGGAGTTGATGGCCTCGTTCAGGGCGTTGACCGTGGAATCGGGAATGCCTTTTGGACCCCAGACGCCATACCAGGTCGCGTGTTCGAGCCCCGGCATACCGCTTTCCGCCGCGGTCGGGATGTCGGGCGCGAGCGCGCTGCGCTTGGCCGAGGTGACCGCCAGCGCCTTCACATTGCCGCCTTGCGCCATCGGCAACAGCGCGAGGATCGGATCGATCATGAGTTGCACATGGCCGGCCGCGACATCGGTGAGACCGGGCGCCGTGCCGCGATAGGGCGCGATGGTGAGATTGAGACCGGACAGCTTGTTGAACAGAATGGTCGCCAGATGGCCCGGCGCGCCTAGCGCGGCGGTGGCGAAAATCCACTTGTCTGGCTGCTTGCGCGCATCCGCAACTACGTCGACGATCGTGGACTGCGGCAGCTTCGGCGCCATGACCAAAAGCATCGGCGCTTCGCCGACCCGTGCGATCGCGGTGAATTCGGCGATCGGATCGTAAGGCGCGCTTTTCATCACATGCTGCGCCATCAGATGCGTTGCGGCCGAGAACAAAACCGTCGTGCCATCGGGATCGGCTTGCCTGACCGCCATGCCGCCCAACGTGCCATTCGCGCCGCCGCGATTTTCAACGATGATATTGGTGCCAGTCTGTTCCTTCAACCGTTCTGCAAGCAACCGCGCGAACACATCGACGCCGCCGCCGGCCGCGAACGGCACCACCATCTTGATATTGCGATTGGGGAAAGCGCTCGGCGCGCTTTGTCCGAAGGCCGGCAACCTGCTGCCGGCCAGTGCGACTGTCGAGGCGATGAAGTCCCGGCGTTTCATCATCGTGGCATCCTCCCTGGACGCGTTCTGTTGCTGTCGATTTTTGTTTTGTGCGGACGAGCGGGTTGTCCCGCTCGTCCGATAGTTGTTGCTGCGTTATGCAGCTTCCCGCTGCATCAGGCCGGCATTGCGCACCGCGTCCTTGATCGCCTGCAGCTCGGTGCCGGTCGGCAGGTTGGTCGGCGGCTGCACCGCGGGCGACTTGATGATGCCGGCAAGATACATCGCCATCTTCATGCGCGCATGTGCTTCGCCGGTCGGCTCACCGCCGCCATAGACCACGTCCTTCAGCGGATTGATGCGGCCCTGCAGATCCATTGCTGTCTTCAGATCACCCGCCTGCACCGCGGCATAGAGATCGACGATCATCTGCGGAATGAAGGACGCGAAGCCGACCAGCGCGCCATCGACGCCCTGCACCATCGACGGCAGCAGATATTCGTCATGACAGGTCAGCACGGTGACCGAGGGATCCGCCTGCTTGATGACGCGCAGATCGCGCGCATATTTGTTCATATCGCGGGTGCCGACCTTCATGCATTTGACCCAGGGCAACTTGGCAAGCGCCGCCAGCGTCTCGAAATTATATGAGGCGCGCGTGGACGACGGATAGATGTGCACGATGATGTCGAGGCCCGAGCCCTTGCCGACTGCGGTGAAGTGATCGACGACATTTTCCGGCTGCTTCATGCCGAAGCGCAGCCACTGATGCGGCGGCATCAACAGAAGGCCGCTGGCGCCGGCCTCGCGTGCCATCACCGCGTGCTCGACCGCCTCATTCAAGCCTTCGCAACAGATGCCGGAGACCACCGGCAGCTTGCCCTTGACCTCGTCAGCGACGATGCGCGTGGCTTCGGCGCGCTGTTTGGCGCTGAGCGCGAAGACTTCGCCGGTATGGCCGTTGGTAACGAGACCGCCGATGCCCTTGTGGCTGGCGAGCCACTTGGTGAAGCGGCGCAACTCGGTTTCGTCGATGTTTAGCTTGTCGTCGAACGGCAATTGCATTGCCGGCAGAATGCCGCGGTATTCCCAGGCCATGATGTCTCTCCCTTTCTATGCTTTGGGTTCACGATGAGGCTGTGGTACC
Organism: uncultured Pseudomonadota bacterium; assembly: GCA_963707705.1. Taxonomy (GTDB): domain Bacteria; phylum Pseudomonadota; class Alphaproteobacteria; order Rhizobiales; family Xanthobacteraceae; genus Pseudorhodoplanes. Next base: position 595,960 of record CAVPRD010000004.1, on the reverse strand, counting down.
GCCCGCCTCCACTGCGCGGGCGATATTGCGGGCTGCGACGCGCAGCGGCTCCAGCGCGCGCTTGCGCAGATCGTCAGCCGAGATGCGAACTGCGGGCGCCGCGATGCTGATGGCACCGAGCGCGAATCCGTCCGGATCGAGCACCGGCGTCGCGAGGATGCGAAGACCGGCCGTGATGGCGGAGTCTTCGAGAACGAAGCCGTCTTTGCGGATGCGATCGAGCCTGGGCATCAGGCGCGCTCGCGTGGTCGCGGGCACGATGAAATTGTCGGCTGTGGGTTGTGCGTCGAGGGTCGACTTCAGGCTTGCCTGTGGAAGGAATGCCAGAATGGCCTGACCGATCGAGCTGACACTTGCCGGAATCCGCGTACCAATCCGGATATCGACACCGAGCCGGATGAAGCCCGCGCGCACCCGCTCGATGTAGAGCACATCTCCACCTTCGAGCACGCCGAAGCTTGCTGCTTCACTCACCTCGTCAACCAGGGAGCGCAAGGTCGGGCGCACCATTGCACGCAGATCACGGCGACCGATGGCGTGGAAGCCAAGATCAAGCACCTTCAGGGTCAATGCAAAGCGCTTGCTCTCGGGAACGCGCGCGACATAGCCAAGCGCAACGAGCGTATTGAGCATTCGGAAGGTCGTGCCGGGATCGAGGTTGGCGACATCAGCGATCTCGCTCAGCGTCATTTCCTCCGCGCCGCTCGAAAAGCTTTCGAGAATTCGGAAGCCCTTTGCGAGCGACTGCACGGAATTGCGCTCGTCCTTCGACGGCGCAGGTCCCTCGCTCGCGCGCTGAGCCTTGACCGCTTTGCGTCCTGGACCGCCCACGAAACTCGCCTCTTTCCCGGTTTTTCGGATTGCGAAAATTTTTTCGCATTGTTGGTTGACACGATAAAGCACCGACCGCAGTTCGCGTCAAGCGAAGCTGCGTTCGGCGCTATTTGGATCGGGAAATCAGCAGATTAGGAGGGCGCGCATCGCTACAGCGGAAAATTCACTCGTCAGCGATTTCGTCCGTGTAGACCACGAACTTGGTCAGCGTCGTTCGGCCGAAGGAATTGGAAAGCGGCACGTCGGCGGCATCGCGGCCGCGGCCGACCAGAATGCGGCCGATGCGCGGGGTGTTGTGGCGGGCATCGAACGTGTACCAGCTGCCCGAAAGATAGACCTCGAACCAGGCCGAAAAATCCATCGGAGAAGTCTTCCGGCGGCACGCCGATGTCGCCGAGATAGCCGGTGCAATAGCGGGTCGGGATATTCATGCAGCGGCAGAGCGTGACCGCGAGATGCGCGAAGTCGCGGCAGACGCCCTGCCGCTCTTCATGCACGGAATGCGCGCTCTTGGTAGGCGCCGCGAAGTGATAGCCGAAGGTCAGATGATTGTGCACGTAATCGCAGATCGCCTGCACGCGCTCCCAGCCGGGCCTGGTATCCTTGAATAGCGACCAGGCGAGATCGGTGAGCTTGTCGGTCTCGCAATAGCGCGAGCCCATCAGATAGACGAGGCATTCGTCCGGCAATTGCTCGATCGGTATTTGCTGCGCCGTGGGCACGACCTCATCCGGCAAACCGGAATCGCGAACCACGGCACGACAGGACAACACGACGCCTCCCGCCGGCGCCACCAGACGTCCGCAGTTATTGCCGAAACTGTCGCGGTAATAAGTGATCGGCGCCTCAGGCGCAGTCGAGATTTGCTCGATGCCCACGAGATCGCCCTGCCGGGACGGATGCACGTTCAGCATGATGACCATGGGCGTCGGGACATCCGCGCCATAGCCGATGTCGTAGCCGATCTTTATTTTCATGGAGGCGACATGCTCTGGAGTTTGTTCCGTTTCAATGCGCTCGCCAGAACTTGGTTCATTCCCGCGGAAACGATAATCCAGTCTCGATCTCCGCCTTCTTCGGAACGAGCGGATGACCTTCAGACAATCGCGACATCCCTAATTCTGCGTTTCCGATACCACCCGAATGTTGACCTTCATGGCGAGATGGTCGGACGGGCTTCCGGTGTAAGTGCCCCACATCGGAATCGCCTGTCTCGGCTCGCGCGCTATTGCGACACGGATGAGATCGCTATTGCCGACAATGCCGTTGGTCGGATCGAACTCGACCCAGCCCGCGCTCGGCAGATAGACCTGCACCCAGGCATGGGTGGAGCCGCCGCCGACGCGATCCCTGTCGGTTGAGCGCACATGAAGATAGCCGGACACAAAACGCGCGGCATAACCCAGCGACCTCGCAGCCTCCATCATGAACACTGCGAAATCGCGGCAGGTGCCCATGCCGGTGCGCAAAGTCTCGATCGGATTTTGCACCCCCGCTTCATGGCGGCGCCGATACACGAACTCGCGCTTGATCGCATGCGCCATGTTGGCGAGCAGATCCTGGGTGCGCGTCTGGCCTGACGATTGCACGAATTGCCGCGCCCAGAGCTCGATCTTGCGCTCCGGGTCTTCGAAGCTTCGCCGGATCGAGCGTTCGAGATCCGGCATCTCCTCTTCGTCGTAGGCGAAGGGATGCAGATAGGCGTAATCCTCCGGCGACAGATCGAGGCCATGAACCGGGCGGTGCTCCACCTTCACCTTGCTGTCGAATACGAGCCGGTCGGAATGGCCATTGAATTTCACGATGCCGACGGTGTTGCCGAAGACGTCGCGGATCCACTGTACCGAGGCGGGCTTCGGGTCGATCGTGAGCGCTTCCCCGAGTACCCGCAGATCGTGGCCGTCGCGGGGTCGCAGCATGATGCGATGCTCGCCGAAGGCCACCGGCCGGGCGTAGCGGTATTCGGTCTTGTGATGAATGGTCAGGATCGGCATGACATTTCCGTCGGTCTTTCGGTCCGAAGCGAAGCAAGAATCATGGCAGTTTCAATTGAGCACCCGAATCAGACTGCATTTCAAAGGCTTTCGAGAGCTTCGATGAAAACCACCGCGGCAATTGTTCAAAACTTGGGCATATCCGGGCTGCCGCGATGACGGAGCCCTCCCTGCTCGCCCCTGAGGAGCCGCCCGCGGTGGTAACGCTGCGGCCGGACGGCAAATCGCCGTTCCTCTTGGTCAGCGACCATGCCGGGCGCCGCATCCCCAAAAAACTCGGCGATCTTGGCGTGTCCGAAAGCGAACTGCGCCGGCATATCGCCTTCGATGTCGGGATCGAGCCGGTGGTCCGCTTCATGGCGGAGGAGCTCGATGCGCAAGCGATCCTGCAGCCTTATTCGCGCCTGGTGATCGATTGCAACCGGCCCTTCCAGGCCGAAAGCTCGATCGCACCGATGAGCGAGAACACGCCGGTACCGGGCAATGTTAAACTGTCGCCGGTCGAGACCGCGGCGCGGCAGCGCGAAATCTTTTCGCCCTACCACGAAGCGATCACAAAGGAACTGGACCGCAGGCAGCGCGAGAAGCTGCCCGCCTTTCTAGTCGCGATGCATTCGTTCACGCCGGTCTACAAGGGCGTGTCACGTCCCTGGGATGCGGGCGTGCTTTACAATCGCGACTCGCGCTTTGCCGCCTTCATCCTTCGGCTGCTGCGCGAACAGGACGAACTGACGGTCGGCGACAACGAGCCTTACACGGTGAGCGACGACACCGATTATACGATCCCGGTGCATGGCGAGCAGCGCGGGCTGCCGCATACCGCAATCGAAATCCGCCACGACCTGATCGAGAACGAACAGGACCAGCGCTTCTGGGCGCAGCGCATGTGCAAGATTTTGGTCGAGGCAAAGCGGCTGCGGGACGAGAGTTACGCGGTACATTCGTAGCGGTCCGGCTGGTGCGGCAGAATTTCCTCGTGCGCCGTGAGCCCGCCGATCCTAAGCTGATCGTCTTCGGGGCAATCTGCGGCCGTACATGAATTTGCGCCAACTCAAATATTTCCTCAGTGTCGTCGACACCGGCAACATGACGCGCGCAGCGGAACATCTGAATGTCGCTCAGACCGCTCTCGGCATGCAGATCAAGCAACTTGAGGAAAGCCTCGGCGTCACGCTGCTGGTTCGACATTCACGCGGCGTCGAGCCGACCAAAGCGGGAAGCCTGCTTCGCGAACGAGCCCTCGAAATCCTGAAACTGGTCGAACAGACCCGCAACGATGTGGCGGGCGGCACGTCTGGCAATACGGAGACCATCCGTCTTGGCATCACACCTGCCCTGATGCTGATCGTCGGCACCGAAATCGTGCTGACCGCGCGCGAACGGCTCCCGCAGGTATCGCTCAGCCTCGTCGAAGCCATGAGCCATGTTCTGGCCGAGACACTGACACGCGGCGAAGCCGACTTCATCCTCTGCTACGATGTGCCGGACCTGCCGCAATTTTCCCGCATCCCGATCCTGCAGGACGACCTCGTCCTGGTGACGCTTCCGCAAGGTCCCATGCGCCGGCCGATTTCGTTTTCCGAAGTGCTAAACCACAAGCTCGCGATGCCCGAGGAAGGCGACACCGTGCGCACCGCCGTTGCGAAGGCAGCGCGCGACATGAAGCGGGAATTGTCGATCGCCTACGAGGTGCGCTCGATTTCGGCGATGAAGAACCTCGTCAGCCGCGGCGCCGCGGCAAGCGTGCTGCCTTATTTTTCCGTCATCGATGAAGTGCGCGACGGAAAGCTGGATGCCCGCCAGATCGTTGAGCCCTCGATCCGGCGGACCTTGTATCTGACGACTTCGCAGCAGCGCGGTCCGTTCCGGAATACCGAGGGACTGATCAGCGCAATCCGCTCGTCGTTGTCGATCGTGACGGACGCGCTCGGGCCACTCGCTCATCCCGTGTGAGCCAAAACGGCGCGCGAAAAAACTGCGCGCTGCCCTCAGCCAATCCTCCTGGATTTTGAAAACGGATGCAGGTCTGGTGTGCGAAAGCCGCGCCCTGGCGCTCGCAACAGGAGGCATGGATGACCGGCACGTCTTCGCTCTCGTCTTGGCTCTCATTCGCAGTAGCCGTTGCGCTCGCACTCTGCCCGGTCCCGTTGCGCGCGGAAACGCCGAACATTTTTCAAGCGACATTGGGCGAAGCCGGCAAGACCGCAGAAGTCTCGACCGAACAGATGCGCCAGATTCTAGCTGACCGGAGCGCGATCGTTCTCGATACGCGATCGCGTGCCGAGTTCGATGCCGGACATATTCCAGGCGCCGTCAGTCTCGCGGCCGCGCCATCCGAACAGATTGCGGCGGTGACGACACTGGTCAGCGGCGACAAGGCGAAGGCGCTGGTTTTGTACTGCAACGGACCCTATTGCCAGGCGAGCCGGCGGCTGGGTGAGCAATTGAAGGATTCCGGATTCAGCAACGTGCGGCGCTATCAACTTGGAATTCCGGTATGGCGCGCGCTTGGCGGCCCGGTGGCAGTCGAACTCGCCGGCGTGAAACGCGTGTTCGGCATCGACCGGACGGCAATATTCTTCGATGTCCGGAGCGGCGCGGAATTCGCGACAGGCACGCTGCCTGGAGCCATCCACGCCCCGGCGGACGACATCGTATCCGGCAAGGCGAAAATGGCACTGCCCGAAGACGACTTCAATCGGCGCATCATTCTGTTTGGTGACGGCGCGCACGCGCGCAAGGTCGCCGACTTCATGGGCAAGCGGCCGCGGCACAACGTTTCCTATTACGCAGGCGACTATGCGGCGCTGGCGGAAGCCCTGAAGTAACGGGGCACGAGCCCGTCAAACTTCCCGTCCCGAATTGATGTAGGCTGCCGGCTCGATTCAGTTGGAGCCACCGCATGGACATCGCGCGCATCACATCGGGACGCAATCCGCCGAAGGACATCCATGCGGTGATCGAGATCCCGCTCGGCGGCGTGCCGGTGAAATACGAGATCGACAAGGATTCCGGTGCGCTGTTCGTCGATCGCTTCCTGCACACCGCGATGTTCTATCCCGGCAATTACGGCTTCATCCCGCACACGCTTTCTGCCGATGGCGACCCCTGCGACGTGCTGGTCGCAAGCCAGGTACCGGTGGTGCCTGGCGCCGTCATCCGCTGCCGGCCGGTCGGCGCGCTTGTGATGGAAGACGAAGCCGGCGGCGACGAGAAGATACTCGCGGTGCCGGTCGATTCCCTGCATCCGTTCTATGCCGGCGTGCAGAGCTATCGCGATCTGCCCGCCATCATGTGCGAGCAGATCGCGCATTTCTTTCAGCACTACAAGGATCTCGAAAAGGGCAAGTGGGTCACGATCGTGAACTGGCTCGACGCCGATGGCGCCGAGAAGCTCGTGATCGACGCGATCGAGCGCTACAAGGGATACCCCGAGCCCAAAATCGACTGATTGCCCAAGATTGCTTGCGTAGGGCTGCTTCCGGAAGACTGCCTATTTCGGCTCGGTCTTCTTCTTCAACGCATTCATAAGAATGGTCGCGAGCGGCACGATCAGCGGCAGCGCGCTGTCGAGGGGATGTTTTAGCGCCTGTCCAACAGACGCGATATCCGCCTGCAGAAGCCGCGCATCGGCCTGCAGCGCATCCATCGTGTGGCGATGAATCTCGTTGGCGAGGTCGAGTTCGCGTCCCGGCTTTTTTCGATCGGCGATCAGCAACAATATTCCGGCAATCCCGAGATTTACGCCCCCGAGAACCAGCGCCGCTATGGTCGTGCTCCATAAATCGCGCAGCGCAAAAAAGGCAGCGACCTCGAACATCAGAAGCGCGATCAGCGCGAGCACGGCAGCGGCGACGTTGAGACCCGACCGTGCGAGCGCATGCCGCAACTTGATGTCGGCGATGGCCCGTTCCGTCCGCCAGAGCACACGCAGATTGTTGATGAAGCGGTCCATCGTCATCGTCCTCGCGACATGAAATTGGCAACCAGAATTCCGAGCAGAAAGGCGGCCGCGACCGACGCGAAAGGATGCGCGGCGATAATATCCTCGGCATCGTCGGAGGCTTCGCCGAACTTTTTCTGCAACTCTCCCAGCATCTTTTCGATTTCGGAACGCGCGCCGGCGTCATCGGGAGCGGCCTCCGCTTCCTCAATGACCGGAATCTGCGACAACTCGCGCCGCAGGGCTTCGAGCTCGTCCTCAAGGCTTAGCGATGGCATGGATAAATCATCCCGGACTTTCTACAATCGCTTCAATTGTCGGCCTTACCGCAGGAAGGGTCAATTGATGAGGCGTCTGGTATTTTTGATATCGGTCCTTGCGATACCACACTCGGCGAATGCCCAGCAGCCCGCCGCGGCCGACATGAAGGTCATTTCCGATTGCCTGAAAAGCGCGGATACCAACGACGATGTCGGCACCGGCTGCATCGGGCTGGTGGCCGATGCCTGCACCCGCAAGGCCGAGAACGACGTCGCCAAGTCCAAAGGCTGCGCGCAGCGCGAATTACTGGTGTGGAATGCGTTGACGGAAGCCGCAGCCAAGCGCGTACGAGCCGGCGGATTCAAGGAAATCAGCAAGGCGCTGGCTGAGTCGGAGAAGGCGTGGGCGCAGCAGCGCGATGCGCTATGCCCGGTCTTCGACAAGATCGATCCCGGAACGATGCCGGGCGATGCGGCCTATTGCCGGATGCAGACCACGGCAAATCGCGCGCTGCTGCTGCGAAAGCTCGGCGCCGCGGTGAAAGAGCATTAGTCACACGCCGCAGCGCCGGACACGCCTTTGCCGCTCAACTATGCGGCGATAGCCGACTTCCAGGGAAAGGTCGGATAATATCGGTGCATCAGACGATCCGTATAGCCGACAAGATTGCCGCAGGTCTCTGCCCGGCAGCGCAGCGGAGATTCAAAGAATGGCGTCAGCACGGCCGCGAGCATTGCAAAGGCCGTTGCATCCGTCCCACACGGCCTGTCGCCGAACAGATAAGCCTTGTCGCCCAGCAGAACTGACAGTGCCATCAGCGACCGCTCGCCGAGACGCGCAATGTCGTCCGGCGCATGCCGCGCAATGCCGACCGCTTTCATGTTGTCCGCCACCCGCGCCTGCACGTCGCGACACAATGAGTCTCGGATCGCTTCCGGTGCATGATCGAAGAAATGGGCGGGGCCGTTGGCGAAATTGACTGGATCGAGCCATCGAAAATAACCGCTGGCGAAACCGAAATGGTTTTCCAGCATCCGTTCAATGGCCCACGCTTGCGCGCGAGCGCTCGCATCCAGTCCGGCATCGAAATCAAAACCGTATTTCGCCTCGATATGGGCGCGAATGAAGGTCGAAATCGGCGATTTTCTCACCGTCATCGACGATGAAAGGCAGTTGCCCTTTGGGAGAGGCGTCGGGCATCGCCTTTTCCTTGCGATAGCGCAGGCCGGCCATCATCAGGTGAATCTCGGCCTTAGTGCAGTAGGGGCTGATTTCCGGCAAATCGAAGCCTTCGCCGAAGGCATAAAGCGTAATTTGTGAAGTCTGGCGCATTCGGTCTCTCCTTGCTGAGATCCCGTCCTACTGACATCCTGCTGACAACATGGTGTCAGCAGCGAACCTTTAGATAAACGGGATGAGACGCGCCGACCGGCTGTTCCAGATAATCCAGGTGCTGAGACGGTCGCGCCGGCCGGTGACCGCCGATCAGTTCGGCGCCGAACTCGAAACCTCCAAACGTACGATTTATCGCGACATCGCCGACCTGATGGGCCAGCGCGTGCCGATCCGTGGCGAAGCCGGGATTGGCTATGTGCTGGATGCCGGCTTCGATCTGCCGCCACTCATGCTGACGCCCGACGAGATAGAAGCGGCAGTGCTGGGGGCGCAGTGGGTCGCCCGCCGCGCCGATCCAGCTTTGGCCAAAGCGGCGGAAGATCTGATTGCCAAGATCGCAGCGTCAGTGCCGGAACGGCTGAGACCTCATGTGCTCGAACCCGTGAGCCGCACGCCGCCGGCGTGGAACGTGGTAGCCGATGCGCTCGACATGCCCATGCTGCGCGCGCAGATACTGAACGGTCGCAAGATCGCGCTGCATTACAGCGACGAACATGGTCGCGAGTCGCACCGTAAAGTGTGGCCGATTACCATCGGCTATCTCGACACCACGCGAATGCTGATCGCATGGTGCGAATTGCGCCGCGACTTTCGCCATTTTCGGACGGATCGGGTTGTCGCCATGGAGTTTCTTGACGAGCGCTATCCCGAGCGACCCGCGGCGTTGCGCACGAAATGGCAAAAGAGTTCTGTCGATGCGACCGTCCCACGACGGCGGCGGAGAATAAGCGCTAGCCGCCGAGCTTGCCCTTCACGAGCCCGCTGGCTTTGGCGAAATCCATTTGCCCCGCGAACTTCGCCTTCAGCGCGCCTATCACCTTGCCCATGTCCTTCATCGAAGCCGCGCCGGTTTCCTTGATCGCGGCGTCGATCGCGGCCGACATTTCGGCTTCCGACATCTGCTTCGGAAGATAGGCGGAGATGATCGCGATCTCGTCGGCTTCCTGCTGCGCGAGTTCGGGACGGCCGCCCTTCTCGTACAATTCCTTCGATTCCTGGCGCTGCTTGATCATCTTCTGCAGCACCGGAAGCAGGTCCGCTTCCGACAGGGTCTTGCCCGTCCCGCGCGCCTCGATATCGGCATTCTTGAAGGTGGAATTGACCAGTCGCAGCGTCGAGACACGGCGCTCGTCTTTCGCCTTCATTGCCTCTTTCAGGGAGTTGTTGATGTCGTCGCGCAGCACGGTGACTCTCCACTGGCGGCAGCGCGCCGCAAAGGCGGTGCCGCAGGTCGCCTGCATGCACCGCCCATGCTCAGATCGTCAAGGCTTCAGGCAATAAAGCTGCATGGTGACGGCTTCGGTGCCACCACAGGTCGCGACCAGGGTATCGGCATCGCTCTTGAATTGCGCCGCTCCGCCGCTGCCGACGCAGAGCGCGTTCACGACAACTTCGCCCTTGTCGCAGGAATGGCTGCAATTGCCGCCGGAGCAGGCATGGCGAACGGTCCGGATCGTTGCACCGTCCTTGCCCGCAACCCCGTCCTTGCCGGCTGCGCCATCTTTGCCTGACGCGCCATCCTTGCCGGCCGCTCCGTCCTTGCCTGCGGCGCCATCCTTGCCCGCGGTTCCATCTTTTCCGGCAGGCCCGGCCACGCCGGCTATTCCGGCATCGCCCTTGTCGCCCTTCGGCCCTTCGAAACAGCCACCCAGTGTGAGCGCCACACCGACCAGCAGCGTGCTCAACAATATCCGCATGTCCCATCCTCACGTTTCACTGACGAGGCAATGGTGACTCTTCGGCCAAGTGCTCCGCAAGTGGCGCATTGGCACAGCGGGCCAAAGCGGCGAAGGGTGTTTTGAAGCGCTACAAAGTCAGGCCGGCAACGAACGCGGCCCGAACAGAATGATCCCGGCGCCGATCACGCAGATCAGGGCTCCGGTTATGTCCCAGCGGTCGGGCCTCGTGCCTTCGATTGCCCACAGCCAGCCGAGCGAAGCCGCAACGTAGATCCCGCCATAGGCGGCATAGGCGCGGCCCGCGAAGGCGGCCTCCACCAGCGTCAGCAACCAGGCGAACAGCACGAGCGACGCCACCCCGGAACCAGCCAGAAGACCGGCTTGCCCAGCCTCAGGACGGCCCAGAACGCGAAGCAACCCACAATTTCGGCAATCGCCGCAGCGATGTAGACAAATGCCGCCGTCATCCTTGGCAATTCCCGTTCATCCGACTATCTAGGCGGTTTATGAACCCAAAAATATCCGATTCCGGCTGGACCGAACCACAGGCCACCGCCCTCCTCGTGCTGGCCGATGGCACCATACTCGAGGGCTTTGGCTTCGGCGCCACCGGCTCCGCCGTCGGCGAGGTCTGCTTCAATACCGCGATGACGGGTTACGAGGAAATCCTCACCGATCCCTCCTACGCCGGGCAGATCATCACCTTCACCTTCCCGCATATCGGCAATGTCGGCACCAACGAAGAAGACATCGAAACCGTCAACATGGCGGCCACGCCGGGCGCGCGCGGGGTGATCCTGCAGGGCGCGATCACCAATCCCTCCAACTACCGCACCACGCGCCATCTCGATCAGTGGCTCAAGAGCCGCGGCATCGTCGGGCTCTCCGGCATCGACACCCGCGCCCTGACTGCACTCATTCGAGAGAAGGGCATGCCCAATGCCGTGATCGCGCACGAGGCTTCCGGCAAATTCGATCTCGAAGCGCTGAAGAAAGAAGCGCGCGAATGGCCGGGTCTTGTCGGCATGGACCTCGTGCCGATGGTGACGAGCGCGCAGCGCTTCACCTGGGACGAGGGCGAATGGATCTGGAATGAGGGATATCCGCGCGCCGGAAAACCGGATTTCCATGTGGTCGCGATCGATTACGGCGTGAAGCGCAATATCCTGCGGCTGCTGGCGGCGAGCGGCTGCAAGGTTACGGTGGTGCCGGCGACGACTTCGGCCGAAGACATCATCGCGCTGAAGCCGGACGGAGTATTCCTGTCGAACGGCCCCGGCGATCCGGCGGAAACCGGCAAATACGCGGTGCCAGTGATCCGCAGCATGATCGACAACAGCGTGCCGACATTCGGCATCTGTCTCGGCCATCAGATGCTCGGCATCGCGCTCGGCGGCCGCACCATGAAGATGCATCAGGGCCATCACGGCGCCAATCATCCGGTGAAGGACCTCACGACCGGCAAGGTCGAAATCACCTCGATGAATCACGGCTTCGCGGTCGACAAGGACTCGCTGCCCGGCAATGTCGAGCAGACGCATGTGTCGCTGTTCGATGGAAGCAATTGCGGCATCGCGCTGAAGGACAAGCCGGTTTTCTCGGTGCAATATCACCCGGAGGCCTCGCCCGGCCCCCGCGACTCGCATTATCTCTTCAAACGCTTCGTCGAAATGATGCGCGAGCACAGGCAGCGCAAGGCGGCCTGAGCCGTCTTTTATCAGGGGCAGGCCTTGCCGCAGGACGCAGGCTCGGTTTCCAAAACCAGGCTCGATGCACTCGCCGACGCCATGTTCGGCGTTGCGATGACGCTGCTCGTGATCGACATCCGGCTGCCGGAAAGCTTCTCGCCTTCAAACCCCGCGGAATTATTTCGCGCAGTCCTGGAGCTGAAGTCCAAATTCCTGGTCTACCTGATCACCTTCTTCGTCGTCGGTATGCGATGGATCGGCAACAGCAAGCTCGCCGCCGACCGCGATACCGTGAGCGAGCAATTCGCGCGCTGGACGCTGCTGCATCTCTTCCTCATCACCTGCATGCCGTTCTCCACGATGATGATCGGCCGCTTTGACGACTACGCCCTGTCGGTATGGATCTATGCCGCCAATATGGCGCTCAGCGCTCTGGTATCGATCCGCCTCAATATGATTGCGGAGCGCGATGGCTGGAACACCAAAGGGCTGGACGACGGCACGCGGGCGCTCTGGCTCCTGATTGCAAGCGCTCTCCTGTCGGTTGCCATCAGCATCTACGATCCGGGCTGGTCGATGCTCGCATACCTCCTGAATTTCGTGAACCCGCTGATCTCGCGGCATCGCTGAACGGAATCTTCGGCATCTCCGCGCGTATTGGTCGCGCACTGCGCGCGAACACGAAAAGCCGGTTCCATGTTTTTCTTACCCCACGGTTCACGTCTGGAAATGAAAATGAAATCGCTCGCCATCGTCGCTCTCGCCGGAACGCTGCTCGCCGTTACTGCCCATGCCCAGGACCCGAGCCTTCCGCTCGGACCGAATGCCGATCTCGGCGGGAGACGTCTGCTCCCGAACGACAGTCCCTGGCACAAGGATGTTTCGCGCGAACCGCTCGATCCGAATTCGCAGCGCATTCTCGCGCGCATCGGGTTGAACAAACCGCTGCATGCGGATTTCGGCACGGTCTATGAGGGTGCCCCGATCGGCATCCCCTATGTGGTGGTCTCGAAATCGCAGCCGAAAGTGCCAATTACGTTCACCGAGGCGGCCGACGAGAGCGATCCCGGCCCCTATCCGATCCCGCGCGATCCGCCGATCGAAGGCGGGCCAAAGGGCGATGGCGACCGCCACGTGCTGGTTCTCGATCGCGATAGCTGGACGCTCTATGAGCTCTTCAATGCCTTCCCGGATGGCAAGGGCGGCTGGAAGGCTGGCAGCGGTGCGAAATGGGATCTGGAGCAAAACCAGGTCCGGCCCGAGGGCTGGACCTCTGCCGACGCTGCGGGCCTGCCGATCCTGCCCGGTCTCGTGCGCTATGACGAAGTGGTCGGAAAACGATCGCTCGACCATGCCGTGCGCTTTACCGCGGCGAAGACCCGCAGAGCCTATGTGCCGCCGGCAAGTCACTGGGCCAGCCCATCGCACGACGACGATCTGCCGCCGATGGACATGCGCGTGCGCCTGCGGCCCGATTACGATCTGTCCGGATTCTCCCCGGAAGCCCGCGTGATTTTGCAGGCCTTGAAGAAATACGGAATGATCCTTGCCGATAACGGCACCGACAATTTCATCAGCGGAGCGCCCGATCCGCGCTGGAACATGGACGCGCTTCGCCAATTGCACCGCGTTCAGACCAAGGACCTCGAAGTCGTCCAGATGAAAGGCCTGGTGACCGATACCCGGCGAAAATAGATCCCCCGGTAGCGGCCGATCCCGAGGCCGCGCTATAACACCGCATGTCCGACTGGATTTCCTTCTTCGATTCCGACCACGCGATCTATGTCAACGCGCGCCACCGCGAGGTGCATGCGATCGTCACCGGCGACGGTATGCTCCGGTATGTCGAGCGCAGCGATCGCGTGCTCGATTATGGCTGCGGCGAAGCCGCTTATGCCGAACGCCTGGTGCGAGAGATCGAAGCGCTGACGCTTTGCGAGGCCGCACCGAACCTGCGCGAAGCGGTTATGCGGCGCGTCAAGCACGAGCGATACATCACGATGTTGTCGCCGGAGGAAACCGCGGCATTGGCGGACGGTACTTTCGAGGTCGTGATCCTGCATTCGGTGTCGCAATATCTCTCGCCCGCGCAACTCGACGATTTGCTGAAGCTGTTTCGCCGGTTGCTGGTTCACGACGGAAAGCTTGTGATTGGCGACGTGGTGCAGCCGAATACGCCGGCCTGGAAGGACGCGCTGGCCCTACTGCAATTCGGCTGGCGCGACGGATTTTTTCTGGCAGCCCTTCGTGGATTGTTTCGCACCGCGTTCTCGGACTATTCGAGGCTGCGCAAGGATGCCGGGCTTTCACGCTACAGCGAAACCGACATGCGCAAAAAACTTGAAGCAGCCGGCTTCAGCGCGGAGCGGCAGCCGGACAATATCGGACACCTGCAGACGCGCATGACATTCGTGGCAGTTCCGCGTTAACGACGAGTCCAAATATGGTGCTGCGATATGGTTAATCATTCGCGATGTGCGGCTCGCTAACTTGAAAGCAATCACTCGGACGCTATCGTCCGTCCCGGCCCGGTGGCGGAGCGGCAACGCAAAGGTCGTGCAAGACCTACCTTAGCCAGGTTCGAATCCTGGCCGGGCCTCCAATTCTTCCAGTGATCGCTGGGGAATGTGCGTGAAGTCGCGACTTCGGCAGCCGCATCGAATTCAGGGGCGCGGTGCGGGCACCAGGACAATCTTCATATTGGTGAAGTCGAAAGTCACCGCATAGCGCTTGAAGAAGTCGTGACCAACCATGCCGGCAAGGTGGAAGCCAAAGGCATTTTCCCAGGGGAACGGCCCGTCATAGATACCCGGTACATCGGCTTCTTTTGCATCTCCGAAGGAAAGACTCCTGACGGTGTAAGGCACGATCTTCAATTGCCCGCCTCCCCCTTCACCCTTGGCGGCCTTGTCTTCCTGAAGCTTGATTTTGGCTTCCTTGATGACCGATTGCGCGAGCTTCGCGCCTGCACCGGCCAGACCGGTGTCAACGAACAGCAGCGACGGTGCCAGCGTCTCGACACGACCCCAGCCAACCATGAAATGGTCGCTCGCGATCCAGATCGGCACCTCGACGCTCTTGCCGGATGTGGCCGCCGCAAACTGCTTCAGACTTTCCGAAGTTTTCCGGCGCAGGATCAGTTCGCCGTTCGGATAATCCAGGGTTGCGAGAAAATGATAGAGCAGATTGGTCCCGATAATTCCGTCGATACGCTTCACCCCGAAGCCCTGCGAAAGCTGCCGCAGCGCAAGCGTTCCAATCGGCAGGTTTTTCAAAGTCCAGTCTCCGAGCTTGAGCGTTTCGATACGCCCGGCCTGAACCTTGGCATGCTGCCCGCCGGAAAATGTGCCCTGCACCGCGCCGAATAGAGGCACGCCAAGCTCACGCGCAAAATCGGTGTCGAGTGCGACTTCCGAACCGCCGGTGTCGATGAAGAAGATCACCTCTTCGCCGTCGTTGACGCGGACGCTGACCAGCGGCAACGGATCGGTCTTGAGGAACTTGATGCGCGTGATTTGCCCCTCGCCTGAGACTTGATAGGGAATTTGGCCCTTGAAGCTTTCCAACTGCGCCACGTTCAGCGTCGGATATTGCGTCACGATCAGCTTGTTCTTGTTCACGTCCACGCCGGCCAGCGCCGCCGCCGCTTTCTGGAATTCGTCACGCCGATAAAATGCCGCGGCCAGAGTAGCCTTCGCGTCGGCGTCAACCGGCCGCAGGGTGATGGCCTTCTCCAGCCACTTTTCGGCATCCTCCAGCCGATTGGAAAGCAGCGCGATCCGGCCGAGTTGAAAGATTGCCGAATAGTTCCCGGGGTCCTGGCCTGCAATTCGCGCGTAGAGTTCGCCCGCTTCGGGAAACTTTCCTGCCTTGAACAGAATGTCGGCGGAATCGATTTGCGGCTGGATCGGTTGGGATCTCGCTTGCGCAAGTCCCAGCATCAAGATTGCGGAAAGCGCCATACAAATTGCGGCAGGTTTCATTCGTGATTCCGCGGTCGAGGACAATTGCAGGATCGGTGACACGCACCGATCGTCAATCTACATCATCCCTGCGCCGCGCCAACCGTGTCAGCCATTACCGCTCCGCGCCTGCCGAGCGGCCTGCCGCCGCCAATGGTGGAGTCGTGCGCGGTCTGATGCTCGATCTCGGCATTGAGCTCGGCGCCGATCAATACAGCGATCGAGGTGAGCCAGAGCCACATCATCAGGCCGATGCCGGCGCCGAGCGAGCCATAGGTGGCGTTATAGTCGGCGAAGTTCGACAGATAGAGCGAGAACAGCGCAGAGCCTGCGATCCACATCAATGTCGCGGCGACGGCGCCGGCGCTGAGCCGGCGCCATTGCGCCTCGCGCCGGCTCGGACCGTAGCGGTACAGCACCGCCAGCGCGAACGCGGCCAGGATCATGATCGCGGGCCAGCGCAGGAGCGCGATCGCCCAATTGCCGAAACCTTCGATTCCAAACCAGGCGAACACGAGCGGCAGCACGATCACCGAGCCGATGGCGAGCAGAAAAAGCACCAATCCACCAATCGTCATCGCAAGCGACAGAAGATTGAGCGCGATGAAGCCGCGCTTCTCGTTCTCGCCATAGATCACGTTGAGAGCATCGATCATTGCTTTCATCCCGGCATTGGCACTCCAGAGCGCGAGACCCATTGCGAGCAGAAAGGCCAAGGAAAGCTGCCCGCCGCCGCCACTCGCGATCCGGGAAATCTGTTCGTCGACGATGCCATAGGCGCCTTGCGGCATCAGCGCCGCGGCAAAGGCGAGATGCTTTCCGATCGTCGCTGCATCCGCAAACAGCGCGTAGGATGACACCAGCGCCGTGATCGCCGGAAACAGCGCGAGCAATCCGTAGAACACCACGCCCGCCGCGACCGCCAGCAGCCGGTCATTGGAAATTTCTGCATAGACCCTCCAGCCGATGTCCCTCCAGCCAGCCAGCGGTATTGCGAGCGGCGACAAGGCCCGGCGCCCGCGCCCGGTCTCCTGAGCGCGCGCCACCTGCACGGCATGCGGTTCGTCGGTGGGCCGCTTTTCGCCGAAAGGACGGTCTG
The DNA here is from genome assembly GCA_963707705.1 of uncultured Pseudomonadota bacterium. Lineage (GTDB taxonomy): Bacteria > Pseudomonadota > Alphaproteobacteria > Rhizobiales > Xanthobacteraceae > Pseudorhodoplanes. The sequence goes on along the minus strand of CAVPRD010000004.1, from coordinate 579,105 downwards.
CTGATTCTTCTTCACGCGCCGGTCGCGGGGTCTCAAATCGTGCCGCAAGCGCGATCGACGCCGCAAATGCCATCCCGGTCGCCCACAAAGGCAGATTAACCGGTTTCGATTTCAAGGGCTTGCGGGCGGGCATGAATTGCGTCCGGGACTATGCCTGTAACGCAAAGCTGTGGCCAAAGTTGCCGATTTCGGGCCGTGTCCGCCTTCCCCCGCTGCCGATTCTGGTCTAGACACCGGCCCGCGCGGGGCCCACATACGTCCCGCCCGGGACCAAGGACGCGCGCAAAGGCGCGCCCTTTTTTTATGTGCCTTTAGCGGAGCCGATGCCGAAACGAACCGACATAAAATCGATCCTGATCATCGGCGCTGGGCCCATCGTCATCGGACAGGCCTGCGAATTCGACTATTCCGGTACCCAGGCCTGCAAGGCCCTGAAGGAAGAGGGCTACCGGATCGTGCTGGTCAATTCCAATCCGGCCACGATCATGACCGATCCGGATCTGGCCGACGCCACCTATATCGAGCCGATCACCCCCGACATCGTCGCCCGCATCATCGAGATCGAGCGGCCGGACGCGCTGCTGCCTACCATGGGCGGACAGACCGCGCTGAATTGCGCGCTCTCCCTCAAGAAAATGGGAGTGCTCGAACAGTTCGGCGTGCAGATGATCGGCGCGACCGCGGAAGCCATCGACAAGGCGGAAGACCGCGAGCTGTTCCGCGAGGCGATGCACAAGATCGGGCTGGAGACGCCGCGCTCGGCGCTTGCCAACGCGTCGGTGCTCAAACACGCCGACCGCGAGAAGCATGCCGCCGGGATCGCTGCGGTCAAGGCCAAGAAGCTTCCGCCCGACGAGGAAAAGAAGGCGCTGCATGCCTTCGAGGTCGCCTGGGCCGGCGGCGAGGCCGATCGCAAGAAGAAATATATCGAGCGCGGATTGATCGAGGCGCTGGAGGCGCTGACCGAGATCGGATTGCCGGCGATCATCCGGCCTTCGTTCACGCTCGCCGGCACCGGCGGCGGCATCGCCTATACGCGCGAGGAGTTTCTGGACATCATCGAGCGCGGGATCGACGCCTCGCCGACCAACGAAGTGCTGATCGAGGAGTCGGTGCTCGGCTGGAAGGAATTCGAGATGGAAGTGGTCCGCGACAAAGCGGACAATTGCATCATCATCTGCTCGATCGAGAACGTCGATCCGATGGGCGTGCATACAGGCGACTCGATCACCGTGGCGCCGGCGCTGACCCTGACGGATAAAGAATATCAGATGATGCGCGATGCCTCGCTCGCGGTGTTGCGCGAGATCGGCGTGGAGACCGGCGGCTCCAACGTGCAATTCGCGGTGAATCCCGCCGATGGCAGGCTGGTTGTCATCGAAATGAATCCGCGCGTGTCGCGCTCTTCAGCCTTGGCCTCGAAAGCCACCGGCTTTCCGATCGCCAAGGTCGCTGCCAAGCTTGCGGTCGGATATACGCTCGACGAGATCGCCAACGACATCACCGGCGGTGCGACACCCGCTTCGTTCGAGCCGACCATCGATTACGTCGTCACCAAGATTCCGCGCTTCGCCTTCGAGAAATTCCCGGGCGCCTCGAACGTGCTGACCACCTCCATGAAATCGGTCGGCGAGGCGATGGCAATCGGACGCAATTTCCAGGAATCGCTGCAGAAGGCGTTGCGCTCGCTCGAGACCGGTCTGACCGGCCTCGATGACATCGCAATCCAGGGCTCAGGCGAAGGCGACGACCGCAATGCCATCCGCGCTGCCCTCGGCACGCCGACTCCCGACCGCCTCCTGCAGGTCGCGCAGGCGATGCGGCTCGGCATGGACGACGAACTGATCCATGAAGGCTGCAAGATCGATCCGTGGTTCCTGTCGCAGATCCGAGGCATCGTCGAGACCGAGGAAGCGATCAAGACGCGTGGCCTGCCTTCGACGCCCGGCGCGCTCCGGCGGCTGAAGGCGATGGGATTTTCCGATGCGCGCCTTGGAAAACTCACTGGGCTTTCTGCCGAGGCGGTTACGAAGAAAAGACACGCACTCGGCGTGCGGCCGGTGTTCAAGCGGATCGACACCTGCGCCGCCGAATTCGCCTCTCCCACGGCTTATATGTATTCGACCTACGAGGCGCCGTTCGCCGGCACGCTCTCGAACGAGGCGGCGCCCTCGGACAAGAAAAAGGTCGTGATTCTCGGCGGCGGGCCAAACCGCATCGGGCAAGGCATCGAGTTCGATTATTGCTGCTGCCATGCCTGCTTCGCGCTGAAGGATGCGGGCTACGAGACCATCATGATCAATTGCAATCCGGAAACGGTGTCGACCGATTACGACACGTCGGATCGCCTGTATTTCGAGCCGCTTACGGCGGAAGATGTGCTTGAGATCATCGACATCGAGCGCAGCCGCGGCACGCTGCACGGGGTGATCGTGCAATTCGGCGGACAGACGCCGCTGAAGCTCGCCGAAGCGCTCGAACAGGCAAACGTGCCGATCCTCGGCACCTCGCCGGACATGATCGATCTCGCCGAAGACCGTGACCGCTTCAAGAAGCTGCTCGACCAGCTCGGGCTGAAACAGCCGCAGAACGCAATCGCCACCTCGCCGAAGGAAGCGCGCACGATTGCGGGCGACATGGGTTTCCCGATTGTGATCCGGCCATCCTACGTGCTGGGCGGACGCGCGATGGAGATCGTGCACGATACCCATCAGCTCGACCGCTATCTCGCCCGCCTCACCGGCGATCTCGACCGGCCGTCCGAACTCGTGGTGTCGAAAAAACGCCCGCTGCTGCTCGATCGCTATCTGTCGGATGCGATCGAGGTTGACGTCGATTGTATCGCCGACGGCAAGGACACCTTTATCGCCGGCATCATGGAGCATATCGAGGAGGCCGGCGTGCATTCCGGCGACTCGGCCTGCGCGCTGCCGCCGCATTCTCTCGACGCTGCGATGATCGCCGAACTGGAGCGGCAGACTCGCGAGTTGGCCCTCGCGCTGAAGGTCGGCGGGCTGATGAACGTGCAATACGCTATCAAGGACCGCGACATTTACGTTCTGGAAGTGAACCCCCGCGCCTCGCGCACCGTGCCCTTCGTCGCCAAGGTGATCGGGCTGCCGGTTGCGAAAATCGCAGCGCGCGTCATGGCGGGCGAAAAGCTCGCTTCCTTTGGGCTCAAGCCGCCCAGCTTCGACCATGTCGGCGTCAAGGAAGCGGTGTTCCCGTTCGCCCGCTTCCCCGGCGTCGACACCGTGCTTGGGCCGGAGATGAAGTCTACCGGCGAGGTGATGGGGCTTGCGCGCAACTTCGAGATCGCCTTCGCCAAAAGCCAGCTCGGCGGCGGCACGCGGGTGCCGCGTTCCGGCACTGTATTCGTGTCGGTGCGCGACGCCGACAAGCCGCGCGTTGTGGATAGCCTCAATCTCCTGATCGGCATGGGATTCAAGGTGATCGCCACGTCCGGCACCAAGCGCTATCTGGACCAGCAGGGCGTGCCTTCCACCAAGGTCAACAAGGTGCTCGAAGGCCGCCCGCATATCGTGGACGCGATCAAAAACGGGGATGTCCAGCTGGTATTCAATACCACTGAGGGCGCCCAGGCTTTGGCTGATTCCAGATCCCTGCGCGCAGCCGCCCTCTTGCATAAAGTCCCGTACTACACCACTCTTTCTGGGGCCGTCGCCGCAGCGCGAGGAATAAAAGCCTTTCTCGAGGGGGACCTCGAGGTCCGCGCGCTGCAAGGCTATTTCGGCGGCCGGAACTGAACCAGGTTCGTTCCGGCGAGTTGGGTGACGGTTGTTTTTTGGACAGAAGTTCGATCGTGTGCCGTACGAAAGTGTCGGCCTGCGATCAGCACTTTTGTCTTTTTGCGTCTTGCAGACCTGGAGGGTCTGCAGACCGGAGGTTAGAGGACGATGGAAAAGATCCCGATGACCGCGGCCGGATACACCGCGATCGAAACCGAGCTCAAGCAATGCCAGCAGGTGGAGCGCCCGCGCATCATTCAGCAGATAACGGAGGCGCGCGGTCACGGCGACCTCTCCGAGAATGCCGAATATCATGCCGCCAAGGAGGCGCAGTCGCATAACGAGGGCCGCATCGCCGAGCTTGAAGACAAGCTCGCGCGCGCCGAGGTGATCGACGTCTCCAAACTGTCGGGCGACACCGTGAAATTCGGCGCCACCGTCACGCTGATGGACGAGGACACCGACAAGAAACAGGTCTGGCAGATCGTAGGCGAGCCGGAAGCCGACGCAAAAGTCGGCCGCATCTCGATTTCCTCGCCGCTGGCGCGCGCCCTCCTTGGCAAGAAAAAGGGAGCGAGTGTGGAAGTCGTCACACCTGGCGGCGCCAAGGCCTATGAGGTCCTGAAGGTGGAGTGGCGCTGAAGAAATCCGCGCCCACCGCTATAATTTCCTGATCGCCGGGCTTTGCCCGGCGATTTTTTTCATCCGCTGGGCTGTGACATGCCGCTAACTGCGGCAGAAAAGTCGCGGCCCAGACAAACCACGCGTTGCCCACGTGGATGTGAACGCTCATGCGACCAATGTCGGATGACACTACGCCGCTCAAGTGGAATGCGGGAAAACGACCATTCCCTTGACGTTCTCAGACAGGATCTCTCATGCCACTGAATGAAGTCTGCGCCACCTGGACCCCTCGACTGCTGAGCGTGATGCGCGCCATGTCTGCCCTGCTGCTCATGCAACATGGCACCGCCAAGTTTCTGGGAATTCCCCAAATGGAGGCGTTCGCAAAACTGCAGCCTTATTCGCTGAGCTGGTTCGCGGGATTGTTCGAATTGTTCGGCGGTGCGCTGCTGCTGATCGGGCTGTTCACACGGCCGGTGGCGTTCGTACTTTCCGGAGTGATGGCGTTTGCATATTTCATCGTGCATGCGCCGCGCGCCTTCTATCCGATCGTCAATGGCGGCGAACTGGCGGCGCTCTATTGCTTCGTCTTCCTTTATCTCGCGGTCGCCGGTGGCGGCTCCTGGAGTGTCGACGCGCTTCGCAACCGTCGGTAATGGAAAGGTCGGGCCGGCGAACGCGTTAGCTCGCGGGCGCCGGCGCGTACTCGATCGGCACCATCGGCACGTCCTTCGACATCCGCAGCGACAGCGAGGTCTTGACGTTGCGCACATGCGGCGCGCCGGTGAGTTCCGTGACGAAGGCCTGGAATGTCTTCAGGTCGGGCGCCACACATTTCAGGATGAAATCGACCTCGCCCGACAGCATCCAGCATTCACGCACCAGCGGCTGCCCGCGTACGAATGCCTCGAAGGCCGCAAGGTCGGGTTCGGCCTGGCTCGACAGATGCACGAGCGCAAACATGGTGACCTCGTAGCCGAGCCGCTTCTCGTCGAGCAGCGCCCGATAGCCGCGGATATAGCCTGCCTCTTCCAGGGCCCGCACCCGCCGCAGGCAGGGCGGCGCCGAAATGCCGACGCGCCGCGCCAGTTCCACATTGGTGATGCGGCCATCGTTCTGAAGTTCCGACAGGATCTTCCAGTCGATGGCGTCGAGCCTGGCCAACATGAATCAGGTATCCTCTCCCTCAGGCGGCCGGACTTTAGCCACATCCGGCGGTCCGCGAAATAAAATTGCGCGGGCGGGGTTTCCCAGAGAGTTCCTGTTGCTTATCCCGGCCAGATCGGCCGCATGTCGGGTTGCAAATCTTGCATGGCTCCAACAAATGCATAAATTCGGCACCGCAGCAGATCCGGGTTCCATCGATTTGGCCCCTGCGGACCGCCTTTCTTCCCGGGATTACCAATGAGCAAGACTACCCACGCCAAGGTCGTGATTATCGGATCGGGGCCGGCCGGCTACACGGCCGCCATCTATGCCGCCCGCGCCATGCTGGAACCGGTGCTGATCCAGGGTTACCAGGCCGGCGGGCAACTCACGATCACGACCGACGTGGAAAACTACCCGGGCTTCGCCGACGTGATCCAGGGTCCCTGGCTGATGGAGCAGATGCAGAAGCAGGCCGAACATGTCGGCACCCGCGTCGCCACCGACCATGTCAACAATCTCGACACCGCGAGCCGCCCGTTCCGGCTGACATGCGATTCCGGTGACGTCTATTACGCCGACACCGTGGTCCTTGCGACCGGCGCGCAGGCGCGCTGGCTCGGTCTTCCGTTCGAGGAGAAATTCAAGGGCTTCGGCGTTTCAGCCTGTGCGACCTGCGATGGCTTCTTCTATCGCGGCAAGGAAGTGATCGTGGTCGGCGGCGGCAATACCGCGGTCGAGGAGGCTTTGTTTCTCACCAATTTCGCGACCAAGGTGACGATCGTGCATCGCCGCGACTCTTTCCGCGCCGAGCGCATTCTGCAGGACCGTCTGTTTAAGAATCCGAAGATCGAGGTTTTGTGGGACAGCGTGGTTGAAGACCTCGCGGGCTCCGAAAATCCGTCGAAGGTCACTTCTGCGACGATCAAGAATTTGAAAACCGGCGCCGTGTCGGAACGCAAGGTCGACGGTGTCTTCATCGCCATCGGTCACACGCCCGCGACCGAACTGGTGCAAGGCAAGGTTGAGATGAAGGCGTCGGGCTATGTCGCGACCGCCCCCAATTCGACCTCGACGTCGGTCCCCGGCCTGTTCGCCGCCGGCGACGTCACGGACGATATCTACCGCCAGGCGGTGACTGCCGCAGGCCAAGGCTGCATGGCCGCTCTCGAGGCCGAACGATTTATAGCCGAGCACGCGCAGACGCGCGTGGCGGCCGAATAAGGCGGTGCCATTTTGCTCCAGCAACGATCGCGATTTTCAATGACTTCAATGGATTGGGACAAGCTGAAGGTGTTCCATGCCGCCGCAGAAGCCGGCAGCTTCACCCATGCCGGTGAACAGCTCGGCCTCTCCCAATCGGCAGTGTCACGCCAGGTCTCAGCGCTCGAACAGGCGCTGAATGTCGCCCTGTTCCATCGCCATGCGCGCGGGCTGATCCTCACCGAGCAGGGCGAATTGCTGTACCGGACCGCGCATGAAGTCTTCATGAAGCTGGAATTGGCCAGAGCCAAGCTGACCGACAGCCGCGAACGGCCGAATGGCGACCTCAAAGTCACGACCACGGTCGGACTCGGTACGCATTGGCTGACGCCGAAGATCGGGGAATTCATCGACCTGTATCCCGATATCCGCATCTCGCTGATCATGACCGACGAAGAACTCGACCTCGCCATGCGCGAAGCCGATGTCGCGATCCGTCTGCGCATCCCGACCCAGCCGGACCTGATCCAGCGCAAGCTGTTCTCGGTGCATTTCCACGCTTACGCGTCGCCGGAATATCTGAAGCGGTTCGGCACGCCCTCGAAGATCGACGATCTCGACAATCACCGCATCATTCTGCTTGGCGGCGGCAATATCCCAACCTTCCTGCAAAACCGGAACTGGCCGCTGGAAGTGGGCCGCGAGGGCAAGGCGCCGCGCTCGCCGATGCTGATCGTCAACAACATCCTGTCGCTGTTGCGCGCCTGCCAAGCGGGTCTTGGTATCGCGTTACTGCCCGATTATCTGATCGAGGAAAAAGGCGGGCTCGTGCAATTGCTCGCGGAATCCGACCCAATCACGCTCGACGCCTATTTCGTTTATCCGGAAGAACTCAAATCGGTGGCGCGTGTGCAGGTGTTCCGCGATTTTCTGGTCTCCAAGGCGCAGCGCTGGACCTACTAGCGTCGCCGTTTCCGCTCACCGAAAAGCTCGGCCCGCAAAGGCTTGCGAAAGTCGCATGGCTGCTTAACGAACGCGTGCGTTGTGAGGGCGCGTCGGCAGACTCATAATTGAACGACTGAATGCGAGAGGTCTTTGAATCCTCCCAGATCGCGACCGATTGCAGACAGTGATTCCCCTCTGGAAGGTGACTGCCAGCAACCCGCGCTGGCATGAACTTAAGCCGGACCGCTCCCCTCGCGGTCCGGTTTTTTCTTTTTAATTCCCGGCATTGGTTTTTCCGACAACAGCCGCTTCGCCGCGCGACCGGCGGCATCGAAATAGCGCCGCTGGCCGTGAATGAGCGTCAGCGCCAGCGAGCCTTCCAGCAGCAGCATGATTTCGCAGGCGCGTTCGCGCGGCTCCTTCACTCGTGCAAGTGCAAGCCGATCCGCAAGCCACGTCTCCGTCGCGGTCTTGGCACGACGCGCAAGCGCCCGCGCCGGATGGCCCGGCAGATCGGCTAGTTCGACGACAAGACGCGTAAAACCGGAGCCGGACCACCGCGGCGTAGCATTCGCCCATCCGGCAAGCTGGCCGAAGAAGGAATTGATCATGCCGTCGCGGTCGGTTGGCATCCGGTCGCCGATGCGCTTCAGGCGCTGTGCCGCAAGCTCGTTGTAGTGCGAAAGCACCGCGGCGAGCAGATCATCCTTGCTGCGAAAGTAGGAATAAAGCGTGCGCTTGGTGACGCCGGCACGTGCTGCGATGGTGTCGAGGCTGGTGCGGGTAAAGCCCGCGCGCCAGATCGATTCATAGGCCGCGTCGATGATCTTCTGCCGCGTCGCCTCGGTCTTCCGGCGCATTTTGGCTCCCTCGGATAAGTATACCGGGGAGTGAGTTTACTCCGCCGCGCGGCGCTGACACGCTTGCGAACCGTGTTTCTCGCCGAAAATGGGAGCGGCCGATGAAGCAGGACAAACTCACATTTCGATCGATCCGCGCCCGTGCCGTGGTTCTGAAGCTGCGCCGCCCGATCGTCGCCCGTATCATGACGATCTCGGAATGGCCGCTGATTTTGATCGACCTGGAAACCGAGGAAGGCATTACCGGCCGCTCCTATGTCGGACCGTACAACGCTGCTTCCATCAAGTATTTGCTTCCGGTCATTCGCGACTTCGGCTCGTTGTTCGAAGGCAAGCCGGTGGCGCCTGCCGAGATGTATGAACGCGCGCGCAAATCCCTGCACCTGATGGGTTATTCCGGGGTGTCGATGATCGCCGTTTCGGGGCTCGACATGGCGGCCTGGGATGCGCTGGCGCAGGCCGCGGGCTTGCCGCTATGTGCGATGCTGGGCGGATCGATTGGGCCGGTGCGCGCCTATAACAGCAACGGCCTGTGGCTCGGCCCGCCGGCTGCGACCGCCGACGAGGCGCCGATCCTGCGCGACGAGGGCGGCTTCGGCGGACTCAAGTTGCGGCTCGGGCGCGAGCGGCCGAAGGACGACGTCGCGGCGATCGAGACCATCCGTCGCGCGGTCGGCGACGACATGCATCTGATGGCGGATTTCAACCAGGGTCTCGACATGGCAGAGGCTTTGCGGCGCTGCCCGATGATCGACGATCTCGGACTGACCTGGATCGAGGAGCCGATCCTGTACGAAAATCTCGCAGGCTGCGCACAGCTCGCAACGGAATTGAAAACTCCGATCCAGATCGGCGAGAATTTCTATGGACCGCGCGACCTGCAAGCCGCGCTCGACGCGAAAGCCTGCGACTTCGTGATGCCGGATCTGATGCGGATCGGCGGCGTTACCGGCTGGCTGCGATCGGCGGCGATTGCCGCAACGGACGGCGTGCCGTTTTCATCGCACCTTTATCCGGAATTCTCCGCGCATCTCCTGCGCGTGACACCGAATGCGCATTGGCTGGAATGGCAGGACTGGGCCGATCCGATCCTGCAGCGGCCCTTCCCGGTGAAGGACGGCATGGTGCAGATCCCGGATACGCCAGGCGCCGGCATCGCGTGGAACGAAGACGCGGTGAAGCAATACGCAGTAGACGCGTGAACGCTCACGCGTACAGCCGCTCGCTGTCCAAGCCCTTGTAGAGATCGGCGACCCATTCACCGTAGCCGTTGAACAACAGCGTCGGCACGCGTTTTCCGCCCTGCCCGATCACCTCTTCGCTAGCCTGGCTCCAGCGCGGATGATCGACCTTCGGATTCACATTGGCCCAAAAACCGTATTCGCCCGATTGCAGCGATTCCCAATAGGATTTCGGCCGCTTGTCGGTGAACGTGAAACTCACAATCGACTTCACCGACTTGAATCCGTATTTCCACGGCACCGCGAGCCGGATCGGCGCGCCCATCTGGCGCGGCGCGGGCTTGCCGTAAACGCCGGTGACCAGGAAAGCGAGATCGTTATTCGCTTCCGCGATGGTGAGACCCTCGGTGTAAGGCCACGGATACCAGGTCTGCCGCTGGCCTGGCGCCATCGACAAATCCTTGAAGGTTTGCATCTGAAGATATTTCGCGCCCGAGAGCGGCTTTGCGAATTCGACCAGCTTCGCCAACGGGAAACCGGTCCACGGAATCGTCATGCTCCAGGCTTCGACGCAGCGCAGCCGATAGATGCGCTCTTCCAATGGCATCTTGCGGATCAGATCGTCGACGCCGATCTCGATCGGCTTTTCCACCATGCCATCGATCTTGACTGTCCAGGGCCGGATCTTGAGCGCTTGCGCGCGTTGCGAGATCGCCTTGTCGCCGCCGAATTCGTAAAAATTGTTGTAGGTGGTCGCGAGCCGTTCCTCGGTCAGTGGCCGGTCCACGGGATAGGTGGTGTTGGCCTTCGCCGGATAGAGATCGGCGGTCGGATCGGGCAGCGTCGCGACGTCGTTGAGCCGCTGCGCGGAGCTGAGCGACGGCGACAGGATCGATGCCATCGTGCCTGCCGCTCCCGCCATGAAAGAGCGCCGGTTGAAGAACAGACGCTCGGGCGTGACCTGGCTCTCCGGCAGTTCCCAGCCGCGGCGGCGTATGACGTTCATCGCAAGGCTCCGAAATCGCGAAATAACTGCATTGCCGCTCACTATCGCAAGCGGATTGCGCAGAGCAAGTCACGGATACGGGATGGGGAATTGAGCAGATGTGGGTGTAACAAAGGCCCGCGCCGGGCCGAATAACCTTTTCAGGGCCGGTTACGCGCTCGCTCCGAAACGCGAGCGGACGAAAACGTCAGGGTTGCAAGATAGAAGCGTCGTACCCGCGCTCAGCGCAAATGCGCGGCGACGATGGCGCGTCCGGCTTCGATGAAGTGCCGCGCCGGACCTTCGTGACCGGTGCTCTGGGTGCAGACCATCGCGCCTTCCAGCAACATGAAGAGCTGATCGGCAAGCAATTCCGGCTGCTCCACTCCAGCCCGGCGGCAGAGCGTGGCAAGACCCTCGCGCGAACTCTGCTTGCACTGCTCGATCACGCAGCGCGCGGGATGTCCCTTCTCCGGCAGTTCCACGGCGGCATTGGCGAGCGCACAGCCGCGCGATTTAGGATCGCTGACGTTGTTGGCGACCTCGACAAGCCAAGCCTGCAACTGCGCGCGGGGGTCGCCGGGATGGGCGGCTTCGAGGGCGGCCCAGACATCCCCCTTCTCCGCAGCCAGACCGCGCAGATATTCCGCCACCAGCTGGTCCTTCGAATCGAAGTGGCGATAGAGCGTCATCTTGTTGGTGCCGGCGGCTTCGGCAATCGCCTCCACTCCCACCGCGCGGATGCCGTGGCGATAAAACAGGTCTCGCGCCACCGCGATGATGCGTTCGCGGGGCGGGATGCGTTCGGCAAAGTCGGCTTTTGCGGCACTCATGGTCTTCTTCGCCCGTGCCCCTTGACAGGGGTGTTACCGGTCAGTAACTATCAGATGTTACCGGTCAGTACCACATTCAAGTGGGTGCCGGCCAGCCACAATTTGGACCGGAGGCAGTATGGATTTAACCCTCTACGCGAACTGCGTTGCCGCTGAAAGAGCGCCGCGGGTAACAGCCCTCACCTTTCCCGACATCCTGTCCGATCCCCTGGTTCGGCTCATCATGAAGGCGGACAAGGTCGACCCCAAGGCTCTCGAACTCGAATTGTGGGACATCGCAGCCTCGCTGCCTCCCCCCAAAGACCGCCGCCGGACCGATCCCCGTCTGCCACAAGCCTGCTGACCCCTTTAGCCCGACGTGGCGCAGCCTCGCCACGTCCAGCGCCGGACGGTGCCGCCATGCTCCCCGCGGGCACACCGTTCGGCGCAAACTCCCCCAAAGGAACCGCAACCATGACCGCCACCGCCGCATCCGCCAGAATTCCGGATACTCAAGCCAGGTTGTTCGAGCCCTACCAACTCGGTCCGCTTCGTCTGTCCAATCGTCTCGTAATGGCTCCGATGACGCGCAGCCGCGCGCTCGAAGGCAATGTGCCGAATCCGCTTGCCGAAGCCTATTATCGCCAGCGCGCCGACGCCGGACTGATCATCACGGAGGCGACGCAAGTAAGCCCGCAGGGCGTTGGCTATATCCGCACCCCCGGCATTCACTCGCCAGAACAGGTCGCGGGCTGGCGCAAGATCACCGCCGCCGTGGCCCGCGCGGGCGGCAAGATCTTCCTGCAACTCTGGCATGTCGGACGCATTTCGCATCCAGACTTTCACAACGGCGCATTGCCGGTGGCTCCTTCGGCAATAGCACCCGACGGTGAAGTATTCACCGCGCAGGGTCCGAAGAAAATGGTGACACCGCGCGCGCTGGACGCGTCCGAAATTCCGGGCATTGTCGAGCAATTCCGCAAAGGCGCGGAGAACGCCAAGGCCGCAGGCTTCGACGGCGTCGAACTCCATGGCGCGAATGGCTACCTGCTGGATCAGTTCACGCGCGACGGCACCAATCTCCGTACCGACGAATGGGGCGGCGCGATCGAGAACCGCGTGCGTTTGCCTCTGGACGTCACAAGGGCCGTCATCGATGTGTTCGGCAAGGAGCGTGTCGGATACCGCGTCTCGCCGACCGGCGCCTACAACTCGATGTCAGATTCCGATCCGCGCTCGACGTTTTCGTATCTCACCGAGCGCCTGAACGACCTCGATATCGGCTATCTGCACGTGGTCGATCCGGTCAATGGCACGAACCGTGTCGCGCCGCATCTGCGCACGCTGTTCGAAAACACGTTCATCGTGAACGGCGGCTATGACGAAGCCAGCGGCAACGCCGCGATCGCCAAGGGTGAAGCCGATCTCGTCGCCTTTGGAGTGCCGTTCCTCGCCAATCCCGATCTGCCGATCCGCTTCAAGGTGAAAGCGCCGCTGAACGTGCCGGATCAGGCGACCTTCTACGCCGGCGAATTGAAGGGCTTTACGGATTATCCGGCGCTCGTGGACTGATCGCGAGGAGCGTTCGCGTCACGAACTTACTCACCTTCTCCGCTCCAAGGAGAGGATGCTGGCTGCGCTCAGGACCGGGTGCTAGTATCCGTCAGGCTCCTCTGGCGGAAGCACGATGTCGTTTGGCACCACGCAATCGACATCAGGCAATGGCGGTGCCGCTCTTGGAGCCGAGGCCGCCGAGCACGAACGTCAGTTTCGCGAATTGCTGGAATTCTGCCCGGCCGCGCTCCTGATCGTCGATGAGGACGGCCGGCTGCTGTTCCATAATGCGCGTCTGCGCGAAATCCTGGGATACAGCCAGGATGAACTTCAGCTTTGCGATACTCGTCTGCTCTGGCACGACCTCAATCAGCGTGAACGGATCATCGACCAGCTGCGGAATTGGGGCGGTCAGGTTCTCAACGAAAAGGTGACCTGGCGGACCAAGAAAGGCGCCTTGGTCCAGCTTCTGTTGTCCTACGTGCAGGTGGCGTACCAGGGAGGACATGTCAGTTTTGTTGGCGGCAAGCGTGTCGTGTGGGTCTACGACATCACCGCGCTCACGCAACGCGAAGGACAGCTCGCAGAGCAGGAACGCCAGCTTCGCGAAATTCTCGATCATAGCCCCGCGGCAGTGGGAGTCGTCGATGAGGGCGGGCGGCTCCTGTTCCACAATCGCCGGATGCGCGAACTGACCGGCTACGCGGCAGAGGAGTTGGAACTGTTCGATACGCAGCGGTTTTGGCACGATCTCGATCATCGTTCGCGTGTCGTCGACCTGTTACGGACGCAGGGCGGCCAACTGCTGAACGAGGAAGTGATCTGGACCACCAAGCAAGGCGCCTTGCTCGATCTTTTGATCTCTTATGTCCAAGTCGCCTATCACGGCGGCCATGTGGCAGTCGCCGGTGGCAAAAGGCTTTTTTGGCTCTATGACATAACACCCCTGCGCCGAGCCGAGCAGGCAAGGCACCGCAGTGAAAGACGGCTCGCGGAGGCGATCGAAAGCATTTCGGAAGGCTTCGCCTGCTACGACGGCGAGGATCGGCTGGTCATATCCAACTCGTGCTATCGCAATCTGCTTTACCCTGGTCTTGATATCGATCTGAGTGCCGGCACCACATTCGAAAGCATCGTCCGCCGGGCCGCCGAACGCGGCTATGTCAAGGATGCGGAAGGCCGCCTCGAAGAATGGATCGCGGAGCGGCTAAGCCAGCATCGCAACCCGGGCGAGCCGCAGGTGCAGCGGCGCGGCAGCGGCAACTGGGTGATGGTCAGCGAGCGGCGCACGGAAGATGGTGGCACGGTTGCAGTCTATTCCGACATCACCGAGCTGAAGCAGCGCGAACAAGACCTCACCGAAAAGTCGAACGCGCTGACCGCCCTCTCATCCAAGCTCGCGAAATATCTGGCGCCTCAGGTCTACGACACGATCTTCACCGGCCAGCAGGAGGTCAAGATCGTCAGCAAGCGCAAAAAGCTGACAGTCTGCTTCTCCGATCTCGTCGGTTTTACGGAGATCACCGACAAGATGGAATCGGAGGATCTCACTCAACTCCTCAACCATTATCTGACGGAAATGTCGAGGATCGCGCTGCAATACGGCGCGACCATCGACAAATATGTCGGCGATGCCATTGTGATGTTTTTTGGCGACCCGACGACGCTGGGCGTGAAAGAGGATGCGCTCGCCTGCGTCCAAATGGCGATCGCGATGCAAAAGCGCGTCGGCGAACTGGCTCATGAATGGAGCAATAGCGGCATCGAGACGCCGTTGCAGTGCAGGATCGGCGTTCACACCGGCTATTGCACGGTCGGCAATTTCGGCAGCGACGACCGCATGGACTACACGATGGTCGGCGGCACCGTAAATCTCGCCTCACGTCTGGAGCACGAGGCCGCGCCCGGCGGAATCCTGATTTCGTTCGAAACCTATGCGCATGTGAAGGACGAGGTCCGCTGCGAGGAGCGCGGCCGCGTGCGCGTCAAGGGCATCGCGCAACCGGTCACGACATACGAAGTAACCGGGTTGAAGGAAGACTTAGAGCAGGCCGCGATCTCGCATCTGCGGCTCGAACTCGATACCGAGCGAATGTCTGCCGGCGAACGCCAGGCCGCCGCGGCTGCGCTGCGGCGCGCGCTGGGACAGCTTGAGAGCGGCGGCGAAAACGAGGAGGGACGCTAAAGTCGCGCGATCGCGGGATTGCGCGTCACTCATCGGAACCGAAGATTGCTGCGCGATAGCTGGCCGGTAGCCGTGCAGCCCATCAGCTTCATGTCGCGCACGAGTTCGGCTTGCATCAGGCCGAGTGCCCGCTCGACGCCAGCCTGACCGGCCGCTGCCAAGGGATACAGATAATAGCGGCCGAGGCCGACAGCCTTGGCGCCTATCGAGAGCGCCTTCAGGACGTGACTTCCACGCTGGACGCCGCCATCCATGAGAACATCGAGCCGGTCACCCACGGCATCGACAATCTCGGCGAGTTGGTCGAACGAGGCGCGCGACCCGTCCAATTGCCGGCCGCCGTGATTGGAGACGACAATGCCGGTACAGCCGATGTCAGCGGCCCGTCTGGCATCGTCCGCCGACATGATTCCCTTGAGACAGAATTGGCCCTGCCATTGCTGCACCATCTCGGCTACGTCATCCCAATTCATGGACGGGTCGAGCATCTCCGAAAGATAGCGGCCGATCGAGAGGGTATCACCCCCCATGTCGACGTGCTGATCGAGTTGGGGCAGCCGGAATCGCTCATGCCTGAGGTAATTGATCCCCCACATGGGCTTTATCGCGAATTGAAGGATCGCGGCGGGCGTCAGCCTGAACGGGATGGTAAAGCCGGTGCGCAAATCGCGCTCGCGATTTCCGCCTGTGATGCTGTCGACCGTCAGCATCATGATGTTGACGCCTGCGTCTTTCGCACGCTGCAACATGGCCCGGTTGAGGCCCCGGTCCCTGTGAAAATAGAACTGATAGACTTGCGGCGTGTCATGCGTCTTGCGTAGCTCCTCAAGGCTGACCGTGCCGAGCGAAGAGACGCCGAACATCGTGCCATATTTCGCCGCGGCTGCGGCGACCGCGCGTTCGCCTTGATGGTGGAACAGACGCTGCAGGGCGGTCGGAGAGCAATAGACCGGTAGGGCGAGTTTCTGCCCCATGACGGTGACAGAAAGGTCCACGTTTTCCACACCGCGCAGGACGTGAGGCACGAGGTCGCAACTCTCGAACGCCTCCGTATTGCGCCGATAGGTCAGTTCGTCATCGGCGGCACCGTCAATATAGTTGAAGATCGGACTGGGCAGGCGCCGCTTGGCCAGGCGCCGGAAATCCTGAAAATTGTGGCAGCTTCGCAATTGCATTGGTGTCGGACCTCAACGAACCCCGAAACGCCGCCGCGCGGCGCGGGCGACGCTCGGCCGTCATACGCACATGAACGAAATACTGAATTTTAGCCATAGCAGAGCGGGGCCGATGATATGGCCCCGCCCGCCTGGAGCATGATCACGTTTATGATTTTGGATCGAGTTCGATCCAAAATCATCGTGATCTTTTGTCGGAGCGTGAACTCTACTCCGCCGCGCGTCTTGCCGCGACGATTTGATCCGCGGTGCGGCCGGTGAGTTCGGCCATGTGATCGAACTTGAAGAAGAACGTGCCGACACCCGCCGTCGCCGAACGCACCTCCACGATCAGATCGCCGATCTCCGATTCCGGCATCATCGCCTTCACGGAGTCCCAGCCTGGCCAGCCCTCGCGCGTGTCGAAGCCGAGGATCTGACCGCGCCGTCCGGACAGGATGGCGTTGATCTTCGCAGTCGCGTCATTCGGACAGATGATCTCGACCGAATGAATAGGCTCCAGCAGCACCGGATGACATTGCGGCAGTGCGTCCACGACGCCAATACGGCCGGCGATGCGGAATGCCATGTCGGAGGAATTGACGGTGTGAAAGGAACCGTCGATCAGCGTCACCGCGAGGTCGACCACCGGGAAGCCGAGCGGGCCGTGCTTCAGTCCATCGATAACGCCTTCTTCGACCGATGGGATGTAATTGCGCGGCACCACGCCGCCGGTGATCTTCTCCGCGAAGGTGAAGCCGGAACCGCGCGGCATCGGCTTGATGTCCAGCACCACGTCGCCGAACTGGCCGTGCCCGCCCGACTGCTTCTTGTGGCGACCGCGCTGCTGGATGGTCTTCTTGATGGTCTCGCGATAGCCGACGCTCGGCTGCCGCTTTTCGATCGCGATCCCGAAACGGTCGGTGAGGCGTTCGGCGATCACCCGCAGATGCATCTCGCCCTGCCCCCACAATATCACTTCATGGGTGTCGGGATTGTGCACGATGGTGATCGAGGGATCCTCCTCAACCAGCTTGTTAAGCGCCTGGCCCAGTTTCACATCGTCCTTGCGCTCTTTCGCAGCAATCGAGATCGCCAGCACCGCCGGATAGGGCTCGATGGCGACCAGCCGTTTCGGCATCTCCTTGCCCGCGGCCAGCGTGTCGCCGGTCTTGGCGTGATCGAGTTTGCCGAAAGCGACAGTCTCGCCGGCAGCGGCCGGCCCGCGCTTCTCGAAGCCCTGGCCCATGATCTTGGACACGCCCGAGACGCGCCCAACATCGCGATCCTGCGAGTTGAGCGTGGTGCCATCGCCGATCTGCCCAGAGATCACACGCGCGAGCGACATCTTGCCGCCATGCGAGGTGTTGATGGTCTTGACCACATAGGCGGTGGCCTCGCTGCCCGTAACACCAAGGCGCCTGGCCGTCATCTCCACATTCGGCACCTCGTGCCGCAGCGCCTTGAGAAGGCGCAGCACACCATTGGTCCGCGTCGCGACGCCGATCAGCACCGGGCAGGCCTGACCCTCGCGCAGCTCCCTGGCGAGATCGTCGAACACCTTGTCGCGCGGCGGCGGAATATCCTCCAGCAATTGCTCCATCAATTCATCGTCGTGATCGGCGAGCGTCTCCAGCATAGTGAAGCGCGCGGTCTTCTCGCGTTCCAGGTCTTCGCCCGACAATTCGATCACTTCGGAAGCGGTGTGTTCTTTGTAGACATGCGCGCGCTCGAGCGCGAGATCGACGAAGCCGGTGACGATGCCGTTCCGCCAGATCGGGATTTGTCGGAGCAGCAGCGGAACGCGCGAAGCCCGCTGCAGCATTTGCAGCGTCTCGCGAATGCGCTTGTCGGCCTTGTCGATCTTGTTGAGAAACAGCAGGCGCGGAATTTTCAGGTCTTCCAGCTCGCGCAGCACGAGCTGCAATTGCGGAATCTTTTTCTCGTCGGCTTCGCAGACCACAACCGCGGCGTCTACCGCCGGAAGCGCCGCACGCATGTCATGGATGAACTCAACCGAGCCCGGACAATCGATGAAGGTATAGGTGTCTTCCATGAAGGTGGTGGTCGCGACCGACAATTCGACGCTCATCTTGTGATGGCGGGCTTCCTTGGAATTGTCGCCGACCGTGGAACCGGCTTCCACGCTGCCTTGCCTCTGAATGGCGCCGGTACGCGCCAGCAGCGCCTCTAGAAGAGTAGTCTTTCCGCTCTGAAAGGGGCCCACCAATGCAATGCACCGGGGACCCTTCGGCCTATTGCCGTTGGTTTTAGTGCCGTTCGCATTCGCTTCCGTCATCGACGCCTCCCTTGGCATGGGCGCCAGACGTGAAACGGCCGGGTTCAATTCCGGCCGCAATCCGACGCCGGAAGGCCTATGCTCTGCGCACTTTGCTCCGTTGGCAAGGGCCCGGGGCGCTGTGCGCGAATGCCGCAAACGGCACGATCCCGCACGCCAACACCTTCTCCGAAAAAGCCAATCCGGCGAAATATCCCGCACGGCACCACGCCATTGAACACAACAATCGAGTTTCCGCTCCGTCGCAGACAAAAACGGACGGTAGATCGCACGGAATATTGGCGGTATTGTTTGCCGACCAGCGTCACTCTGCCCCAGCATTGCTTGAAATTCTCGAAGCCGGATATGGTATTGCGAGAGAAAGGCACCGATGCTTTCGCTGGATGTTTACAAGTACATTACGTCGTTGGCTCACATTCGGGCTGACTACCTCTCGCTTGAAAACATCATTGATGTTGACACGGTCAAATCATTCGCCGGTTCCGACTTCAGCATTCACGTTCTGACGGGTCATGCGGAGTGTCAGCAAGTTTTGACCGATACAACCTTCGTCCAACCCAAAATTGCCGATGCCATCAAAAGCGTTATCGGGGAACACGCAGCGGAACTGGGAGCCTTGGACCTGTTTCTCAAGAACAATCCAGTCCAGATGGATGGCCTGGCGCACAGAACGACAAGACAGAAATTTCTGCAAGAATACAAAGCCGCCCAAAGAGCCACAGAGCCCAGCCTGTATGCGCTGGCGGACGGCTCGTTTTCCAATTTTATCAAGAATGGCAGCACGGCAATTACGAAAGAAATCGCATCCCGCTACGTCGACGACGTCATCAGCCTGATTCTGTCAAAAACTTACGGCGCGAACCTTGATGCGACCGCATGGGCCGGCAAATCCTCTCCAATTTTCGAGTTTTTTCATGCCCCAAAGCGCTTGAAGGAAAAAGGCCGGCAGATTTCGGAGCTATTGAAAACATTGGACCGCGATCCGGCCGCGACCGCCGACCAGCGGCTCCCCGTGCTCCTGAGCTACCTGTTGCAAGGCCGCGATCCCCTGATCGGCGCTCTTGCCGCATACATGCACTGGCTCTCCGAGATTACCGAAGGAGAACGAGCCGAAAGCGTCGCGCAGATGACTTCGAGAGAACTGTTTTGGCGAGCGTCGCCGGTGAATTATACCGGGCGGATCGCAACGCGAAATGTCGCATTGCCCAATGTATCCATAAAACAGGGAGACCAATTGATACTGGTGCTGCCGTGGGCCAACCATTGCAAGGAAAGCTCTTCGAAAAACAGCATGGCTTTCGGTGCCGGATCCCATATCTGCGGCGGCCAGGCATTGGCTTTGTCTATCGCCGACGCATGGCTCGCCGCACTGAGAAGCCGGCTGCCGGACATTGACTGGGGCGCTCATAAAAAAGAGACCGTGATCCCCGCGGTGTTCAGGCAGTACAAGGGCCAACGATGACTCAGACGGAAGTTGAGAACTATGTCTTCAGCTACTTCGCGGACAAGATCGCAAACGGGGATCTGTCGGCTACTTTCAAGGACCTGGATATAGACTCGCTGAATTTGGTCGAGTTCGTCATGAACCTTGAAGAAAAATTTGACGTGGAAATAAATGCCGACGAAATAGACGAAAATGGCAGCATCGGTCAGTTTTGTGCGATCGTGGAACGGGCGCTTAAAGCCAAGCAGCGTAATTGACGGTTTGAGTATTGACCGTCCCGGCTGTTGCTAAGAATATTTCCTCACGGTGAGGTCGATTTTTTTGCCCGGGACCGAATTGTAGAATTCTTGAAAAGCCATAGCCGATAATTCCGGCTCGCTCACGGTGTGCGGCTTCGACGTTTCGATCTGGACACAGCCTTGGCAGTCGACATCGCTTTTGATGAAGATGACGGGCAGCATTAATTGCTTTGCGAACCCGAAAATGGCCGGGCTCAGATAGGCCCACTTGCCGTCTTCATCTTTATAATCGATCGCACAGCAAATAATGTGCCGATCCTGAATTGCATTGCGCAGCCTGGAAAAGCTTCGCACATCCCGCTTGATGAGGTTTATGTAGGGCGTTTCCAATTGCAGCGCCTTCAGACGCCGCATGTGACGTTCGGGGTCACGCACGATACGGCTGAACGGCCGCTTATGGTCCGAAATGAATTTGGTGAGGTTCGGAGAGCCGTCGTGGATTTGTACGGCGACGAACGGCGTATCGCTCCGTATTTCATCGATAAATTCCGGCGGCGCGGAGATTTTCACCGCTTGGAACAATTCCGGACAGGTCCGCGTCAGAAATTTGAGACTTTCAGTATTCATGCAGAAATGATCCTTGTCGGACGCATATTTCCGCAACGCCCAGCGATAGAGCGGATTGGATAACAAGCTCGACCAGGAACGCTCAAAAACTTCGGCAGTGCCGGCGGATTTTTGACGCTTCACGGTACGACGAACAATTCGACGCAACATGTTGCGTGTAAGATTTTGGATGAGACTCTGGCTCATAGCAATTTCCACAATATATTATTTTGCGCGACCGGTGAACCGGTCACCGGTTGAGAGTCGCCTGAGCATAAATCCCTACAGACAACCTGATCCGATTGCTGCCGGTTGATGGCTCAAAAGCGCGGAATTTCCGGAAAAGGCACCTTCCCGGCGCGCACATGCATTCGGCCAAGCTCGGCACAGCGATGCAACTCGGGAAATACCTTGCCGGGATTGAGCAAACCCCGCGCATCGAAAGCGCATTTCAGCCGCTGCTGCTGATCGAGATCTACCTTCGAGAACATCACCGGCATCAGGTCGCGTTTCTCCACGCCAACTCCGTGCTCGCCGGTGAGTACGCCGCCGACTTCCACGCAAAGTTTGAGGATGTCGCTGCCGAAAGCCTCGGCGCGGTCGAGTTCGCCCGGGACATTGGCATCATAGAGAATGAGCGGATGCAGGTTGCCATCGCCGGCATGAAACACATTGGCGACCTGCAGGCTGTATTTCTCGCTCATCTCGCGCATGCGAGAAAGGACAAGCGGAAGCGCCGCGCGCGGGATCGTGCCATCCATGCAGTAATAATCCGGCGAGATGCGACCCACCGCCGGAAACGCTGCCTTGCGCCCGGCCCAGAACAGCAGGCGTTCGTCTTCGTTCTGCGATACCCGACAGGTCGAGGCGCGGCAATCGTTGGCGATCGCCTCCACCCGCTCGATCAGGTGGTCGACTTCGGCCTTGCCGCCATCGAGTTCGACGATCAGAAGCGCCTCGACATCGAGCGGATAACCGGCGTGCACGAATTGTTCGACCGCATGGATCGCAGGTCTGTCCATCATTTCCATGCCGCCCGGAATGATCCCCGCTCCGATGATGCGCCCGACACAGGCGCCGGCATCTTCGGAGGTCGGAAATCCGACGAGCAGCGCGCGCGCGGTCTCGGGTTTTTTCAGAATGCGGACGGTGATTTCGGTGACGACGCCGAGTAGACCCTCCGAGCCGGTGATCACGCCGAGCAGATCATAGCCGCCGGAGTCCAGATGCCGGCCGCCGATGCGGATGACCTCACCGGTTATCAGCACCATTTCCAGGCCGAGCACGTTGTTGGTCGTCATGCCGTATTTCAGGCAATGCACGCCGCCGGAATTCTCGGCGATATTGCCGCCGATGGTGCAGGCGATCTGCGACGACGGATCGGGCGCGTAATAGAAACCTTGATGCGCGACGGCATTGGAAATACCGAGATTGGTGACTCCCGGCTCCACCACCGCTACCCGATTATCGTAATCGATCTCGTGGATGCGATTGAATTTCGACATCCCGAGGAGGACGCCATCCTCCAGCGGCAGCGCTCCACCCGAAAGCGAGGTGCCCGCGCCTCTCGGCACCACCTTGATGTTGTGTTCGTAGCAATAACGCAGCACGTCCGAGACCTGCTGCGTGGTCGATGGCAGCACCACCACCATCGGCAATTGGCGATAGGCGGTGAGGCCATCCGATTCGAACGGCCGCATTTCGCGCTCGCCCGCTATTACGCCCTCACCCGGCACGATCACGCGCAGGGCCGCGACAATCGCATCGCGGCGCGACAGCACAATCTGATCGGCTTCCGGCATTCTTACGGACATCGACGTTCTCGCTAATCTCGCGTAAAATAGCGCCTTTCCGCCGCTCTTGCGAGAGCGCTTCGCCGTTGACCTGCATCAAGGCGGTTGAGGGCTGCACGCGGCACAAGTTTTTCGTGGTTCAATGCGGAGCCGAACATGATCCGGGATATCATCGTCAATCTGACGCCTGCGGCCGATTCCGACCCCGCCAGCGCCTACGCGATTTCGCTCGCCGAGACTTTCAACGCCCATATCACCGGCGTTGCCTTCGCCTATGACCCGCCCTGGCCACCTTCGGTCCTCGAGGCAGCGGTGATCGACGTCTACCGGACCGTAAAGGACAACTACAAGAAGGACGCCCAGCGGGCATTGTCCCGGTTCGAGGATGCCGCGCGGCGTTCGCAGCTTTCGGCGCAGGGGCTGCTGCTGGAAACGTCGCTTGTCGGATCGACCGAAACCTTTGCAAGGCTGGCACGCACGACAGACATCGCGGTGGTGCGACAGCCCGAGCCGGACCGGGACGATTTCGCGCAGGATTTGCTGGAAGCGGCCCTGTTCGATACCGGCCGTCCGACGCTGATCGTGCCTTATATTCAGAAGGAAGGTTTTTCGGCCAAGCGCGTGTTGTGCTGCTGGGATGGCAGCCGCGCCGCCGCGCGCGCAATGGGCGACGCGTTGCCGATCCTGCAGAAGGCCTCCAGCGTAAAGGTGCTTACGATCTCCACCGGGAAGTTCAACGAGCGCGACGTCACCGGCGCAGAGCTCGCGACGCATCTGTCGCGACACAAGCTGCAGGTAGAGCTGGTGCGAATTCCGGCGGCCGACATCGATGTTGCAAGCGCGATCCTGTCGCATGCCGCCGACAGTGGGGCCGACCTGATCGTGATGGGCGGCTACGGTCATTCCCGCATGCGCGAGCTTGCGCTTGGCGGCGCGACGCGCGGCATGTTGCAGTCGATGACCGTGCCGACGCTGATGTCACACTGATTCGAAGCCGGCTGCCGGATATCGTTACCGCGAACGGAACCCCAGACTACCTTTTTGCGTTTCTTTGCATCTCACGCATGTCTGCGCCTGATTTCCGGCCTTTTCCCGGGGCGCGATCATGCCGGGCAACGGAATGCAAAGGGGTTGGGATGCCTTTTTCTTTTGGGATTGAGGAAGAATATTTTCTGGTCGACCGCGAGAGCAAGTCGGTCGCGCGCAGAATGCCGGACGGCTTTCTTGAAGCCGCGCGGAACGCGTTGGGTGACAGCGTTTCCGGCGAGTTTCTGCAATCGCAGATCGAGATCGTCACAAAGCCACATGAAGACGTCGCGGCCGCGCGCGCCGAATTGCGCCACCTGCGCACCGCGCTTGGCGATATCGCGTTCCAGCATGGCCTTGCGATTCTGGCTGCCGGCACCCATCCGACCGCCGTGTGGGAACGCTCGCGCCAGTCGGAAGGCGAGCGCTATGACAACGTGATGGACGATCTGCAGATGATCGGCCGCCGCAACATGTTATGCGGAATGCATGTCCACGTTGAACTTCCCGACGCGGAAAAGCGCGTCGACGTGATGACGCGGATTTTGCCTTACGTGCCGCTGCTGATCGCGCTGTCCACATCTTCGCCGTTCTGGCGTTCGCGTCCGACCGGGCTGCAGGGTTATCGGCTTGCGGCCTATGACGAGCTGCCGCGCACCGGCATCCCGGAATTGTTCAAGACCAAGGCGCAGTTCGATGCCTATTCCGAGGCTCTGGTGCGGGCCGGCGTGATGCCGAATTCGAGCTACATCTGGTGGGCTATCCGCCCGTCGCTGAAACACCCGACGCTGGAATTGCGCGCGCCGGATTCCTGTACGCGGATCGAGGATTCGATCGCCATTGCGTCGCTCTATCGTTCGCTGGTGCGGCGGCTGTCCTACAACCCGTGGCAGAACTGGGACATGAATGCGGTGTCGCGCGCGATCATCGTCGAGAACAAATGGCGGGCGCAGCGCTATGGCGTGCACGGCACCTTCGCGCGTATCGAGGGCGACGGGCCGGTGACGGTCGCCGACATGCTGGAAGTCGCGATCTCCGAGGTGAAGAAAGATGCCGAGGCTCTTGGCTGCCTGGACGAGGTGCTGCATTGCCGGCGCATCGTCGCGGATGGCACCTCGGCCGATTGCCAGATCGGCATCTACGACCAGTTCGCCGACAATCCGGAACATGCACTTCGGCAGGTGGCGGATTGGCTGACCGAGACGACGCTGCAATAAGAACGTCATGCGCGGGCTTGACCCGCGCATCTATCGAAAAATTGCAATTTTTTTCGAATGACGATGGATGGCCGGGTCAAGCCCGGCGGTGACGGCGTGTGCTACGCCGCGCCCTCGCCCGGCGCCGGCAGCGCGATCTGCACGACGAGACCGCGGGCGCGCGCATCGACCACACCGAGCGCGCGCAGCGATAGCAGCGTCAGCGCCTGCACCGCATCGCGGGCGCGCGCCGGATCGTCGTTGCCGCCGGGAGCGAGCGGGCCGATCAGGCCTTCCAGCAAGGCGCCAACAAGAGCAGGGGCGGCAAGGCCGGAGTCCTGATTAGGCAAGTGTCCCGACTGCATGGCGGCGGCGATGCGGGTCCGCAATTCCTCCGCCAGCGCCCGGCGGTAGGTAATGCGCACCGCTTCCACCTCAGCATCGACAGGTTCTGCGATCACGGCCCAGGCCAGCCTTCGATTGCGCAAGGCCCGCGAAGCGAAGGTCGCGATCGAAGCCGCGAGCGCGGAGAGCGGGCCCGGCGCCGCCTTGCCCGCCTTTCGCACCGCGCCGATTTCGTGTTCGGAGATCGCCGCAACCAACGCCGTGACGAGATCGGTCTTGGAGGGGAAATAACGGTAGACGGTGCCGGTCGCGATTCCTGCGCGCTGGGCGACCGGCGCGACCTGTACCGCCGCCATACCGCCCTCGGCCGCCGCAGCCCGCGCCGCGGCTATAATGGCTTGATGCCGCGCTGCCAGGCGGCGAATCACGCTGTCGGTGCGTCGATAGGCCATGAATGGAGTGAACTATGATTCACTCTATTTTTCAATTCCTGACCGCAACATGCGTCAGCGTGTCCCAGCCGCCAGCGCCTTATTGCGAATGTCCTCGATGGTCATGGTCGGAGTGATCGCCGCGGGGTCGACCTTGAGATGGACAATCGCGGGCTTGCCCGATGCCCTCGCCTGCTCAAAGGCTTTTGGGAAATCCGCGGTCTTGTCGACCGTGACGCCAAATCCACCGAATGCCCGCGCATAGGCCGCGAAATCCGGATTCTTGAGCGCCGTCGCCACTACGCGGCCGGGATATTCGCGCTCCTGATGCATGCGGATGGTGCCGTACATGCCGTTGTCCACGATCACGATCACGATCGGCAGATCGTACTGAACCGCCGTCATGAATTCCTGCCCATTCATCAGGAAATCGCCGTCGCCGGCGAGGCAGAACACGTTGCGCTCCGGATAGAGCCGCTTCATCGCGACCGCGGCCGGCACACCATATCCCATCGAGCCCGAGGTCGGACCGATGAAGCTGTTGAATTTTCTCAGGCGATAAAATCGATGCAGCCAGCCGGAGAAATTTCCGGCGCCGTTGCAGAGAATGTCGTCGGGCGAAAGCTTGCCGCGCAGCCACAGCATGATCTCGCCGAGGTTGACGGCGCCCGGTACCTCGGTCGCCTTTTCGGTGAAGGCGATGTAGTCGGCATTGGCGGTGCGGGTCTCCTCCGACCACGGAATGGTGTTCGGCGCCTGCAGGCCTTCGAGCGCGGCCGCGAAGGCCGAAGGCGTCGCATTGATGCCCAAAGTGCGGGCGATAGACGCGGCCGAGTTCTTCGGGGTCCGGATGCACATGCACGAAGGTCTGACTTCGGCGCCGGAATGTCGAACAGCGTGTAGCTCTGGCTCGGCATCTCGCCCATGCGGCTGCCGACCACGATCACCAGGTCGGATGCCTTGACGCGCGCGAGCAATTTCGGATTGGTTCCGATGCCGACATCGCCGCCGTAATTCCGATGAGTCTGGTCGAACAGATGCCCGCGCCGAAACGTGGTCATCACCGGAATATCGAAACGCTCGGCGAAGCGCTGCGTCGCGGCCCAGGCTTTTTCCGACCAGCGGCTGCCCCCTAGGATCATCACCGGCCGTTTCGCCGCCCACAGCATCTTCTGCAGACGCGACATGTCGGTCAGTCCGGGCCAGGTTTCGATCGGCTCGAAGGACGGCGCGTCCGGCACGATCGCACGCTCGGTCAGCATGTCTTCCGGCAGCGCGATCACCACCGGACCCGGCCGTCCGTTGGTTGCGGTGTGAAAAGCGCGCGAAACGATTTCAGGAATGCGCGCCGGATCGTCGATCTCGGTCGCCCATTTCGCCATCGTGCCGAACACCGCGCGGTAATCGAGTTCCTGGAATGCCTCGCGCTCGCGCATGTCGCGCGCTACCTGGCCTACGAACACGATCAGCGGCGTCGAATCCTGCATGGCGATGTGAATGCCGGGCGAAGCATTGCTCGCGCCCGGCCCACGGGTGACGAAGCAAATGCCCGGCCGCCCTGTTGCCTTGCCCACGGCCTCCGCCATCATCGCCGCTCCGCCCTCCTGACGGCAGACGGTGAGCGCGATGTCGCGGTCGTGGAACGCATCGAGAGCTGCGAGGTAGCTCTCGCCCGGCACGCAGAAGGCATGCCGCACGCCATGCGCGACCAGTTGATCGACGAGGATTTCGCCGCCGGTCCGTGAGCCGTC
This sequence comes from uncultured Pseudomonadota bacterium, assembly GCA_963707705.1. GTDB lineage: Bacteria > Pseudomonadota > Alphaproteobacteria > Rhizobiales > Xanthobacteraceae > Pseudorhodoplanes. Next base: position 551,577 of record CAVPRD010000004.1, on the reverse strand, counting down.
ATTGCTGCGCATGGCGTGCCTTTTTGCCTTATCGAACGATCGGCGCGAACTTGGCCGGAATCATAAGCTTGGTCACCTGGTTTTCCAGATAGCCCGCCTCGCTGTTCTTTTTCAGATAAACGTGCCACTCGGGATCGGCCATCATCTTGGCACGCTTGGCGGCGCGGTCGGCGGCATCCTCATAGGCCCAGATATGGACGATGGTGTTGAGATCGCCGCTTTCGGCGAACATATAGGCGACCGGCTTTCCAATATGACGGCTCTGCGGGGCATAACCATATTGCTCGTAAAGATCGAGATGGGCCTGCACGGTTCCAGGCTTGACGCGATAGGTTCGATGATCGATGAGCACGTAGATCCTCCGCTCGGAATGCAAAGCGCCCGCGGGCGCGACTTGAATACGCCGGCTGGCGCAATTCCGGCATTGTCGGCGCGGCGCGATCCGGGTCAAGCCCGCGGAGACGCAGCGCCGTCATAAGTCATGTCACGCAATCACAGGACGAAGTATTCGAGTTTCTGGCCGATCCAGCGGCACATGGCGGCATTGCGGCAACGCGCATCGACACCCATTGCGCAGCGGTGTTTCTTGCCGGCGATCGCGTCCTGAAGGTCAAGCGCGCGGTCAAATTCCCGTTCCTCGATTATTCGACGCTCGACAAGCGCAAATCCGCCTGCGAGGCCGAGCTTGCGGTCAACAAGCCGTTCGCACCGCAGATCTATCGCGGTGTGGTCGCGATCACCCGCACGGCTTCGGGCGGCCTTGCCATTGGCGGACAGGGCGAAGCGGTGGAATGGGCGCTCGAAATGAAGCGCTTCGACGAGAATGCGACTCTCGACCGGCTGGCAGATCGGGGGCGGATTGACGATGCGCTTGCCGACGCGCTCGGGCATGCGGTCGCAGCCGCGCACGAGAACACACCGGTCGCGGACGCAGGGACCTGGATCGCAGCCCTGTCGGAATACATCTCCCAGAACGACGAGGCGTTTCGCGAATTTCCCGACCTGTTCGCAAGCAGCGAAGCTGCGTCACTCACCACAATGAGCCGCAGGGCGTTCGAACGGGTGCAAACATTGCTTCATCAGCGCGGCGGCATGGGGCTGATCCGCCGCGGGCATGGCGACCTGCATCTCGGGAATATCGTTCTGATCGACGGCAAGCCGGTACTGTTCGACGCCATCGAATTCGATCCGGTGGTGGCATCCGGCGACGTGCTCTATGACCTTGCTTTCCTGTTAATGGATCTCGTCGAGCGCGAACTCGGCAAGGCCGCCAATATCGTATTCAACCGCTATCTCGCCGAGACGGCGCGCGAGGACGATTTCGACGCGCTCGCCGCACTTCCGCTGTTTCTTTCGATGCGGGCCGCGATCCGCGCCAAGGTGACCGCAGCGAAGCTCGAAAATGCGAAGGCTGGCGAAAAGGCGGCGATCGAAAAAAGCGCGCGCGATTATTTCGCGCTCGCCGTCCGTCTCATCACGCCGCCCGAACCCGCGCTTGCCGCGGTCGGCGGATTGTCGGGCACCGGCAAATCCGTTCTGGCGAAGGCGCTTGCACCCTCTCTCCTGCCCGCGCCTGGCGCCGTCATCCTGCGCTCCGATGTGATGCGCAAGCGAATGTTCGGCGCGAACGAAACCGACATGCTGCCGCCCGAGGCCTACAGCGCGGATGTGACGGCAAAAATCTATTCGACGCTCGCCGCGCAGGCCCGCCGGGTTTCGGCGGCCGGACATTCGTCGCTGGTCGATGCGGTCTTTGCGAAGGCTACGGAGCGTCGGGACATCGCCGCCGTTGCGGGCGCGGCCAAAGTGCGCTTTCGCGGCCTGTTTCTGACCGCCGATCTCGAAACCCGGATCCAACGCGTCGGCGCGCGCGTCAACGATGCATCGGATGCCGACGAAAACGTGGTGCGCAAGCAGGCGCAATATGATCTCGGCGCACTCGACTGGACACAAGTCGATGCCTCCGGCACGCCGGATGACACGCTGTCAAAAGCCAAGGCCGCGTTCGATCAATAGCCTAGCGCACGGATGCCAGCCGCGACTGCGATGCCGGCCGCGAGCGCCAGAAACTCGTTGCGCCGCCAGATCATCAACAGCGCAACCGCGGCCATGGCAACGCCCGCCGACAAGCCTTCCTTGGCAACGATCGGCACGATCAGCGCCGCCACTACCGAGCCGGGCAAGGCCTCGAGCATCCGAAGAACGCGCGGGGTGAGCGTGACGCGGCCCATCATCCAGAAGCCTGCAAAGCGCGCGAACACGGTGATTCCCGCCATCGCCGCGATCGTATAGAACATGCCAAACGGCAGAACCTCATTCATCGCCGAAGAAGCCTCCGGCAATGGCGCCAGCAAGAGTGCCGGCGATGATGTACCAGAAGCCCGGCACGAAATGCTGGACCGCGACCGCAACCGCGCCGGCAATGGCCCAGGGCAGCGAGCGGCGCAGGCTTTCGAACATCGGCGCCAGCAAGGCGACGAAATAAAGCGGCAGGATGAGATCGATGCCATAAGCCTTCGGATTGGCAAGAAGGCTGCCGAAGACCTGGCCTATTCCGGTTGCGGGCACAAAGGTCAGCCAGATGATCAGCCCGCCGCCGAACAGATAGCCGACATCGGCGCCGCCCTCGCGCCGATAGCGCAACGCCGCGACCCAATTGCTGTCGGTCAGGACGTAGAGACTTGGAAAGACCTGCGTCGGCGGCGCGGTGGCGAGCCAGGGCCGCATCGAAGCGCCCATCAGGAGCATGCGCAGATTGATGACCAGCGTCGTGAAGGCGATCGTCGCGATCAGAAGCGGTGACATTGCAGGCGTCCAGATCTCCATCGACACGATCTGGGAAACGCCTGCGAAAACGATGCCGCTCATCAGCATCGATTCGAACATCGTCAGACCTTTTTGCGCGGCGAGCGCACCGAAGGCGGCGCCGAACACGGCGACGCCCGGCAAGGCCGGCACCATGATGGCGGCGCCGGCACGAACGCCGTCAAGGCTCCAGGTCGGCGCAGGTCCGCCGTCGCCGGTCTCAGGTTGCATGGATGTCATGTCGAGGACGAGGTCACGCGCTCTAGCAAAGGCTATCCTGTTGGGCAATGTTGCAATCCCGCCTGTCTCGTATTCGGCCCATGCAATGATCGCTTCCATGCCGCGGGCCGCCATTGCGGTGGCCGGTTTCGCCGCGATGATGAATATGTATGCCCCACAGGCGGTGCTGCCGCTGCTGGCGGATGAATTCGGCGTCGGCCCGGCGGGCATAAGCCAGATCATGACGGTGAACGCGCTCGCGGTGGCGGTCACCGCGCCGTTCACCGGCGTGATCGCGGACGTGCTCGGACGCCGCCGCGTGATCGCGGTGGCAATGGCGCTGCTGGTGATCCCCGATGTGATGATGGCATTCTCGCCCGGTCTCGAAGCGCTGCTGTTCTGGCGCTTCATGCAGGGGCTGCTGCTGCCGCCGATCTTCGCGGTGTCGATCGCCTATATCGGCGGCGAATGGCCCGCGGGCGAAGCCACCGGCATAACCGGACTGTTCATCGCCGCAACTGCAGTCGGCGGTTTCACAGGCCGCCTGCTGATCGCGGCGCTCGCGGAACCGATCGGCTGGCGCCATGCCTTCTTCGTCTGCGCGGCCATCACCGCGATCTGCGCCGTCGCCGTTCTGCTGATGTTGCCGCGCGAGAAGAATTTCGTGCGCGCGACCACGCTTGCAGCTTCACTGAAGCAGATGTTCCGGCATCTGCGCGCACCGCGCCTGCTTGCGACCTACGCCGTCGGCTTCGGCATCATGTTCAACTTCATAGCAGCCTTCACCTTCATCGGTTTCGTGCTGGCGGCGCCGCCGTTCGAATTGTCGGCGACCGCGATCGGTCTTGTCTTCGTGGTGTATCTGTCGAGCCTGTTCACCACGCCCTATACCGGCAGGCTTGTCGCCTATATCGGCCGACGCAATTTCGGGCTGATCACGATTGCCACATGGATCTGCGGCATCCTGCTCACGCTCGTGCCCGCGTTGCCGGCCATCGTCGGCGGACTGATGATCGCGGCAGCGAGCGGCTTCTACGTTCAGACCTGCTGCCAGAGCTTCGTCGCCACCCATGCCAGCGAGGGCAAATCGTCGGCGATCGGGCTTTACGTCACGAGCTTCTATATCGGCGGCAGCTTCGGCGGCCTGCTACCGGGGCTGCTGTGGAACATCAGCGGCTGGCAGGGCACCGTCGCACTCGTTGTCGCCATGCTGATCTTCATGGCTGCGATGGTGCGCTTTGCGTGGAGGACGGCATGAGGCTTCCATTCAGTCGGCGCTTTGGTGCCAGTGCGGCCGGTAGCCCGCGCCCAATACGGCAAGGATCGACGGCGGCGTCAGGACCTCGGCGTCGTCCGTGTGCGGACATGGGGCTTGCGAATATCCCTCAGGCGTCCAGCGCAGCAACTTGCTGCCGCGTAACGCGAAGGCGTGGCCGTCAAGTGCGATCATTGCGCCGTCAGGCAGCGCATCAAGCGGCAATCGGTGTGTCCGCTTGCGACGTCCCTCCAGCCGTTCTGCATGCAGCACGAGGTCCATTTCCGGCGCGCGCAGCCGCGATCCCGTTGCCCGCTCCCAATTTGCGGCAAATACATTGGCATCCTCACGCCGGCATTCGAAGCAGGGGCGATGTCCGGCCGCGAGCGCGGTCACCTCGTCGAGGAAAAACAATTCGGTATAGCCGGCACCAAAGACGCTCCGCTGGCGGCCCTTGAAATCGAGCCGGCAGCAGATCCATTGCCGCGATGCCCAGCGCCGCGCGCCGAGGGCGCGGTCGTCACGATGGATGCGGCCGCCGCGATTGCCCATGAAGGCGCCGCGGGCCGCAGAGGCCGTGATTTCACCGAACGGATCGATGCGGTTTTGAAACGGCATTTTTACAACCCTTGATTGCAACCATTTTGCCGCCTAGAATTAGGGCTTCCGTTCGCGGGAGGCATTCATGCAGCTCGACCAGGCCTTTCGAGACCTCAACATCGTCCAGGATTTCATCCCGGTCACGAATTCCAACCGTCCGGGCACGCGGCTTACGCCGACGCATATCACCATCCACAATACCGACAATTCCAGTCCGGGCGCCGACGCCGCGGCTCATGCCCGCTACGTCAAGGGCGCGGATGCGCAAGCGCGTCAGGTCTCGTGGCATTACACCGTCGACGATCGCATCATCTATCAGAGCCTGCCGGTGAACGAGGTCGGCTGGCATTCGGGGCCGGGCAATTCCAAAAGCATCGGCATCGAAATCTGCATGCATCAGGGCATGAACGAAGCGCAGGCCTATGACCGCGCGGCATTGCTGGTCGCGGTGCTGGCTCTGCAAAACGGCATCGCGGTGCCCGACCGGATCGTGCAGCACAACTTCTGGACCGGGAAAAACTGCCCGCGCGTGCTGCGCGACAAACCGAATGGCTGGAGCGGATTTCTTGCCAAAGTGCAGACAGCTCTCGCGCAGCTTCGTTCGGCGCCGAAAGCCGCGCCGCAGGCGATTGTCCATGCCAGCGGCCAGGATTCCTGCGAGCTTCTGAACAGCGATGCGCAGAAAGGCGCCGCGCGCGGCGGCCGCAAAATGAGTGCGAGCCGCAAGAAGGCCGGAAAGAACAAAGCCAAGCCGCGCGCCGCGAAGAGAAAAACCAAAAGGCGAAAGAAGACTGCCAAGAGCAAGCGACAGGTTTGAGCCCAAGCCGTTCGGATCGCTCTGCTCCTGCCGATGCAGGAGCGACGCCTTCATTTGCCATTTCCCGTTTGCGCATAAAAAAACGCCCGCCGTTAGGCGGGCGTTTTGGTATTCGCAAAGAGAGCTTCAGGCCTGCGGCTGCGGCTCCATCCCACCGGTCGGGGTGTCGGGCCGCGGACGCTGCTTGCCGGAAGGCGGCACCGCGGAGGCGCGCGGCGTCGACGGCTCGGACACTCCTTCGCGCACCGGGGGCCTGCCTTCGAGCAGTTCCTTGATCTCATCACCGGAAAGCGTCTCGAATTCGAGCAGTCCCTTGGCGAGAAGTCTCGAGGTCGGCGCGACGCTCGGTCAATATTCTGCGCGCTTCGTTCAGACCTTCCTCGACCAAACGGCGAACTTCGACGTCGATCTTCTGCGCGGTGTTTTCCGAAACATTCTGGGTGCGCGACACCGAATGTCCGAGGAACACCTCTTCCTGGTTCTCGCCATAGGCCACGGTGCCGAGCTCGGGCGAGAAGCCCCAGCGCGTCACCATCATGCGAGCCAGACGCGTTGCCTGTTCGATATCGGACTGCGCGCCGGAGGTGACCTTGTCATGACCGAAGACCATGTCTTCGGCGACCCGGCCGCCCATCATGATGGCGAGACGCGAGGTCATCTGCTCGAAGCTCATCGACAGCTTGTCACGTTCGGGCAATTGCATGACCATGCCGAGCGCACGGCCGCGCGGAATGATCGTTGCCTTGTGCACCGGATCGGTCGCCTTGACGCTGAGCGCAACGAGCGCATGCCCGCCCTCGTGATAGGCGGTCAGCATCTTCTCTTCTTCGGTCATGACGAGCGACTTGCGCTCTGCGCCCATCATCACCTTGTCCTTGGCGTCCTCGAATTCGCCCTGCGTCACCATGCGCTTGTTGCGTCGCGCAGCCATCAGAGCGGCTTCATTGACGAGATTCATCAGGTCGGCGCCGGAGAAGCCGGGGGTGCCGCGCGCGATGGTCTTCAGGTTCACATCGGGTGCCAGCGGAACTTTGCGCACATGCACTTTCAGGATCTGCTCGCGGCCGACCACATCCGGATTCGGCACGACCACCTGGCGGTCGAAGCGGCCCGGGCGCAGCAGCGCGGGATCGAGCACGTCGGGCCGGTTGGTGGCGGCGATCAGGATGATGCCCTCATTGGCCTCGAAGCCGTCCATCTCGACCAGCAACTGATTCAGCGTCTGCTCGCGCTCGTCATTGCCGCCGCCGAGGCCCGCGCCACGATGGCGGCCGACCGCGTCGATTTCGTCGATGAAGATGATGCAGGGCGCATTCTTCTTGGCCTGCTCGAACATGTCGCGCACGCGGCTCGCGCCGACGCCGACGAACATTTCGACGAAGTCCGAACCGGAGATGGTGAAGAACGGCACATTGGCTTCACCGGCCACGGCACGCGCGATCAGAGTCTTGCCGGTGCCGGGAGGTCCGACCAGCAGCACGCCGCGCGGAATACGTCCGCCGAGCCTTTGGAATTTCGAGGGGTCGCGCAGGAATTCGACGATCTCCTGCAGGTCCTGCTTGGCTTCGTCGACGCCCGCGACGTCGTCAAACGTGACGCGGCCATGCGCTTCGGTCAGAAGCTTTGCGCGCGACTTGCCGAACCCCATCGCCTTGCCGGCACCGCCCTGCATCTGGCGGCTGAGAAATATCCACACGCCGATCAGCGCGATGAATGGCAGCCATGACACCAGGAGCGAAACGAACCACGGCACCTGCTCCTGCGCCGAGCGCGCGGTGATGGTGACACCCTTGCCGTAGAGGCGCTGCACCAGCGTCGGATCGTTCGGCGCATAGGTGTTGAACGCGCGGCCGTCGGTGAACGTGCCGTGAATCTCCGGGCCCTGGATCACCACGTCGCGCACCTTGCCCTGATCGACCTCGGTCAGGAGTTGCGAGAACGAGATGTCCTGCGCGGTCTGGCGCTGGCTGGGATTCTGGAAAAGCGTGAACAGGGCAAGAACCAACAGGACGATAATCACCCACAGGGCGAAGTTGCGGAGATTTGCGTTCATCACGTGTCCTTGTTGGACCGCTGGCCTGATGGCGCGGCATACGTCTAGGCAAAACAGGAGTTTTGGACACCCCCGGACCTACCAATGTAGGTGTCGCCCCACCCGCTGCCAAGGTACGTATCGAGTACGCGTCTTGGAAAGGGGCCGGCTGAAAGTGCCCCATTTGGCGGCCGATTCGACACCGCCGGAAAGCGATCTTAGCGGCTTCCGGCCCGCGCCACCGGACGAGTTTTCCGCGTGGTTAAGGCCGAAATCCGTCTATTCGAGCGGCCTTTTTGAGAGCCCCTTCGGGCCGGGGCCTTTTCTACCAGCACCTGGCCGTCCCGCACTGCGACAACTGCGCCAGCGAGGCTGCGGCGAAAACGGGCGGGCTGAGGCGAAGCAATCCAGGAAGCCTCGATCGCGGCGACAACCCCGTCATAGAGATTTTCGAGCTTGGCCAGTTCGACCGCCCCTTCCTTGCCGATCGCGCCGACGAGCCTTCCCAGCATGCGCAGGGCGATCTCGTCCGGCAGCCGTGAAAACGCATCGGCGTCGACAGCGACCGCCCCGGCCGACGGCCACGGCGTCGGAGCCAGCAACCGGAACGCGGCGCGGAGCGTCTCATACAAAGCGGCCTCGATGCGCCCGACGCGCCTTCCCAAAAGCCCCAGCCGCTCCGCCGACAAGCCTTCTCGCGCCAGCACCGGCATGCTCGCGCGCAGCCGCGCGCGCGTGAATACTGGATCGCTGTTCGTTGGATCGTCGGCATATGTAATATTGGCGGCCTTCAGCGTCGCGATCAGCCGCGTCTTCGCAATCCCGAGCAGCGGTCGAACCAGGATAAGACGGCGGCCATTGGCAACCGGCATCATCGACGCCAATTTCATTCCGGTGAGGCCGGCAACGCCGCTGCCGCGCGTCAGCCGAATGAGAATGGTTTCGCCTTGGTCGTCGAGCGTATGGGCGGTGAGGACATGTCCGGCTCCAGCCTTGTGCGCAGCCTCCGCGAGCAATCGATAGCGCGCGTTACGGGCGGCTTCCGGAAGACCGGTCTTCGGTTTGCTGCCGGTCCATCGCAGGATGCGATGTTCGATTCCAAGGGACTGCGATAGCTTCCTGACGGCGGTAGCTTCGGCTTTGCTTTCGGCCCGCAGCCCGTGATCGATCGTGACGGAGATGAGCTTCGGCGGCTGCTTCAAAGATTTTTGCCATCGCGCCGCCAGCATCATCAACGCGGTGGAATCCGGTCCACCGGAAACAGCGAGAACCAAGGCCTTCTCACGAGACAGCAAACCGAACAGCCGTTCCGCTTCCTCGGCGGAAACCGGCATCTCAGCAGCGGACACGCTTCTGTTCCCGTTCGACGCTCTGTTTCACGCCAGCCGATGAATTCGGATATTTCCGGCTGACCTCGGCAAACGACGCGCAGGCCATTTCCTTCTGGTTCAAAGCAGCAAGCGATTGCCCAAGCCGCAGCAGCGCGTCCGGCGCGCGGGTCGCCTTTTCGAATTTCGTGGTCACCACGAGATAGGCTTCGGCAGCGTCCTGGTAACGCTGGCGCTGGAACAGGCTTTCGGCGAGCCAGTAATTCGCCTCCGGTGTCATCCGGTCGGTCGGAAAACGCTGCACGAAATCCTTGAAGGTCTGCTCGGCATTGGCGTAATCGCGGCGCTGGAAATAGCCATAGCCCATGTCGAAATAATCGCGAGGGCTGTCGCCGGGCGGAGCCACCGCTGCCATCGCACCAGGTGCGCCCGGATTGCGTTGCGCCGGCGCCTGTCCGCGACGCGGATCGCTGCCGACATTGGACAGATCGAGCGGCGCGCCGGGATCGCGTCCTCCGCGCGCGCCTGCATCATCCTGATCGTCGGGCTCACCCGAACGCTGAACCGAAGGCTGGCCGGGCGGCAGCGCACCGAGAGCGCGCGGCGCGCCGGGTGCCGCCGGACTGGCATTGGGATCGAAGGCATCGCCGCGCCGTCCGCCCGCGTTGGGAGTAGCGACGAAATTCGGATTGTCGCGCGGATCGCGCTGCGCGACGCGCGGATCGCCGGCGCGTGGATCGGCCGGGGGCAACGCCTGCTGAACCGGAGGCTGTTGCGGAGGCTGCGCGATCTGCGGCGCGGGCGCGCGCTGCGGCTGTGCCGCGCGCGGCGCGCCCTTCCCGCCCAGTTCCTGGAAGCGGAATTCGTAGTCTTCGGTGGTGCGCTTCAATTGCTGTTCGAGTTGCTGATTGCGGAACTGCAATTGTTCGACTTGCCCGGTGAGCTGACGGATCTGGCCCTCCAGCGCGTCGAGCCGCATTGCGACATCGGAGGCCGACATCTGCGCTGCGGCCGGCATCATGCCGGTCGCGATCAGCGGCAAGATCGGAAGAAACAGGCGCAGCATGAAACGCATCGATCGAACACCGGATTACGGGGAAATTCGCGCCGTATCATAGGCGCCGTCACGTCGAAATTATGACTGAAGTTATTTACCCGCAGTTAACCAGCCGTCTCAGCCGGCCGTTTTCGCCTGGGCCTTGGGAGCCTTGGGGGCGCTGATCCATTCCTCGAAGCGCTGGATCACCACGAACAGCGACGGCACGAACAGCACCGCAAGACAGGTCGAGGCCAGCATGCCCGAGAACACGGTGATGCCGATCGATTTGCGGGCGCTGGCACCGGCACCGGTCGCGATCACCAGCGGAACCATGCTGATGATGAACGCGAACGACGTCATCAGGATCGCACGGAACCGCGCCTTGGCGGCGCCGATGGCGGATTCAACAATCGGCTTGCCGTCGCGTACTCGCCATTCGCGCGCCACCTCCACGATCAGGATGGCATTCTTGGCGGCGAGCGCGATCAAGAGCACAAGACCGATCTGCGTGTAGAGATTGTTATCGATACCCAGGCCCTTCAGCGCCAGCACCGGACCGACCAAGGCCAGTGGCACCGAGAGAATGACCGAAATCGGCGCGTACCAGCTTTCATATTGGCCCGCGAGCACGAGATAGACCAGCAGCATCGCGAGCGCGAACACGATGTAAAGCTGATTGCCGACGGCCTTTTCCTGATAGGACATTGCGGTCCATTCGAACGACGCGCCCGGCGGCAGCGTGCGCGCGGCGATCTGCTCCATCAGCCCCAGCGCTTCGCCGGAGGAATGACCGCGCGCCGGCAGACCGATGATGGTCGATGACGGATACAGATTATAGAGCGTGATCAGCGAGGGGCCGACCGACGGCTCGAGCGTTACGAGCGAGCCGAGCGGGATCATATCGCCCTTCTCGCTGCGTACGGTGAGCTTGTTGATGTCTTCGGGGCGCAGACGATAGTTCGAATCGGCTTGCACATAGACCTGGAAGGTGCGGCCGAACTTGTTGAACTGCGCGACATAGCTCGAACCGAGATAGGCGCCGACCGTCTGGAAGATGGCGTCCACCGGCACGAACAAGGTTTGCGCCTTGACGCGGTCGACATCGACCTTCACTTGCGGAACGTCGGCGCGGAACGAGGTCTGCACCCGTTGCAATCCGCTTTGCGATTGCGCGTTGTTGACGATGGTGTTGGTGATCGCCTGCAATTTGGTGAAGTCGAACGAGCCGTCGCGCAACTGCACCTGCATGGTGAAGCCGCCGGCATTGCCGATGCCCTGGATCGGCGGCGGCGGCAGCACGTTGATCTTGGCTTCCAGGATCTGGTCGAGCTCGCCGTTGAGCTTGGTGAAGAGCGGCAGCAATTGCTCGTCTTTGCCGCGCGCACTCCAATCTTTCAGAATGATGTACAGGACACCGCCGCTGGACAGCGAAGCGTTGTTGTCGAGCGCGGAGACGCCCGCGATCGAGAGCACCGTGTCGACGCCGGCGGTCTTGCGCGCAATCGCGGCAGCTCGATCGAGCACAGCATTGGTGCGCTCGAGCGAGGCACCATCGGGCAGCTGCACGGTCGCAAGCAGGTAGCCTTGATCCTCGATCGGCAGAAATCCGGTCGCAACACGCGATAGGCCGTAGCCGGCACCTGCGACGATCGCGAGCGCTACGATGGTCGACAGCACCGAATGCCTCACCATGCCGCCGATAATGCGGACATAGCCTCGTTCGCAGGCGCCGTAAACGCGATTGAAGCCACGGAAGAACACATTGCGCTTCTCAGGTGGCACGGCCGGGCGCAGCCAGAGCGCACATTGCGTCGGCTTGAGAGTGGCGGCGTTGATCGCGCTGAGCAACGCCGTCGCTGCGATCACCAGCGCGAATTGTGCATACATCTGGCCGGTCAGGCCCGGCAGGAAGGCGGCCGGGATGAACACCGCCATCAGCACCAGCGTGATGCCGACGATGGGGCCGAACAATTCGTCCATCGCCTTGATGGCGGCGTCGTGGCCCGACATGCCCTGTTCTATATTATGGGACGCGCCCTCCACCACCACGATGGCGTCGTCCACCACAATGCCGATTGCCAGCACGATCGCGAACAGGGTCGACAGATTGACAGTGAAGCCGAGCATCGCCATCGCGGCGAACGCGCCGATAATGGTGACGGGCACCGTGGTCGCCGGCACCAGCATCGCGCGCCAGTCCTGCAGGAACACCACGATCACGATCAGCACCAGAATCGCGGCCTCGATCAGCGTGCTATAGACCTCATTGATTGACGCATTGACGAACTTCGTGGTGTCGAACGGAATTCCGTATTTCATTCCAGGCGGGAACGCCTTGGCGAGTTCATCCATGCGCTTGCCGACAGCCTGACGAACCTGTAGCGCGTTGGCGCCGGGCGTCTGGAAGATGCCGAGCGCCGCGGCCGGCTGTCCGTCCTGGGTGAATATCTGGCTGTAGGTTTGCGCGCCAAGCTCGACCCGGCCGATATCCTTGATACGGGTGAGCTGGCCGCCGGCGCCGTCGCCGGTCTTCACCACCACATTTTCGTATTCAGACACTTCGCTGAGACGGCCGGAAATATCGACCGTGAGCTGGAAGCTCTGTCCCGATGGCGCCGGCGGCATGCCGACTTGCCCGGCGGTCACCTGCTGGCTTTGCGATTGCAGCGCCTTGATCACGTCGAACGGTGTCAGCGATCGCACATAAAGCGCGTCCGGATCGAGCCAGACCCGCATCGAATATTGGCCGGCGCCGAACACCGTGACATTGCCGACGCCGGAAACGCGCGAAAGCTCGTCGCGCAGATTGATGGTGCCGTAATTGGCGAGATAGAGACTGTCCCTGCTCTTGTCCGGCGACGTTAGCGTCACGAACATCAGGATCGAGGTCGACTTCTTCTGGACCGTGACGCCCTGCGACTGCACCGCGCTTGGCAATTGCGACAGCGCGCTCGAGACGCGGTTCTGCACCAGCACCTGCGCGAAATTCAGATCGGTGCCGATCTTGAACGTGACCGTCAGCGTATAAGTGCCGTCGGCTGCGCTGGTGGACTGCATGTAGAGCATGTCCTCGACGCCGTTGACCTGCTGCTCGATCGGCAGCGCCACGGTGTCGATCACCACACGAGCGCTGGCGCCGGGATAGCGGGTCGTCACCTGAACCGTCGGCGGCGTGACGTTCGGATATTGCGAGACCGGGAGATTTATCAGCGCGACGAGCCCGAGCACGACCATCAGGATCGCAATCACGTTCGCAAGAACGGGGCGCTCGATGAAAAATTTCGAGATCACCGAGCCGCCTCCGGTTATTTCGCTGCGGCGGAGGAGATCGCCTGCATCTTCGGGTCAACCTTCTGGCCGGGAATGGCGCGCAGAATGCCGTCCACCACCACGCGGTCGTCGGGGTTGAGGCCCTTTTCGATCACGCGCAGCAGGCCGACATGCTGGCCGGGCTCGATCTTGCGCTGCTCGACGACGTTATCGGCATTAAGCACGAGCAGATAACGGCCGCCCTGATCGCTACCGATTGCAGTATCGGGCACCAGCAGCCGTTCGGTCGCAGGACCCGGCACCCGCACACGCACGAAATAGCCAGGCAACAGCGCCGCCTTGGGATTTTCGAGCACGCCGCGCACTGCGAGCGTGCCGGTATTTGGCGTAATGGTCGGCGAGGCGTAATCGAGATGCCCCTTGTGCGGAAAACCGGTCTCGGTCTGCGTTCCAACTTCGACCGGAATGCTGGAGACGTCGTTCGACACCTCGCCGCGCCGCGCGCGCTCGGCACGGATGCGTAGCACCGCCTGTTCGCTGATGTTGAAATTCACCCAGATCGGATCGACCTGCACGATGGTGGCGAGCTTGGTCGGGGTGTTGTTGGCACCGACATATTCGCCGATCGACACGAGCCGCGCTGTCACCACGCCATCGAAGGGCGCAACAACCTGCGTGTAACCGAAATTGATCTTGGCGAGTTCGGTGTTGGCCTTCGCCTGTTCGAGATTGGCCTGATCGTTGTCGCGCTGGGCCAGTGCCTTGTCATAATTCGCCTGGGTGGAGACCTGCCGCTTTACAAGATCCTGCTGGCGCTTGAATTCAGCTTCCGAGTTCTGAAGCTGCGCCTTGGCGCCGTCCTCGGCGGCCCTGGCCTGTTCGAGCTTCACCTTGTAAGGCTCAGGCTCGATCACAAACAGCGGCGTGCCTTTTTTGACGATCGCGCCGTCCTTGTACTGGATGTCCTGCACGAAACCGGGGATGCGAGCCACGAGGTCGACCGTGTTCACGGCTGCGAGCGTGCCGGTTTCCTCCAGATAGGCCGTCACGTTCTCGCGCAAAGGAATTGCGACGCCGACCTGCGGCGGCGGCGGCGGCACATAGCGGTTCGGCTCCTCGCAGGCGGCAAGAAGGATTGCGGCCGCGAACGCGAACCAGACAGGATTTCGAACAAGACGCATGGACGGAACAATTCCGTGCCTTAGGAACTTTGGCAAGCACCAAAACGAAACCGGCGCCTGATCGGCGCCGGTTCAAACAGCTTTCGACGAAGTTCTTTAAGAACTCGCGTTGAGCACCGTGACCGAGCGACGATTCTGCGACCAGCAGGAGATGTCGTCGCATACTGCGACCGGACGCTCCTTGCCGTAGGAGATGGTGCGCATCCGCTGTGGGCTCACGCCGCGGGAAGCCAGGTACTCTCGCACGGTCTGTGCGCGGCGAGCGCCGAGCGCGATATTGTATTCGCGGGTGCCGCGTTCGTCGGCGTGACCTTCAACTGTGAAGCTATATTGCGAATAGCGGCTCAGCCACTGCGCCTGATTATCGAGCGTCGCCCGCGCCTGCGGGGTCAGCGTCGACTGATCCGATTCGAAGAAGACGCGGTCGCCGACATTGACAACGAAGTCCTGCTGGCTGCCGGGCACCGCAGCGCCGGCCGCGCCAACCTGGTCGTTTGGCTTATTCGCACATGCCGAGACCGCGAGTGATGCAGCGAGCGCACCGACCAGCCCCAACAGGCGCAGAGAACGTCTGACAGAATTCATCCCGGTGACTCCATTCACAACTTACCGGACACTTCACGCTGGTCTAACCCCGGATCGTTAAGCGAACCTTCCGTCAACCTTGATCAGACCTTGCAAAGTGCCCCGAAGTCGGCCCCCCGGCCGTAAACTTTCGTTAATGGTTACTCATGCCTTAATGCCGAAAATACGGCGAGCCCAAGTCAATTCACGACAAAAGCGGCGACCATGCTGGGTCTGATGCAAAACTAGGCGTCGGTACCTTCTGTTCGTTGCGCCCGGTGATGTCGACCGAGTAGAGCGAAGGCCCGGACGCGCCGGTTCCTTCCCGGAAAAACATCAGCACCCGTCCATTCGGCGCGAAGGTGGGGCCCTCGTTGTGGAACCCTTCCGTCAGGATGCGCTCGCCCGATCCATCGGTCCGCATGATGCCGATCGCAAATCGCCCGCCGCCCTGTTTGGTGTAGGCGATCGCATCGCCGCGCGGCGACCATACCGGCGTCGAGTACGAGCCTTCGCCGAACGAGATGCGCTGTGCAGGCCCGCCACTGGCCGCCATGACGTAAATCTGCTGCGACCCACCGCGATCCGATTCGAAACAGATGCGCGCGCCGTCGGGCGAATAGGAGGGCGCGGTATCGATCGCAGGCGACTGCGTCAGCCGCGTAGTGGCGCGTGAGCGCAGGTCCATTGCGAACAGATTCGAATTCGAACCCTGTTGCAGACTCATGATCACGCGTTGGCCGTCCGGCGAAAAGCGCGGCGAGAACGTCATGCCGGGGAAATTGCCGACAACTTCCCGCTGGTTGGTTTCGATATTGAGCAGATAGACGCGCGGATCGCCCTGCCCGAACGACATGTAGGTGATTTCCTGCGTCGAGGGCGAGAAGCGCGGCGTCAGCACGAGGTCTTCGCCGCGCGTGAGGTAGCGCACATTCGCGCCATCCTGATCCATGATGGCAAGCCGCTTCACGCGGCGGTCCTTCGGACCGCTTTCATCGACGAACACGACGCGGGTATCGAAATAGCCCTTCTCGCCGGTCAGCCGCTCGTAAATTGCATCGGAGATGATGTGACCGATCCGCCGCCAGTTTTCCGGCGAAGTGAAATATTGCTGTCCGGCCTGCTGCTGGCCCGCGAACACGTCCCAAAGCCGGAATTCCGTACGCAGCCTGCCATCGCCCTGACGCACGACACGGCCGGTGACCAGCGCCTGCGCGTTGATGGCGCGCCAGTCTGGAAAGGCCGGCGTCTTGTCCGCATTGGTAATGCGTTCGATGAAAGCAGTCGGTTCGATCGGCGCAAACAACCCGGAGCGGCGCAAATTGTTGGTGATCACACCGGTGACATTGCGCGCGAGCTCGGCGTCGCCGGGTGAGCCCGCGGTAAAATCGGGCAGCGCGATCGGCATCGGCTGCACGTTGCCCTGAGTCACGTCGAGCTTGAGCACGGCGTGCGCCGGGCGAAGACCCGCGGCGAGCAGCATAGAGCCAGTGCCGAGCGCGAGCACACGCCTGCGGCTCAGGAGAGAATCTCGAAAAGGAGACTTCGACATCGGGAACGATCACTCTTTCTAAAATGTTTCGGCTTGCAAACGCGTCAGCCTCGATACATCTCGCGCGGATCGAACGTCACCTCGACATCCTGCCAGATGTCGTATTTCGCGATCGGCATCTTGTAAGGGGCGCAGCGGCGGATCGCGCGGCGCGCCGCTTCAGCCGCGACCTGGAATTGCGGATGGCTGCCGCGATTGAGCACCTGCGGGTCGGCAGAGACGCTGCCGTCGCGGTTCAGCTGCAGTCGCACCTGTACGACCAGATCGCGCGAATCGAGTGAACCTGGCGGCGGATTCCAGCAGGCCTGGATCTGCGCGCGCAGGGCATCGATCTCGCTCTGCGACAGCGTCGCGGAATTGCCGCTCGGCACGCCGAGCGACGCTGTGCGGTTGATGGTATCGCCGGTCGCTGCCTGACGCTGCGGATCGCGCTTGTCGAGCAGAGCCGAAATCTTCGACGGATCGAATTTCGGCTGCGGCTTCACCGGCGGCTTCTTCGGCGGCGTCGGCACCTGCGGCGCCTCGGTCAGCTTCTTCGGTTCTTCCTTCTTCGGCTTCTGGTCGGCCTTTTCCAGCGCCTCGGCGATCGGATCGATTTTCTGTTCCGGCTTCGGCTCTGGCTTTGCGTCTGCCTTGGGCTGGGGCTTCGGCGGCTCCGGTTTCTGCTCGGGCTTCGGATCGGGCTTTTCTTCCGGCACCGGCGGCTTCGGCTCGTTGCGGGTGGCCTCGATCTCCTTGCGCTCGGTCACCTTCTGCACCGGCTCAGGGACCGGCTTGCGATCACCCTGGCGCTCGACCAGCGGCTTTGCAGTTTCCTGCTTCTTCGCCGTCTTCTGCCCCTGCATCATCTGGGTGAAGTCGGACGTGGAAATGATGTCTATCGGCAGCGAATCGGACGGTGCCGATTCCAGCGGATTGGAACTGAAAGTCAGAACCGCCCATAGCAGCGCCGAAGCGTGCACCGCGCTCGATATGGTGAGACCGGTCTTCATCTCAGGCTTGGCTTTAAGACCCCTGCTCCACCTCGGTAACCAGCGCCACCCGGCGATATCCCGCTTGCGACAGGCGGCCCATCACCCGCATCACTGTACCGTAATTCACGTTGCGGTCGCCACGCACATATATGCGTTCATCGGCGCCGCCGCTGCCGCCGCGGGCGTCGATAATCGCCTTCAATTTGGGAACAAGGTCCTCGACCTTGATCTCCGAATTCATCAAATAGACTTCACCCTTGGTGTTGACCGTGACCGTCAGCGGCTCGCGGTCCTGATCGAGACTCTTGGCCTGCGTCTGCGGCAGATCGATCTGCACGCCGACTGTGAGCAGAGGCGCCGACACCATAAAAATAATCAGCAGCACAAGCATCACGTCGACCATCGGCGTGACGTTGATCTCCGCCATCACCGGCCGTCGCCGGTGCCGCCGTCTGCCGTCTACTCCGGCGCTGCCTGCACCACCTATGGCCATAGCGCTATCCTCCGGTCACGTCGCGCGTTCATCGATCTGACGCGACAGGATCGCCGAAAACTCGTCGGCAAACCCCTCCATACGATGCGCCTGTTTGTTCACCTCGGACACGAACTTGTTGTAGAAAATCGTCGCCGGGATGGCGGCAACGAGGCCAATTGCGGTTGCGAACAGCGCTTCGGCGATGCCGGGCGCCACCACCGCCAGCGAGGTGTTTTTCGAGGCCGCGATCGACTGGAAGCTGTTCATAATGCCCCAGACAGTTCCAAACAGGCCGACAAAGGGGCCCGCCGAGCCGACCGTCGCAAGCACCAGAAGCCGGCGTTCCAGCCGGTCGATCTCGCGCATGATGGTGACATCCATCACCTTGTCGATGCGCTGCTGGAGGCCGGCGAAGGAACGCGCGGTGCCCTCGAAGCTGCGCTTCCATTCCCGCATCGCCGCGACAAATAGCGCCGCCATCGAATGGGTGGGGCGCGCCGAAAGCGAGCGATACAACTCCTCCAGCGACTGCCCCGACCAGAAGGCATGTTCGAAACGGTCCATCGCGCGCTTGGTGCGACCGAACAGAAGAATTTTGTCGACCGCGATCGCCCACACCCAGATCGAGCATGCGAGCAATCCGAGCATTACCGCTTTCACGACCCAATGAGCCTGCAGAAACAGGCTCAGGATCGACAGGTCGGCGGTGACCGGCAGGGCCGACTGCGCCACGTCGGCTGGATTCATTGGCAAATATCCCTTCGCAATCCCCTAGATCACGTTCATGATTTTGGATCGAATCAATCCAAAATCATGAACGTGATCGCTTCTAATGGCTTGGAGCATGATGTTGTCCGAAAACCGCTTCGCACTTTTCGGCATCATGCTCCGGGCACGTTCCTTGAATGCACGTCCATCGGGCGGCCGCCCTGCGCAATGACCGACCAAGACGGAACCTGCAGCGGGCCTCTTCAGGCGCTGCGTGCAATCCCGATTGTCACGAAGACTGAGCCGTCCACCACCGGCAGATCGACGAATTCCCCGTGAAACTTGGCCAAACTAGGGCGCAAGCCAGCCTCCATAAGCGTAAACAGCGCCCATTGTGGTTAAGGAAGGGTTACGATTCTGCGACCGTTTCGAGGCGTTGTTCCAACATCGTGACCGGGCTTTGGATCACGTCAGGCCTCCCGTCCTTTGCACGAAGACTGTGGCGCAAAATAAAAAACGTCCGCCGCATTGCTGCGGCGGACGCTTGCGCAAACAAAACTTGATTTACTGGCCTTGCGGCGCCGGCGACGTGGTGTTTCCGCCGCGGCGATCGGCCATGAACTGGTCGAACTCGGCCTTGTCCTTGGCCTCGCGCAAGCGGGCGAGGAAATCCCGGAACTCGCGCTGTTCGTCCTCGAGCCTGCGAAGCGTTTCGGCTCGATATTCGTCGAAGGCGCGATTGCCGGAAGAAGGCGGCGACCAGAAGCCGGAGCCTCCCATGTTCGCGCGCATGCGGTCCATTTTCTCCTGCATGCCGCCCATCTTGGCCTGCCAGCGTTCCATGCTGTGTCGTCCGCAACCCATCCGACCGCTCCATATTGAGAAGGCCAGAAGGCTGAGACCGACAGGCCACCAAACGAGAAAGCCCAGGATCGTCGCGGCGATCCAGGCAGGCCTGCCGTATTCGTCAATTCTGTCCGTGAGAGTCATCGCATCCTCATGGCCTATGTGAATGTTAATAACATTTACATAACTGTGCCGCCCGTGGCCGTCAAGCCCCGGCGTCGGGTTCCGGTCAGACTTTCCCGTGCAGACCAAGACCGCTCAGATAGACAAGCACCCCCGCCTCCAACAGGTCCTCGGCCGACATTGGCAGCGATCTTTTTGCGCCATCGCCGCGTGCGAACAGAGAGGCAATGCCGTGCGAGAACGCCCAGATGTGCAGCGCCATCATCAATGCCGGTGGCCGTTTGTCAGCGGGCAACAGCGCCGAGACCGTCTCGCAGGCACGGCGCACCACTGCGAAGGCGCGATCGCCTGCCGCGCGAAGTTCCGGGCTGATGTCCTGAGGAAGGCCGGCCTCGAACATCGCGGAATAGAAGGCGGGCTCGTCGCGCGCGAAGGCGAGATAAGCTTTGCCGAGCCGCTCGAAGGCAGCTCGCGGTTCCGGCTTGCCGTCGTCCCACGCTTTTGAGAGCCGTTGCTCGAATTCCTCAAAGCCGCGCTTGGCGACATCGGAAAGCAGATCGTCGCGATCGCGATAATGCCGGTAGGGCGCAGCCGGGCTCACGCCCGCAAAGCGGGCGGCATCGGCAAAAGTGAAGCCGGCCGGACCCTTCTCCCTGATCAGATCGAGCGCAGCCCGGATCAGGGCTTCCTTCAGATTGCCGTGATGATAGCCGCGTTCGCTGGCGCCGCGTTTCCATCGCATGTAAAGGGCCTTAACATGCGTCGCCATGCCGCGTCGATGGCGGTCCGGGTCCCCAATGTCAGTACGGGACCTGTTCGAGCCCCGGCACATCCGCCGGTCGCGCGCCCGGCGCGGGCCACAGGAAACTGCGATCCTCAAGTTTGATCGGCACGTCGTTGATCGAGGCCTCACGCCGCTTCATCAGGCCGGCTTCGTCGAATTCCCATTGCTCGTTGCCGTAGGAGCGAAACCACGCGCCGCTTTCATCGTGCCACTCATACTGGAAGCGCACCGCGATCCGGTTCTCGTGATAGCACCACAGATCCTTGATCAGCCTATAGTCGCGCTCCTTCGCCCATTTGCGGGTGAGAAAATCCACGATCGCCTCGCGGCCGACCAGAAATTCGGAGCGATTGCGCCAGGCCGAATCCGCCGTATAGGCGAGCGAGACTTTCACCGGGTCGCGCGAATTCCATGCGTCTTCGGCCATGCGCACCTTTTGGCGCGCGGTCTCCAGATTGAAAGGCGGAAAGGGCGGGCGCGACATCTTCATCTCCTGTGCTTAAAGCGCGCGGTCAGAGATAGCGCGGAATCGAAACTGCGACACGATCAAGTTTGCGCGGATCAGGTGATGTTGCTCCGCCCACCGCCCGTCAGGAGCCGGCAGCGTCCTGATCGGCCTTCATGGCGATGCGGAGCGGCTTGGGGATCGGCTTGGCGCGGCCACCGGAAATGAACGCGACCCGCACATCGGCCTGCACCAGCACCTCCTCACCGCGCATCACGCGCTGGCGTATGGTGACGGAAGCGCCCTTCACGTGGTTTGGCTCGCTTACCACCTGCAGGAGATCGTCCATCCGCGCAGGCTTCAGGAAATCGATGGTCATCGAGCGCACGACGAAGGCAAAGCCCGGCGCTTCCTTCTCGGTCTCCTCGAACAGCAGGCGATGGTCGGCGCCGATCAGGCGCAGATAATTGGTGCGCCCGCGTTCCATGTAGCGCAGATAATTCGCGTGGTAGACGATGCCGGTGAAATCGGTGTCTTCGTAATAGACGCGCACGATCAATGTGTGGCGGCCGTCGCGCAATTCGCCGTCGAGTGGAATCGAAGTCACCGCCGCCCCGCAATCTGGAAAGTCTTCACGTGTTTAGACATGCGAGCCGTGTCTTCGCAAGATCGAAGCGACCGGCACAACAACGTCACTTTACCGGATGATCCGACAGTTCGGACCGGAAGCGGATCGCCGCTCAATCTTCGTCAGAAGAAAACAACCCGAACTGACCCGGATCGCGCGCAGGCTCGGCAAGTCCGAGATGGCGGAAAGCATGGCCGGTCAAAAGCCGGCCGCGCGGGGTGCGCTGCACGAAGCCCTTCTGAATCAGGAATGGTTCGATGATGTCCTCGATCGCGTCGCGCGGCTCCGAGAGCGCCGCCGCAATGGTTTCGACCCCGACCGGGCCGCCGCCGTAATTCAGCGCAATAACCGACAGATAGCGCCGGTCCATCGCGTCGAGTCCGGCGGCATCGACTTCGAGCGCGCCTAGCGCCTTGTCGGCGACCGCGCGGTCGATCGATTTGTCGCCGGCGACATCAGCGAAGTCGCGGAGCCGGCGCAGCAGCCGCCCCGCGATGCGAGGCGTGCCGCGCGAGCGGCGCGCGATCTCGTTCGCGCCGTCCTTGGTGATGGCGACACCAAGAACGCGGGCGCCGCGCGTCACGATCTGCTCGAGTTCGCCTTCATTATAGAAATCGAGCCGCACCGGAATGCCGAAACGGTCGCGCAGCGGATTGGTGAGCAGGCCCGCGCGCGTGGTGGCGCCGACCAGCGTGAATTTCGCGAGCTCGATCTTCACCGAACGCGCGGCCGGACCTTCGCCGATGATCAGGTCGAGCTGGAAATCTTCCATCGCGGGATAAAGGATTTCCTCGACTTGCGGATTGAGCCGGTGGATTTCATCGATGAACAGGACGTCGCGCTCTTCGAGATTGGTGAGAAGTGCGGCGAGATCGCCGGCCTTGGAAATCACCGGACCCGAGGTCGCGCGGAAATTCACCCCGAGTTCGCGCGCCACGATCTGCGCCAGCGTGGTCTTGCCAAGGCCGGGAGGGCCCACGAACAGCACATGATCGAGTGCTTCTTGCCGCGCCCGCGCGGCCTTGATGAACACGTCGAGATTGCCGCGCGCCTTTTCCTGGCCAATGAATTCGGCAAGCTTTTGCGGACGCAGTGAGCTTTCCGCGGCGTCGTCCTCGCGGCGGTCAGCGGAGACGAGGCGCGCGTTGGTCATGCTTTCCCTTCGGATTGCGGCACCGCGCCAAACCAGTATCGCGTCACCCACCAGAGCGCGAGAGTTGGAATCACGTTAGCCAACAGAAGAACGCCCGAATGAGCCGGCATTGTCCGGTGCCCGAGATCGCCAGGCAGCGGAACGGAGTCGCTGCCGTTCACCATCATGAATCCTAGGCCAACCAAAGCACCAACGGCCAGCGCCATCACCAAGCCCACGCGCGAGAACTGACTATAGGCCAACGCGATCAAGCATCCTGCTGCGGCGGCTGGTAAGACGCCTATCTCATAGGTGAAAGGAACAAAAGCAAGGGCTGAGAAAATCGTCCACCCGAGTTTGGAGATTGGCAATTCCACGAGACTTTCCAACGCAAAGAAAACCAATCCTCCAATCGGAGGACCGAATATGACAAAGACGAGAACCAGACCAAAAAGCCGAGGCCATAAGCTCCGCTGTTTCCGGCTCTCGCTGACGGATGGGACACCGGCCACCTGGGTCCTCCTTCTGTTCGGCAGCTATTGGCACCACAGCCGCTGGGCGCTCACTCGTTCCCCCGCGAATATTTGTTCGGCAACAAGTCGCCGATCGACACCACCGATGGCGTAGGCCCGTTCGGCACGATGACCTGCGCCTTCGGATCGTAATCGTGGATCAGTTCGCGACAGGAGCCGCAGGGCGACACCACCTTGATGCTCTGATCCGCCTCGTGCGGCCTTGGATGACGAACCGCGACGATGCTTTCGATGCCATTGTCACCGGCCTCGGTGATCGAGCGCCCGATCGCAATCGCCTCCGCGCACACTGCCATGCGGCCGAGATAGGCATCGATATTCACCCCGGTCACGACGCGTCCGTCACGCGTGCGCAAAGCCGCGCCGACTTCCTGCCAGTCGTTGCGATACCGCTTGCTGATGGCCTCGCTCGCGGCTGCGATCAATTCGTTATCCCTGTCTGACAACTTCATTACTTGCTTCGTTTGCAGTGGCGGATTTTGGTCGAGCACTCATCCAACATATAGGTGAGAGCACCCTAACGCGCCAATTCCTTCAGTCCTAACCGGATCAGCCTCGCCGTGTCGGCGCCCTCGCCAGCTTCGCGCGCGGCGGCGGCAATTGCGGCGGCGGCCTGCGGCTGGCCATAGCCGAGATTGACCAGCGCGGAAACCGCGTCGCGGATCGGCTGCGGCGCACGGTCTTCGTCGACTGCGCCCGAGAGCCGCACCAAAGCCGGATCGACATCGGCAAAGGCCGGAGCCTTGTCCTTCAATTCGGTGACAATGCGTTCGGCAACCTTGGCGCCGACACCGGGCGTGCGCGAAATCGCGGCCTTGTCACGCAGCGCAATCGCGTTGGCGAGATCGGAGGGCTTTAGCGTGCTCAGCACTGCAAGCGCGACCTTGACGCCGACGCCCTGCACGGTCTGCAACAGCCGGAACCATTCGCGCTCCAGATCGCTAGTGAAGCCGAACAGCCGGATCTGGTCCTCGCGCACATGCGTCTCGATCGCGAGAGCGGCGGGCTCTCCGGCCGCCGGCAGCACCTGCAGCGTGCGCGCCGAGCAATGCACCTGATAGCCGACGCCCTGCACGTCGAGGATGATGTAATCCTCGCCGTAGGAATTGATGATGCCTTTGAGCTTGCCAATCATTGGTTTTTCAGGCGAATCGTCGCCGTCCATTTAAGCATGATTTCGGCTGCCCTCTCAGGAAGGATTCATGACCGACTCATTGGCGATTTTCCGCGAGCCGTGGTCGAAGCTCGACCCTCAGGTGGCGGCCGTGCTGGATCGTATCTACACCGGGGCTGCCAACGAGGTGCCGATCTTTCAGCGCACACCTGCGAGTGCGCGCGAACTGATCGATCGGCTGCTCCCTTTCTATGTGTCGGCCGGAGCGCCCGCACTCCCGCATATCGAGGAGCGATGGATCGCCGCGGCGAGCGGCAATATCCGCATCCGGCTTTACGATCCCGGGACACCGGCTCCCGCGCCCACCATCGTTTTTCTGCACGGCGGAGGTTTCGTTGTCTGCGACATCGATATTTATGATGGCGTGGCGCGCCAATTGGCGAAGCGTTCCGGGATGCGTGTCGTCAGCGTGGATTACGCGCTGGCGCCTGAGCATCCGTTTCCGGTGCCGCTGGATGATTGCATCGCCGCCATCCGCTGGGCGGCAACGCAGGGCGCGACCTGGGGCATCGATCCGAAGCGTATCGCGATTGCGGGCGATTCTGCCGGCGCCAATCTCGCGCTCGCTTCGACTATTGCGCTCCGCGACGGAGGCAATTCGCCGGTGCGCGGCGCAGCCTGCATCTATGGCTGCTACGCGCCCGATCTGAATTCCGATTCCGAAAAGGCTTATGGCGGCGGCGCATATCTCATCAGTGCGGCGGAAATGGCCTGGTACTGGAATCATTATCTGGCGAACAAGGCAGACCGCAGCAATCCGCTGGCGGCGCCGTTATTGGCAAATTTGAAGGGGCTGCCGCCGCTGCACATCACCGCCGCGGAATTCGACCCGCTGCGCGACGATACCGAAAGGCTCGTGGAAAAGCTGAAGCTCGCCAGCGCGTCCTTCGAATACCATCTCTGGCCCGGCACCGTTCATGCCTGCGTCAACCTGATGGGTTGGATCGCCGCGATGGGCCCGCGCGTCGACGAGATTTGCGCCTTTCTCAAGCGCGCGACCGAAAAAACCTGAACAAATCCCGCGCCTCCGCGTTAAGCCCTGTTTCGACATCAGGCGGGCATGGTCACCACAAAACGGAATCTGCGCACCGGACGTTCGGTCTGGGAAGGACGCCGCGCGGCAAAAGTACGCCATGCAAGGCTCGTAAAAGATATCAACACCGACGTGCTGATCATCGGCGCCGGCATCACCGGCGCGATGATCGCGGATGCGCTGACGCAGGCCGGCCTTCGCGTCGTGGTGGCCGACCGGCGGCATGATCCGGTCAAGGGCTCGACGGTCGCCTCCACCGCGCTCGTGCAATACGAAATCGACACGCCGCTTTCACATCTGTCGCGCAAAATCGGCAAGGCCGACGCGATCCGCGCCTGGCGTCGGTCAAGGCTCGCAGTCGAGGCGCTCGATGCCCGCCTGCGCGAATTAAGGGTGCCCGATATCGCCCGCCGCGACGGGCTTTATCTCGCCGGCGACGTGCTGGATGCCGACGGCCTCGTACGCGAACACGCTGTAAGACGCGCGGCCGGATTGGCGGACCGCCTGTTGTCACGAAGCGAACTGAAGGATCGCTTCGGCATCTCGCGGTCCGCCGCGATTCTCGGCTTCGGCAATCTCGTGATCGACCCGCGCAAGGCCGCGCATGCGTTGCTTGCAAGCGCCGTGAACAAAGGCGCACGAATCTTCGCACCGGTCAGGGTCGAGGACGTGCAATGCCGCGCGCGCGGCGCAACCGCCGTGACCGAGGACGGCCACACCATCGAATGCCGACATCTCGTATTCGCCACCGGCTATGAATTCCCGAAAAGCGTGCCGATGCGCGGCCACAAGATCATTTCGACCTTTGCCATAGCCACCGTGAAACAGCCCAGGCGTCTGTGGCCGGAGGAATGCACGATCTGGGAGGCGTCCGATCCCTATCTTTACATGCGCACGACCCCGGAAGGCCGCATCATCTGCGGCGGCGAGGACGAAGAATTCGTCGACGAGGAAAGGCGCGACGGAATGCTGGCGCGCAAGACCAAGACGCTGCAGCGCAAGCTTGTGAAGCTGCTTCCAAATATCTCGCCCCGGATTGATTTCGCCTGGGCCGGCTCCTTCGGACAAAGCTCTACCGGGCTGCCGACCATCGCGCCGGTGCCGGGAATGCCGCATTGCTGGGTAGCGCTCGGCTATGGCGGCAACGGCATCACCTATTCGCGCATCGCCGCGGATGTGATCACCGGTGCACTCACCGGGCATCCGGATGTCGATGCCGATCTTTACGGCTTTAGAGAAAAGCCCTGAAAGCCGAATTCAGCCCGCGACGATCCGAAGCGACGCACGAGCCCGATGATGCGCGTGGGTGATTGCGATGGCCAACGCATCGGCCGCGTCCTCGCTATTCGGCGTGGCCTTTGGCAGCAGCACGCCAAGCATCATGCGGATCTGCGCCTTTTCGGCATGGCCTGCGCCGACGATGGTTTTCTTCACGAGGTTCGGCGCGTATTCGGCGACGCTCAGTCCGGCGCGTGCCGGGATCAGCATGGCAATGCCCCGCGCCTGGCCGAGTTTCAGCGTGGCCGCACCGTCGCGATTGACGAAAGTTGATTCCACAGCCGCCTCGTCGGGCGAAAATTCCTCGACCACTTTCGACAGACCGTCATGGATTTCAACCAGCCGCACCCCCAAAGAGGCGCGATCCTGTGTCTCGACGGAACCGCAGGCCACAAAGATCAGACGGTTGCCCTCGCAGGCAATCACGCCCCAGCCGGTGCGGCGGAGGCCGGGATCGATGCCCAAAATCCGGATCGGTCTGCGAATCGGTCGCTGCATGACGTTCCTGTGATAGCACGGCCGCCGCATGGATGGTCCGCGCCGCCTGCGCTCGCCGCTATCGGCACGCCCTGCTAAGGGAGGCGTCCCGCCGGCCGGACCTTTCCGTGACAGATTTTTCCTTCACGTCATTGCTTTTGAGCCTCGTCACCGATCCGCGCTTTCCGGTGGCGGTCGCCGTCGCCTGCCTGTCGGGAGTGTTGCGCGGATTTTCGGGCTTCGGCTCGGCGCTGATCTATGTGCCGCTGATGGCGGCAGTCTACGAGCCTCGGATCGCCGCGGTGACGCTGCTGATCACGGACTCCGTCGCGAGCATGCCTTTCACCGTAGGCGAGACCCGCCGCTGCAACTGGCGCGAGGTCGCGCCGGTATCGCTCGCAGCCATCGCCACCATTCCGCTCGGCGTGCTGGCGCTGCAATATTTCGAGCCAGTCACGCTGCGCTGGGGCATCGCGATCCTGGTGCTCAGCCTGCTTGCCGTGATGATGTCCGGCTGGCGCTATCACGTAGAACCGCGCGTGCCGGTCTCGGTCGGCGTCGGACTTGTCGCCGGCATCGGCGCGGGCGCGGTGCAGATTTCCGGTCCGGCCGCGATCATCTATTGGCTCGGCGGGCCGAACAGCGCCGCCACCATCCGCGCCAACCTGATGGTATATTTCGTGCTGCTCGCGCTCGCATCCTTCGTCATCTACTACCTGCGCGGTTTGTTCACCGCCGACGTGCTGGTGCTTTCGCTGCTGCTCGGACCGGTCTTCATCGTTTCGATGGCAGTCGGTGCGCTGCTGTTCAAGGGATCGTCCGAGCATAGCTATCGGCGCATCGCCTACGCGATCTTCGCGCTGTCGGCGTTGATAAGCCTGCCGCTATTCGACGAGCTATTTCGCTAGATCCCGCGCGGCGATTTTCTGCGCCTCATCGTCCTTCAGATCGCTCCGCTCCAGCAGGTAGGACGCGGCCAAGCCGAACACGAGGCCCCAGAACGGCGCGCCGATCCGGAAGATCGGGACATCGGCCACCGTCACCACAAAACAGATCAGCGCGCCGAAGCTGAACTTGTCCCGGAACGATACCTGAAACGCCGTCTGCAATACGCGGAGCAGCGCGAGCCCGGCGAGTGTTGCGATAAAGGCCGGTGGCGTCGCGAGCATCACGCGCGTGAAGAATGGTGCGATCAGGCCGAACAGGATGCCGAGAAACCCGATCAGAATCGCGCCGGTATATTGCTCATTCAGCTTGCCCGAGCTTGCGAGGATGGCGTTGACCGGACCGGTCAGACAGGTCGGCACCGCGCCGAACAAGGAGGTGAAGATCGAGCCCACCCCGCAACCGGCCGTGATCGCATTGATCGGCGGCTGATGTCCGCTCGCGGTCAGCACCGCGATCCCTTGCGAATTCTGCACCACCAGCACCGTGATCGCGAGCGGGATGACCAGTTCGACCATTGCCGACCACGAGAATTGCGGCATATGCAGATCGGGCTGCGCCAGCGAAAACAATGCGCCGGACGGCGGATTGAAGCTGCCCGTGAACCATACGACGATTGCGCCCGCGATCAGCGCACCGATCAGCGGAGGCAGGATTTTCGCAAGCCGCGGCACAATGGTGAGCACGACGAAGACAATGGTCATGCTCGAAGCGATCCAGACATCGGCGCGGAATGCCTGCACCAGTTCGATCGCGAACCGCAGGAACACTCCCGCCACCATGCCCATCACGATCGGCATCGGAATCGCCTGCATGGCACGCCGCACCAGGCCCGAAAGTCCGAGCAGCAGCAGAAGCACGCCCGCAATGAAGGAGGCGCCCATCACCTCCCGGAGACTGAGATGCGCAAGCGCGGGCCCCACCAGCACTACCCCGGGGATCGTCCAGAAGAATACCAGCGGCTGCCGGTAGAGAAACGTGAAAACGAGGGTGACGATTCCGTTGATCAGGAAGGAGGCAAACAACCAGGATGAAAGTTCGGCCTCGCTCAGACCCGCTCGCGTGCCGACCGAAAGGATGATCGCAACCGGCGCAGACGCGGCGAACAGAAATGCCACGATCGCATTCGATACATGGACAAGCGCAAAATCCGGCAATGGATTTCGCAGCGGCCAGAGCGGCCTTTCCAGCGGCGGGCGGATCACCGGCCCAAACCGCGCACGAGCGTCACGCGCTCATCTTCGACATCAGAGAATCCGACACCTCGAAATTCGCAAAGACATTCTGCACGTCGTCGCTTTCTTCCAGCGTCTCGATCATGCGAAGCAACTTCTCGCCCTGCTCGTCGTTGACCGCGAGCGTGTTCTGCGGCTTCCACACGAGCGCCGACTTGCGCGGCTCGCCGAATTTCGCTTCCAGCGCCTTCGACACTTCGGCGAGTGAATCGGGCGCCGTGTAAATCTCGTGGCCATTCTCGCTGGACACGACGTCCTCGGCGCCGGCGTCGATCGCGGCTTCAAGCACGGTATCCGCGCTCGCGACATCGGCATTGAATTCAACGACGCCGACGCGATCGAACATGAAGGAGACCGCGCCGGTTTCCGCCATGTTGCCGCCGTTCTTGGTGAAGGCGGCACGCACATCGCCCGCGGTGCGGTTACGATTGTCGGTCAGCACCTCGATGATGACGGCGACACCGCCGGGCCCGTAGCCCTCGTAGCGCACCTCGTCGTAATTCTCCGAATCGCCGCCCTGGCTCTTCTTGATGGCGCGCTCGATATTGTCCTTGGGCATGTTCTCGGCGCGGGCGGCGATGATCGCCGCGCGCAGGCGCGGATTAAAGTTGGGGTCCGGCATGCCCATCTTGGCCGCAACCGTGATTTCCCGGCCGAGCTTGGAGAACAGCTTGGAGCGCACCTTATCCTGGCGCCCCTTGCGGTGCATGATGTTCTTGAATTGGGAATGACCTGCCATGACCTTCAGCCGCAAATCGGTTGGTGCGGCGGCGTTATAGGACGGCCGCCGTGACTTGCTCAACCCTTTTGGCGCAACCGCGTTGTTATAGCGCCGTCTGCAGCGGTGCCGGGAAATAGCGGTAAGCGTCGCCCTGCTTGCCGATATAGCCGAGCCCCGGCCATGGGAAATGATAGGATACGAGCGGCATGCGCTGCGACGCCAACATGTCGAACACTTTCAGGCGGCTGGCGACGCCTTGGGCGCCGTCGGTGTCGTAAGTGAAGGCCGCGCGCGGCATCTGGGTCGAGATCAGGTGATGATGTGCGATGTCGCCGCTGTTCAGCAGCGTCTTGCCCTCGGAGGTGATGACGAAAACGGTGTGGCCGACGGTATGGCCCGGCGCCGACATCGCTTGGATACCCGGGATTACTTCCTGACCATCCTTCACCCACACGATGCGGTTGCGGTTCGGCAGCAATTGCGCGCGCGTGCCCTCGATGAAGCCCCGCATCGCATCGATCTTGAGCTTGGCCTCGTCGGTCCAGAAATCGAAATCCGCCTGTGTCATGTAGATCTGCGCATTCGGAAAAACGGGTGCGCCGGAAGCAAACAGACCCCAGCAATGATCCGGATGCGCATGAGTGAGGATCACCGCGTCGATGTCCTTCGGATCGATGCCGGCGGCTTTCAGATTGGCGACCTGACGTCCGCTTTTCGGACCGAACATTTTCGAGCCGCCGTCGCCGGTATCAAACAGAACGAGCTTGTCGCCGGTGTTGATCAAGAGCGTGTTCTGCTCCATCTCGATCTGGTTCGACGGCAGATAATTGTCGTTCAGCAGGTTGACGAAATCCGCCTTGGTGACGCCCGCGAAGATGCCGTCCTGTGGCGCGCCGAGCGACAGCGGCCCATCCGAAATCACGGTCGCCTCGAAGCCTCCGAGCTTGAAGCGGTAGAAGGCCGGCGCCAGCGCATTCTGCATCGGCGCTTTCGCATTCGCTTGAGCTGCGGGCAAAGCCGCGAACGCGGCCAGCGCAGAAGCGCCCAAGATCAGCGAGCGGCGGTTCGTCTGAAAAATACCGGTCATGTGTCCAATCCCTGGCAAAGCTTGTCCTTATCAGTTGAAGGCAAGCGGCGCGTCAATTGTGTGACGGGCCAAAACGATTTCGCCGGCCGTGCGCTGCCGCAGGCCGGCGAAATTCGTGGATCGGGGATTTGCTGCGGCGAACCTAGCGCGTCAAAGGACTGTCGACCTTGCGCTCGACGCTTCCGATCGCTTGCGGGCCAATCCAGGAGTCGTTTTCCATCACGATCCTGCAGGGCTCGGTGGCTTTGAACTGCTCCTGGCAATATTCGAGCACGGCCTTGCGGGCGATTTCCAGCGACTGCGCACCATACTGGGTCGCGTGCGACTTGCCGTCCGCAGTCTGCGCCATCGCCTTGTAGGTTGGCGCGGCCAGATAATTTTCGAGGAAGCCGCGGTTGCTGTCTGTAAGCTTCAGGAGCTTCAGCAACTCCGGCACGCTGTCGCGGCGCGCAGTCGGCAATTCGTGGAAGCGCAGGAAGCCGTCCATCTCCATCAGCCATTTCAGGCGGCCAGAGGCGTCGATGAAAATCGAGTGACCGTCATTGCCATGCTTGTCGAACATGACAAGCTTCACGTCGCCGCCGCCGTCGAGATAGGAGGACTGCATGCGCTCGACCACGGCAGGTGCGAACAGGCTGTCATTCTTGGCGTAGACCCAAAGTGTGGGCACGCGGCTGGTGGCGCCGAAATCCTTGAACGAGTTGACCAGCACGTCTTCCTTCGGACAAGCCGGCATGGCCAGACCACCGGAGACGTTGATCACACCGCGAAGATTTTTCGGGTTGCGGGCAGCATAAGCCATCGCGGCGGCACCGCCGGCGGAAACGCCGATCGCGATCGCGCGATCCGGGTCGGCATCGGGCCGCTTCACGATGATATCCATCGCGCCCTGCAGGTCGTCGGCATCGGCGGCGAAGCGGTTGGCGAAGGAAGCGGTGTCGCAGGTCATCTCAACCGGCATCGGACCGTCCGACTGTCCGAAGCCGCGGCGCATCACCACCACCGAGAGCCAGCCACGGCGCGCGAGGTCGCGCGCGGAGCCGGCATAGTCGGCGGCCTTGCTTTCCAGCATGTCAGTGAGATTGGCGGACTTGCCGTGGGTGATGAGCGCGATCGGGAGCTTGCCGGTGAGGTCGGCGCGCTTCAGAACCAGGCCCTCGAGCCGGACCGACTTGCCGTCGATATTGGTGCGAAAGAAAGTGCGCTCGGCGACGAATTCGTCGCTCGCGATCTGGGCCGAAGCGGGTGCGCTGATGGCCAGCGTCACAAAGGCCGCCGACAGGATCGCGCCTGCCCAATGCCGGATCGCCCCCGGCTTGCCGTTCGAAACAATTCCACCCACGGTCCGCATGGCGGCGCCCATTCGTGCCGCTGACCAGCCTTTGACCTAGTGGGCCGGGGTTACGGCTGGAGCCAGAAGCGCGGCAAGGCCTCCTCCAGTCGCGCGCCAAGCCGGACAGCAGCCACTTTTTTGGCCAGTCCGGTCACATCGTCGGTCTCGATGGCCAGGCCGCAGAGGGTCGCGGGACCCGTTGCGGCCTCGAACTTGGACGCAGCTATACGTCGGAGAAAGCGGGTCACCGGTTCGTCCTTCACCATTCCGATCACGGAGTTGTAATCCCCGGTCATGCCGGCATCGGACTGAAAGGCCGTGCCGCCGGGGAGGATCTGGTAGTCGGCAGTCGGGACATGGGTGTGGGTGCCGACCACCACGCTGACCCGGCCGTCGAGGAAATGCCCCATCGAGTGCTTCTCGCTGGTCGCCTCACCATGAAAATCGACCAGAATGGCGTCAGCGTCGCGCTTCAGCCGGCAGGCATCGAGTTCGCGGTCAATGGCGGTGAAGGGATCGTCGAGCGGGTCCATGAAGATGCGGCCCATCGCATTGATGACCAGCACGCGCGCGCCGTTCTTGGCTTCGATCATGGCGGTGCCTTTGCCGGGCGTGCCTTTCGGATAATTCAGCGGGCGGATCATGCGCGGGGCGCGCTCAATGAAAACAAGGGCCTCGCGCTGGTCCCAGGAATGATTGCCGAGCGTGACCACGTCGACGCCGGCATCGATGAATTCGTTGAAAATGGCTTCGGTGATGCCAAAGCCGCCGGCGGCGTTTTCGCCGTTCAGCACTACCAGATCGAGTTTCCAGTCGGAGACAAGTCCAGGAAGTCTTTGATTGACGATGGCGCGCCCGGACCGGCCGACCACATCGCCGATGAAAAGAATGCGCAAACAATCAGCTCCTGCCGTGGCGGAAATCGATAATCTCATTTTCGGTTAGCACGAGATCGAGCCGCTGGTCGAACTCGGTCGCAGGAACCCGTTCGATCTCCTGGACCGCAAAGCAAACACCGATAGCGGTGACTTTCTTCATGTCGAGAAGCCGCGCGATGGTGCGATCATAGTGACCAGCGCCATAGCCGATGCGATGACCGGCGCGATCGAAAGCCGCGAGCGGCACCAGCAGGATGTCGGGAAACACTTCGGGCGCTTCCGCCTTCGGCTCGCGGATGCCCCACACGCCGGATGCCATTTCGTCGCCGAATTTCCACGCGCGCATGATCAGCGGAAGCCCGCGCCCCGCCACAACCGGCAGCGCGAGACCGGCACCGGCATCGGCGAGCTTTCGCATCAGCGGCACCGGATTGAATTCGGTCTTGATCGGAGAGAATCCGGAAACAATGGCGCCAGGCGGCACATCGACGGGAAACGGCCGCATGGTCACGGCCTCGACGGCCGCAGCTCGCGCACTTGCGGACATGGCGTCGCGGCGCGCCAGCGCGGCATTGCGAAGGTCTGCTTTTTGGTCGGTGATCTCGTTCAATTGTTCAGTCCGTCATCCTGAGGTGCGTGGGCGCAGCCCAAGCCTCGAAGGAGGACGGCCGCCGCCCTTCGAGGCTCGCGACCCAGCGGTCGCTCGCATCTCAGGGTGACGGCGGAGCAAAGACATTGCAATGACGGAAGAAACAAGCGCGGAGCCGCCTGAGCCGGTCGGATGTGACCCCGGGAACCTACATAAGTAGGTGGGTGCCATATGTCCGGACCCACGGGCCCGGCCAGGGACAGCTCCCTTCAGGATCGTAAGGCCCCGGGAGAATGATTCCGTCGCACTCCGCAGCCCCGCCCATGCAATGTAGGCGCTCTCGTCACCAACTACCAGCGACTTGAAAATCCGGCACTTTCTCATCCACTACGTCAAAATACATGATTCAAAGAAATCAATTAGCCATTTGATCTGCGTGAAACTTTGGATAGAGAGGGCCGTTTTCCAAACCTGAGCCTTGTGGGTTTTTGTGAAATCGGACGTCCTCATAAAGCAGATGAACCTGGAGCTTGCTGCCGCCGGCCCCGAGTTGGTCGGAAGCGAGGAGTTGTTGCGTTGCGTCCTCGCCGGCTCGGGCGATTGCATCAAGATCCTCGATCTTGACGGTCGCCTTCAATTCATGAACGAAGGCGGCAAGCGCGTGATGGAAGTGGACGATTTCTCTGCGCTTAAGGGCTGCCCGTGGCCGGAATTCTGGCGCGACGAAGGAAACGCGCTCGCCATGGCCGCTTTGCAATCTGCCAGGGAGGGCAAGACCGCGCGCTTCACCGGCGCAGCCAACACCGCCAAGGGCACTCCGAAATTTTGGGAAGTGGAGGTATCGCCGATTTTCGGAGCGGATGGAAAACCGTCCCAGCTTCTGTCGATATCGCGCGACATAACCGCTGAAAACGAGGCCGTGGAGCGGCAGCGTTTTTTAATGAGAGAGCTCGAACACCGGGTCAAGAATACGCTGTCGATCATCCTCGCAATCGCGTCGCGCACGTTCCAAGGCGAGGTTCATCGCGCCGCGCGCGAAACCTTCATCGGTCGCGTCATGAATCTCAACCAGGCCAACGAAATCCTGAAAAAGTCGCACTGGACCGAAACGCCTGTCCGAAGGATCGTCGAGGGCACTCTTGTCCAGCATCCTCAAATGCGGGAAGGCATCACCACTAAAGGTCCGAATATCGATCTGAATCCGAAACAGGCGCTGGCGCTCGCATTGGCGCTCAACGAACTTGGCACCAATGCGCTGAAATACGGAGCGCTGTCGGTACCCGCGGGCCGAATCGGAATTTCCTGGGACCGGCCGACGATTGACGATGTCGAATATTTCGATTTCGAATGGCGCGAAACTGGAGGTCCAGAGGTTGTCGCGCCGTCGCGCCAGGGATTCGGCAGCCGCGTGATAAAAGACATGATGGCCGCGGAATTCGGAGGGACGATCGATTTGTCTTTCGATCCGGCCGGAGTGACCTTCAAATTGCGCAGCCCCTTGAAAAAGTCAGGGCTGGAAGATCCGCTGGATGTGCTGACGGCAATCTAGTGGAGCGGATTTGACATTCGCTACCACCCAGCCGCTCCAACATTCGCAAGAGTGGCGGCCGAGCAGGGATGCGAATGTTAGAATCGGACCACTAGCCCAGCGCGACGCCGGGCCCGGGATGTACCGTCTGGTTGAGCTGACGCGTGATCTCCTCGATCCGCTCGGCGGATGCGTTCAACGCCGCAATGATCGCGACCTGGGTCTGCTGAGCGTGCTCGGCCGCCACCACCCGCGCATTCTGCAAGGCCGCCACTTCCTCCTCTAGCCGGCGCAGCTTTTGCGCCTGCTCCGACAATTCATCGGCCACCGTGAGCGCCGCCATCACCGTCAACCTCTGATCGCCGATCTCGCCATGCGCCCTGCGCAGGCCGTCGATCAAGCTATCGATGTCCTGCGCAAGCTTGGTGACATGGGCTTCCTGACCCTCGTCACACCCCATCCGGTATTGCCGGCCATTGATGGTCACACTGACTTGAGCCATGGCGGTCCTCTCAAGTCACCGGTCGTGCTCTTCGAGCAAACCACGGATCGTGCCGATTGCCACGTCGATGCGGCGCGCCACTTCGCGATTGGTGTCTCCGAGATCGCGCATCTGCGCCGCAGCGCCATCGAGCTCCGCGGCAAGCCGCGCCCGGTCGCTGCCGATCGCGTGAAACTGGGCGGCTACCGCATCGCCGCTGCGGTCAGCATCGCGGCGGCGCACTACCGCGGCCTGCAGCGAATCGAGTGCCAGAGCGAGCCGTCTGGCGGCGGCATCGATCGCGCTCGCATCGGTCATGGACGCACCGCACTCATCGGAACAAAAACGCTTTTCGCACAAGGATTAAGAGACCGAGCCTAAATTCACGCTTCAAGCCCGTCAACGCTCGTCCGCGCATCGTCCCCATGGAACGGCCGGTAAAATGCAGCGCGATGTGCACAGATCGCCGTAAGGGCGGCGTTTCGTTGGACTCCCCGCCCCTGCGTGATATGTCCCCGGTCATCCCTCCCCGGACGGAAAATCCGATGTCGCGCGCACAACATGACCGCATGGCCAACGCAATCCGCGCGCTGGCGATGGACGCCGTCGAACAGGCAAAATCCGGCCATCCGGGCCTGCCGATGGGCGCAGCCGACATCGCGACAGTGCTGTTCACGCAATTCCTGAAATTCGATCCGTCCGATCCGAAATGGCCGGATCGCGACCGGTTCGTTTTGTCGGCCGGGCACGGCTCGATGCTGATCTATGCGCTCCTGCATCTCACCGGCTACGAGGCGATGACGCTCGACGAGCTCAAGCAATTCCGCAGGCTGCATTCCAAGACACCGGGGCATCCGGAGAATTTCATCACGCCGGGCGTCGAGACCACCACCGGCCCGCTCGGCCAGGGCATCGCCAATGCGGTCGGCATGGCGATCGCGGAGCGGCACTTGAACGCGATCTTCGGCGACGTGGTCGATCATCGCACTTATGTGCTGTGCTCCGACGGCGACCTGATGGAAGGTATCAGCCAGGAAGCGATCGCACTTGCGGGACATCTGAAGCTCAATCGGCTTATCGTCCTCTTCGACGACAACGGCATCACCATCGACGGCAAGCTTTCGCTCTCGGACTCGGTCGATCAGGTGAAGCGTTTCGAATCCGCCGGCTGGCATGCCGAGCGGATTGACGGTCATGATCCGCACGCGATTGCGGCGGCCATCGCGAAGGCGCAGAAGGCCGATCGCCCGAGCATGATCGCCTGCAAGACCACGATCGGCTTTGGCGCGCCAAACAAGGCCGGCAGCGAGAAATCGCACGGTTCGCCGCTCGGCGCCGACGAAATCAAGGGCGCGCGCGAGAAGCTCGGCTGGCCTCATGAGCCGTTCGTCGTACCGGACGACATCCTGGGCGACTGGCGCACGGCCGGCCAGCGCTCAAGGGACGCACGCAAGGCGTGGGATCGGAAGCTCGCCTCGCTCGCGCCCGAAGTGAAGTCGGAATTCGAGCGTCGCATCAGGGGCGAATTGCCGAAGGCCCTGTCGGACGCGGTGAAGAGCGTGAAGGAAACGCTCGCGAAGTCTCCAAAGGACATTGCTACGCGTGCGTCGTCCGAATTCGCGCTGGAAGGTCTCGTACCGGCGGTGCCGGAAATGGTCGGCGGCTCGGCCGATCTCACGGGCTCCAACAATACCCGCACCAAATCGATGAAAGCGTTGTCGGCGTCCGACTATGCCGGGACCTTCATAAATTACGGCATCCGCGAGCACGGCATGGCGGCTGCGATGAACGGCATGACGCTGCATGGCGGCATCATCCCCTATTCCGGCACGTTTCTCGTGTTCACCGATTATTGCCGTCCCGCCATCCGGCTCGCCGCTTTGATGGGCGAGCGCGTGATCCATGTCATGACCCACGACTCGATCGGGCTCGGCGAAGACGGTCCGACACATCAGCCGGTCGAGCATCTGGCGGCATTGCGCGCGATCCCGAACCTGAATGTGTTCCGGCCCTGCGACGCCGTCGAAGCGATCGAATGCTGGGAACTGGCCCTGCGCGCCAAGGACACTCCAAGCGTGCTGGCGCTGACCCGCCAGAACCTTCCGCAGCTTCGCAGCGGCTACACTGCCGACAACCTTTGTGCTGCGGGCGCCTACGAGATCATGGGCGTCGACGGCGACAATGTGGATGTGTCGATCTTCGCGACCGGTTCGGAGGTCGCGATCGCGGTCGAGGCCGCGCAATTGCTGAACCGGCAGGGCAAGCCGGCGCGCGTGGTGTCGGTGCCCTGTTTCGAACTATTCCTGTCTTTGCCGGCGGAGAAGCGCCATCCGGTCATCGGCGGCGCCGAGGTCAATGTCGCGGTCGAGGCCGGCATCCGGCAGGGCTGGGACGCCATCATCGGTTCGGACGGCGTGTTCGTCGGCATGAGCGGATTTGGCGCCAGCGCCCCGCACAAGGACCTCTACGGCCATTTCGGCATCACGCCGGAGGCGGTGGCAGCGAAGGCTTTGGCAAAGTTCAGGCCGCGATAAACCTTGCCGTGGATTTTCCGCAGGCTGCGGCATCGCAAAACCGTCACATCGGTTGAGTTGGCGGGGAATCCCGTTATAGGAAGCCCGCAAGCGCGACCAGCAAAAGCGGGAACCGGTTTTGCGTCCGGACGCGCGTGACAAAACGTGCCAACTGCCGGGAGCCTGAAACCATGACCGTACGGGTCGCCATCAACGGATTTGGCCGCATCGGCCGCAACGTGCTGCGGGCCATCGCCGAATCCGGCCGCAACGACATCGAGGTTGTGGGCATCAACGATCTCGGGCCGGTGGAAACCAACGCGCATCTTCTCCGCTACGACTCGGTGCATGGCCGCTTCCCGGGCACAGTAACAGTGAAGGGCGACACCATCTCGATCGGCAACGGCGCGATCAAGGTGACCGCGATCAAGGACCCGTCGACGCTGCCGTGGAAGGACCTCGGCGTCGATATCGCACTGGAATGCACCGGCATCTTCACCGCCAAGGACAAGGCCTCGGCTCATCTGACCGCGGGCGCAAAGCGCGTGCTGATTTCAGCGCCTGGTGAAAATTCCGATCTGACCGTGGTGTATGGCGTCAACCACGACAAGCTGACCAAGGACCACAAGGTGGTCTCGAATGCGTCCTGCACCACCAACTGCCTCGCACCGGTTGCGAAGGTGCTGAACGACGCGGTCGGCATCGACAAGGGTTTCATGACGACCATTCACGCCTATACCGGCGACCAGCCGACTCTCGACACCATGCACAAGGATCTTTATCGCGGGCGCGCAGCCGCGCTCTCGATGATCCCGACCTCGACCGGCGCCGCGAAGGCGGTCGGCCTCGTGCTGCCGGAGCTGAACGGCAAATTGGACGGGGTCGCAATAAGAGTGCCGACGCCGAATGTGTCGGTGGTGGATTTCAAGTTCGTCGCCAAGCGGGCGACCAGCAAGGAAGAAGTCAATGGCGCGATCAAGCGCGCTGCCGAGCAGCAGCTCAAGGGCATTCTCGGCTATACCGACCATCCCAATGTCTCGATCGATTTCAACCACGATCCGCATTCCTCGATCTTCCACATGGACCAGACCAAGGTGATGGACGGCACATTGGTGCGCGTGATGTCGTGGTACGACAACGAATGGGGCTTCTCGAACCGCATGGCCGATACCGCCGTCGCGATGGGGAAGCTGATTTGAGTGATCCGTCATCCTGAGGTGCGCGCCAGAGGCGCGCCTCGAAGGATGGACGGGCACGGGCGTGCATCCTTCGAGGCTCGCGGCTTGCAGCCGCTCGCACCTCAGGATGACGAGCAAGAGTAGCGCATGTCGCAATTCCGCACCCTCGATCACGCCGACCTGAACAACAAGCGGGTGCTGGTGCGCGTCGACCTGAACGTTCCGACCGACAACGGCAAGGTCACCGACCTGACCCGCATCGAGCGCGTCGTGCCGACCATCCTCGAAATCTCCGACAAGGGCGGCAAGGCGATCCTGCTCTCGCATTTCGGCCGGCCGAAGGGCCGCGACCCGAAGGAATCGCTGAAGCCCATCGCCGACGCCCTTGCGCATGTCCTCAAGCGAACCGTGGCGTTCGCCGACGATTGCGTAGGCGACGTCGCAAAGTCTGCAATTGACGCGATGAAACCGGGCGACATTCTGGTTCTGGAGAATACCCGTTTCCACAAAGAAGAAGAGAAGAACGATCCCGCTTTCGTCGCGAAGCTCGCCGCGCTCGGCGACCTCTATGTCAGCGATGCCTTTTCCGCGTCGCACCGCGCACACGCCTCGACCGAAGGACTCGGACACAGGCTTCCCGCCTTTGCCGGCCGCTCGATGCAGGCCGAGCTCGAAGCGCTGTCGAAGGCGCTGCTCGCGCCGAAGAAGCCCGTGATCGCGATCATCGGCGGCGCCAAGGTCTCGACCAAGATCGACCTGCTCGAAAATCTGGTCACCAAGGTCGACGCCTTGGTGATCGGCGGCGGCATGGCCAACACCTTCCTGCATGCGCAGGGCATCGAGGTCGGCAAATCGCTTGCCGAGCGCGACCTCGCCGACACCGCGCGCCGCATCATGGACAGGGCCGAGGCGGCGAAATGCGCGATCATCCTGCCGGTCGATGCCATCGTCGCGTATCATTTCGAAGCCAACGCGCCGTCGCATGCCTATGGCATCGACGCGATCCCAACCGATGGCATGATCCTCGATGTCGGGCCGCTGTCGATCGAGCGCGTGAACCACGCCATCGACGATGCCGCGACGCTGGTATGGAACGGCCCGCTGGGCGCCTTTGAATTGCCGCCCTTTGACCGCGGTACGGTGGCTGCCGCGCGCCATGCCGCGGAACGAACCAGGGCCGGCAAGCTTGTTTCCATTGCAGGCGGCGGTGACACGGTTGCGGCGCTGAACCACGCGCAGGTGGCGCAGGATTTCACTTACATTTCCACAGCCGGCGGCGCGTTCCTGGAATTCTGTGAGGGTAAGGCCTTGCCGGGGGTCGAAGTATTAAGGTCAAAATGACCACCCCCTTCCCGCTTCGCCCGCAGGCGAGGTAAAAGCTCACGGATTTTTGCCGGTTCCCCGGCGCCCCTTGTTACGGAGCAGCAGATGAACCTCGCAGATTTGAACAAGGTCGCCGAAGCCATGGTGGCGCCCGGCAAAGGCATTCTGGCCGCCGACGAATCCACCGGCACCATCAAGAAGCGTTTCGATGCGATCGGCGCGGAGAACACCGAGGACAATCGGCGCGACTATCGCGAATTGATGTTCCGCTCCGGCGAGGCGATGTCGAAACACATTTCCGGCGTCATCCTTTACGACGAGACCATCTGGCAGAAAGCCAAGGACGGCACGCCGCTCGTCGACGTCATCAAGAAGGCCGGTGCCATTCCCGGCATCAAAGTCGATGAAGGCACGAAGCCGCTGCCGAATTGTCCGGGCGAACTCGTCACCATCGGCCTCGACAAGCTCGCCGACCGCCTCGCCAAATATTACGAACAGGGCGCGCGCTTTGCGAAGTGGCGCGCGGTGATCGATATCGGCCAAGGCATTCCGAGCTATACCTGCATCCTCGCGAATGCACATGCGCTCGCGCGCTATGCTGCACTCTGCCAGGCCGCGCAAATCGTGCCGATCGTGGAGCCGGAAGTTCTGATGGATGGCAGCCACGACATCGATCGCTGCGCCGAGGTCACCACCTGGGTACTGAAGGAAACCTTCCAGCAATTATTCTATAACCGTGTCGAGCTCGAAGGCATTGTGCTGAAGCCGAACATGGCGGTGCCGGGCAAGAAGAGCGCCAAAAAAGCAAGCGTCGCCGAAGTCGCCGAGAAGACCGTGAAGATGCTGAAGGATTGCGTGCCGGGTGCGGTGCCGGGCATTGCGTTCCTGTCCGGCGGCCAGTCCGACGAAGAGGCCACGGCGCATCTCGACGCCATGAACAAGATCGGCAACCTGCCCTGGAAGCTCACCTTCTCCTATGGCCGCGCGCTGCAGGCGGCTCCGCAAAAGGCCTGGAGCGGCAAAAGCGAAAATGTCGCCGCCGCCCAGCGCGCCTTTGCTCACCGTGCGATGATGAATGGCCTCGCCTCACTGGGCCAATGGAAGCAGGATCTGGAAAAGAAGGCGGCCTAAGCCCGATTTTCGCGGCGCGGGCCTAATTGCCGCCCGATTGAAGTCGCATCGGGTCACTCATATTGGGTAACTCATGGCGTCGCCTCGAAAGCACAAGGATGAACGTCCGCAGCCGCGTCTTTATCTGGTGACGCCGGCTGCGGCCGATATCGGTGCGCTGAAACTCGATCTGCTCGCTGCGCTGGATAGCGCCGATATCGCCGCGGTCCTGCTGCGCCTGCCGGATGACGACGACCGTGCGCTGACCAATCGCGTCAAGGCGCTCGCGCCCGCGGTGCAAAATTTCGGCGCGGCCTTGATCCTTGAAGGCCATCCTCGCCTGGTTGCGCGCGGCGGTGCCGACGGCGCTCATCTCACCGGCATCGCAGACTTCGAGGATGCCGCGAGCACTCTCAAGCCCGACCGTATTGCCGGCGTCGGCGGCTTGACGACACGCCATGACGCGATGCTCGCCGCCGAACGTGGCGCCGATTATGTGATGTTCGGCGAAGCGGAAGACGGCGGTGCGCGCCCT
The DNA here is from genome assembly GCA_963707705.1 of uncultured Pseudomonadota bacterium. Lineage (GTDB taxonomy): Bacteria > Pseudomonadota > Alphaproteobacteria > Rhizobiales > Xanthobacteraceae > Pseudorhodoplanes. The sequence goes on along the minus strand of CAVPRD010000004.1, from coordinate 508,849 downwards.
GCTCTGGACGCGATCGTGGATCGAGTATCGTGGTGGGCCGAGGTTTTCGAGGCGCCCTGCGTGGCCTATGCCGCAAACCCGGATGAGGTCGTAACACTGGCGCGTGCCGGCGCCGATTTCATCGCCGTCGGCGATTTCATCTTCTCCGACCCGCGCGGGGTTGCGCGTGCCATTTCGGACGTTGAGGAATCCTTGCGTCTTCCGGAGGTCGCGGCATGACGATGCGGCTTTCCGCACTCGCAACCGCACTCGCGCTGATCGTCAGTCCTGCGATGGCTCAAAAAGCCGCGCCGAAGAAGGAGCAGACGCCACCACCGGTGAAGCCGAATGCGGGACCTGGCGAGTCCACAACCGGAGACATTGCCTACGGCGCATACCAGCGCGGCCATTACCTCACAGCCTTTGCGGTCGCAACCAAACGCGTCGAGGAGACCAGCGATCCCGTTGCGATGACGCTGCTCGCGGTTCTCTACGGCAATGGCTACGGAATCCCGAAGGACGATACCAAAGCCGCCGAGTGGTACAAGATCGCAGCCGATCGTGGCGACCGTGAAGCGATGTTCGGCCTCGCGATGTTTCGCATTTCCGGTCGCGGCGGTCCGAAGGATCGCGACGAGGCAGCGCGTTTGTTTGCGGCTGCTGCAAAGCTCGGCCACGCCTCCGCCGCCTATAACCTCGGCCTGCTCTACCTTGAGGGCGTACAGTTTCCGCAGGACTTCGTGCGCGGCGCCGAGCTTTTCCAGGTCGCGGCCAATGCCGGCAGTCCGGAAGCGCAATATGCGCTCGCCTCCATGTACAAGGAGGGCCGCGGCGTACCCAAGGACCCGGTTCAGGCGACACGGTGGCTGGCGGCCGCAGCGCTTGCCGATCATCTCGACGCCCTGGTCGAATATGCAATCGCGCTACATAACGGCACCGGGATTGCGAAGGATGAAGCGACCGCGACAGCGATCCTGCGCAAAGCCGCCCGGCGCGGGGCGCCAATCGCACAAAACCGGCTTGCCCGCATCCTCGCCACCGGCCGGGGCGCGCCGATCGACGCCAAGGAGGCGGTCAAGTGGTACATCGTTTCGAAGGCGGCGGGCGCCAAGGATGACTGGCTGGACGACTACGCCTCCAAACAGACCCCCGAAATCCGCGCCGCGGCCCAAAAGGAAGCCGAGCCGTGGCTTTTCCTGATTGCCAACTCGCGCTCTTGACGGCGGCAGTGGCGCCGGGCACATGGCGCGCAACGTCTCTTTCCCCGAAAGGTTACGGAACGCCGCATGGCCAAGATCAATGGCAACGAAATTCGTCCTGGCATGGTCATCGAATATCAGGACACGCTCTGGGCCTCGGTGAAGACGATGGCGGTGAAGCCCGGCAAGGGCCCCGCCTATAACCAGGTCGAACTGAAGAATCTGATCGACGGGCGCAAGCTCAACAACCGCTTCGGCTCCGACGAGCGGGTCGAGCGCGTGCGCCTCGAGCAGAAGGATTTCCAGTTTCTGTTCCGGCAGGGCGAAAGCCTGGTGTTCATGGACAACGACACCTACGAGCAGACCGAATTGCACGAAGACTTCGTTGGCGAGCGCGCAGCCTTCCTGCAGGACGGCATGACGGTCACTCTCGAAATGCACGACGAGCGTCCGATCAGCATCAAGCTGCCGGATTATGTAACGCTCGAAATCGTCGAAGCCGATCCGGTCGTGAAGGGCCAGACGGCCTGCATCATCCTACAAGCCTGCCAAGCTGGAAAACGGTCTGCGCGTGATGGTGCCGCCCTTCATCACCGCCGGCGAAAAAATCATCGTCGACACCAACGAAGTGACCTACGTCCGCCGCGCGGAGTAATAGCTCGCTTCACCCCGGCCCAGCCCCTGCGGGTGATCAAGGCAACCCATGCTCCACTCCGCACTTCTCAACGTCATGATGAAAGCAGCGCGCAAAGCAGCGCGTCAGCTCGTGCGCGATTTCGGCGAAGTGGAAAAGCTGCAGGTTTCGATCAAGGGACCGGCGAATTTCGTCACTGCCGCCGATCGCAAAGCCGAGCAGACCTTGCGCGACGAGTTGCTGACGGCGCGGCCCGGCTATTGCTTCGTCGGCGAGGAAGGAGGCCGGATCGACGGCCCCGACAAGACCCACACCTGGTATGTCGACCCGCTGGACGGCACCACCAACTTTCTTCACGGCATCCCGCAATTCGCGATCTCGATCGGGCTCGAGCGCGAAGGCACGATGATCGCGGGCGTCGTCTATAATCCGGTGAGCGACGAGATGTTCATCGCCGAGCGCGGCAAGGGCGCGTTCCTGAACGATCAGCGCATCCGCGTTGCCGGCCGCCGTTCGCTGCAAGACGCAGTCGTCGCGTGCGGGCTGCCGCATCGCGGGCGCGGCGACCTTGCTCTTTTCCGCACAGAATTCGTGGCGGTGCAGGAACAGGTCGCGGGGCTTCGCCGGTTCGGATCGGCGGCGCTCGATCTCGCCTTCATCGCCGCCGGGCGCTTCGATCTTTATTGGGAGCGCAACCTTTCGTCATGGGACATGGCGGCGGGGCTTCTGATCGTGCGCGAAGCCGGCGGCTATGTCACCGATTGCGACGGAAACAACTCGATGTTCGCCACCGGCCACATCGCAGCCGGCAACGAGACGCTGCACAAAGAGCTGTTGAAGATTTTGAACTCGGCTTCCTAGTCCTTACCTCCCCCTGCAAGGGGGAGGTCGACGCGCAAAGCGCGGCGGGTGGGGGTCACTCAGAAAAAGACCCCCTCCCCAACCCTCCCCCTTTCAGGGGGAGGAAGTCCCAGCTCGCAATTTTCATCCGGTAATGGCTCACGCCCCATTCCTTGCCGTTCGCGTGTCCGAACATCCCGGCGGTCGCTAAAAAGAAAATTCGCCAGCGCTTTGCCCAAAGCGCGGCGTCCTTTCCATAGACCCGTTGCAATATCGGCATGATCTCATCGCGGCGCGCGTCGAAATTCGCAAGCCAGTCGAGCGCGGTGCGTTGATAATGCGTGCCGTCCCAAGACCAGTCCTGTTCGACAGCGAACAGATCGCCAAATTGCCGTGGCAGATTGTGACTCGGCATGATGCCACCGGTGAAAAAATATTGCGCGATCCAGTCTGCCTTGTCGGAGGTTTCGTAGCGATAGGGCACGCGGCGATGGCCGAACACGTGCATGAAGAAGCGCCCGTCCGGCTTCATCCAGGAGCGGACACGCTCGAACAGCGCGCGCCAGTTCGACATGTGCTCGAACATTTCGACCGACACCACGCGGTCGAAAGTGTCGTCGGCCGCAAAATCGTTCATGTCGCAGGTCACGACCTTGAGGTTTCGAATCTGGCGCAGCCGCGCTTCGTTCTCGATGAATTCACGCTGCGAATGCGAGTTCGATACCGCGGTGATGCGTGATGCCGGATAAGTCTGCGCCATGAACAGCGACAGCGAACCCCAGCCGCAGCCAAGCTCCAGAATGTCTTGCCCGTCCTCCAATTGCGCATGCTCGGCAGTAAGCCAAAGCGCTCGCTTCTCCGCGTCGGCGAGCGAAACGGCAGGTCCGCCATAATAGCAGCAGGAATATTTGCGGTGCGGTCCGAGCACGAGGCGGAAAAAGTCCTGCGGAACTTCATAATGTTGTTCGTTGGCATCCTGCGTATGAACCGCGATCGGGCGCAGCGCCATCGCGCGCGCGAATGCGGCCTCGACCGAAGGATCGCCGCCGGTCAGCGAACGGGCCGTGCGCCTACACAGCATATCAATGCCGGCCCGCGTGAGGAGGTCCGGCACCGGCGCCCGCTCGACGATTTTCGAAGCTGTCGAAATAAGCTTCATGTCGCTCTCCTTCGGCGCCTCGTTCAGCGTTTCGGCGGACTTAAAAAAAACAGGCTGGTGCGGCGCTTGTAATCATCGAACGATGCGCCGCGCGTGCGCGCCATGTGCATTTCGAGATGCGGCACGCCCGTCGCGTATCGCAGGACCCAATACATGACCAAAGGCCCAGCCAGCGCGAGCCAGCCAAATGAATATCCGCCGGTCAGGTCGATCGCGATCACCGGCCAGGCCAGCCAGCCGAACCACTGGAAAAAATAATTCGGGTGGCGCGACCAGGCCCACAGGCCGGTATCCAGAATCTTTTCGCGATTTTCAGAACTTCTCTGAAATTGCTTCAACTGCCTATCGGCAATCGCCTCACCTATGATCGCTATGATGACGATGGCGAAGCCGACATAGTCCTGCATCCGCATCGACGGCGTCGGATTTTTCGCAGCCAGATAGACCGACATCGCGAGCGGCACCGAGCCGAAGGCCTGCTGCTGCAGAAACACGAACATGCGGCGCGGCGCGTCCCTGCCCCAATCTCGCGCGAGCTTCGCGTAGCGCGGATCGTCGTTGATCTTTGCGGTGCGGGCAGCGATGTGAATGCCGAGCCTAGCCGCCCAGAGCGCGATCAGCACCGCCACAGCCATCTCGCGCTGCGGAAAATCATGTGGCGGCAGCATCAGGGCGGCGGCGATCCCCACGATGCCCAACCCGAAGGTCCAGGTGGTGTCGACCCAGCCTGAATTGCCGGTCCGCTGCTGGACGATCCAGGCACCCGACATGATCGCCGACAGCGCCAGCGCGATGGCGAGAGTGGCAAGGACCAGAATTCCAATTGTCATGACGGAACCGTAAATTCGATGCCGCCGGCGCGAATGGCGGGCTCACGAGCAACCGAAGATACGGTCCCAGCGTTCAATTGTTTCAACAGGGGCAAAAGTTGTCCAAAAGTCCGCCCGGGTTCAATTTGGCGCCGCCTGTGCCATATTGAGGTCTGCTTTGTCATCGAAAGGCTGGCCCTCAGGCAATGGCGCGCACATTCGACCCATATAAACTCTCCTCTCCGCGAATTTTCCTCGTGCGGATGCTGGTCTTTCTCATTCTCTGCGGCCTGCTCGCCGTCATCCTCTACAAGCAGATCGTCGCGGCGTTCCTCTCCAATCCCGGCCTCAACGGCCTGATCATCGGCGTGCTCGTGATCGGCATCCTGCTGTCGTTCCGGCAGGTCGATCCGTCTGTTTCGCGAAGTCGCCTGGGTGAACGGATTCCGGCTCGCCGATCCCGGCATCACGGTCGACCGGCCGCCGGTCTTGCTGGCGCCGATGGCCGCGATCCTGCGCGAACGCACCGGCCGCATGGCGATGTCGACGCAGATGATGCGCGGCATTCTCGACTCCATCGCCAACCGTCTCGATGAAGCGCGCGACCTGTCGCGCTATCTGACCGGCCTGCTGATTTTCCTCGGCCTGCTCGGCACCTTCTGGGGCCTGATCGAAACGGTGGGCTCCGTCGGCAAGGTGCTGGAAGGATTGCGACCGGGCGGTGATTCCGCATCGATGTTCGAAACACTGAAGGAAGGCCTCGCCGCGCCGCTCGGCGGCATGGGCATTTCGTTCTCGTCCTCACTTGTTCGGTCTTGCCGGCTCGCTGGTGCTCGGTTTCCTCGATCTGCAGATGAGCCAGGCGCAGAACCGTTTCTACACCGACCTGGAAGACTGGCTCTCCACCACCGTGCGCGACATGAGCGGCGAGACCGGCATGCAGGGTCTTGGCTCTCCTCGATTTGCGCGTCGCGATCGAGCGGCTCAAGGAATCCTTCACCGACAGCGGCGCAAGGCAAGGCCGCGACCAATGCGATGGCGAATTTGGCCGAAGCGATCCACGGCCTCGTGCAGCATATGCGCACCGAGCAGCAGATGATCCGCGACTGGGCCGATGCACAGGCCGAGCAGAATGCGGAAATCCGCAAGGTGCTCGACGTGCTGACGCGCGAGAGGACGTAAAGCGATGGCCCTCGCCCGCGGGCGCCGCGAACGCAGCATCGATTACTGGCCGGGCTTTGTCGATGCGCTCTCGACGCTGATCCTCGGCATCATCTTTCTGCTCACCGTGTTCGCGGTCATGCAGTTTTTCCTGACGCAGGAAATGAGCGGCAAGGATACCGCGCTGCACGCGCCTCAATGCGCAGATCGCGCAGCTCACCGAATTGCTGTCGCTGGAAAAAACCACCGAGGCCAATCTCGAAGGCCTGCTGACGAATTTTCGTTCCAATCTCGCAGCCACCGAGGCCGAGCGCGACCGTTACAAGGGCATCGCGGAAGGCGCCGGCGCGGGTGCCGCCAGCGCGCAGGGCCGCGCCGGCGAAGCTCGCAACACAACTTGATAACGAGAAGCAGATGACGGCCCGCGCATTGTCGCAGGTCGAATTGCTCAACCAGCAGATTTCAGCGTTGCGCCGCCAGCTCGCTGCGCTGGAAGATGCACTCGACGCTTCCGAAAAGCGCGACCGCGAATTCGCAAACCCGCATCACCGATCTTGGCCAGCGGCTCAATACCGCATTGGCGCAGCGCGTGCAGGAATTGTCGCGCTATCGCTCCGACTTCTTCGGCGGCTGCGCGCCATCCTCGGCGAACGGCCCGATATTCGCGTGGTCGGCGACCGTTTCGTGTTCCAGTCGGAGGTGTTCTTCGATGCCGGCCAGGCTGTGCTCAAGCCGGAAGGCCGCGCCGAACTCGACAAGCTCGCGAGCGTGATGACTCGAACTCGACCAACAGATCCCGAGCGACATCGGCTGGGTGCTGCGCGTCGACGGCCACACCGACATCCGCCCGATCGCGAACGCGCAATTCCCCTCGAACTGGGAACTGTCCTCCGCCGCGCGCGATCGCCGTCGTGCAATATCTGATGAGCAAGGGAATTCCCCCGCAGCGGCTCGTGGCCGCGGGCTTCGGCGAATTCCAACCGCTCGATCCGGAGCGAAACGACGAAGCCTATCGCCGCAATCGCCGCATCGAGCTCAAACTGACCGAGCGGTGAGATAACGCTGCGCCCCGAGATCGATCCAGGAAGCACTCCATTCGCAGATGTTCAGCTTCGCCCTTATGTCGCCCCGATGAGGACGCCGCCATCCAGCTCTGGCAGCGGACGTGGCAGAGTCGCCTATCCGCAGATCGCTTTCGGAAAGCGCGCTCGAATGGTGGCGCGCGCGCTGGCGCGACGATCTCGTCCCGGTCGCGACGATCGTAATCGCGGAACGCGACGGCGCCGATGATCGGCTTTGTGACCATCGACCGAGAGACCGGATATCTCGACCAGCTCGTGGTCGCGCCTGAGTCTCTGGCGATCTGGGGTCGGCCGCATCCTGGTCGATGAGGCCAAGCGATGTCGCCGGAAAAATCGAGCTCCACGTCAATCAGGACAATGAACGCGCAATCGCGCTCTACACAAAAATGGGATTTTCGATCACTGGCGAGAAGCGTCAGCAAGCATTCCGGCTTGCCGCTTTATGTGATGACGTGGCGGCCGGAATAGCTACGACAGATTGAACTGCAGCTTCGCGAGCCGCGCATAAAGGCCGCCGTTGGACGCAAGGCTTTCATGCGTCCCCTCTTCCACGATCTTTCCGTGATCCAGCACCAGGATGCGGTCGCAGGACAGAACCGTCGCGAGGCGATGCGCGATCACGAGCGTCGTGCGCCCCTGCATCAGTCGGGCGAGCGCGCCCTGCACCAGCGTCTCGCTTTCGGCGTCGAGCGCGGACGTCGCCTCATCGAGCAGCAGAAGCGGCGCGTCGCGCAGGATCGCGCGCGCAATCGCGATGCGCTGGCGCTGGCCGCCCGAGAGCGTGATGCCGCGCTCGCCGATCGGCGTGTCGTAGCCTTGCGGCAGGCGGCGGATGAATTCGGCGGCGGCGGCCATTCTCGGCCGCGGTCTCGATCTGCGCTGCGACGCATCGGGGCGCCCGAAGCCGATATTGTCGCGGATCGCTGCTGGCGAAAATCGCGGTCTCCTGCGGCACCAGCGCGATGCGCTTTCGCAACTCCAGCGGATCGGCCTGCGCGATACCGACGCCATCGAACGTCACGCGCCCGGAGGTCGGATCGTAGAAGCGCAGGATCAGATGGAAGATCGTGCTTTTGCCCGCACCGGAGGGCCCGACGATCGCGACCTTCTCGCCCGGCCGCACATGCAGCGACACATCGTCGAGCGCGGGCGTCTCCGGCCGCGACGGATAGAAGAAACGAACCTTCTCGAATGCGACTTCGCCGCGCGCCGGCACCGGCAGCGTGACGGGATGCGCCGGCGCCTTCACCTGCGGCTCGATTGCAAGGATTTCGAACAACCGCTCGGCCGCGCCGGAGGCTTGCGAGATCTCGCCCCAGACCTGGCTCAATTCGCCGAGGCCGCCGGCCGCGAACACCGCATAGAGAACGAACTGGCTGAGCCGCCCCGGCGCTCATATGCCCGGCAAGCACGTCCTGCGCGCCGACCCAGAGCACGACACAACACTGGCGAAGACCAGAAAGATCACGATGGCCGTCAGCACCGCACGCGACAATGTCGCCTGCCGCGCGGCCTCGAAAGCCTGATCGACCGCTTTGCGAAACGTCCCGTCACCGGCTTCTCGCTGGTGAAGGCCTGCAACGTGCGCACCGAACCGATCGCTTCCGCGGCATAGGCCGAGGCATGCGCCAAGTCGTCCTGCGCGAGCCGCGAGCGTTTGCGCACCGCGCGTCCGAAGGCGACCAGCGGCAACACGATCACCGGGATCGCGCCGAGCACGAAGCAGCGACAGTCGCGGCGAGGTGATGATCATCATCGCGCCGGCGCCGACGAACAGCACGAGATTGCGCAAGGCGACCGACACCGCCGAGCCGACCGCGGACTTGATCTGCGTCGTGTCGGCGGTGAGCCGCGACATCATCTCGCCGGTCTGCGCGCTGTCGAAAAACGCCGCCGACAGACGCGTCAGATGCGCGAACACGTCGTTGCGCAAGATCCGCGACGATCCGTTCGCCGAGCGTCGTGACGAGATAGAACCGAAGCGAACTCGCAAGCGCGAGCACGGCGGCAACGCCGATCATCACGCCGAAATAGCTGTCGATCAGGTTGCGCTCGCCGGAAAATCCGAAATCGATCATGCGCCGGACGGCGAGCGGAACCGCGAGCGTCGCCAGAGCCGCGACGGTCAGTGCGACGAGCGCGAAGAAAACGCGGATGCGGTAGCGCAGCATGATAAGGCAGCAGCAGGACCAGCGGGCGCAGCTTGACCTTGCGGCCGGCCTCGGATTGTTCCCCGGCCGCTTCTAATGCCGCCTCGGGGCCGCTTTTTTCGTGCTCGGCAACAACACTCATGACGGGATTTCTGCAGGTCTTTGGGGCACTTATGGCGGGCGGACTTTGGCCCGCAGACGCCGCGAGAGGCAAGCTAGTCGGCGGCGGCTTGTCTGTCACGGGCTCTTGGGTTATAGACGCCGCCGAATTCAACCTCATATTTGGCCGGCAAAAGCGCGCGGTCGGCGCGCGGGAAACACGTCATGAAGAGCGATATCCACCCGAATTACCACACCATCAAGGTCGTGATGACCGATGGCAGCGAATTCACCACCCGCTCGACCTGGGGCAAGGAAGGCGACACGCTGAACCTCGATATCGACCCGAAGTCGCACCCGGCCTGGACCGGCGGTTCGCAGCAATTGCTCGACCGCGGCGGCCGCCTGTCGCGCTTCCAGAAGAAGTTCTCCGGTTTCATGAAGACCGAAGAGAAGAAATAAGACCTTCGGTTCCGCGAAACAAAAAACCCCCGGCTTGCCGGGGGTTTTTATTTGGAAGATTCAATTCGTTTCAAGGCCGAACGTCAGGAGCGGACGCCGCCTTCGCGTTCGAAGGCCGCCTTGAGCAGCCCCATCTGTTTCTCGACCGGATTGGCCTTGTTGCCGGGAACCGGCTCTGGACCGGACCCGTGAATGTTGGCATCGAGCCGCATCACCTGTTCCTGCAAGCTTGCGCGAACGCGCGATCAGATCGACCAGCGTTTCGGGCAGGATCAGCAGCGTTTCCTCACTCGGCGCTTCGCCGCCGGAAATCTTCACCTTGGTCTTTTCTTGATTGACCTGCGCCAGCGACATCTCGCCTTCCTTCACCGCGCGATGAAGGAGAAGCCACGATGCGAGCTGCATCAGCCGCGTGGTGAGGCGCATGCTTTCGGTCGCGTAAGTCAGCGCGGCCGTGCGCTTGAGTGCCTTGGATTCCTTGCGGCCGGGACCGTCGAGATAGGCTGCGGTTTCCTCGACCAACCCCATGCCGTCCTTGAACAACGCGGAAAAAGCCTGCGAACCCGCGAGCTTTTCCTTGAAGGACACAGGCTCTTGAACTGAACGCTCAGACATTTTGTTACGCCCTACCCACCGTTACGCGGAGCATACGCGCGTGATGCCAGACCGGTAAAGTAAACGGCCGGGAAAACATCATGACATGGTTGTCGGCCGAAGGCGACAACCATCTTGCCCCAAAACGGGACAAAAAAAGAGCCGCCGTTGCCGGCGGCTCAAGTCAATAACAGGGAGGCGTCAAACAGAGTGGACAGGAGCCACTCAATGTCCAGAAGATGGACGGCCATAGTAATAAGCAGGAAAGCTTAACTTTGAGTTAAATGAAAAATACTCCGTAACCACGCACCGTTTTGCGCGCGTCACTTCTTGAAAAATTGATCTGCCGTATTGCGCGAAGAAGTTTTCTTTTCGATGTCTGCTTCCAGTCGCGCAATTTCGTTTTTCATCAGCGCGATGCGATCGTGCAGTTCCGCGGCGGACAACAGATAGAGATCCTGTCCGATCTCGTGCGTGATTTTTTTCTTCGGGCGGTCGTCTTCTTCGATGGCCGGCATCGCAAAACCTCGTTGATTGCGAGCCGAATTTAGCGGCCGGCGCGCGGGTTGTCACACCGGAATACGGGCCCTAAACAGGGCCACACCCTTCATCCGAAACGATATCGCGCAAGGTGATTGTCCCAATGTCCTCGCCCCTGTCTTCGCTGCCTTCCCGCATGATCGCGATCGGGATCAAAGCTCCCGGCGGCCCCGAAACGCTGGTGCCGGAGGAGCGCGCCGTTCCCGCACCGGGCGATGGCGAAATTCTGGTCAAGGTCGCCGCCGCGGGCGTCAACCGGCCCGACGTCATGCAGCGCAAGGGGCTTTATCCGCCGCCGAAAGGCGCGCCGGATATTCCAGGCCTCGAAATCGCCGGTGACGTTGTCGCGATCGGCAACGGCGTGACGCGCTGGAAGCTCGGCGACAAGGTGATGGCGCTCGTGGTCGGCGGCGGCTACGCCGCAATATTGCCTCGCACACGAAAGTCATGCGCTGCCCGTTCCCGCCAATCTTCCGATGGCGCAAGCGGGCGCCATTCCGGAGACCTTCTTCACGGTCTGGCACAATGTGTTCGAGCGCGGCGCGCTCAAATCCGGCGAGACATTCCTCGTGCATGGCGGATCGTCCGGCATCGGCACGACCGCGATCCAGCTCGCGAAGGCTTTTGGCGCGCGCGTCTTCACCACGGCCGGCTCGGACGAAAAATGCGAGGCCTGCCGCAAGCTCGGCGCCGATGTCGCAATTAACTATAAGAGCGAAGACTTCGTCGCGATCATGAAGGACAAGACCGCGGGTGCGGGCGCCAATGTTATTCTCGACATGGTCGGCGGGCGACTACATCGAGCGCAATTACGAGGCCGCCGCCGTCGAGGGCCGGATCGTGCAGATCGCCTTCCAGGGAAGCCCGAAAGCGAACGTCGATTTCCGCCGCATCATGCTCAAGCGACTGCACCATACAGGATCGACGTTGCGCACGCGCTCGGTGCCCGACAAGGGCGCGATCGCGCGCGCCATCGAGGAGAAAGTGCTGCCGCTGATCGCGTCCGGCAAGGTCAAGCCGGTCATGGATTCCGACCTTCCCGCTGATCGACGCCGCCGCCGCCCATGCCCGCATGGAATTGAGCGCCCATATCGGCAAGATCGTGCTGACCGCGTGAAGGGCCCGGTAAACTTGCCCTTCCGCCCCCACCCCGCTAGGCATCTGGGACGCCGGGATCACCGGCTATGCGCCCGCCGCAAATGGCGGGGCATCGCCGTGAAATCGGCGCAAATGAAGCCCGTTTGTAAGGGCGCGGGACAGAAGTTCTGCTTCGGGACATGGATGTGAAATGCGAAAGCCGGAGGGCGTCTGTTTGCGTAGCTTGCGCCTTGTGGCGGCCGCTGCAGCGGCATTGGCTCACTTGGCCTCGCCTTGGGCCTCTTCGCTGCGAGTTCCGCCCGCGCACGCGGTCGACGCAGTCAATGTCCGCACCGACGCAGCCGCGATCGACCTGACCGACGCACTCGATCGCCAGCGCACCGAGACCGACCGCATTCAGGTATCGACCGCGCCCGGGCCCGACGGCATCATCCGCCGCATCGAAGTGCGCGGCCGCGAGGTCGAGCACCAATTGGGCGGTGTTCGCGCTGTCCAATTCCGGCGACGAACAGATCGACCGGCTGATCGTGATCCCGCATTACCGGATGGTCGGCTCCGGACTGTTCTGGCCCGATCTCGGATTGTCGCGCGTCGTTGCCGATCACGCCGAGTTCGGGCGAACGTCCCGAACGGCAGGATTCGGCGACTGCGGATATTTTCCGCATCACGCTCGATCCCGGCACGGTCATCACCTTATGTCGTCGAACTTGCGCACCGACAAACTGCCGCAGCTCTATCTGTGGGAGCCGGACGCCTACAAGGACAAGATCAATTCCTTCACGCTCTATTACGGCATCGTCATCGGCATCGCCGGATTGCTGGCGCTGTTCCTGACCATCCTGTTCGTCGTCAAGGGCAGCGTGATGTTTCCGGCCGCCGCCGCGCTCGGCTGGGCGGTGCTGGTCTATATCGGCATCGACTTTCGGATTCTGGGGCAAGGTGTTCGACATGTCGGCGGGCGCCGAACGCATCTGGCGCGCGATCGGCGAAGCCGTTCTTGCGGCAACGCTGCTCGTGTTCCTGTTCGCCTATCTCAATCTCAGCCGCTGGCATGTGCGCTACGCCCACATCACCATCGCCTGGCTCGGCGGTCTCGCGACGCTGATCGCTGCTCGCCTTGTTCGATCCGGCGGTCGCCGCCGGCATCGCGCGCTTCTCGCTTGCCGGCGGTCGCCTTCGCCGGCTTCGGCGTCGTGATCTATCTCGCGACCCACGGCTTCGACCGCGCCGTGCTGCTCATCCCGACCTGGTTCCTGCTGGTCGTTTGGGCGCTGGCGGCGGCGCTGACCATCACCGGGCTCGTCACGAACGACATTGTCGGCCCCGCTTTGCTCGGCGGCCTGGTGCTGATCGTGATGCTGATCGGCTTCACGGTCATGCAGCATGCTTTCGCGGGCTCGATCACGCACGGCATCGTCGCCGACGTTGAGCGCCGCGCGCTCGCGCTGACCGGCGCCGGCGACATGATCTGGGACTGGGACGTATCCGCCGACAAGGTGTTCACCAGCCCGAGACCGAGCAGCTGCTGGGTCTGAAGCGCGGCGCGCTCGAAGGCGCGGCCGCGACATGGCTGGACGTGCTTGCATCCGCTCGACCGCGACCGCTTCCGCGCCGTCGCTCGACAGCGTGATCGAGCAGCGCCGCGGCCGCCTGATGCAGGATTTCCGGCTGCGCACGAACGAAGGACATTATCTCTGGTTCACGCTCAAGGCGCGGCCGGTCGTCGGCTCCGACGGCGAAGTGGTGCGGCTCGTCGGCACCCTCACCGACGTCACCGATTTCAAGACCGCGGAAGAGCGCCTGCTGCACGATGCCGTGCATGACAATCTCACCGGCTTGCCGAACCGCCAGCTTGTTCCTCGATCGCTTCGAGGCGGTGCTCGCTTTCGCCAAATCCGATCCGGCGATGCGGCCGACCGTCATGGTGATCGATCTCGACCGCTTCAAGCAGGTCAACGATTCCGTCGGCATCGCGGTCGGCGACTCGATCCTGCTCACGCTCGCGCGCCGGCTCGCCCGCCTGCTGAAACCCCACGACACGCTGGCGCGGCTCTCCGGCGACCAGTTCGCGCTGATCCTGCTGTCGGAGCGCGATCCCGGCCGCATCATTGCCTTCGCGGAGAACGATCCGCCGCACCTTGCGCGCGCCGATCACCTTCAACGACCGCGAAATCTTCCTCACCGCCTCGATCGGCCTCTGCGCTCTGCTGACCAGCCAACCGAACCGCAGCGACGAGATCCTCAAAGACGCCGAACTTGCGATGTATCATGCCAAGCGCATCGGCGGCGACCGCATCGAGGTGTTCAAGCAGGCGATGCGCGCGCGCAAGACCGACCGTCTGACGCCTCGAATCCGACTGCGACGCGCGATCGAGCGCGAAGAGATCACGCTTCTCTACCAGCCGATCGTTCGGCTGGAAGACCGCACCATCGCCGGCTTCGAGGCGCTGGCGCGCTGGGATCATCCGAAGATCGGGCCGGCTGTCGCCTGCCGAATTCATCACCATCGCCGAGGAGATCGGTCTGATCGTCGATCTCGGCATGTTCGTGCTCGAGCGCACGGCGCGCCAGCTCAGCCTCTGGCAGCGCACCGTGCGCGCACCCGGAGGCGATCTTCGTCAGCGTCAACGTGTCGTCACGGCAATTGCTGCGGCAGGATCTGCATTCACGACCTGCGCACCGTGCTGGCGCGTCTTCGGTGCTCCGCGGAACGCTCAAGCTCGAACTGACCGAGTCGATGGTGATGGAAAATCCGGAGCATGCCGCGCAGATGCTGCTGCGGTATCCGCGAGCTTGGTGCGGGCCTCGCGCTCGACGATTTCGGCACCGGGCATTCGTCGCTGTCCTATCTGCAGCGTTTCCCGTTCGACACCATCAAGATCGATCAGTCATTCGTGCGCACGAGCTCGAAAGGCACGCGCCCGGTGATCCTGCGTTCGATCATCGCGCTCGCGCATGATCTCGGCATGGAGAGTCGTGGCGGAAGGCGCAGAGACCGATTCCGACGCGGTCGAGCTGTATCAGATGGGCTGCGAATATGCGCAGGGTTACGCGTTCGGCGAGCCGATGACGGCGGAAGCGGCGGAAACCGCATGCTGGCGACCGACCGGATGGAAGTGGCGCAGTAATTCTTAAGTCCGCGGCCTTACTCGGCCTCATCCTGAGGCGGCCCGCAAAACGGGTGTCTCGCAGGGCGAGGGCGGATTTGAACGGCGCGATTTCGTCGCTAAGCGTGTCCCGCTTCGCTCGAAAGTATTCCGGGATCGATGCCGAGCTTGCGCATCGCTTTTTCGTATTTCCGGTCGGGCTCGCCGAAGATCAGTTCCGGATCGGCGGGGCAATGCAGCCAGCCATTGCCCTGGATTTCCGATCTCCAGTTGTCCCGGGGCCCAGCCGGCATAGCCGAGCGCGAGGATCGCGTTGGCCGGGACCCGTGCCGGTCGCGATCGCCTTCAGGATATCGAGGTCGCGGTCAGGCAAATGCCTCGGAATCGATCGGCAAGGTCGAATTCTCGATGAAGAAATCCGCCGAATGAAGCACGAAGCCGCGCCCGGTCTCGACCGGGCCGCCTTTCAGCACCTTCACGTCATCGTGCGGCTGGACCTAATGCTGCTCCGATTTCGGAAGACATTGAGCTGCACCAGAAGATTCGGGGAATTTGATATTGGTGGCGGGCTGATTGACGATGATGCCCATCGCGCCTTCCGGCGAATGCGCACAGACATAAATCAGGCTTTGCGCGAAACGATCGTCGCTCATGGTCGGCGACGCGATCAGCATCTGGCCGTCGAGATAGCCGCGGCCGGATTTCTTTCCCGTACCGCTCTTGCGCGTAATCTTCATGTGGAAAGCTTAGCTCGACTTCGCGCGCGGATTGGAACGGAACTTTGGCCACACCTCACGACGAATTCAGTGGCCGGCCGTACTGGAAATGCCCCTAAACGGACAGCATGTTCCGACCCGCATTTCGACTTTCCGTCGTGCCACAATCTGTGGCTCGCGCACTATTGCGTCTGCGCCAGCGCAGGCCGACGCCACACCGTGGGACGGTGATTCGCGCTCCGGCGTCCGGCTGATCGCGGGCGGCGGCGGGGCCGATCGGCCTGCGCGCCGGCGTCGAAATCCGGCTCGCGCCGGGCTGGAAGACCTATTGGCGCTATCCCGGCGATTCCGGCGTGCCGCCGCAATTCGATTTCGGCAAATCCGAAAATGTGAAAGCTGTGACGGTCGGGTGGCCGGCACCCCAGCGGATCACCGACTCCGAGGGCGTGACCATCGGCTACAAGAACGATGTCGTGTTCCCGCTACGCATCGTCCCGAAGGACGCCAGCAAGCCGGTGAAGCTGCGGTTGAATCTCGATTACGCAATCTGCGAAAAGCTGTGCGTACCGGCGCAGGGACGCGCCGAGCTTGTCATCAAGCCGGGCAGCGCGGCAGAGCCTGCCATCACTCTGGCCGACAAGACAGTGCCGAGACCACTCCCGATCGGTGCGAATGCCGCGCTACTCGGTAATGTCCGTGACGCGCGACGGCGGGTCAAGCCGGCGCGCATCCATCGTCGATGTCGCAGCCCCCGCGGGCACGCAGCTGGATGTCTTCGCCGAGGGTCCGGCACCGGATTGGGCGCTGCCCGTTCCCGAAAGGATCGAGGGCGCGCCGGACGGGTTGCAGCGCTTTGTGTTTGCGCTCGATGGCCTGCCGCCCGGTGCCAGCGCCAGAGGCGCCGATTCTGAAGATCACGGCAGTCGCGGGCACCGACGCGATCGAAACCACCTACCGGCTCGACTAATCCGCGCGCTGCCCCTATTTTGCCGCCACTATCCCAAAACGGCCCGAAGCGGCCGGTCAGCGCGCGTAAGCGGAGAGGACTTCGAATATGACGATCAAGGTGGGCGACAGCCTTCCCAGCACGACGTTCCGTGTCATGACCGCGGACGGCCCAAAGCCAAAGACCAACGAAGAAGTGTTCAAGGGCCGCAAGGTGGTGCTGTTTGCGGTACCGGGCGCGTTCACGCCGACCTGCAGCAAGAACCATCTGCCCGGCTTTGTGAAGAACGCCTCCGCCATCAAGGCCAAGGGCATCGACGCCATTGCCGTGACTGCGGTGAATGATCCTTTCGTGATGGACGCCTGGAAGAAGGAAGCCGGATCCGACGATATCGAATTCCTCGCCGACGGCAGTGCGGATTTCGCCAAAGCCATCGGTCTTGAACTCGACGCCTCGGCGGGCGGGCTCGGCATGCGCTCCAAGCGCTATTGCATGGTGGTGGACGACGGCGTCGTGAAGTCGCTTGCGGTCGAGGACGCGCCCGGCAAGGCGGACGTCTCCGGCGCCGACGCGCTGCTGAAGTCGCTCTGAAAGTTTGAATTTGCGGTCGGCGCTATCTCGCCGACCGCAGCTCCGCGATTGCCGAACGCGCGAGCACGTCGGCGCGCTCATTCAGATCATGCCCGGCATGGCCCTTGACCCAATGCCACTTGACCTCGTGATCGGCGACCGCCGCATCGAGCCGCTGCCATAGATCGGCATTCTTCACCGGCTTCTTGTCCGCGGTGCGCCAGCCATTCTTCTTCCAGCCCTTGATCCAGCCTGAAATACCGTTCTGCACATATTGGCTGTCGGTATGCAGATCGACACGGCAGGGCTTTTTCAGAGCTTCGAGCGCCGAAATTGCCGCCATCAATTCCATGCGGTTGTTGGTGGTGTGCCCCTCGCCGCCCTTCAGCTCTTTGGTGTGATCGCCGAATTGCAGGATCGCGCCCCAGCCTCCCGGACCCGGATTGCCCGAACAGGCGCCGTCGGTATGGATGATCACGTGCGGCAGACTCATTGAGGCAGGCTCTTTGGCGGCAGGCTCACGCGAGTTCCCGCGCCTCTACGCCGTAATCGTGCACGCTTTGCGCCTTCTGGTGAAAACGCAGCTTCCTGAAATATTCCTGCGGCGGCTTCGGCCGCACCAGCGCACCGGGCGGAACGTTCAGCCAGTCGACGAGCCGCGTCAAAAGAAAGCGCATGGCGGCGCCGCGCGCGAGCACCGGCATCGCGGCCATTTCCGCATCGGTCATCGGCCGCGTTCTCGCATAGGCCTGCAACAGGGCGCGGCCCTTGGTGACATTGTAGGAATAATCGGCCTCGAAACACCAGGCGTTGAGACAGATGGCGATGTCATAGGCCAGCATGTCGTTGCAGGCGAAATAGAAATCGATCAGCCCGGAAAGTCGTTCGCCCAGAAAGAAAACATTGTCGGGAAACAGATCGGCGTGGATCACCCCTTGTGGCAAATGCTGTGGCCACGTCGCTTCCAGAGCATCGAGTTCGGTGCGGATGGTATCGGCCATGGCGTGCTGCACCTGATCGACGCGATCGACACACGATTCAAACAACGGCCGCCAGCCCTTGACCGACAGCGCATTGGCGCGCCGTCCCTTGAAGTCGCTTCCCGCGAGATGCAGTTTCGCCAGCGCCTCGCCAACCGAAGCGCAATGTTTGGCGTCGGCGCGCCGCATCCACATGCCGTCGAGAAAGGTCACGATCGCCGCAGGCCGGCCGCAGACCTGGCCGAGCGTGTTGCCGATTTTGGTCTTCACCGGCTGCGGACAATTGATGCCGCGCGCGGCGAGATGCTCCATCAGACCGAGAAAGAAGGGCAGATCGGCGGCGGCCACCCGCTTCTCGTAAAGCGTGAGAATGAAATAGCCGGCATCGGTGTGCAGGAGAAAGTTGGAATTCTCCACGCCCTCGGCAATGCCCTTGTAGGAGAGGAGCTTGCCGAGATCGTAATCGGCAAGGAAAGCCTCGAGATCCTCGGCGGAAACGTCGGTATAGACCGCCACGGATCAGGCCGCCGATTGCGGCAGCCGCAGCGGTCGCGGCAGCGGGAAAAACATGGTCTCTTCGACCGCCGACATGGTCTCGACGGCAAGCTCGTAGCGCTCGGCAAAGGCGCCAAGCACTTCTTCAACCAGAACCTCCGGCGCCGAGGCACCGGCCGTGACGCCGAGCGAGGAAACCGCGCCGAAACGCTCCCAGTCGATGTCGGCGGCGCGCTGCACCAGCGCCGCAAGTGGACAGCCGGCGCGCTCGGCAACTTCCTTGAGCCGCTGGGAATTCGAGGAATTGGGAGCGCCGACCACAATCATCGCCTCGACCAGCGGCGCCACCATCTTTACGGCTTCCTGCCGGTTGGTGGTGGCGTAGCAGATGTCTTCCCTTTGCGGACCAACGATCGAGGGGAACCGCGCTTTGAGGGCATCCACGATGCCTGCGGTGTCGTCGATCGAGAGCGTGGTCTGCGTGACGTAAGCGAGGTTGTCCGATTCTTCGGCACGAAAGTCCGCGCGTCGGCGAGCAACTCGATCAGCGCGACGCTGCCTTCCGGCAATTGTCCGAGCGTACCGATCACTTCCGGATGTCCGGCGTGCCCGATCAGCAGGATTTCACGGCCGCGGCGAAAATGGATCTCGGCTTCGCGATGCACCTTGGTCACCAGCGGACAGGTCGCATCGAGCGTCAGGAAATTGCGCAGACGTGCGTCGTCCGGCACCGATTTCGGAACACCATGTGCGGAAAATACGACCGGCGCCCCGGTGTCGGGGATTTCGTCGAGTTCCTCGACGAAGATCGCGCCCTTCGCCCTGAGGCTGTCGACCACGTAGCGGTTATGGACGATTTCGTGCCGCACATAGACCGGCGGCCCATAGAGCGCGAGCGCGCGCTCGACCAAATCGATGGCCCGCACCACCCCCGCGCAAAAGCCGCGCGGCGAGCACAGGATCACCCGCAGTTTCGGCTTTTCGCCGCCCTGTTTGTCGGAAACGCTCGCCATTGGCGCTTTTTTCATCGGCTCGGCCACCGCGACCTGCGTTGGACATGGGGTGCGGAGCAGGGCGAAGTCAAGGCGGAGCGTCGACTTAAGCGAATTGAAAAGCTATGATGTTCTGATGCACCCTCGGCCGGAGATCAGAACCGGCATGGAGCCTGGACCGGCCATGAACATAAGCTGGAAATTGGTTGGAGCTGCCGCACTCGTCACAAGCCTCGCTGCGAGCCTTGGCGGCTGCGCCGGCGGCGGCAGCTATTACGCGGAGCAGCCCGGTCCGAACCATCCATTCTCCAATGCCGCTTTGTCCGACGAAGTGTTTGTCGATGGAACCGGCAAGACCTCACGCCGTGATGTTGTCGCAGGTCCGACGCGCTATCAGGCCGCAGCTGTGGAGCCCGGCGCCCCCACCCGCGCGGTGGCGCGATCGCGGCCGCTGGCGATTGAACGCTCTGACGCGGTTTCCGGCAGCACCACCGGTGCCGCCCGCGGCCAGCAGGCCCAGAACGACCCCTCAAAGCCGTTCTCGGACGCCTGGTGGGAAAATGAGCGGCGCGAGGATGCGAGGCTCAAGGGCCAGATGAATATCTGCCGGGGCTGCTGAATTCTCTTCGAAAATCCCGGGTTTCGGCCCCGGAAGCCCTCGTGAGCCGGTTGCCCGGCCACCGGTCAGCGCCTATATTCCTTCGCAATTCCAGTCATCCCCGATGACGACCCTGCTTCGCCCGGAAGGGCGGGCGAAGCGCGAAGGAGATTTGTCCATGCAGGAAGCGCCGCTGATGCCGAAAGCCACCGCCGTGTGGCTGGTCGAGAACACCGCGCTGTCATTCGACCAGATCGCGGAATTCTGCAAACTGCATACGCTCGAGGTAAAGGCGATCGCCGATGGCGATTCCGCGCAGGGCATCAAGGGGATGGACCCGATCCAGACCGGCCAGCTCACGCGCGAAGAAATCGAGCACGCCGAAAAGGACAAAAATCTTCGCCTGAAGCTCGCCGACCGCAAGGTGCGGGTGCCGGAACAGAAGAACAAGCGCGGACCGCGCTACACCCCGGTGTCGCGCCGGCAGGACCGGCCGAACGCTATCCTTTGGCTGATCCGCAATCATGCCGAATTGAAAGACAGCCAGATCATGCGGCTCGTGGGCACCACCAAGTCCACCATCCAGAGCATCCGCGAGCGTTCGCACTGGAATGCCTCAAACCTCTCCCCGCTCGACCCGGTGACGCTCGGGCTGTGCTCGCAGATCGATCTCGATCTTCAGGTCGCCAAGGCCGCGAAGGAAAAGCCGGCCCCGGCCGAGCATGACCGCGTCACGCTGCTGCCGGCTTCGGTCACCACGGCTCCGGCACAGACGCCGATGCCGGAGGAGACCCGCACGACGGCGACAGCGAAGTCGCAGGAAGATGCCGACGTGGCGTCCGTCTTCGCCAAGCTGAAGAAGATCGGCGGGACCAAGCCGGAAGAGGATTGACGGTCAGTCGACCGCGAGCTTGCCCTTCGCGACCGTGTCGGCCCAGACCGCGGCTTCCGCCTTCGCGCTTTGTGCGAACTGCGCCGGCGTCTCGCCTCCCGGCAGGAAGCCCAGTTCGTCGAGCTTCTTCACCACGGCAGGATCCTTCAGCGCCGCGAGCACCGCATCGTAGAGCGCATCGATCGCCGGCTGCGGCGTGTTTTTCGGAGCGGCGAGGCCCCACCAGTTTTCCGCAATGAAGCCGGGCACGCCGCTTTCGCTCGCAGTCGGCAGTTCGGGCACGTTGGGCAGTCGCTGGTCGGCGGCGACCGCCAGTGCTTTCACCTTGCCGCCCTCCACAAAGCCGCGACCGACGCCCCAGCCTGCCAGATAGAGCTGCACGTCGTTCGTCACCAGCGCCTGCATTGCCGGCGGCGCGCCTCGGTAAGGCACATGGACGAGATCGATCCCGGTCAATTGCTTCAGCCGCTCGACTGACAGATGCGGCGTCGAGCCGAGGCTCGGCGAAGCATAACTCAGCTTGCCCGGATTGGCCTTCGCGTAGGCCACGAATTCGCCCAGCGTTTTCACCGGTACCGACGGGTTCATGTACATCACCGACGGAACGACGGCGACCCTGGTGATCGGCACGAACTCGGTCAGCGGATCGAACCGCGACTTCGGAAACATGAACTGGTTGATGACGAAATTATTGGTCGCTCCCATCATCAGCGTATGACCGTCCGGTGCTGCGGTCGCCACCGCATTGGCGCCGATCATGCCGCCACCGCCGCCACGCGCGTCGATGACCAGCGGCTGGTGGAGCTTCTTCTCGATTGCTTCCGACAGCACACGGATGATGACGTCGCCCGCCCCGCCGGCTGCATACGGCACGATTACGGTGATCGGCCGCTCCGGATAGGCCGCCAGCGCGACACGAGGCGCGAAGCACGCTGCCGCACTCGCGGCGAGGAAACTGCGTCGATTCAGAAGCGTCATCACGGTCTCCGGGCTAGAGGTCTATTCGCATCAGGTCGTGCGCGATCTGCAGCGGACCCGGATAGACGCTGCGGATCTCTTTTACGAATGCGTCGATCTGATGCGGTCCCATCAATTCGACCGGCATGTGCTTTTTCGCCGCGCGCTTGAGCACGGTGGAGAGCAAATCCACATGTCCGATATGAGTCGCGACCAGCGCCTTCACCTTCGCTTCGACCGCGAGCTTGCCGAGATCGGACGGGCTGGTATGCGAGAAGGTGCCGACCCTGGATTTCCGGCGATGCTCGATGAAGGCCTCGGTGAAGGTGCATTCGTGGATCAGCAGATCGGCGCCGCGGGACAGCTCCAGTATATTTTCGCAAGGCGCGGTGTCGCCGGAGAACACCACCACTTTGCCCTCGGCCTCGATCCGAAATCCGAAACAGGGCGATACCTCACGCGGGATATGTTCCATGTAAGCGGCGGTGACGCGGATGTCCTGATCCTGCACCACTACGCCCGGCCCGTATTCGCTCACATTCGGGCGGATCGCTTCCATATTGGCCTGGCGCGCCGGATAGGAACCCCGCGCGCGGATATCGGCATCGAAGGCGCCGTTCTCGAACAGATGGCTGACCATCTTCTTCGTACCGTCCGGCCCGAAAATGTTGAGCGCGCCCTCGCGGCCCAAAATCCAACCCGAGATCACGAAGAACGGCAATTCGCAGACGTGGTCGTGGTGCAGATGCGTCAGGAACAGGTCGCCGACCTCTGCCGGATTGACGTCAATCCGCATCAGCTGGCGCGTCGCGCCATGCCCGCAATCGAGCATCAGGTGCCGGCCATTATCGAGCGTGATCAGGATCGCGGTATGGCAGCGATTCGGGTCCGGAAGCGCCGCGCCGGTGCCGAGCATTACAATCCGCATGAATCCCTCGCTCCGCGTTTCGATATTATTGCCCCGATCTATGATAAATAAAAATCATATTATGATATGATGTGAAAACTATTTGGAATATCGACGTAAGAAGCCGTCATGTCATCCGCCCTGCGCATGCGTCATCTGGAAGTGCTGCTCGCAGTGGCCGCTGCGGGCTCCATGCAGCGTGCCGCCCATCAAGTGCATCTGACACAGCCTGCCATCTCGAAGATCGTGCGCGAGCTCGAAACGATGTTCGGCGCCACGTTGTTCGAGCGCAGCAAGCGCGGTGTTGGACTGACCGAATGCGGCCGCGCCTTGGTCGACCGGGCGCGATACATGCTGAACGATCTCGAACGTACGCGCGAAGAGATTGCAGCGATCGGCAAGGGCGTTGTCGGAAGCCTGCGCATCGGTGTGCTGCCAGTGGTCGAAAGCGGCCTGCTGCCGACGAGCCTGCTCTCGCTGCGCAAGATCGCGCCGGCTTTGCGAATCCAGATCGAGGAAGGCACGCGCCCTGCACTGATCGGTTCGCTCCGTCAGGGTGAACTCGACTGCGTGATCGGACGTCTGGATGTCGGGCCGTCCGAGCAAGACCTGCAGATCGTGGAACTGGTGTGGTTGCCGGTTCATCTGGTGACGCGCAGCGCACATGCGTTGGCCGGCCGGCGGAAGGTCTCGCTTGCAGACCTCGTTGGTCGGCAATGGGTGCTGCCGCGAAGCGGTGCGCCGATCCGCAGCGTCATTGACGCAATGTTCGTCCAGGCTGGGCTGGCGCCGCCGCTGCCGCTGGTGGAATCCACCTCGATCCGGCTCAACTACGAGCTCATCCGTACCTCCGACATGGTGGGCGTGATGACCGCCGATGCTGCTGCGGGATATGCAGCACAGCGCAAGCTCGCGCTGCTGCCGATCAACCTCGAAAGTCACCTCCCCGCGGTCGGTGCGATCATGCTGCCCGGACGCATGTCGAATGCGATGGGCTTGTACTTGCGTGTCTTGCGCGAATCTTGTGGATAGTGCGAACACTCGTACCGGTATCCCGCTCTGGCGTAGGCGTGCGCTATTCGACCCGTGTTGTGGCTTTGCGGCACTAGGTGTGATCAGGCGACGCAGATAATGTCCGGCCCTCATCGGCGGGGGCGTCGAGGAACAAAGCCTATGAAATTGCTGGCCTTTCTCGCAGCTTCTGCGCTCGCTCTCGTCACCTCTCAAGCCACCGCCCAAGACCTAGGCCAGGACCTGAGCCAAGCCCCCGTAAAGCACGCGGCGGCCCCGGCGTTGCACAATCCCGATACGACAGCGCCGCGCTCCGAGCCGAAACCGGCAGACGCGCCGGCTCCCGAGGCCAAGCCCAGCGCAGATCCTGCCGCCGCAGGCCAGCCGCCGAAAGCTGCGCCCCGCGCCGTGCGTCGTGCGCCACCGCAGCAGCAACAACAGTCGCAAGGATTTTGGTCCAATTTCGGTCGCGGTAATTCCACCGCTGGCCAGGCCGATCCGCGCTACGCGCGTCCGCAGCAACCCTCACGGCAATCCTATTCCGCGCGCCCGGCCGGCAACCGGCTGTTCCTCGGCATGTTCTATTCCACCATCCCGCGGCAGACCGTGGCCTTCCGCGAGAATTACGCGCCCGGCACCATCATCGTGCGTCAGCGCGAACGCCGTCTCTATTACGTGCTCGGCAACGGACAGGTGCTGCAATATGCCGTCGCTGTCGGCCGCGAAGGCGCCGCCTGGGCGGGCACGAGCGTCGTCTCCAACAAGCGCGAATGGCCGACCTGGACTCCGACGCCGGAAATCCTGCGCCGCCAGCCGAACCTGCCGCGCTTCATGGAAGGCGGCCCGCAGAACCCGATGGGCGCGCGCGCGCTCTATCTCGGCGACACCCTTTATCGCATCCACGGCACCAACGAGCCCTGGATGATCGGCGAGGAAGCGTCCTCGGGCTGCATCCGCATGACCAACGATGACGTGATCGATCTCTATAACCGCACGCGCATGGGCGCGACGGTGATCGTGCAGCGCTGATCGCGACGACCGAATTTTTTGAATTTTCCTGGGGGGCCAGGGTGGCCGGGCGAAAGCCCGGCCATTTTTCTTCGATCGATCACTGTTTGATTCCGTCATGGCCGGGCTTGTCCCGGCCTCACGTCACTCACATACCCACGCCCTTGCCCCTCACCGCCTCCCCGATCTCGTCCAGCACCTTCGGGTCTTCGATCGTTGCCGGCATGACCCAAGGCTCCTGATCGGCGATCTTCTTCATGGTGCCGCGCAGGATTTTCCCCGAACGCGTCTTCGGCAGCCGCGGCACGGTGATGGCAAGCTTGAAGGCCGCGACCGGCCCGATCCGCTCGCGCACCAAAGCCACGATCTCCTTCTCGATCTCGGCCGCAGAACGTGTCACGCCCGCCTTCATCACCACGAAGCCGCAGGGCACTTCGCCCTTCAGCGCATCGGCTATGCCGATCACTGCGCATTCCGCCACATCGGGGTGCGAGGCCAGCACCTCCTCCATGCCGCCGGTGGAAAGCCTGTGGCCCGCGACATTGATGATGTCGTCGGTGCGGCCCATCACGTGGACATAGCCGTCTTCGTCCTTGAAGCCCGCATCCGCGGTTTTGTAATAGCCGGGAAACTCCTCGAGATAGGCCTCCTTGAAGCGTTCGTCCTGGTGCCAGAGCGTCGGGAACGCGGCTGGCGGCAGCGGCAGCTTCACCACGATCGAGCCGATGGTGCCGGCGGGCAATTCCTTGCTGCTTTCGTCGACAACGCGCACGTCCCAGCCCGGCATCGGCACCGTGGCCGAGCCATGCTTCACCGGCAGCAGGCCGAGCCCCACCGGGTTGCCGGCAATGCACCAGCCGGTCTCGGTCTGCCACCAGTGATCGACCACGGGCTTTCGCAATTTCTCTTCCGCCCATTGCACCGTCGGCGGATCGGCGCGCTCGCCGGCGAGAAACAGCGTGCGGAATTTCGACAGGTCGTATTTGCCGATGAACTTTCCGTCCGGGTCGTCCTTCTTGATCGCGCGAAACGCGGTCGGCGCGGTGAACAAAGCCACCGCCTTGTGTTCGGCGATCACGCGCCAATACGCGCCCGCATCGGGGGTGCCGACCGGCTTGCCCTCATACATGATCGAAGTCGCGCCGTGGAACAGCGGCGCATAGACGATGTAGGAATGACCGACAACCCAGCCGATGTCGGAGCCGCACCACCAGACCTCGCCGGGATCGACGTCGTAGAGATTTTTCATCGACCATTTCAGCGCGACCAGATGGCCGCCATTGTCGCGCACCACGCCTTTCGGAATGCCGGTCGTACCTGATGTGTAGAGAATGTAGAGCGGATCGGTCGCCAGCACCGGCACGCAGTCGGCACTTTTCTTCGCCGCGATCGCAGCTTTGCGAAGGCTGGCCCAGTCATGATCGCGACCGACTACTAACGTGGCCTGCTCCTGCGGCCGCTGCAGCACGATGCAGGCCGCAGGCTTTGATTCCGACATCGCGATCGCTTCGTCGAGCAGCGGCTTGTATTTGACGATGCGGCCCGGTTCGATGCCGCAACTCGCACCCATGATGACCTTCGGCTTGGCGTCGTCGATGCGCTTGGCAAGTTCGGTCGCCGCAAAGCCGCCGAACACCACCGAATGAATGGCGCCGAGGCGCGCGCATGCCAGCATCGCGAACGCCGCCTCTGGCACCAGCGGCATATAAATGATGACGCGGTCACCCTTGCCGACGCCGAAATCCTGCAGGATCGCAGCGAGTGTACGGACCTCGGACAGCATCTGTTCGTAGGTGAAGGTCGCCTGCGTGCCAGTGACCGGGGAATCGTAAATGAGCGCGGCCTGAGCGCCGCGCCCGCGCGCAACGTGACGGTCGAGCGCGTTGTAACAGGTATTGACAACTCCCCCTGCGAACCAGCGCCCGTAGACGCCCATCGACGGATCGAAAACCTTCTTCGCGGGCTCGATCCAGTCGATCTCCTTCGCGACTTCGGCCCAGAATCCTTCCGGATCGCGCTGCCATTGCGCGTAGACCTCGTGGTAGCGGCTCGCGCTTTTGGCATCCATCGACAAAGTCCTCCCTTTCTCCCCGTCACCCTGAGGTGCGCGCCTTGCTGGCAAGTTTACGCAGCCAGCGTAAACTTGGCTGCGTGCGCGCCTCGAAGGGCGACGGCCCGCCTGTGGCCCGCCATCCTTCGAGGCTCGCTCGCTATGCTCGCTCGCACCTCAGGATGACGGAACAGTGTGTTTGTTGCCCGCATTCTGGGCGGACGTGAAGCCATTGCAAGCGCCGCGCAGGCTTCCCATTCGATTTTAGCATTAGCCGCGGCAGGTCCGGTCGGGTTTGATCCGCCGCAAACGAGTCCCCTCCCTTGCATCTCCCCATCGAGCCGCTGTTCTGGATCGTCGCTGCGATCTCCGTCACCCTGCTTGGCCTCGCCAAGGGCGGCTTCACGGGCGTCGGCATGGTGGCGACGCCGCTGCTTGCGCTGATCATTCCGCCGCTGCAGGCGGTCGCCATCATGCTGCCGATCCTCCTTCTCCAGGACGTGATCTCGGTGATCGCCTATCGCAAAAGCTGGGATGCCTGGAACCTGAAGGTGCTGATCCCCGGCGGCCTGATCGGGGTCGCGGTGGCGGGAATGCTTGCGGCCTATGTGCCGGATGCAGCGGTGCGGCTCGCGGTCGGGGTGATCGGCGTGACCTTCGTGCTGTGGCGCTGGTTCGGACCGGTGAGCGGCGATATCGGCATCCGGCCGAGCGCGTTTTCGGGAGTGTTCTGGGGCGCGCTGTCGGGCTTCACCTCGACGCTCGCCAATGCCGGCGCCCCGCCCTGGCAGGTTCACATGATGCCGCAGCATCTGCCGAAGCTGGTCTTTGCCGGCACCGCCACCATGTACTTCGCCGCCACCAACGCCGCGAAGGTCATTCCCTATCTTGCGCTGGGGCAATTCACGGCCGATAACCTCATCACCTCCGCCGTACTGTTTCCGCTCGCAATCGCCACCAATTTTCTCGGCATCTGGCTGGTGCGGGTGACGCCGCAGGAAACCTTCTACAAGATCGTCTATGTGATCACGTTCATGATCTCGCTTGAACTGATCCGCAACGGCGTGACGGCAATCTTTCGCGTATAGAGCGCGTCAGCAAAGTGGGTACCGGTTTTGCGTTAAGGCGCGCTCTCATCAGAAAATCATTATGACGGTCATCACCGATCCGTTCTTCTATCTGATCGCGGTACCGGCGGTAATCGCGCTCGGTCTCGCCAAGGGCGGCTTTTCCGGCGTCGGCATATTGTCGACGCCTCTGCTCGCGCTTTATCTGCCGCCGCTGGAAGCCGCAGCTTTGATCCTGCCGATTCTGATCACGCAGGATGTGATCTCGGTGTGGTGGTATCACAAGGACTGGGATGCCTGGAATTTGAAAGTGCTGATTCCGGGCGCGCTGATCGGCATGGCCATCGGCTGGATCTTCGCAGCGCAAGTGACGGATTCGGCGTTGCGTACCGTGGTCGGGATTATCGGCGTCAGCTTCGTAGCCTATACGATTTTCAGCCGCGCGCCGGACGAGCCGCAGCGCAAGACAGCGATAAGCGGCGTGTTCTGGGGCACGATCTCCGGCTTCACTTCGATTCTTTCGCAGGCGGGCGGACCGCCCTTTCAGGTGCATGTGCTGCCGCAACGGCTGCCCAAGCTCACGCTCGTCGGCACCACCACGATCTTCTTCGCCCTGGTCAACGCGCTGAAGATCGGACCCTATTTTGCGCTCGGGCAATTCTCGACGAAAAATTTCGCGACCTCGCTGATGCTGTTGCCGCTGGCGGTTCTCGCCAACGCACTTGGCATCTGGCTGGTGCGGGTCACGCCGGTCGGTCTGTTCTACAAGATCGCCTATACGATCGTGTTTTGCGTATCGTCGCTGTTGCTGTGGCAGGGCATCACGGGGCTGCTGCGCGGTTAGGTCATGGTGCTGACATAACCTGTTTATAGTCAGACGCCATGACATTGCGCCTCGCCGCACTCGCCGCTCTGCTGATATTGGCAAGTCCGTCCGCTCACGCCTTCGACCTTCAAGGCCATCGCGGCGCGCGAGGGCTGGCGCCGGAAAACACCCTGCCCGCTTTCGAGACCGCGCTGAAGATCGGCGTCTCGACGCTCGAACTCGATCTCGCCGTCACCAAAGACGGCATTCTGGTCGTAAGTCACGACATTCGCCTCAATCCCGATCATACGCGCTCGCCCGACGGCAACTTTTTGCGCGAGCCGGGCCCCGCCATCCGCTCGCTGACTTTCTCCGAATTGCAGCTTTACGACGTTGGCCGCATCCAGCCTGACACCGCCTATGCCGCGCGCTTTCGCAACCAGCGGGGCGCCGACAATGTGCGCATCCCGGCGCTGACCGAGGTGTTCGAACTCGCAAAGCGCAAGGGCGCCGATCACGTCCGCTTCAATATCGAAACCAAGATCGCACCCGATTCCGGCGACGACACGCCCGATCCGGAAAGCTTTGCCATGATGGTCGCAAAGACGGTTCGGGAAGCGGACCTCGCTTCGCGCGTTTCCGTGCAGAGCTTCGATTGGCGTACGCTCAAGGCGATGCAGAAGATCGCGCCCGAGATCGAGCGCGTCTGTATCACCATCGAGGCGCCGCTGGAGGACAATATCCAGCGCGGCAGGACGTCGCCCTGGACCGCGGGCCTGAAAGTCGACGATTTTGCGGGTTCGGTGCCGCGCCTGGTGCAGGCCGCAGGCTGCGCGACCTGGTCGCCCTATTATCGCAACATCACGGCAACGCAGGTGAAAGAGGCACAGACGCTCGGGTTGAAGGCCATCCCGTGGACGGTCAACGAGATGGACGACCTGAAACTCGTGATCGAGACCGGAATCGACGGCCTGATCACGGATTACCCGGATCGCGGTCGCGCCGCGCTGCCGAAGAGCGTTACGCCACCACCAGCGATCCCTTGAGCGCCTTGCGCCATCGCAACGATTGATCGCGTCCGCTCTGCTTCCTATGCTTCGCTTCAGAAGGGGAGCAACAACAATGGCGAAAACGCCCTACGACATCGACCTCGACCGCAACCCGGCCAATTACCAGCCGCTGACGCCGCTGCAATTCCTGGAGCGCGCAGCGACGGTGTATCCCGACCATACCGCCATCGTGCATGGCCCCTTGCGGCGCAATTATCGCGATTTCTATGCACGCGCGCGCCAACTTGCGAGCGCGCTTCGCAAGCGCGGAATAAAAAAGGGCGACACGGTATCGGTGGTGCTGGCGAACACACCGGCCATGCTGGAATGCCATTACGGGGTGCCGATGGCGGGCGCCGTACTCAACACCATCAATACGCGCCTCGATGCGGCAGTGAATGCCTTCACGCTCGACCATGCCGATACCAAGGTGCTGATCGTGGACCGTGAATTCTCAGCCGTGATGAAAGACGCGCTTTCGCGCGCCAAGGTGAAGCCGCTGGTGATCGACTACGACGATCCCGAATTTGCGGGCGAGAACGCCCGCATCGGCGCGCTTGAATACGAGGATTTTGTAAAAGAGGGAGACCCGGATTTCGCCTGGGCCATCCCGGACGACGAATGGGATGCGATCTCGCTCAATTATACCTCGGGCACCACCGGCGATCCCAAGGGCGTGGTCTATCACCATCGCGGCGCGTATCTGCTCGCGATCGGCAATGTGCTGACCGGCAATATCGGCCGCCATCCGGTCTATCTCTGGACGCTGCCGATGTTTCATTGCAACGGCTGGTGTTTTCCCTGGTCGATCTCGATCGGCGCGGGCACGCACATTTGTCTGCGCCAGGTGAGGGCGGCCGCCATGTACGATCTGATCGCAACCCACAAAGTCACGCATCTGTGCGGCGCGCCGATCGTGATGGCGACACTGCTGAATGCGCCTGCGGACGAGAAGAAGCCGTTGCCGCACGTGGTCGAGTTTTTCACCGCGGCAGCGCCCCCGCCGGAAGCGGTGCTGGCCGGCATGAAAGTCGCGGGCTTTAACGTGACGCATCTCTACGGTCTGACCGAATCCTACGGCCCTGCCGTGGTCAACGACTGGCATGAAGCATGGAACGCATTGCCGCCCGCCGAACAGGCGGCGAAAAAGGCGCGTCAGGGCGTGCGCTATCTCGTGCTGGAAGCGCTCGACGTGATGGATTCCGAAACCATGACGCCGGTGGCGCGCGACGGTCAGCAACTCGGCGAAGTGATGATGCGCGGCAATGTGGTGATGAAGGGCTATCTCAAGAATCGCGCCGCAAGCGACAAGGCCTTTGCCGGTGGCTGGTTTCACACCGGCGATCTCGGCGTGATGCACCCGGACGGCTATATCCAGCTCAAGGATCGCTCCAAGGACATCATCATTTCCGGCGGCGAGAACATCTCCTCGATCGAGGTCGAGGATGCGCTTTACAAACATCCTTCGGTCGCAAGCGCCGCGGTGGTCGCCAAGCCGGATGAGAAATGGGGCGAGACCCCCTGCGCCTTTGTCGAGCTGAAGTCCGGCATGAGCGCAACGCAGGAAGAACTGATCGCCTGGTGCAGACAGAATCTCGCAGGCTACAAAGTGCCGCGCAATATCGTGTTCTCGGAATTGCCGAAGACCAGCACCGGAAAGATCCAGAAATTCAAATTGCGCGACATGGCAAAGGAAGTGTGACTTCGCGGACCGTTGCGTTCGAATTCATTGCGTTTTCCGTTATCGCATAACGCGTTGATGTTGCGGAATTCATCGCGCCGATTAAGGATAAATCAAAGCAAAAGTTCCCATATTGTAGAATTACGGCTTGAATCCTTGCCGTTGTTGGCTTCGGGGCGCATTTGGCGGAAATGCCCATCGCAAGATCGCAACGCTGCCACCGGACGAGCCAGAGGCCATGTCACTTTCCGTAATTCACGTCTTCCGCGCTCCCATCGGAGGACTGTTCCGCCATGTCGCCGACCTCGTGCGCGGACAGATCGCGCGCGGCCACAGGGTCGGCATCATCGCCGATTCCACCACCGGCAATGCCCGCTCCGACGAGATATTCGCCGAGCTCGCCCCACAGCTCGCGCTCGGCCTCACCCGCATCCCGATGTCGCGCCAGCTTTCATTGCTCGACGCTCCAGCCGTCCTGCACGTCACGCGACGTCTCACGGAGACCGGCGCCGAGGTGATCCACGGCCACGGCGCCAAGGGCGGCGCCTATGCGCGGCTCGCCATGCCGGGCCGTAAGGTCGTGCGCGCCTATACGCCGCATGGCGGCAGCCTGCTGCTTCGCCACAACAATTGGTCGGGCCGCCTCTATCTCACGCTCGAGCGCATGCTGCTCGCGCGCCGAACGCTGTTCCTGTTCGAAAGCGCCTATAGCTGCGAGGTCTTCCGCAACAAGATCGGCGAACCGAACGGCATCGTACGCATCATTCATAACGGCGTTTCGAAAGCGGAATTCGAGCCGGCCGAAGTGGCGCCGGATGCTACCGATCTGGTCTTCATCGGCGAATTCCGTCCGGTGAAAGGCATCGACATCCTGATCGACGCGATCGCGGCGCTCCACCGGCGCAATCTTCCGGTGACCGCAACGCTGGTCGGCGCCGGTCCGGACGAGGCGATGCTGCGCGCGCAGGTCGAGCGGCTATCGCTGCAGCACGCGGTGCGTTTCGCTTCGGCGATGCCGGCGCGGCGCGCACTCACACTCGGCAAAGTGATGGTCATTCCCTCGCGCGCGGAATCGTTGCCTTACGTCGTGCTCGAAACCGCCGCCGCCAGCAAGCCGCTGATCACCACCAGCGTCGGCGGCATTCCGGAAATCTACGGACCGCTGTCCAATACTCTGGTGCCGGCCGGCGACGCCGAGGCGCTAGCCAATGCGATCACACGCGTACTCTCGGACCCGGTCGCCGCAAACGCGCTCGCGCAAACCCTGCGCGACCGCGTCGCCCTGTTCTTCTCCGATGACATGATGGTGGAAGGCATATTGGCGGCATATCGCCAAGCATGGGGCGAGCCCGTGAAAGTGGCAGCAACCGCGCTCGCGACCAAGCTGTAGTCGCGCTCACCACGCGGTAACCGCAGCCCGGAATTTACTTGGCGTCCGACTTCGGCTTTTCTGGCTTTTCCGGCTTTTCCAGTTTCTCGATCCGAGCCTGCATCGCCGCGAGCGACGCCTTCAACGTGGTGACCTCGTTCTTCGCCGCGGCCAGATCCTTCCCGGCCGCTTCAAGCTTCTGGCGCGAATCGCGCGCATTGCGATCGATGAGATTCATCAGATAGTCGATATTGGCCTGCAGGCAGCCGGTGCGCCGCTCCATCTGCTTTTCGGCGGTGCAGACCTCGAGACCGCGGACGTCCTGCGCGCGAGCACCATGCAGACCGAGACCGAAAAATAGCAGCGCGAACGCTACCCCTCTCCCGCTCGTCCCCGCGAAAGCGGGGACCCAGTTCTTTGCTTTCTGGACTCCCGCCTTCGCGGGAATAACCGAAGCATGGGGGTAAGCCGTCACGGCTCGACGCATGTAAACTCCTTGGGCTGGCAGGCGATCGGCAGGCCGGAACATTGAAAATTCACGTCACAGCGGCGGCAGCCGTCCGAGAAAGCTTTGCAAGTCGGCGCATTGCGCACGATCTGCTGCCACCAGCTTTCGCCTTGCGCAGGCGCGCCGGCCTGCGGCGGCTGCAAGGTATCGATCGGCTTCTGATCGGTGACGGCGGGCTTTTCCTTGCCGTCAGGCGCGGGCGCAGCCGGCGGCGTAGTGGTCCGCAATTGCGAGGGCGGCATGGACGCGGGCGGGATGGGCGCGGCTGGCGCCGAGCGCTGTTCAGGATTTTGGGTCTTCGGCTGCAATTCGAGATCGGCTGCGACAGCCGCTCCGCAGCACCAGACAACAAGCAAGGCGCCCGACAATCGCAACATCGTCAGTCGATCTTCAGGTTGAGCTTGCGGATCAGCGTCGACCATTTGGTTTCGTCGCGATCGAGCAGCGCGGCATGCTCTTCCGGCGAACTGGTCAGCGGATCGGCGCCGTCATTGACGATGCGGCTGCGCACTTCCTCGGTCGCTAGCGCCGCGCGCAATTCCTTGTTCAGCCGTTCGACAATCGCACGCGGGGTCCCGGCGGGCGCGAGCAGCCCGTAAAACAGCTCGGCCTCGAAGCCCGGCAATCCGGATTCTGCCGCGGTCGGCGTATCGGGCAGCGAGCCGAAGCGCCTGGCCGAGGTCACTGCGATCGGACGCAATGTGCCGGCTTTGATATTACCCATCGCCGGCGTCAGGATGTTGCAGGAAACCGACACATGTCCGCCGACCAGATCGGTGATGCTCTGCGCCGTGCCCTTGTAAGGCACGAGATTCATTTCGACGCCAGCCGTCGCCTTGAATAATTCGGCGCAGAGATGAGAGCCGGTGCCCTTCGGTGAAGAGCCGATATTGATCTTGCCCGGATCTTTCTTCGCCATCGCGATCAGGTCGGCGATGCTTTGCGCGGGAAAGGGCGGATAGGCCAGAAAGGCAAGCGGCATCACCGCGATCAGGCCGATGGCGGAGAAATCCTTGCGCGGGTCGTAGCCGGCATTTGCGTAAAGGCTCGGATTGATCCCCATGCTGCCGGTATGGCCAAGCAACAGCGTGTAACCGTCCGGCGCCGCCTTCGCCACCGCGCGCGAGCCGATCACTCCGCCAGCGCCACCGCGATTGTCGATGACGATCTGCTGGCCGAGCGCTGTCGAAAGCTTGTCGGCGATGATGCGGGCCATGGCGTCATTGCCGCCGCCCGGTGGAAACGGCACCACCAGCGTGATCGGGCGGGTCGGGTATTCTTGTGCACGGGCCGGCAACGGCACGGATAGCGCCAGCGCCGCCAAAACCGCCATCGCCGCGCGAACCAGACAAGCCAGCATGACCGAACTCCGACCGGAACGCAGACCAATAGACAAGACCGCCGGCCTCCCTGCGGAGAGCCGGCGGCCCAACCGTGCAATCACACTATAATGGAAACCGCAGCCTTAATGAATGCTGGCCGACGCCTGCATCCGCGCGATTTCGTCTTTTACCTGCAACTTGCGACGCTTCAACTCGGCGATCTTGGTATCGTCGGTCGACAGATGCGCGAGGGCATCAGCGATCTCTTGCTCAAGCTCCCGATGTTGGGCCTTGAGTTCAACAATGTGCTCTTGCATCGACATGTGGAAATGGTCTCCTTGATCAGGTGGAGCCAACGTCGCAAGTCTGACATGACGATTGTGGCAAGTCGATAACGCGCTATGCTGCGCTGCAGTAATTCCCCGCTATTCGTTACTTTTCCTGCGTTGCTTGAATGCATGGCTGGAAGGCGCCAGATTCAAATCCAGCGGCAGCCGCCGATCGTGTTTCGCAACCCTCTGAATCGACAAGGCTTTCGGGTAAAGAATCGCTGAAACATGACGCGCGACGACGAGAGCAATCTGAGAGCGGAACTTGCGAGGCTGCAGCAGGAGCATCGCGACCTCGATACCGCCATCGAGGCGCTGATCGACGCTCCGAGCCATGACCAGATCCAGGTGCAGCGGCTGAAGAAGCGCAAGCTGATCTTGCGCGACCGCATTTCCTTTATCGAGGACCAGCTTACGCCCGACATCATTGCGTAACGATGTCCGGTGGTTGGTGAGGCCCAGATCTATTAACCGGCGTGGGTTGCGAGTATTGTCCGCGCCGCGGAATCGCGCCTCCGTCCTTGAGGGTCTGGGGAACTCTGGCGACCAGCGAAAGGCAAAATACAGGAACATGAACATGAGTAATCTGCTCCGATATGTTGCGATCGGATCCTTCGCCCTGATGATCGGCGCTGCGCCGGTGCAGGCGCGCGCGGCCACCTCGTCCGCCACGGACGGCGGTCAATGCAGGATGGATGAATTCTCCGCCAAGAAGGGCGGTGGCGGCGGTGGTGGCAAGCACGCCGGAGGCGGCGGACATCGCGGCGGGGGCGGTGGCAAGCACGCCGGTCGGCCCGGTGGCGGGCGTCATCACGGCGGCGGCGGCAAACACGTCGGGCGCCCCGGCGGGCATCATCATGGCGCCCGTCACAATGTAGGCCGGCATGGCAGGAACGTGGTCGTTGTGAAACGCCCGGTCCGGGTTTGGACCAATCGTCCCTATTACGGCCGGGTCGTCGGCGGCGTCGCACTTGGAACGATCATCGCTGCGGGCGTGATCGGTGCGGCTCCCGCTGCTCCGGCGCCGAACATGTGCTGGTACTGGGCCGATCCCAGCCAGTCGCGCGGCTATTGGGATTATTGCGTCGCTCCGTAATCGGGCGGGCAGTTCTGAAAAAACGAGGTCGCGCGCTTCGCCGTGCGCGACCTCTTCTTTTTGGCTGCGGATTTCCGGGCTGCTGGCTTGCCCGGCGAATTGCCCGTGCAGAACAGGCGCTTTCGCTTGCTGACCCCCTGCCCCTTCCTATAATTCAACGCTTCTTTTCGCCCGGATTCCCGCTTCATGGCCGCCCGGCCTGCCAAAAAAACCGCGAAGAAGCCCGTCGCCATCATCATGGGCAGCCAGTCCGACTGGGCCACCATGCAGCACGCGGCCGCAATGCTGGATACACTCGGCGTTGGCTATGAGGCGCTGATTGTGTCGGCGCATCGCACGCCGGACCGGCTCTATTCGTTTGCTAAATCGGCCGAGAAAAAAGGCTTCAAGATCGTGATCGCGGGCGCCGGCGGGGCCGCGCATTTGCCCGGCATGGCGGCGTCGATGACCAACCTGCCGGTGCTGGGCGTGCCGATGAATGTCACCGCGCTTGAAGGCAAGGACTCGCTGCTGTCGATCGTGCAGATGCCGGCCGGCATTCCGGTCGGCACGCTTGCCATCGGCAAGCCCGGTGCCATCAATGCCGGCCTGCTCGCAGCCGCCGTGCTCGCGCTGTCCGACAAGTCGCTCGCCAAACGGCTCGCATCGCATCGCAAGGCGCAAACCGCCGCCGTCGCCAAAAGGCCGAAGGACGTCCACCAAACCAAAAGGCCGAAGGCCGTCCACCAAACGACGCGACCGACATAAGATGGCTCGACGCGAACCAGCCGCGCTCGCTCCCGGCGCTACGATCGGCATACTCGGCGGCGGACAATTGGCGCGCATGCTGGCGCAGGCCGCCTCCCGCATCGGACTGAATTGCCATGTCTATGCGCCGGAGCCCGATTCCTGCGCGTTCGATGTGGTGAAGCGCGCAACGCTCGCGGCCTACGAGGACCAGGACAAGCTCGCCGAATTCGCCCGGACTTGCGACGTCATCACTTACGAATTCGAGAATGTACCGGCGCATACCGCCAACTTTCTCGCGCAGCGAAAGCCGGTGCTGCCAGATCCGAAGGTGCTTGCGCTCACCCAGGACCGGCTGATCGAAAAGGACTTCATCGAGAAATTCGGGATCGCCACCGCTCCCTATGCCGCGGTAGGGGATGCCGCGCAATTGTTCGAGGCCGCGCACAAAATCGGTCTGCCCGCGATCCTGAAGACGCGCCGGCTCGGCTATGACGGCAAGGGCCAGCAAAAGATCGACGCCGGCGGAG
This sequence comes from uncultured Pseudomonadota bacterium, assembly GCA_963707705.1. Taxonomy (GTDB): domain Bacteria; phylum Pseudomonadota; class Alphaproteobacteria; order Rhizobiales; family Xanthobacteraceae; genus Pseudorhodoplanes. The sequence goes on along the minus strand of CAVPRD010000004.1, from coordinate 471,332 downwards.
ACCCGGCCGCGGCCTGGCTCGCGCTGCACCGCGCTTCCTGCATTCTGGAAGGCTTCGTGCCGTTCGAGCGCGAGATCTCGGTCGTGGTCGCGCGCGCGAATGATGGCACGCTGCGCAGCTTCGACGTCACCGAGAACGAGCACCGCGACCATATTCTGAAAGTCTCGCGTGCGCCTGCCACGGTGCCGTCAGCGGTTGCCGGTGAAGCTGTCCGGATCGCGGAGGCGATTGCCTCAGCCTTCGACTATGTCGGGGTGCTGGCGGTCGAGATGTTCGTGCTGCGCGACGGAACGGCGCAGCGCGTGCTTGTCAACGAGGTTGCGCCGCGGGTTCACAATTCCGGGCATTGGACCATCGACGGCTGCACGGTCTCGCAATTCGAGCAGCATATCCGCGCCATCGCAGGCTGGCCGCTGGCGCAGCCGATCCGGCTTGGGCAGGTGGAAATGACCAATCTGATCGGGGCCGAAGCGTCCGACTATGCGCGCTGGCTCACAATTCCCGGCGCCTCGCTGCATCTCTACGGCAAGGGCGAGCCCACGCCCGGCCGCAAGATGGGGCACGTCACAAGGGTGCTGCCGGAATAGATCCCGGCGCCGCTAGACTCCGCGGTTCCGCAATACCCGTTGGCAAGACTGGCTGATCCTGGAACGGTTTTGCTGCAGGCAGCCGAGCACTTGCAGCGCATCGGGCTCGAAGCGCTTGCAGAATCTGGAGGAATCCGGCGCGCAGGCGGCCTCTTCCTGGGGCGTGCCCTTCAGCAGATCGGGGAATGGCGAGGGTATGGGCTGTTGCTGGGCCGAAGCAGTCCCGAGCGGCGAGAACATCACGAGCGCCGCAATCGCCAGCCAAGTATATCGAGCCATTTCGAATCCCCCCACAATTGCCGTTCCATCAGGATTTGCCACGATCGGCAGCAAAGGCAAGCCACACGAAAGTCACACCGGCGGCCAAGACATGGGAACCGGCGCCGCTATGCGCGGTACCGGCATCAGTGGACTCTTAACCGCGCATCTGCTATTGCCGCGGCGACTCGAAGGGCAACCGTTTCGGCGCCTTTCCAGGCCCCTTAAACACAATCAGGCCGCATCCGGCTTCTGCCGGATCGCTGCTTTCGGCAAGAAGGAACATCGGTTGCAGGTTCTCGTCCGCGACAACAACGTCGACCAGGCCCTCAAGGCGCTGAAAAAGAAGATGCAGCGCGAGGGTATTTTCCGCGAAATGAAGCTTCGCGGCCATTACGAAAAGCCCTCCGAGAAGAAGGCCCGCCAGAAGGCGGAGGCCGTGCGCCGTGCGCGCAAACTCGCGCGCAAGAAGCTGCAGCGCGAAGGCCTGTTGCCGATGAAGCCGAAGGTGATTCCGGGCGCCGGCGGACCGGGTGGCCGCGAAGGCGGACGCGGGCCGCGCCCCGGTGGCTTTGGCGGCGGCGGTGGCGGCGGATTTGGCGGCGGCGGTGGTTTCGGCGGCGGCGCATCGCGCGGCTGAGCTTCAGAGTTTCATCGCAAGGATTTCAGACCGCCGGGTGCAAGCCCGGCGGTTTTTGTTTGCCCAGTTGCCGCGCGCCCCGCGAGAACGCGGGGTCTCCTGCAGCGTCAACACGCGCCGTTTTGCCGCCACGCGCTTGCGTTTATCATCGCCTGCAATGAACCCTGTGCCCGCGTCCGCCACAGCCCTCGTCCGCCTCGCGATGCTTGCCGCCTCGCTCGCGCTATGCAGCTGTTCCACGATCCTCGACGGCGGCGGGGTCGCGCCCGAGACGACCTATGTCGCCTCGCCTGCCAACATCGCTTCCCTCACCGCGGTGATCCAGCAGACCCCGAACGATCCGCAGGCCCACAACATGCGCGGCACCGTTCTGGCACAGGCCGGACGGCGGCAGGAGGCGCTCTCCGATTTCAACAAGGCAATCGCGCTCGATCCGAAATATGCGCAGGCCTATGCCAATCGCGGCCTGCTCCATCGCCAGGAAACCCGACTTGATCTGGCTTTGCGCGACTATGACACCGCGCTCTCGATCGACCCGTCCTATGCCGCTGCCCATCTCGGGCGCGGGCTTACCTATCGGCAGAAGGGCGAATTGCGAAAGGCGCTCGACGATTACAACCGCGCCATCGCGATGCAGCCCAATAATGCGCAAGGCTATTACAACCGCGCCATGCTTTATCAGAGCGAGCGCCAGCACCAATTCGCGATCGAGGATTTTGCCATCGCGATCCAGCTCTCGCCGCGCGAGGCCGACCCCTATCTCGGGCGGGGCTTGAGCTATCTTGCGGCCGGCGATCTGAAATCGGCGGCGGCCGATCTCGACAATGCGGTGATGCTGGAGGAGCAGAGCGTCGCGGCCTGGACCAGCCGCGGGCTTGCCTATGAGCGCATGGGCGAGAAGGAAAAGGCCGCGGGCTCCTACGCCAAGGCGCTGAACGTGGACCAGAATTACAAGGCGGCGACCGAAGGATTCAGACGCGTCGGCGGGCAATTGGGGAAGAGCTATCAGGCGTTTTGATTTTGACGATCCAATGCCAGTTCTATTTTCGTCCTGCCCGCGATTGTCGCGTGAAGGGGTCAGTCAGAACGGTAGCCTGTCGTCCTCCTCGTGGCGTCGCATTCTTCAGTGACCGAAGAAAACCAAGTATGGATGGCCGACCTTGCCATCATTTCGTTTCATGGCTGCAAGAGCGAGAACAGCGGGGTCTTGAGCAAGATCGGCTGCCAGCCGTCTCAGTGATTCGCCTGCCCCGTCCTCTGCGGAATAGTAAAACTCAATCCACCCTTCTTGATGAAAGACGGTTTCAAACCGGCATCGAGGCAGGGTTTTGTCTGAAGCGTCGACTTTCGAATTCCACTTTCCGCGGCAATACTTCTCCACCACGTCATTGCGAATCTTCCCATCGGCAGGCAGTTCGATGGCAACAAGAACCGCGGCGCGGACATCGGCTGAATCCCAGTCGTTCACTTCGATCAAAGCTGTCGATTTTCTGCGTATATCCATCTCGCGCCACACATGCGTGTTGCGCTCAAAAATGTCCGCTTCCGGTGCAATCGTCGGATCATCACTCAGAAATCAAATCCGGTGAGACCGGCGGACCTCCTGTATCCATTCCTGGAAATGAGCGAAGGTAACGGCGGCATAGTTGGCATATCTTACAGATAGCAGCGCGTGTACTGCGCCGTCCTCGACATAAATACGACGGACCGCCTCGCTGATTGCGCGCCAGCCTCTCAGCCGCGGAGTAGCAGACGAGCCATTGGCCCAATTATCTCTTGCTTTCAAATCGTCGATTGCGGCCGTGATCGAACTCTCGTCGTTCTCCACCGTAGTGAAAATCCGAAGAAACTCATCGACGCAAATTCGCGTCACTTGATCGCGCGAAGCGGACAACTCCGTCATCGTCATGTAAGCTTCGATGAGAGGATAACTCGACGGCGACAATACCATGCTACATCGGCGACCGGACGCAGTTATGATCTTTTTCGAAATCGCGACGGACGATATGTTGGCCATCATGTAGTTCGTTTGAACCGTCAGTCGATCACTGGGAGGCGAAAGACCAAGATCGATATCGAACCGTCCCAGCCGACGATCCAAGGGCACAAACATGTCGTTCAGCGCGCTTCGTCCCTTCGGCAAGGGCGCAGACGTCGTGGCGGACTCGCTCAATCGACTGGGAGATTCTTGGCTGTAGGCCAAGGGCGGGAAAGCTGCGCAAAGGAAAAGAGAAAGGCTAACCAGAATTACACGTAAACCCCTGATCACCGCGCAAGTCGGATGTATCCGGCTTGCGCCACGACAAGGAACAAGCCCGGCGCATTTGCGCCGCGATGACGATGACGCGTGGCTGTTAGAGACTTGAATCGGATGGCTCCACTCACTCTTCATGCCCGGGCTTGACCCGGGCATCCCGATCAGGCTGGCACAGTGCGTCCCTAAGCGGGATCGCCGGGTCAGGCCCGGCGATGACGATGCAGGTGGCCATGACGATATGGGTAGTGCGCCCGGGACAGGCGCCCTACTTGAACTTCAGCTTCGCCGCGTCGCGCGCCATTTCCAGGCAGGTGAGCAATTCCACATAGCTTGGCGCGCCCATGCGCGCGGTATCGGTGCATTGGCCGCGGTCGCTGGCCGGCCAGCTCGACCAGGAGCTTTCCAGCTTCTGACGCGCGTTATTCTCCTCGGAAATACAGCGGCTGTAGCGTTCGTTCAGGCCGGGGCTGTCGAGCCCGCCCTTGCAGCTCGGCTCGATGTTGAAACGCGGCACTGCGTCGGAGACGGAAAAAGCCAGCGGCAGCAACAGCGCGAGTGGAATGGGGAAAGCCATGTCGGTCACTCCAGAATCGCGGCAAATCTAAAGCATCGCAGGCCAAAGAGGAAACCGCTTTCCGGTAAAAGCCGATGACCCTTTTCGGATATGGGCAAGCAATGGTAATTTGCCGGAGCGATTTGCCACAAGGCGCGGCATGGTTCGCGCAATCAGGAGGACCACATGGCCAAAGGACAGATGAAATCGAACAAGGAAAAGAAGAAACCGAAAGCCGATGACGGCAAGGTGAAGGCAGTGTCGGCTTACAAGGCGCAGCAGGGCGGCGGGAAGAAATAGGCCACTCCCCGTCAGGCGCGGGCTTGACCGCAAGTCGCGGTTTGCCCCGCTTGCGCTCCAAAAGTGCGGAATTCGGCTAAATCCGAATTCCGGCACATGGTTTCGGTTTTCAGAAAATGGAATGGCCGGATCAAATCCGGCCATTACTTCGGTGGATTACGCTTTGGCCTTAACTTAAGCCGCGGTCTTCTTGCTCTTGTCGGTACGCTTCAGCGGAAAAGCCGGGCTCTCATAAAGTGCCCGCATCTCAGCCTCGGTGAAGCGCTGCTCGTTGACCTCGAGGGTGGCACCCAGAAGCGCGCCTTCCGGCATGTGTTCCATGGCAAACCGCAACGCTTCCGCCGCGGTGTTGAAGCGCTTGTAGCTGAATGGGCCACGGACCCGGCGGCTGCAACTCGGATAAAGCTCGGCCGGCGCCTTGTAATCGAATCCCGAAAGATCGCGGGTCTGCGCCTGCCAGCGGGCGCGATTGATGGACTGGGGCTCGTTGGCCATGCTGTTCTCCTTGCCGGTGGGCCGGTTCGCTTCGGGCATCGCAGCGGCAAACGAGACGCTGGCGAAACAATGAAAAGGCCGCGTCGTTGCGGCTCAAAGAAATCGCCGCTTAACGCGGCCGGTTCGTCTGGACTTAGATGGGGTTTCGGAAGCGGTTTTTCCAGCTAGTTCGGGCATTTTACCACCCATTCCCGCTCCCGTCCCGCCTACACTGCGCAATGCTGCATTGCCGCAAAATTATCCATAATGGCGACAATTTGTTTTAAATTTAAAGCAATTTCCGCTGCCGAGGCTCGGTTTTCGCGCGATTTTTCAGCGGTCTCGATACGATCGATGCCAGGCGAAAAAAGCCCCGGCAGGTGCGCCGGGGCTTCGCATTCCAGGCTTACCAGCGGCGCCAGCGGCAGACCGTGACGAGCCGGCCGTAACTCCAGACCCTCCAGCAAACGCGATGACGAGGCCATCCATAGCCATAGCCACGCCAGCCGTAACCACGGTAGCCGCGCCACCCATAACCGCGTCCGCCATACCAGTGGCGATGACCGCCCCAGTTACGGCGTCCATTCCATCCGCCATGGCCGTGCCATCTGCGGCCGCCGCCATGCCAGCCGTGTCGTCCACCGCCACCGCCATGCCAGCCATGTCTGCCACCGCCGCCGCCACGACCATGTCCGTGACGACCGCCACCGCCACCCTTGCGAGCACTGACTTCATCGGCGACATGCAGCAAACTATCGGTCTGCACCTTGAGCGTCGTTCCGCCCGTATTCGTATTCTGCGCCGCTTGCGCGGCCGGCATTGCAGCACCGAGCGCCAGCGCTGCCGCGAACACGACTGCAATCGATTTCATTTTCTTGTTCTCCTGTTTGCGGGCATTCCTCCCGCACAGCCGATATAGTAAGCCATTGCGGCGTTTCGGCGAGTTAAGCCTTTGTCACGCTGATAAACGAATGTGCAGACAACATGCGTTCAGAAACATTCGACATCGGAGTCATCGCATGATGCGATCCATTCTTGTCGCGACAGCATTCGCGATTGTCTTTAGTTCGGTCGCGCAGGCGCAGACACCGGCTTCTTCCGTCGCAGAAACTCTCGGCGAAAAGGACGTGCCATCCAGCGTCACGTCGCGGCTTCGATGCAGCAAGCCGTCAGGTCCGGTGACGGTTCGCGCCTTCGCCGGTGGTTTTGTATTTTCTCAAGCCTGCCCGAGCGGAACCGATACGCCGGATCGTTTGGTATTTGCGACCGACAAGAATGGCGCCGGTGCACGCCTGCTGCAATTCGTGCGCCCGGAAGGACGCCGCGTTTCAGAGCTCGGCAATACCACGTTCACGCCGGCCGACACGGAGATCGCCGGAACCATCGGCCGGCTGTCGCGCCGCATTTGCCGCGCCGAAGGCAGCTGGCGCATGGAAGGTAAAAACCCACAGCCCGCGCTGGTATTCTGGCGCCAGACTCGCGACTGCGACGGTAAAACTGGCTGGCAGACGATGGTGAACCGCAAGCGCTGATCGCGGAATGTCGTGGTAATTGGCGCCAAATTCGCCCAATTCACGACGCGCCAGAGCCCCGATCACGAACGCTTGAGGCCCATATCGCATGTCGCAATCGGCACTTCCTTGGGGAACGCGTGCAGGCGGGGTCCTGCTCGCGCAATGGAAGGAGCCAAGAAAATGTCCGCAGTCAAACAGCGTGTCAGCGAAACGGATCGTCATCCTGCCAGCGAATTCGAAGGAGAGATCCGTGAATTCATTCGCCGCGACGTGACGATGCGACGACCGGAGCAACTGCCGGAGCCCGGCACCGATAATCTCAATTCGCTGATCGAGCGCGTATCGGCCGCCACTGTGATGGAGATCGATCGCGTCATCGGCGAGTTGCAGAACATACGGAGCCTTCTTCATAGCGAAGGAGATCGGGTTCGACGCGAGATCACCGGATATGCCGGCCTGAGCCAGTCGGCGGTCTCCACCATGAAGGTGATTGCCGACACCCTGTCGCAGCTCAAGCCCGGCATGCAGGTGCCACCGCGCCTGGATTGAAGTTTTCCTTCAATGCACTGGTGATGCCGGTTTCCGGCATCACCAGCATGTGTAGCGAAGTAGCTCATTGCCTGAGCCTGGACAGCTTTCGATCCGGGCGCGGCTAGCGAGCACCGGACGTTCCGTAATCGATTGCCGCAGCGCCCCTGTGTGGCGCCGGTAAACGATTCGTTAAAGGCTTTGCCAAACAAAGACCATGAGCGACTGCGATCAAGCAGCCGAACGACTTGGAATGCCACCTCATGAAATCGCTTGGTCTTTGTCTCGCAGCGCTGATCATCTGCGCCGCCCCGGCTTTGGCTCAGGAAACCGAAGAGCCGCCGGCAATCGCGCAGGAGGCTGAAGAGACCTCCGACATCGACTGGAGCCGTATCCAGTTCGATGCGCTCAGCCTGATGCGTGAGTTGCCGTCATCCGCACCGGCGCCGCGCGCGGCGCAAGGCGATGCCACTACCTGGAATCGCACCGAGAACAAGAATGGCTCAGCCAACGTGGCGCTGAAGCGCTCCTGGGCACCGGGCGTCGCGACCAATGTCGGCGTCGACAGCGTCGGCTCTCCGCAAGGCTGGTCGCCGCCCGGAGCGCCGCTGCCGCCTTCGAGCGGCGCCGGATGGGCGAGCGCTGCGATCCCGGGTGTCGGGCTGATCGATCAGACCGTTCTCGATGCGCGTCTCGATCCGGATGCCGATCAGCGCAAATTCGGCGCGCGAGTCTCCAAATCGATCCCGCTCAACGAGGGGCTCTCGGTGACCGTGCAGAATGGCTATGGCGTCAGCCAGCCTTTGGTGACGGGACCTGCAGGTGCTGCGGCGCCTGCGCATGTGATCGACAGCGAGCAACTGGCCAAACTGAATTTTCTGCCGCTCGGCACCAGCGTATTTGCAGGCTCGAAGACTTCATCGATCGATGACCGAAGGCTGAATTCGCTCGGTGCCGAACAGAATCTGCTGGGCGGGATTTCGCTTTCCGGCACGGTCAGCGACAACGCGGCTGGCGGCCATGATCGCAGCCTGACCGCGCGCTTCAAGCGCTCGTGGTAACAACTGTTATTTGGAAAGGCGCGCGACGCTGACATCCGCGCTGGCGCGCGCTTCGACCGGGCTGTTGATCTGCGTGATGACAACAATGGCCGCGACCAGCACGACCGTGAGGGTCAGCGCACCATAGGTCCATCCGATCAGTCGCAGACCCTTTCTATTCGCCACGGCTCACCCCTGTCGCAAGGACGGCGGCCAGGCGGCCGCCGTTTTCATCTCGATCCAGGCTTCTAATGGCGAGTGATTGAATTTTCGATAATGCCGGCTCAAAGCGCCATGGAAAGCAGGCTTGTCGGCCTGCCGATAAAAGCGCCCGGATTTGGTGGGTTTTCGACCGCAGGCGGACGGGCCAGGTACCAGACCTGTGCACAGCGTGACACAGAGTCCGGGAACTTTGCCCGGAGCGGCCTGCTGGGAGGTCGAAGCCCTTGACCGCCCGGATTGCCAAAGGCACCGTTGCCGCAATTGGGTGGGGGTCTTCATGTCCGTCAGGCGATGCATCTTGGCGCTCGCGATCGGTCTTGGTTTCGGCCTGTCGGCCGTACCGGCCAAGGCCGCCAACTGGTTTGAAATGAACTTCTGGATGACCGGTCCGCGTTACAGCGGCAAGCTTCCGGAATGCGACAACGGCATCGCGCTGGGCATCATCCGCAACCGCTTCCAGAACAAGGAACACGATTTCTGGAATTCCAAGCTCGGCATCGTTCAGTTTGCAAACGTGCAGGAAACCGGTGTGCGGCCCTGGGCGAACGACACCATTCCGCGGCGCTTCTGCAGCGCCAGCGCCCTGCTCTCGGACGGCGTGTGGCGGCCGGTGCATTACCTGATCGGCGAGGACATGGGGATGATCGGGTCCACCTGGGATGTGGAATGGTGCGTGGTCGGCGTCGACCGCAACTGGTCGAACAATCCCGCCTGCCGGATGATGCGGCCCTGATCGGGCGCGAGGTTTTCAGACCCCTTACTTGAGCTGATTGGAGATGAGCTGATTGCACTTTCCACAGCCCGGACACTTTTAATTTTTGTTTTGTTCTTGTAATGTTCCTGCCCTCTGGTAGAGTTCCTTTCATCGGGCCAATCGTGTGCCAAAAGCGGGCACCGGTTTTCCAGCACGGATTTTGGGCCGCAAGATTGTTGGGGCGTGACATGCGTGAATTCGTCTACCGCTGTGCGGCCATGACCGCATTCATTCTGATCCTTTGCATCACGGCCTTCGCGAGGATTCGCGTGACAGCGATCTTTCGCAAATTCAGTCCGGCGCGGATCGATTTGCGCAGGATCGCTTTGGACAAGACCGCTTCCAGCGCTCCGACCAGCGCGGACGCAATTTCGATCAGCGTAACCAGCCCGGCCATTTCGACTTCTATGTGCTGGCGCTGTCATGGTCGCCGTCCTTCTGCGAAACGTCGCGCGAGCGCAATCAGAGCCGTTCACAACAACAGCAATGCGGCAGTCGTCCTTATTCGTTCGTAGTGCATGGCCTGTGGCCACAACATGAGCGCGGCTTTCCGCGCGACTGCCAGGTGCCGGCACCGCGGCTCGCGCGCTCGATCGTCGACACCATGCTCGATGTGATGCCGAGCCCAAGGCTGGTATTCAATCAATGGGACCGGCATGGCACCTGTTCGGGGCTCAACGGACAGCAATTTTTCGAGACTTTGCGCAAGGCGCGCGAGGCTGTGCAGATCCCAGCCCAATTCGAGCAAGTCTCCGACTACAAGATAGTGACGCCCGACGAGGTGGAGGAAGCTTTCGTCGCCGCCAATCCGGGCCTGTCACGCGATGCCATCGCCGTCACCTGCGACAGCCGCCGCCTGAGCGAGGTACGCATCTGCATGTCGAAGGACCTGAAATTCCGCGGCTGTCCGGAAATCGATCGGCGATCCTGCCGCAACGAGAAGGTCGTGATGCCGCCGGTGCGCGGAAGCTGAGCGTCGGCAAGCGTAAGACCAGGGTGCCCGATCAAGGCACCGCAATCAGCCACCCGACCGCCGGCAAAACTTGACGAACGCCGCAGGCTCGTCAGTTTGTCGGCGATGAATTATCGCCACGCCTTTCATGCCGGCAATTTCGCCGATGTCGTCAAACACGCGCTGCTCGTCCTCGCGCTCATCCATCTGCGCAGGAAGGAAGGAGCCTTTCGCGCGATCGACACTCATGCCGGAAGCGGCCGCACCAATCTCGAAAGCGCGGAGGCCACCCGTGGCGGCGAATGGCAGGACGGCATCGGCCGCATCTGGACCCACGATTTGGGCAAAGCCGCCGAAGCTCTGCTTGCACCTTACCGAGAGGCGCTGCGCGCGTTCAATCCTGATGGCGCACTCAAGATCTATCCGGGCTCACCGCTCCTGATCCGCCATTTTCTCAGACCCCAGGACCGGCTGATCGCCTGCGAACTAGAAACCGGCGCCGCCGGCGCGCTCGCGCGCAACTTGCGGGGTGATGCGCGCATCAAGACCATCGCCATCGACGGATGGACCGCGCTCTCTGCGTACATCCCGCCGAAGGAGCGGCGCGGCCTGGTTCTGATCGACCCGCCCTACGAGCAGCCGGACGAGCTTTCGCAACTGGCCGCCGCCATCGACGCCGCGCATCGCAAATGGAAGACCGGGATGATCCTCGCCTGGTACCCGATCAAGGACATGCGCGAGACCGCGGCCTTCATCCGCAGCTTCTCGAATTTCAAAATCGAGAATTCATTGCGGATAGAACTGGTTCGCGGAGGAACGTCAGGCCTCGCCTTGCGCGGCAGCGGACTGATTGCCGTCAACCCGCCTTTCACGCTGGCCGCTGACGCTCAAATTTTGCTGACGGCACTCGCCGAGGCGTTCTGGCCAAACCAGCAGAGCGCCATCCGGATCGATAAATTGGCCGCTTAGGACGGTCCATCCCCTTTTCAGTCGCCCGTCATTGGTCTTTACTGTTGGTGTTGGCTTTGACGTTCCGCCCTCTTAGGGGGGCCGGCGGAGTGACCGAGGCCCCGAGGCTGAAGCCCATCCCCGTAAGTGAATGTCCGGCCGAGCCGCCGCGCCGTGGGGGACGGTGGCTTAGCATCTGCGGGAGAGGGAGTTTTCCCCGATGGCTCAAACGGGAACCGTTAAGTTCTTCAACGGTGAACGCGGCTATGGCTTCATAAAGCCGGACGATGGCGGACGTGACGTGTTCGTCCACATCACGGCGGTCGAGCAAGCCGGGTTGAAGTCTTTAGCGGAAGGACAACGGATCAACTTCGATGTCGAACCCGACAAAAAGGGTAAGGGACCGAAGGCAGTCAATCTCGTGATAACCGGATAATCACGAGGCGTTCCGGCCTGGACCTTTAAGGCCTTGCGTGCATCAGTGCGGCAGCGACGCCGCCGCGCCCTCCGAAGAATTTTTTCTCCCACACCCCGCCTGGAAATCCATTGATGATCCTTCGCTCCGCGCCACCGTCCCCGTTCGGCCGCAAGGTCAAGATCGCCGCCGCCATCCTCTCTCTTTCCGATCGCATCACCGTCGTTCCGACCGACACCAATGCCGACGAAGAGCTGAAGATACAAAATCCGCTCGGAAAAATTCCAACGCTCGTGCTCGACGACGGCCACACGCTGTTCGATTCGCGCGTGATCCTCGAATATCTCGATCATCTCGCAGGCGGCGGCCGCATTCTGCCGCGCGAAGCCGATGCTCGTTTCGCAGCGTTGCGCCTGCAGGCCCTGTGCGACGGCATCATGGAGGCATCGCTCCTCCAGGTTTACGAAGCGCGCTACCGTCCGGAAGCGGTCCACCATCAGCCCTGGCTCGACATGCAGGCCGGCAAGGCTGCGCGCGGGCTTGCAGCGCTGGAGGCCTCGCCGCTGACACTCGACGCCACGCCGCATGTCGGTCAGATCGCGCTCGCCTGTGCGCTTGGCTATCTGGATCTGCGCTTCAAAGGAAAATGGCGGAGCACGTATCCGAAGCTCGTAGCCTGGCTCGACCGCTTCGCGGCACAGGTGCCGGCCTTCGCGGCGACCAAGGTCGAGCCGTCATAGCGTCATTCCGGTTTGCATGTTTCTCATGCGCCCCGGAATGACCCGTTGATCAATCAGAACCGGTAATTCACGCCGAGGCGAACCAGGTTGGTGTCGAGGCCGTTGTTGGTACCGGTGATCGAATAATTGCTGCCCGAGTAGCTGATATAGAGATACTCGAGCTTCGCCGACCATGCCTGGGTCAGGCCGATTTCGGCGCCGACGCCGACCGTCCATCCGAGATGCGTGCTGGTCTCCGACAGGCCGTAGTTCTGAACTTCGATCGCGCCATAAGCGAGACCGCCGGTGCCGTAGAAAAGGAAATTGTTCGCGGCTAGACCGATACGGCCGCGCAGAGTGCCAAACCAGGGATTGGAGAATTTCCACGGCGCGAATACGTCGTCGGCACCCGACAGGTTGATATCGGTCTCACCGCCGAACACGAAATTTCCGTTCTGCCAGTTGAACCCGGCCTGGACGCCGCCCGCGATACCCGATGGCTGGGTCGGATTGTTGGTGGTACTGCCCCACTGATAGCCGAGATTGGCGCCGATATACGGCCCGGTCCAGCGATAGATCACCACCGGAGGCGGAGGCGGAGCATATTGCGGATAGCCGACATCGGCGGCTTGCGCCTGGGCCATACCTGCGAACAGAACGAGGGCCGCGATCCGCTTTTTCATATCACTCTCCACACGCCGGACTTTCACGGCTGGCGCGCCCCCGCACGCGTTACCGAAATCCGACTTTATTGGAGAGGAATTATCGCTAGTTGTAAGTTAAGCGTTTCTGAATCACTCACCGAAACGAACGCTCAATACTAACGAGATGTAAACGCGCGCGCTTCGGTGTCTTAACGATATGTTGACTATATTGCCGGCGTGAGCCTCCCGGCGTGTCCACGTTAGGAACACAGCTGCAAACAACGCATTCTGCCTCGAGAAATCGGCATCACCAGCGATATCGCATGCTGCCTTTTCCGGCATAGCTTTCGGTATTGTCGGAGAACTCGCCTTCGAAGCTGCCGGCGAGCACGAGACCATTGCGGAGGGAAAGTTCGACTCCGGCCGATACCAGCAACGCATTGGCGTCGGGTGAAGCGCCGTACACACTGAAAGCAGTGCCCGGAAGCGCGAGGAAACCGGCATTGGCGATGCGGTCGTCGCTGTAGTCATGTGCCCACGCCGCACGGCCACGCAGTGTGAGGAGAGATTCCTGCATCTGCATCGTGTAATCGAAGCGTGCACCGAGTTCGGAGCGGGTCTGGGTATCGGCGTGGCCGCTGTAAGAGAGTGCGAAGGTGTTGGCGCCGCTTGTGGCCCGCTCGGAATAAGCCGGCAGGTCAAGGCTCACGACCTGCACCGCGGCGTATGGCGTCATGCCGGCAAAGGGCGAACCGAAACGCCAGCCGGTTTCGGCGCGGCCCGCGAAAGTATTGGCATTGAAATCCGCCTGCAGACTATCGGCGCCCGCGATCGTGACCGTGCGCTTCAGTGTAAAATCCTGCCAGCCATATCCCAACGCGCCCATGAGGTATGCCGCGCCCCATGTTTGCCGCGCATAGGCCGAGGCCTGGAACATGTCGGAGGTGCCGCCGCCAAGCGCTTGCGACAGACCGAATGACGTGCCGCCGCCGGCCAGTGCAAAGCCGATCAGCGTGTCGGGTGTGAGCTTGCGATCGACGCCGACCGCAAAGCCATAGGCGCGATTGGTGGTCTCGTGCGAGCCGAGCGTTGTATTGCCCTCGGTCTTGGCCGAACCACCATAACCGCCGCCCCAGACACGCCAGAGCGGTTCGACCGGCTGATATGGCGCAGCCTTCACGACCATGCCCTTCGGCGTCACTGCGGCGTAAGCGGAACGGGCGCCTTCCGATGATTGTTGCGCTTGCGACGCATAGGGTATGGCGCCTCCAAATCCACCGCGATTCTCGGCGAATGGATCGAACACGAGATTGAAGAATTGCTGCCAGGCAACGAAAGTGGAGGACGAAACCGACGCGCCGGCCTCGCCCGAAAGTTGCGTCAAGGCATTCTGCAGTGAGGCACCGGTGAGCCAGAACACCGTCCCGAAACCTTGCGGCAGAGTACCGCCGGAATTGAAGGCGGTGTTGATCGCGGCGGCGACATTCTGCTGGTTGAGCGAAGCTTCGCCATTCGCTGCAAGCCTCGCGCTTAATTTCAGGATCGTGTCGTTACCCTGATTGACAATGTCGGTATGAAAATTCGGCAAATTCGTCGTAAGCTCACCGAAGCTGCCGGTGATCCCTCCGGTCGTGCGGAGGATCGTGTATCGCCGCGCTGGAACGATGCCGGCCAGGAACTGTGCATTGACGGTCGCGCCACCCAGCGTCGCCGTTCCGTTCACCAGTGCGGACGACACCGCAGCTGAATCGGCGAACACCAGATAAGTGCTTGCGCCGGTGAAACTGAGATCGCCGTTTACGGTCATCCGCGTACCGGCATTGGCATTCCCCGGCGAGAACACGCCGCCAGTCACGCTGACGGAGCGCACATCGCCGGTGCCGCCAAACACGCCTCCCGCATTTACGGAGGTGTTGGAGTTGGTGAATGCGCCGTCCACAAAAAGCATGCCGGAATTGACTTTGGTGATGCCTTCATAGGTGTTTGTGCCAGTAAAAAACTGAGCTCCATTGCCTTCCTTGGTGAAGCCACCGGTTCCGGATATCGTGCCGTGGAAAGGCATCGAGTTGTGGTTGCCGCCCGCGGTAAGCGTCGCGCTGCCCAGCGCGACGGTGCCGCCGCCGCCAAGCGAACCGATCGTCTGATTGAAATTGTTGAGATCGAGCGTCGCACCCGATGCGATGACATGCGTGCTGTTGGGCGAGAAGGCATTTTCGGCGCCTGTCTGAAGCTTGCCGGCAAGAACGGTAGTAAGCCCGGTATAGGTGCTCACCCCCGCCAGCGTAAGCGCGCCGCCTGCAAGCGTGATGCTGCCGCCAATACCGGGATAGATGCCGTCGTCGGAAATCCTGCCGGTATAGGTCCCGGTCGCATTGGTGATGGTGGAATTCTGACCGCCCAGTCGCACACCACCGGAGCCAGTGAGATCCTGAATGCTCACCGAGTGCCAGGCACGCGAAATATCGAAGACACCATTATTTGCAACCCCGGAGGAAGCCGCGATGCTGCCGGGGCCGGAGACGTAGAACTCCGCGCCGCCGTCTACGATCGTCGCCCCGGTATAGGTATTGGTGGCGCTGAGTTGCACGGCGGCGCCGCCATGAAGCGTGATGCCGCCGGCGCCCGAGACGACGCCGGCCAGGCCCAGCGGCACATTCGTGCCGTCGACGATCAATGAACCACCGGCAGTCGTCGCCAGCGGCGCGTTGGTGACGAAGAAGGGCGTGTAACCGATCACTTTGTCGGTGAGATCGTACATCACCGAATTCTGCAGGAAGAATGAAATCCCGATGGTGTTGGTCACCTTGCCGTCGGTCGGAGGCGAAAGCAGGCCATTGTAGGTGATGGGGTCGGGCGCGCTTTGCTGAGTGATGGTCGCAGATGTCGTCGTCAATCCGGGGATCGGCTTGCGATCGGGCGTGGCACCTTCGACCGTGAAGGTGACGCCTGCATTCACGAGCCCATTGCTCGAGACCTGCGCGATTTTCTGGGCCGAGGCCGATGTCGACAGGTTGAGATCAGGCGTACCGCTGTCGAGCAAGCCCAGCACCGTTTCGGAAATGACCGGCTCCGTGCCGCCAGGCACCGTCAAGGTCACCTTGTAATAGGCACCCATCTCCTTGGACGAGTTGTTTCCGACCGTGCCGCCATAGGGATTGGGAAACGTGCCTCCGCCCGTTTCGGCCCAGGGAACGACTCCGGCGCTCCCGCCGACGGTCGGTGGCGCCGCCCAGAACTGGCCCAGCATCTCCTTGGTCAATCCGACCGTCACGCAGGGGCTGCACGCGGTGACGGGCTGCATGGTCTGGCCACCGATCGTGACATGGATGCCGTTGACCTGCTGCGGGCCGTTTACGGAGGACACCGGATTCTTCTGGCCGTTCGCCGCCACGACATAGCCTTGGGTCACGCCGGACACGATGGTCTGACCCAAAACTCCGCCGGCATAATAACCCGTTGGCGTGCCGCCTCTGCCATCCGCGTTCGGGACCACCTCGACATTGGTGGCGAAATTGCCTGCGCCAAAAGTGCCGTAGAAGTAGCCGTCCAACGGCGGAGAATTGAACGGAAGTGGCGTGCCGGCATAATTGTATGCCGCGTTGACAACGTAGCCCGGGCTGGCGTTCAGCGTTGCGGTGGGCGCTGCGTCCGAGGTCGACTTGTAGAAGCTGAGCGACGGCACCTGGACCAGGTTGCCGGTATATCCTCGGCAAAAAGTGGTGGTGCTGCCGCCTAGACAGAACTGGGCGTTGGTCGGCAACGAAGAACTGGGAACGTTGTTGGCGTTGGGATCGGGAGTAAAGCCCGGCCACCAGCTCTCATTGTAGACAGCGTTGAACACCGGCGACCCGGTATCGAAGACGTAGGGCTTCGGCGCACCGCCGTTGATGCCGACATTGATGACGAGTTTTTGCGCGCCTTCCCAGTATTCCAGCGGGATGCTGACCGGCTCGGATATCTGCGCCCGTCCGTCCGTTGCGATGCCGATAAACAACGCTACGACAATTGTACGGAACGCGCGTGTCTGCATGCCCGAACCTCCGCTGACATAGCATCGACCGCCGATGATCTGCCCCTGTCGCGATAATGGTTCGCACGTTGCAGTTCGGCCGCCCCGGTCAGCCCGCCCGCTAACGGCTACCTAGCGTAGGGCAGGCAAAGGCCCGGCGGCAAGACACGACATACGCATACGGATTGTCGCGGGCTGCGCCGTTCAACGGTGTTGTTTTACAGTTGGCTCAGCGCAGGGCTACGGACGCTCTGATGAGTTCGAGCAACGCCTGGACCGACCCAGGCAATCGCGACTGGCATATCTCGCCGGGTTTGGCGTATCCGGTCGCAATCCTGTAGGAGCGGACATTCGGCAAACCGCGCCTACATAACCAGTTCAACCAGACTATGAGCATACGCCCCAGCACCACCCCATGAATGGCCGTAAAACCGATATCGAGCCCGAACTCGAACTCGCCGAAGAGGACGAGGATCAGGGGCTGCCGCTGCCCGAAAGCGAAGGCGAGACGGCGCCAACGGGCACGCTGTCGGCCGGGCGCGACGTCATTCTGCGCCATCTGAAACAGGCGCCATCCTCGCCCGGTGTCTATCGCATGCTGGATGCGGCAGGCGACGTACTCTATGTCGGCAAGGCTAACAACATCCAGAAGCGCGTCACGTCGTACGCGCGGCCGGCCGGCCATGACCAGCGCATCGGCCGCATGATCGCGCTCACCGCGTCGATGGAATTCGTCTCGACCCGCACCGAGACCGAGGCGCTGCTGCTAGAAGCAAACCTGATCAAGCGCCTGCGTCCGCGCTTCAACGTGCTCATGCGCGATGACAAGTCGTTTCCCTATATTGTCATCGGAAAGGAACATCCCTCCCCGCAGATTCTGAAACATCGCGGGGCCCGCACCCGCGCTGGTGACTATTACGGCCCGTTCGCGTCGGTTTGGGCCGTCAACCGCACGATCACGGCTTTGCAGCGGGCGTTCCTGATCCGCTCGTGCTCGGACGCGGTGTTTGAAAGCCGGACAAGGCCCTGCCTGCTGTTCCAGATCAAGCGCTGCTCGGCGCCGTGCACCGGTGAGATACAGCCCGCCGACTACGATGAACTGGTGCGCGAAGCACGCGCCTTCCTTTCAGGCAAGAGCCATGCAGTGAAAGAGGAACTGGCCGCCGAGATGGAACACGCGTCGCAGTTGCTCGATTTCGAGCGCGCGGCGATCTATCGCGACCGCCTCGCGGCCTTGTCGGCAATCCAGTCGCAGCAGGGCGTAAATCTGCGCGGCGTCGAGGATGCCGACGTGTTCGCGATCCATCAGGCCGGCGGCTATAATTGCGTGCAGGTGTTTTTCTTTCGCACCGGCCAGAACTGGGGCAACCGCGCCTATTTCCCGAAAGCCGATCGCTCGCTTGCGACCGATGAAGTCCTCAATTCCTTTATCGCGCAATTCTACGACGACAAGCCGTGTCCGCGTCTCGTGCTCGTATCCGAAGATCTGCCGGAACGCGCGCTGTTGGCCGAAGCGCTGTCCACCAAGAGCGGACACAATGTCGAGATTCAAAAGCCGCAACGCGGCGAAAAGCGCGACGTGATGGCGCACGCACTCGCCAACGCGCGCGAAGCGCTGGCACGCAAGCTTGCCGATTCCTCTTCGCAGAATGCGCTTCTGAAATCGCTGGCCGAGACCTTTGGTCTGTCGGCCCCACCGCGACGCATCGAGGTCTATGACAACAGCCACATCCAGGGCTCGAACGCGGTCGGCGCGATGATTGTTGCGGGCCCGGACGGCTTTGCGAAGAACCAGTATCGCAAATTCAACATCCGCTCGACCGAACTCACGCCCGGCGACGATTACGGCATGATGAAAGAAGTGCTGGAGCGGCGCTTCAAGCGGCTGATGAACGAGCATCCGCGCGAGGCCCCGGACCCCACAACGCTCGCCGATCCGCTGGCCGCGGGTTCGGCTGCGGTGCTGCCCGACGAGTTGAACGGCGACGCCTCGCCCTGGCCGGACCTCGTGCTGATCGATGGCGGACAGGGCCAGCTTAATACCGCACGCGAGACTTTGGATTCGCTCGGCGTCAAAGGCGTGGCGCTTGCTTCGATCGCCAAGGGTCTCGACCGCGATGCCGGCCGCGAGACGTTCTTCATCCCCGGCCGCGAACCTTTCCGCCTGCCGCCGCGCGATCCCCTGCTCTATTTCGTGGAACGGTTGCGCGACGAGGCGCACCGATTCGCCATCGGCTCGCATCGCTCGCGGCGGAAGCGCGACATTCGCGAAGGCGGCTTGCAGGAAATTCCCGGCATAGGACCGACGCGAAAGCGTGCACTCCTTAACCATTTCGGGACGCTCAAGGCGATCGAACGAGCGTCACTCGCCGATCTGACCAAGGTTCCGGGAATCAACGACGATACAGCCCGCAGAATTTATGACTATTTCCACGAAAAACCGGCATAGGCCGCACAGACGCTCGTACTAAGGCGCTGTTTATGCAGGGCAGATGGGACAATTCGCGCATAACTTCATCTGCGGGTTGACGTGAGCGGTCGGGGATGTTCGCTTAAGATCATGAATTCCGTTTCCAACCCGGGCTATGCAGGCCGCGCGCTTTCGCTGCCGAATGTACTGACCTATTGCCGAATTGCGGCGGTCCCGCTGGTCGTCGCCTGCATGTACTGGCAGTCAATTTTGCAAGGCGGCCTGTGGCTGCGCCTGCTTGCGCTTGCGATCTTCATCGCCGCCGCAATCACCGATTTTTTCGACGGCTATCTCGCGCGCTCCTGGGGTCAGCAATCGCGGCTCGGCCGCATGCTCGATCCGATCGCCGACAAGCTTCTGGTAGCGTCGTGCCTCTTGATGCTGGCGGCCGACGAATTGATCAAAGGCTGGTCGCTGTTTGCCGCCATCATCATTCTGTGCCGCGAGATCCTGGTCTCGGGCCTGCGCGAATATCTCGCCGAGCTGCGGGTGAGCGTTCCCGTCACGCAGCTCGCCAAGTGGAAGACCACCCTGCAGCTCATAGCCATCGGCTTTCTGCTGGGCGGCGAAGCCGTGGATTTCGCGCTACCGGAATCCTTCATGGCCTGGCGCTGGAAGTTCGGCGACGAACCGCTGGCGCTCACCTCTACCATTGGCATCGTGCTGCTCTGGGTTTCCGCGATATTGACGCTATATACCGGCTGGGACTATTTCCGCGCCGGCTTGCGGCATATTATTGATGATTGAGCAAAGGCATGACGCTTGCGTCGTATGTCTGAGGGTCGAAAGCATGGCGCCTGCGACATGCGTCTGAGGTTCGAAAGCGCGACGCCTGCGTCGCGCGTCTGAGGTTAATGTGAAGCTTCTGTATTTTGCGTGGGTGCGCGAGCGCATCGGTAAGGCTGACGAGGATGTAAGCCCGCCGGCGGGCGTTGTTACGATCGCCGATCTGATGAAGTGGCTTTCCGGGCGCGGCGAGGAATATGCTTACGCGTTTGAAAACTCGAAGGTGATCCGCGCGGCGATTGACCGCAATCATGTGCAAGCCAGTGCTGAAATTGCCGGCGCCCGCGAGATCGCGTTCTTTCCCCCGATGACGGGGGGATGAGAAAAGGTCAGCGCATGACCGTTACCATCCGTCTACAGCGCGAGGATTTCGATGCCGCGAAGGAAGCGGCGGAGCTGACGCGCGGGCGCACCGATATCGGCGCGCTGGTCACCTTTGCCGGCATTTGCCGCGATCATGAAGCCGGACGTGGCGTAGCTGCGCTGACGCTCGAACATTATCCCGGCATGGCGGAGGAAGAGATCGCCCGCCATATCGCGGAAGCGCAGACGCGCTGGCCGCTGCTCGGCGTCACCGTCATTCATCGCCACGGCCGCATGCAGCCGGGCGACAATATCGTGCTCGTGGTCACAGCCTCCGCGCACCGGCAGGCAGCGTTCGAAGCCGCGTCGTTCCTGATGGATTACCTGAAGACGCGCGCGCCGTTCTGGAAGCTCGAAGAAAGCACGGGCGGCAAGGACTGGGTCGCGGCGAAAGACACGGACGACGACGCGGTGGCGCGCTGGGTGAAGGACAAGGCTTAGCAACGCTGTCGTTGCCGGGCCTGACCCGGCAATCCATCATTCGAAAAGATGGATGCGAGGGTCAAGCCCGCGCGTGACTTACGCCGCACGCGATTGCGGCTGCACTTCGGCGGTGTAATCGTCCATCAGTTGCTTGGTGATTGCGCCCGGCTTGAAATTCCACTTGTCGATCTGCGCCACCGCCGTCACTTCGGCCGCCGTGCCGGTGATGAAACATTCCGAAAAGCCGGTCAGTTCGTCGGGCATGATGCGGCGCTCGATCACCTCGATGCCGCGGCGCTTTGCGAGATCGATCGCGGTACGGCGCGTGATGCCGTCGAGGAAGCAATCCGCGGTCGGCGTGTGGATCTTGCCGTCCTTGATGAAGAAGATATTGGCGCCGGTGCATTCGGCAACGCGCCCTTCCCAGTCCAGCATCATCGCGTCGGCAAAGCCGCGCCGCTCGGCGCGATGCTTGGAGATCGTGCAGATCATGTAGAGGCCGGCTGCCTTCGCAAGACAGGGCGAGGTGCGCGGATCGGGCCTGCGATATTCCGAAAGGTCGAGCTTGATGCCCTTCAGCCGCTGCTCGGGATCGAAATAGCTCGGCCATTGCCAGACCGCGATCGCCAGATGGATGACGTTGTTCTGCGCCGACACGCCGAGCTGTTCCGATCCGCGCCAGGCGATCGGGCGCACATAGGAATCGGGCATGCCGTTCTTGTCGATCACAAGCTGCTTGGCGGCGTCGATTTCCGCGACGCTGTAGGGAATCTCGAAATCGAGAATATTCGCCGACCGTTTCAGGCGCTCCGAATGTTCGGTGCTTTTGAAGATCGTCCCGCCATAAGCGCGTTCGCCCTCGAACACGGCGCTCGCATAATGCAGGCCATGCGTGAGCACGTGGATCTTGGCCTCGGGCCCCGGAATCAATTTCCCATCGAACCAGATCATGCCTGGCAACTGATCGAAGGGGACTGCCATCACATTCCTCCTTGGCGAAAGCAAAGCCGCTGTCAGGGATACACCTCAGCACAGGTGATTTTTGCCTGACGGGCTCATTCCCATTATGGTCTGTCCGATCCCGCAGCGAATATCGCTTCGGAACCGGGCCAACGTCCACGCCGAAGATTCGGCAGGATATTTCGTTCGACCTTCTCTTTGGGTAACAATCTTCCGAAAATATGTCAATAGTGCTGACCTAAACCGAATGCCAATTACCTCGATCCGAGACCGCGTCGATTCGCCCGATACCGCCCCTGTCCGGGAGGCCGGGGAGCCGGTCTTCGACCTGATCGAACTGTTGTTTTTCGCCTACCGCGACTTCGTGGGCGACGCCGATGAGGCACTCGCCAAGTTCGGATTTGGGCGGGCGCATCACCGGGTGCTGCATTTCGTCACCCGCCATCCGGGCATGAAGGTCGCTGACCTTCTGGAAATCCTCAACATCACCAAACAGTCGCTCGGCCGCGTTCTCAAGCAATTGGTGGATCAGGGCTATGTGCTACAGAAGGAAGGCGAAAGCGACCGCCGCCAGCGCCTTCTTTATGCCACGCCGAAAGGCGAAGCGCTGGCTATGAAGCTTGCCGGACTGCAGACCGAACGGATCGCCCGCGCGCTTGCCGATCTCGCGCCCGGCGCCCATGACGATGCTCGCCGCTTCCTGATTGCGATGATCGATGCCGGCGGCCGCGAAAATGTGCTGCAGCTGATTGCGCGCGCCGACCGGCTGCGGAAGAGCAAGCCCTGAGGGCTGACATGCAGGCTAACGGAGCCGCCCCCGCAAACCCGGCCGACGACGCGCCGCATCTCCTCGTCGTGGATGACGATGCGCGCATTCGCAATCTGCTGTCGCGCTTTCTCACCGCCGAAGGCTACCGCGTCTCTACCGCCGATAATGCGGCCGACGCGCGCGCGCGTCTGAGCGGCCTGCATTTCGATCTGTTGATCCTCGACGTCATGATGCCGGGCGAGAGCGGCTTCGATCTCGCCAAGTCTTTGCGCGCGACCTCAAGCGTCCCGATCCTGATGCTCACAGCACGCGACGAAGCGGCGATGCGCATCGAGGGGCTGCAGATCGGCGCCGACGATTACGTCGCAAAGCCGTTCGAGCCGCGCGAACTCTCGCTTCGCATCGGCAACATCCTGAAACGCGCCCAGCCCGCGCCGCCGCCACCGGCGGTGGAATCGGTGCGATTTGGCGAATTTGTTTTCCATGTCGCGCGCGGCGAGTTGCGGCGCGGCGAGGAAATGGTTCGCCTCACCGATCGCGAGCGCGACATGCTGCGCGTGCTTGCGGCAACACCGGGCGAAACGGTTCCGAGAACTCTCGCTTGCGGGCAACGATCCGGCCGCCAACGAACGCGCTGTCGACGTGCAGGTGAACCGGCTCCGCCGCAAGATCGAGCGCGATCCCGCAAATCCGCTTTTCGTGCAGACCGTGCGCGGCATCGGCTATCGCCTTGTCGTTTCTCCTTAGAACGGGACCGGGCACGCGATGACCAGTCTCGACCTCGGCATTTCGACCATTCGCTCCGCTGCCGGCCGGGTCCATCTTGCCTATGAGCGGCTCGGCAAGACCGTCAAGCGCTTCATGCCGACCGGGCTCTATGCCCGCGCCCTGCTGATCATCATCGCGCCGATGGTGATCCTGCAATCGGTGGTCGCCTTCGTGTTCATGGAGCGGCACTGGAATTCGGTGACGCAGAAGCTGTCGGCGTCTGTAGTCTCCGACATCGCTGCATTGATCGACATCTATCGCGGCTATCCGCAAGACGCGCAGAACGCGCAGATCCGCCGCATCGCCCAGGACCGGCTCGCGCTCGTGGTGGATTTCCTGCCCGCGACCGAAATGCCGCCGCCCGGACCGAAGCCGTTCTTCTCGCTGCTCGACCAGGCCCTGTCGGTCGAACTGCGCAAGCTCAAGCGGCCGTTCTGGATCGACACGGTCGGCAAGTCGTCGCTGGTCGAGATCCGCGTCCAGCTCGACAATTCGGTGATGCGCGTATTCGCGCCGCGCAGCATGGCATACGCCTCGAATTCCGAAATCTTCCTGTTCTGGATGGTGGGGACCTCGTTGGTCCTGCTCACCGTTGCCATTATCTTCCTGCGCAATCAGATCCGCCCGATCCTGCGCCTTGCCGACGCCGCGGAAGCCTTCGGCAAGGGTCGCGACGCGCCCAATTTCCGTCCGCGCGGAGCGCGCGAAGTACGGCGCGCGGCGGTCGCCTTCATCGAGATGAAGCTGCGCGTCGAGCGCGCGATCGAGCAGCGCACCACGATGCTGGCCGGTGTCTCGCACGACCTTCGCACCATCCTCACCCGCTTCAAGCTCGAACTTGCGATGCTCGGCAACAGCGCCGAAATCGATGCCCTGAAGAAGGACGTCGACGAGATGCAGCGCATGCTGGAGGCCTATCTCGCCTTTGCGCGCGGCGACATGGGCGAGCAATCGGCGCCGACCGACATGGCGGACTTCCTGCAGGAGCTGAAGGACGATGCCGAGCGCACCGGCCACAAGGCGAGCGTCGATTTTTCGGGGGCGCCGATCGTCACCGTGAAATCGGCGGCGTTCAAGCGCTGCCTTGCCAATCTCGTCACCAATGCCGCGCGCTATGCGCATTCGATCGCGATCACCGGGCACCGGGATCATCGCTGGCTGACTGTCACCATCGACGACGACGGACCCGGCATTCCGCTCGCGCAGCGCGAGGAAGTGTTCAAGCCGTTCCTTCGGCTCGACAATGCGCGCAATCAGGACAAGGGCGGCACGGGGCTCGGCCTCGCCATCGCGCGCGACATCGCGCGCTCCCATGGCGGCGACATCATGCTGGGCGATTCGCCGCTCGGGGGCCTGCGCGCCACCGTGCGCGTGCCGGTGTAGCGGACATTTCGCAGGTGAAAGCCGCCGGTCAGCCATGCTTTCCGGGGTCGCCACAGCGGAATCGCGCTTCTCGGTCATCCCGATAAACCGATTTGGGCCGGATTCCCGGGGGATGTTATGGGACGGGCGCTCGGCCCACACTATCAAGGCATACATTTCCGGCTTGACGCTGAGGCGGGCCGAAAGGCTAAAGTCTGCCTAGAAACAATCAAATCGGGCGCGTAGCAGGGCCGCGCCACAAAAGGTATTCGGGAGAAGGCATATGACTTTCGTTACGGAACAGAACCTGACCGACCTGGCGATCGAGCGCTGGAGCAACATTCCCGATCCGCGGCTGCGGCAGGTCATGACATCGCTGGTCAAGCACCTGCACGCCTTCGTGCGCGACGTCGAGCCTTCTCAGCAGGAATGGTTCGCGGCCATCGAGTGGCTCACCCGCACCGGCCAGATCTGCGACGCCAAGCGGCAGGAATTCATCCTGACCTCGGACGTGCTCGGCGTTTCGATGCTGGTCGATTGCATCAATCATCGCCAGCCCGGCGCGGCCACACCTTCCACCGTCGAGGGACCGTTCCATATCGTCGATTCGCCCGAACTGGCGGACGGCGGCAACATGGCGCAAGGCGCGCCGGGGATTCCCTGCTTCGTGAATGGCAAGATCACCGACCTCGACGGCAAGCCGCTCTCAGGCGTCATGCTCGACATGTGGCAGACCGACGGCGAAGGCCTGTACGAGGCGCAGATCGAAGGCGCCGAAGGCTACATGCGCGGCATCTATCATTCCAATCCGGACGGCACCTATGCGGTGCGCACGGTGGCGCCGATCGGCTACACCATTCCGATGGACGGTCCGGTCGGCGAGCTGATGAGCAAGACCAAGATCAGCCACATGCGGCCGGCGCATATTCATTTCCACATCGCCTCGCCCGGCTTCAGCAGCCTGACCACTCATCTGTTCCAAAGGGGCGATCAATACATCAATACCGACGTGGTGTTCGGTGTGAAGGACGCGCTGATTGTCGACTTCGTGAAAAAACCTGCCGGCAGCAAGGCGCCGAACGGCGAACTGATGAACGAGCCGTTCTACGAAGTGAAATACGACTTCAAGCTCGCGAAGGCCGCGGCCGCGCAAAAGGCGGCGTAACCCAAATCGGCCTCATCCTGAGGAGCGGGCGAAGCCCGCGTCTCGAAGGATGGGGCCGTTTCATCCTTCGCATCAAGCACCAGCCTGGCATTGCCATGATCTGGATCGAACAAAGCAGATGGTCGCCGACCTCGCCGACCGCATTCATGTGCTCGATTACGGGCGTACGCTGGCGAGCGGACCGGCCGACGCCGTGCTGAAGGATGAGAAGGTCATTGCCGCGTATCTCGGAACGAAGAAGCAGCATTAGCCTTTCTTCTCCCTCCCCCCGCGAAGTGGCGGGAGGGATAAGAGCAGCGGCGGTCTTCGCAATGCTTCTGCTCACAACGCTGAGCGCCCTCGCCCAACCCGCCGAAACCGAAGCGCGCTCCTTCCGCGGCTATATCGAATCGCTGTGGCCGCTGGCGCAGCAAAAGGGCGTCACCCGCGCCACCTTCGAGCGCGCGCTGACCAACATTCCCTACGATGTCGAAGTCTCCGGCCTGTCGCGCAAGCAGCCGGAATATGGCAGGCCGGTGGGCGATTACGTCAATTCGCTGGTGGCGCCAAACCGCATCAAGGGCGGCCAGAGCCGCATGGCCGAATTCAAGCCGCTGCTCGAGGCGATCGAAAAGAAATACGGCGTGCCGGGCGAAGTTCTGGTCGCGATCTGGGGCATCGAAACCAGCTTCGGCGCCAACCAGGGCGGCAAGAGCGTGATCCGCTCGCTCGCGACGCTGGCGTTCCTGAACTACAAGGGCGACTTCGCGCGCGACGAACTTCTCACCGCGCTCCTCATCCTGCAGCAGCAGCACATCCCGCCCGAGCGCATGATCGGCTCCTGGGCGGGCGCGATGGGCCAGCCGCAATTCATTCCGTCGAGCTACATGCGCTGGGCGGTGGATTTCTCCGGCGACGGCAAGCGGGACTTATGGACCAGCGTGCCGGACGTGCTGGCATCGATTGCGAATTACCTGCGCGAGAATGGCTGGCAGCCCGGCCAGCCATGGGGCTATCAGGTGGTGCTGCCGGAGAATTTCGATCTTCGCAAAAGCCGCGGCAGCTTTCGCGAATGGGTGACGCTGGGCTTCCGTAGAGCCGATGGCGGTGCGCTGCCGACGACGAATACGCGCGATGAGGCGATCCTGTTCTTCCCGTCCGGCGCGCGCGGGCCAGCCTTTCTGGTCACCGCGAATTTCAACGCGATCAAGACCTACAATATCTCCGACGTCTATGCGCTGGCGGTGCTGACGCTCGCCGATCGTTTGCGTGGCGCGGCCCCCATCGCCACACGCTGGCCGGAGAACGATAGGCAGCTTTCGCGCGAGGACCGGATGAAGATTCAGGAAGCGCTGGCGAAGCTCGGCTACAAGCCGAGCAACATGCAGGGCATGATCGATTTCGACCTGCGGGATAATATTCGCGAGATGCAGGCGAAGTTCGGGATGACGCCGGATGGCAATCCGACGGTGGAGTTTTTGGGGAGGCTGGTGGGGAGGTAGCCGCGGTGCTCAGGATCGATTGCTATATCTCAAGATTTAAGTAGCGACGAAGATTTTCGACCCACTTATCGAGCTTGTAGTTTCTTTGATACGCAATCAACTTTTTCTCTATTTCTTGCGGCGAATATGCGGTGAGATCGGCTTTGGCACGAATATCTGAAACGAGATTATGTTTAAGATGAATCCAGTCAACGCTTAGCGGCGCATGTTTCGCTGTTCCTGTTTCGGTGACTTGAACTTCCGCAGGAATTCTGGACCGAAGTGCTAAGTCAATCAGAAGCAATGGACCGGAAGGTCCCGCCTTCTCAACTTGCACTGCCCGAATGAGCCCTGTTCCCATTACAGGGAATATCGTCATGAGTCCGTCCCCCAAAATCACATCTCCTTCCCTGTCCTTTGCATCCCTAATTTCCTTCGGATAGCAACCAACAATGTCCGCCAATTCGCCTTCTGATATCGCCGCGCGCGCAAAGCGACCTGAGCTTGCGACATGACTAAGCAACACGGTGGCAATAGCGATTGGTCGAATTGGAGAGGGTTCATGAAAATCACTCAGAATAATAAACCCGTCGCCTGTTTGGTGGACAAATATTCGGTCTGTCTCGTTCGGATAGACACGAGTCCCTATTCGGAAGATAGCTCGCATTAGCTCACCGAGGGACCACAAAATCTGATCTTCTTCGGCGTACAATGCGCTGAAGCCTTCCATGTCAATGTAAATTGACCAACGTTCTGAGTATG
This sequence comes from uncultured Pseudomonadota bacterium, assembly GCA_963707705.1. Lineage (GTDB taxonomy): Bacteria > Pseudomonadota > Alphaproteobacteria > Rhizobiales > Xanthobacteraceae > Pseudorhodoplanes. The sequence goes on along the minus strand of CAVPRD010000004.1, from coordinate 443,230 downwards.
GCTTTTGCGACATTTCTTCTGCGCCTGACTAAGCTAAGCGACGGTAACCCGGATCGAACTAAGCGCAATCCGAGGATCGACAATTTATGATTCCCGCATTTCGCTTTGCTCAATTCGTGCGACCATCTCCATCGTCGTCCCCGCGAAAGCGGGGGCCCATATTCCAGAGCAGCGGTTATAGGCCCCCGCTTTCGCGGGAGCGACGGCTCTCGTCTCCCGAACGCGGGTCAGCGTGCAGCGAAGCGGAACGGTGCACCGCAGAGCCGGGACCCACAAAAGCCGGTCATTCCGGGGCGCCGCAAAGCGGCGAGCCCGGAATCCATAACCACGATTGCGAATATGGATTCCGGGCCCGCGCCTTTCAGGCGCGTCCCGGAATGACGCCCAATTTGCAGCGGCTGTCTACCAACGCTGATCGGCCTCATCCTGAGGAACATTGCGTAGCAATGCGTCTCGAAAGATGCGGGAGGAAATAAAGCTTGACATTTTCCCTTATTAGGATTATATTCATAGTCATCCCGTCCCTGCTGCAAGGGGCGTTTCATGAGCGTCAGGAGACGCGGGGCGGGATGCGGTGGCCGTTGTCGGTGCTTGAGACGCAAGCACCGCAGCGGAGGCCCAAGCTGCGATGATCCGGCTCACCGGCCGTGGGTCACCAGCGGAGGATAAAAAGTTGGCCGCCCCCGCCAGTGTGTCTGTCCTCCGGGGTTGTCGCAGAGCAAGCCTCAAACACCGCGCGCGGAACGCCGGGCGACCGGCTTTTCCGTGGTGACTACCTCTCATGCGCTTCTCACACTTCGCGCATGAGGCCGCGGGCAGGCTGAGAGCCCGGCGTTCCGCGCGCCCTTGTTTCAAGGACAAGGAATGCGAGTTGGATGCGAAGGATCTGGACTACGGGCGCACCCGCGCCGGCTAAAAAACAGGGACGGCGGAGCTTTGCCTCTTGTCGTCCCCGCGAAAGCGGGGACCCATAGCCACCGCTCTGGAATATGGACCCCCGCCTTCGCGGGGGCGACGCAAGACAATAAAGGACCCCCATGCTCCGCCTCATCCTGCTCTGCCTCCTCACCCTCGCCTCGCCCGCCATCGCGCAGCGCGCGCCGGAGGCATCGGCGCCCACCAACCCGGCGGGCTATCCCGCGATCCCGCTGCTATCGACCGGCACCACCATCATGGGCGAGAAGCTGCGCTATCCGATCGGCGATCCGCATGTCACGGCCGCGATCGTCACGCTCGCGCCCGGCCAACGCACCATCGCGCACAAGCATGCCGTGCCGCTATTCGCCTATATCCTGGAGGGCGAATTCTCCGTCGATTACGGAGCAAGGGGCGTGCGCATCTACAAGCCGGGCGAAAGCTTCATGGAGGCGATGGATGTGGCCCATTTCGGATTCAATGCCGGCACGCAGCCGGCGAAGCTGATCGCGGTCTATATGGGCGCCAATGGCACGCCGGATGTCGAGCCGATGAAGTAACGCTAGCGCGCGGGCCAGTCCTTTTTCACTTCCGCGATGCCCGCCGCCAGTACATCGGCCATGAACAGCATGACGCACGTCGCGCCCGCGTCGAGCACCGGCTTCATGCCGTATTTGTTCACCGGGCAGCCGGCGGATTTGCCGAGCGCTTTGGCCTCGGCGATCACACCGAACGCGATGTCGCGCACCTGCGGATAATCGCCCCGGCGCGGCAGCCCGAGCGACACCGAAAGATCCGAAGTGCCGACCTGAATCGCATCGGTGCCCGGCGCGGACATGATCGCCTTTGCGTTCTCCACGCCCCGCACGGTCTCGATCAGCGCAATGAGAAGAAGACTGTCGGCGCCGGAAGGCACGACATCGGCCATCAATTTGCGAACCTGCGCCACCTCTTCCGTGCTCTCGCAATCCGGCAGGATCAGCCCGTCGATGCCGCAGCCGAGATAGCGGCGAAGCAGCCCGCCGTCCTTCGACCAGGGACGAAGCAAGGCGACAGCGCCGCCGACGCGTGCGGCTCGCGCAAGATTGGGGATGGTCTCCACATCGGGGCCGGCATTTTCGCAATCGATGAAGATGAAATCGCAATGCGGCGCCAGCGCCTCGACCAGATCGGCATCGGAAAATTTCGCATGAATGCCGACGACGAAATCGCGGCGCGCGAGGCGCTCCTTCAGATTCGTGCGCAGCACCGACATCGCGCTTCCCTAGGCTCCCTTGCGGAACGCCTCGATCACGCCCGGCACCGCGTCGTCGTTGTTTGGCGCCATGATATGCGCGCCGGCGACACCGGGAATTTCCGAAATCTCACGCAGATAATCGACCAGGATCGCCTTGCCCTCGGCGATCGGATCGGATGCCGCCTCCATGCGATCGATCATCGCGTCCGGCACGATCGAGCCGAACAGCTTTTCCTTGATCCAGCGCGCCGACTTGGCGGAACGGAACGGCACCACGCCGATGATCATCGAAAGGCCGGGCAGCACGCCCTCCTCCTTGAGCCGTTGCGTGTAACGCCGCAGCACGCCGGCATCCATGCAGAACTGGGTTTGCGCGAAGCTGGCACCGCCTTCGACCTTGGCCTTCAGGCCGGCGGGCTTCCAGTCCGGCTTCGGATCGATCGGCGCATCCGCAGCGCCCAAAAAGAACTGCGCCTTGCCGCCGATCTTCTTGCCCGAAGGCAGTTCGCCGGCGTCACGCATGCGGGCCGCGGTCTGCAGCAGCCCGCGTGCATCGAGATCGAACACCGGCTTGGTTTCGGGCTGATCGCCCTGCGTCGGGTCGTCGCCGCGCAAGGCCAGCAGATTGCGCACGCCCATCGCGGCAGCGCCCATCAGCGCGCCCTGAATGCCCAACCGATTGCGGTCGCGGCAGGTGAGCTGAAGGATGGGCTCCATCCCATTCAGCAGCAGGATGGTCGCGGCGGTCACCGAATCCATGTGCGCTCTCGCGCCCGCCCCATCCGTGACATTGACGGCATCGGCGAGGCCCTTGAGCGGCAGTGCCTTTTCAAGAAGGTCGTTGCTGTCGCAGGAGACCGGCGGGGTGATTTCGGCTGTGAGGACGAATTTGCCGGATTTCAGCGTGTCTTCAAGACGCACGACAGTCTCGTTTGCCATTCAGGACCACACACATTCATGAGGGGAAGAAGGTTGCTACAGGCCCCAATCGACGGGGCGCGTCAAGCGTGGGCTGAGGCCGGCAAGGCGACCATCGCGTCGAGTTCGCGCAGGATGGCCTCGCCCATCTCCGCGGTCGAAAGCGGCGACTGGCCCGGCAATGCGATATCCGGCGTGCGTGCGCCGCCCGCGATCGCACGGGTTACGGCCGCTTCCAGCAATTCGGCTTCGTCCGGCCGCAGGAAGGTGCGGCGCAGGCACATGGCGAAACTCAGGATCGCGCCGCAAGGATTGGCAATGCCTTTCCCCGCAATGTCCGGCGCGCTGCCGTGGATCGGTTCGTAGAGCGCGCGGTGCCGCCCCTCGCCGCCGGCATACATGCCGTTCATCGACGCCGACGGCAGCATGCCGATCGAGCCCGCCACCGCGGCGCCGATATCGGAGAGGATGTCTCCGAACAGATTCTCCATCAGAAGCACATCGAACTGCGACGGCGCGCGCACCAGCTGCATCGCGGCATTGTCGACGAACAGATGGGAGAGTTCGATATCGCAATAATCCGCATCGTGCAGCCGCTGTACCACCTCACGCCACAAGCGGCTGGTCTCGAGCACGTTACTCTTGTCGACCGAACACAAGCGGCCGGTGCGGGCACGCGCGAGCTCGAACGCGGCACGCGCAATCCTCTCGATTTCGGGCTCGCTGTAGGTCATGGTGTTCACGCCGCGCCGAACACCGTTCAATGTCTCGATGCCGCGCGGCGTCCCGACATAAAGCCCGCCGATCAGTTCGCGGACGATCATGATATCGGTGCCGTGCAAAACTTCCGGCTTGAGCGGCGAGATCGCCGCAAGCGCCGACATCGCCTGCACCGGCCGCAGATTGATGTAGAGATTGAGCTCCACCCGCATGCGCAGGAGGCCGGTGCCCTCGCGTGCCCCCGGGATGGTGTCGTATTCGGGCGAACCAATCGCCCCGAACAGGATTGCGTCGGCCGCCTCGATCTCCGCCCAGGTCTCGTCGCGCAGAAGCGAGCCATGCGCGCGCCATGCGGGAATGCCGAAATGCTCTTCGCGAAGATCGATCGCGAGATTGCGATTCGCAGCGAACCATTCCATCACGCGCCGGGACTGCGCGAGAATCTCAGGGCCGATCCCGTCGCCCGGAAGGATCAAAACCCGCTTGGCCATTGTGCGTGCCATCTACGCCGCCGCGCGCGCCGCAAAAGCCGGCATCACCTCCTGCGCGAACAGCCGGATCGACGTCGATGCCTGCTCGAAGCCGAGATTGCCGAACATCATCTGCGCCAGCACGTAATTGATCCCGCTTTCCTGATGCAGCCTGCCGACATAATCGCGCACGGTCGAAGGCGAGCCCGCGATGCCGTGGCCGATCGCTTCCAGTTCGTCGAAGGTTTTGGGATAGACCGGGCTCAGCGGGAAATTCACGCCCGAACGCGCCCACAGCATCTCGATCGCCTCGCGCCAGATCGCATAGGCCGGGCGCGCCATCGCCTTGGCTTCGGCATCGTTCGGCGCCACCACGATATGACGAGTGACGCCCATCATCGGAATTTCGGATGCCTTGCGGCCAAGTTCCGCCCAGTCCTTGCGGTAGCGGTCAGTGATGGCGCGGGCGCGCGCGGCAGGCCCAAGCGAAACTACATTGACCGAATTGGGCGCGGCCCAGCCGATCGCGTCGGCATTCGGCGCGCCATACCAGATCGGCGGATGTGGGCGCTGCACCGGCTTCGATTGAACCAGGTAGTCCTTGAAATTGTAGAACTTGCCTTCGAAATTCAGCACGTCGGATTCGCAGGCCTTCATGATCACCGCAAAGGCTTCGTGATACATGGCGGGCGCCTGCGCCGGGTCGACGCCGTAGCGCTGGTGCTCGACCAGGGCGGCGCCGCGGCCGACGCCGAACATCAGTCTGCCCTTGCTCATGTGATCGAGCATGCAGACTTCTTCATAGACCCGTAGCGGGTGATACATCGGCAGCACATAGACCAGAGGTCCGATGCGCAGGCGCTGCGTCCGCTGGATCGCGGCCGACACGAAGACGCTCGGCGATGGCACCCAGCCGAGCGGCGTCGAATGGTGCTCGGCCATGTGGAAGCCGTAGAAACCCTCGCGATCCATCACTTCAACCAGCTTCAGCCGGTTCTCCAGCATGTCGCCGAGCGGCGTGCCGTCGGAGTCAAGGTGGTCGAATATTCCGAATTTCAGCACGAGGCGCTCCCTTTCCGCAGGCTTTTCAGCGCCCGGAGACAATCCCAATCGGCCGGGAATTTCAAGGAGGCGCTACGGCTTCAGCCCGACCACGACGATCGGGACCCCGCTGAAGGCGACGCGGGCACTGCTGGGCACGGAAGCGGCCTGACCAATGGTGAAGGGTATCTGGGCTTTCGCAAGATAGGCGGCGATACGATCCGTTTCGCCGCCATTGCGGTCGAGAACAACGCCTGCAGCAGGGTCGTCCGAAATCCCGACCAGCAAAGTCTGGACCTGCGCACCGGATTTTCGGAATACCTCGATCAGCTGATTGGCATAGGCCGCGGATTCCTTGTCGCTGTATTTCATGATCGCGAGCTTCATGCCCTTGACCGAAACTTCCCTCGAAAGGGTGGCCTGCTGTTCGCTGGAAACGGCACGATCGTCGTTGGGGGCGGTACGCGCCGCATTGGGGATCGGACGCGCCGGATCAGGCTCGGCGCGCGGTTCACTGGGAAGCGCACGAAGATCGCTGGTAACGGTACGCGGATCGGAAGGAACAACAACGAGCGCGGCCTGCTCCTTCTGCGGCGTCGGCGACCTGAAAAACGTCGCAGCAGCTGTCAGCACGCCTGCGATGACAAGCGACAAGACGGCAAGCTTCACCCACAGCGCGATGGCGGGCGATAATTTTGAATAGGCCATGCCCTGAACCCTTAGGAATACGGGATGCAAAGTCCCACGAAAATCGAGAGGATCAAAGCCTCAAGCGACGTAAGCATTCGCATCAGCTCGGCCGCAGGTTGTTCACCCCGAACCTTCCCCGCTTGCATGCACGAGAAACAAGGCGATGCTTTGTTCGCGGCGCGCCACTTTATACCGCGCGGTCGCAGCAGCCGGGCCTCCTGCCCTGCTGGAAGGATCAACAAGATGTGTTTCAAGCGCGCCTACCGAGTTTTACCGGACCTCCGCGCTCCAGCGGTCGCCCGGTCCGTACCACGACGCATTGCCCTGGATGAATTTGCCGCCGTCCGAGATCGTGCCGAAGTAACGTCCCTTGATTCCCGCCCTGTTGAGCACAACGACGTTGCCATACTGACTCTCCACATCGATCGTGTCGGTGATGGTGTCGTTCGATCCAACAGCGCGCCATTCGGCTTTCATCGTACGCGGTCCGGTTACCGTCCAGACGCCTTCATAGACTGCGCCGTTCGCCCCGGTCTCGCGCACGATCCAGCGGGCCCCGAGTTTTAACGGCGGCAGCGGCTTCGGCTCCGTGATTTGAGTTGCGGCCTGCGGGGTCGCCGGACCTTCGTCCGTGCGGATCTCGGCAGCCCATCGGTCGCCGGCTCCGTACCAGGACGCGTGGCCCGCGATCAGCCGCCCATCAGGCGACAGCGCCCCGTAATATCGGCCGTTCACGCCGGAGCGATACAGCACCACGGCGTTGCCGCTCTGACTCTCGATCTCGATCGTGTCGGAGAGCGTTGCACCCGATGCTCGGTCGCGCCACTCGGCCTTGAGCGTGCGCGGGCCAGTGCGGGTCCACACGCCATCGAAGATGAGGCCGCTTGCGGAGGATTCGCGCACATACCAGCGCGCACCGATATCGAAGGACAGGGCGGCGGGTCTCGCAGCCGGCGGTGACGGAAACTGCGGCCGCGGGATCGTGGCGGCCGTATCCCGCGATGCGGGCGGCGTGCCATCGGGCCGCAACACCACGTCGCCGATGATCTGATCGTAGAACGCCGGAACCTGCGCATGATTGACGCTGCGCGCGAGGTCCCGCACTCGCGTTTGCACGGCCTTGGCCAGCACGATGTGGGAAAGCCCGGGCCGCGCCATTTCCTCCAGCAGCACGCGCGTAAAGACCGAATTCGGATTTCGGTCGACATTCGAATTACCGGGCTGGTTCAGACTGTCGAGCGCCTGCTGATTGAGTCCGGCCGACATCAGCACGAACACGCCTTCCGGTGCTTCGGTACGCGCAAGCCCGCGAGACGAGCCGACCGCACGGGTATTGCCCGCCTGCGCGTAAGGGTTATCGCGGCAGGCATCGAACACGAAGAAGGCAGAACGCGCTCCGCGCGCGGTAATGCGCTCGATCAGCGTTGCGGTGTTTAAGCCGGCATCGCGCAGGATGCCGGAAGAAGCGCGTCCCGGGTCGGGAACGTCCGCCGGCAGCAACACATTCTGGCCCGCTATTTCGATGCCATGTCCCGCGAAGAACACGAAAGCGGTGTCGCCTTTCTCGATCGATTCCTCGAAACCCGCGAGCGCGACGCTCATCGCGTTGCGATCCGGATTCTCGACCAGCCGCGTCTTGAAGCCGAGGCCTTGCAGCGTAGCGTTCATCGCGCGCGCATCCGCGACTGCGCGGCTCAGCTGCGCGACATTGCGATAGGCATCGATGCCGACGACCAGGGCGTGACGGCTTTGCGCCGATGCGGTCGTCCCGCAGCTCAGGAGCGAGGCAAGAACGAGCATTGCCAGCATTCCCGGACGACCGATCATGTCGAACCTCCTGTCGGGTGGCGCAGAGTTCTAACATGGTCACGCGCTAGAGCATGATGCCGAAACGTGTGAAGCGGCTTTCGGACAACATCATGTTCTAAACTACTAGAATTCGATCACGTTTATGATTTTGGATCGGGTCGATCCAAAATCATCGTGATCTAGGCGCGCCCCCACAAATACCTGGTCGCGATTTTCGCCCCTTCCGCCAGCGCCCGCAGGTTCGCGAGCCCAACAACCGCAAGCAAGCCGCGACACATTGGGCAGGAGCCTGCGACACATCTCCATAATTGACGGAGCGTCGGGGCACCGATAGCCTTTTGGCACAAAAATGCAGCTTGCGTATTGCTTCGCAAGCGAACGGGAGGACGAAATGATCCAAAGATTTTTGGCCATTGCAGCAATGTTCGCATTCGTCATGGCTGCGCCGCCGGTGCAGGCGCAGACCGACGCCGCAAAGATGGAGCGCAACAAGAAGAACGTGGTCGAGTTCTACAATGCGGTGCTGAACGAAAAGGATTTCGATAAAGCCTCGAAATATGTCGGCGCCACCTATATCCAGCACAACCCGATCGGCGCCGATGGGCTTGAAGGCATCAAGGGCTTCATCAATTTTCTGCGCGATAAGTTTCCGAACAACAAGAGCGAAATCAAGCGCGTCTTTGCCGACGGCAATTACGTGATCGTGCATGTGCATGCGGTGCGCGAGCCGGGCACGCGCGGCAACGCGATCTTCGATCTGTTCCGCCTCGACGATAACGGCAAGGTGTTGGAACATTGGGACGCGGTGCAACCGATCCCGGAACCGGAAAAGGCGCTGAACAAGAACGGGATGTTCTGACCGACCGTGCTACCGTCGAGACCGTTGATGTCTCGTATACCGTTGCGGGGGTCGCCTGTGGACAGGCAGGCGGCCCCTTTTTCGTTGGTATCGATCCCGGAGTTTCGCAGCCACAGATGCCAGGGAACTTATCATGACAAAATGCGTCCTCGCTGCCATCGCAGCGTCCTTCATCATGACCGGTTGCGCCTCCGCCCAGGAGCTTTCACTGGTCGGAACCTGGACCGGACAGCGCGAACGGATCGCCAAGGTCGAAGGCTACCGCGATGGCCTCGCGACACTCGTCATCACCGAACAGAAGGGCCGAACCTTCAAGGGCTATCTGAATCGCTCCAACAAGGGCGGCGATGTGAAGGAGGATCTGTGGGGCGCCTTCACGCCAAACGGCCGCCTGATGGTCGGCTCCGATGAAGAGGGCTATTATTCATTCTCACTCGTCAACCCCGACACGCTCGACTATTGCTACTCGGAGGCCGGTGCGCGAGCACGAACGGTCTGCGCACAGCTAACCCGGAAGCGGTAGAGAGCGAACTGGCGACGGATCGATTCGCGTGCGCGTGCCTTTACTTCGGCAACGCGCGGACGGCAAAATTCAAATCGGAGGCAGAATATTCTCGAGCGCCTTGATCAGACTGCTGCCGATCTGATGCCGTTCGATTTGAGACCAATTTTGTGCATAAGGCTTCAACAACGACCAGTCCTGTTCCATGTGTATGAACCGGCCGGTTCCCTGATCCACACTTTCTTTGCAGGCATTGGGGTCGCCGTTTATTTGCCGCCCCTGCACATTGGTATATCCGCAAAGCTTGCGATAATTGTAAGCCTCGTCCGCAGGCCAATTGCAACTCACCACCGTGCCGGGTGGCGTCATCTGCGAGTCCAATCCTTGTCTCAATCTGGTAGCGAAAGTCGCTTGATCCCGATCGGGCGCGCGAATGCCATTCGAGATTATCAGCGAGGTTCGAACGCCGTCGTTATCTTCCTTCATGCCGTGCAGAGAAAAAACGACGGCATTTTTCCAGCGTTCAGCCAGGGTCATGTGAGCGAGATGGAACAAAGCGTCCGTGTTATGGCCCGGATCGGAATCCCGGTAGGCTTCCAACGTGCCGCACACTGCTGTCCGGCCGTCGCAAGCCGTGAATTTCCTGCTCGCACAGCGATGCGCGCCGGAAATGATCGCAGCGCGACCGCCTAGTTCCCGCAACAGCACTGTGGCCTGCTCCGCGGTTCCCCGCTCGAACGAAGCGTGCGGTGCCTCAAAAACCGCATCGAGCCGCGGCGCGAGGTTGATGACAATGGTCGGGTCTCTTCCCGCGCCGCTATGATCGGACGCAATCACAAACCAATTGCCTTTCTCCTGAATCGCGACAAGCTGATAGGAAAGAGACGAAGCAAGGACGAGTGCCGCGTTCCAATCCTTGTCCGCGAGCGCCTGAACGAATGAAGCAAAGTTCTTTCGGCGCGCTTCATCCGTAGCAAAGTCTGGAAGAGTGTCCGGCAGCGCATGGTCCCGCGAGGCAACCCAAGCCGTCAGAGGCACGCCGACAATTTCAATGTCCTTTGGCGGCTCAATGTCTTTTGGTGGCGATATCTGAGCCGCGCTCTTGCAAACACCGACGGTCAAAATCACCGCAAGAAACACAAGTCCTTTCAAGGACATGAGCCTTTTCGCAACAAAGAATACCATGCCCGGAATTCTCCGTTCAAAGCGTCGCAGAAATCCTTCCGACTATTTCAATTCTTCCCCTTCACCGCAAAACTGAACATAGTGCGGCCTGTATCCGACTTCGATTTCGTCATCGTCAGCTTCACCAATCCACCCTTGGTGAATTTGGCGGCATTGCTCAGCAGGTTGATCAGGCTCTGCTTCAGCTTTACGAGGTCGACATTCATCGTGCCGATATCGGCCGGCGCCTCGATCTCGAACCGGTTACCGTTCTTGTCCATGAGCGGCGTGACCAGCATTTTCACTTCGGCAGCAAGCTTCGCGAGATCGACCTCTTCCAGGTGCAGGTCCATGCGGCCGGCCTCGATCTTGGAGAGATCGAGAATGTCGTTGATCAGACCTAGCAGATGCTTGCCGGCGGTCTCGATCTTGACGAGGTCCGCCTGGCTCGCCTTGTCGCCGCGGTCCTGCGCGTCCTCGCGCAGTATTTCGCTGTAGCCGATGATGGCATTGAGCGGCGTGCGCAGCTCGTGGCTCATATTGGCGAGAAACGCCGACTTGGTGCGCGAGGCGGCCTCGGCCTGATGGCGCGCTTCTTCGGCCTCCTCGCGCGCTTTGCGTATTTCCCGCGCATTGTCACGGAACACGACCAGAGCGCGGCTCATATCACCGAGTTCGTCGTGACCCGACGGCGGCAGTTCCGCGTCGAGCTGCCCGCTCGCGACCGCCAGCATCGATCGCGTGAGATGCCGCAGCCGCGCAATGATGTAGCGGAGCACGAAGAACCAAACGATGAAGATCGCAACTATGAGGCTCAGCAACGAAATGCCGATCAGCCAGAAGCGGGTATTGTCGAGCGCTGTCTTGGTAACAACGGTGGTCTCGGCGGCTTCGTTTTCGGCGCGCGCGACCAGGGCCGAAACCAGCGTCTGCATATCGGCCGCGGATTTATCCAGCGCGTCCTGCAAATTCGCGGCGGTGGCCTGCTTTTCGAGGCCCGATTTGCGGAGCGCAAAAATCCCGCCGCCTGGCGACCCGAGCGCCATCACAGATTTCGCCGCCGCCTCGATCGGGTCGGCCTGAGCCCTGTCGACGGATGGGTCGGCCATAAAAAACTTAAGAGCGTCATCGAAGCGAGCGTGAATTGCGTCGAATTGGGTTTGCCCCTCCGCCACGGTCTTCAGGTCGAGCGAAGTCGCCGATCGATAGAGCAAGCCTACGGACCGGTAGGTGTCGCCGCGCAGACCGTTCACAGCGAGTTGCACCGTATCGGTCTGCCGCGGCAGCAGCAGCAGAAGCTCGGCCAGCGTGCCGCCGTCACGGGTGAGACGGGCAATGGCGAGATCGAGCGCGGAGCGGAACGAAATCCGGTCGCGAACGGTCTGGTCGAGCTGTCCGATCTGCCCGTCGATCTGCGCGATCAGCGCCTGCAGCCGTTCGATCGCGGCTTGATCATCGGTCGCCTCACGCAATTGCGACAGCGCCGACCAGAGCTGGCCGGTCCGTTCGGTCGCCTCGCTCATGCGCGAAAAGCGCTGTTCCTCGGAGGTCGCACCGGCAAGTTGCGCGCCGGCCGCAGAGATCGCCCGCGCATTCGATTCGACCGCAAGCGCGAATTTGACTGCCGGCAGACTCTCGCCGGTAAGCCGGCCCATGGCGTGCTCGATTTGACCGAATTGCAGCACCGCGACCAGAGCCGCAGTCGCGGTCAGGGTCGCAATCACGACGAAGGCGAGCAGAAGCTTGGCGGCAATAGTCCAGCGCCGGGAGCGCTGGCCGGTACCGTTCACCGGATTTCCGAGAATCGTCATAAAAAGGATTCGGCCCCTCACTGCGCCTGCGTCATAGCGGATTACCGCGTTCAAGTCTAAACCTGCGGCGTTGTGCGGGGCGTATGGTTGATGATCTGCGCCGGTGACAGCCAGACTTTCCACGACATTTACGGACCCGCAACATTGTGCGCAGGGTAACCGCTGCAAGGGGAGCAACCATGCGACTGACTTTCGCTGCGATCGGCACGAGCCTCCTGTTGTTTTCGATGCCGCAGGCGAAGGCGCATCTCGCCAATCCGGGCCTGTCGGCGCCGAATCACGTCGAGCGCGCGGCCTGCCGGATGGTGAAGGATAGCGTCGGCGGCACGGTCACGACCCGCCGGGTCTGCGACAGCGCACCCGCAGCAAACGCAAATTGCCCGCTGGTCACGAGGCGCATCATCAAAGCGGGCGGTGAAGTGGTGGTGAAGACAAGGCGGCAGTGCAGCTGATCGTCATACCGCGGTAGGTTATCGATCGCGCTTGTGATTTTGGATCCCTTCGATCCGAAATCATTGTGATCTATGCAGCGTTCCTGCGACCGAAAGCCGCTTCCATCTCGCGCCGCACTCGCACCGCAAGGTCGGCCGAGTCAACTTCGACATCGGCCCAGCGCAGTGACGTGCCTTCCGCGATATCGCGCATCAGCCGCACCTGATGCGCCAGCCCAAGCGGCAGCATCCCGGCATCGAGCGAAGCCTGGGCGGGTGACTGCTTCCCCCAGACGCAGAAGCCGCCCTCGCCGTCCAGCATCTCGCCCGCCTTCAGATCGCGCTTGGCGGTTGCGACCACATCGGAATGAAAGCCGGTTGGCGTTCCGGTCGGCTCGCCGCGCAAGGCGACCGAGGCAACTGAAATGCCGAGTTCCAGCCCGATCATATGCGTAGGCCGGTACAGCGCCGCAAAGTGACCGCTGGCATCCGGCATCAGGTGATATTCCCGGAAGCACTTGCGCGCGTAGTCGCTCTCGCCCTCGAACACGACAAAGGTGCCCATCGCCAGATGATGCGGGACGTCGCGCTCTTGCCGGTCCACCGACGACACCACTTCGGTCACGCCGGATTTTTCCAGCGCGCCGCCTTCGCTCTTTGGCTTGCATATATCGGCGAGTTCGAACCGGCTCGCCGGCGGGAATGAGAGCCCGTTGGTCTGCGGCACGAGTCCGGTAGCGTTGCATACCGCCGTCATCTCGATGCCCGACTTGGTGCCGTCGATAAAGGAATTGAACATCTTCGGATTGATCGAGGCGCGGTCGTCGATGCGCAGATATTTGTCGAGGATGTCCCACACCGTGTCCGGATTGGAGCGGTGATAGCTCGGGTGGTAGCGCGTGCCTTTGCCGGCCGAAATCACCTTGAAGCCGCAGGCGCGTGCCCAGTCGACCTGCTCGCAGATCAGCGCCGGCTGGTCGCCCCAGGCGAGACTGTATACGACGCCGGCCGCTCGCGCCTTTCGCGCCAGCAGCGGCCCTGCCAGCGCGTCGGCCTCCACATTGACCATGACGATATGCTTGCCGTGCGCGATCGAAGCGAGCGCGAAGCGGATGCCGGTCTTGGGATCGCCGGTCGCTTCCACGATCACGTCGATCTCCGGGCATTCGATCAGCGCCTCGGCATTATCGGTGACGAAGGTCGCGCGGGTATTCAGCGCTTCGCCAAGCGAGGATGCAGCATGTTGCGGCGCGTCCCATCCCGCCGAGGCTAGCTGGCTTCGCGCGCGCTCAACATTGAGGTCGGCAAGGCCGGCGAGGTGCATCCCGGGAGTGCGCCGCACCTGCGTGAGAAACATGGTGCCGAATTTGCCCGCACCGATCATGCCGATGCGGATGGGACGCGCGGCAGCCTCACGTTCGGCCAGCTTGGCATAGAGATTCATCTGAAAAGCTCCCGCACTCGTCAAATACTCTCCCGGCCCTCGTCATGCGCGGGCATAGCCGTCGAAGACGCCTTATGCCCCGCGCATCAACAGGCGAGAGTGAAAACACAGTTCGCAGGGGATGGAATGCCGGGTCAAGCCCGGCAATGACAGCGCCGCCCTACTGGCACGCCGCCTTGATCATGACAGTCTCGACTTTGCACTCGCTGGAGTCGCGGTGCAGCATGCCGCGGATCGAACATTTGCGGCTGGTCGTGATATCCGCGCTCTTGCCGGTCGCAAAGCCCTTGCTGCGACAAAGCGTTTCGGCCGCGGTCTGGCAATCGGGTGAACCATTGGCCGCCGGTTCGCAAACCTGACGCCCTTCCACCATCCGGGCATTCGACAAATTCTTGAAAGCCGCGGCGGCTTCGCGCGAGGCCGCGGCGGCATCCTTCGCTGCCTTTTCGTTCTTGGCGTTCAGTTCGCGCCATTTGGCGTTCTGCTCTTCGACGCTCTGCTTGAAATCCGCCGCCGACTTGTCCCAGGAGCGTTTGAGTTGATCGAAGAAGCCGTCCGGTTGGCGCGGCGCTTCCTCCGCAGGCGGCTGGGCTGCGGGCGGCAGCGGCGCACCCTGCACGGCCAGAGGCTGACCCTGGGGCACGGCGTGTGGCAAGGATTGTGCTGCGAGCGGCGGCTGGGATTGAGAAAAGGCGGGGGCGCCTTCGATCAGCAGCAAAACCGCGGCAAGCATCATGCTCCACCCGCAATTGGCGGATCGCATCGGGATTTCGTGCGGGTTCAAATGAGCCATCGAGCGAATTCGGCGATATCTCTATTACCGCGTAACAACACCGCCGGGCCGCACCATATGTCGCATGGATGGCAGAAATGAGAAATCCGCAGGGCTTCTTTAGAACAAATACATCGCGGCAGCGACGCCGAGGACCATGCCGATAGCCACGAGCGTGACCCAGAACCCGAGCCGCTCCTCGATGATGGTCCGCGCCCGTTCGCCATAGCGATGCAGCAGGAAGGCGAGCAGAAAAAACCGGCCGGCCCGCGCGATCACGGAGAACAGGATGAAGAGCGGCAGATTGTAGCCGGCAAAGCCCGATGTGATCGTGACGATCTTGTAGGGGATCGGTGTCAGCCCCTTGAGCAGAATGATCCACATGCCGTATTCGGCGTAGGCCTGCCGGAAGGCGTCCACCTTGTCGCCATAGCCATAGAGCGTGATCAGCCACTGCCCGACCGAGTCATAGAGCAGCGCGCCGATCGCATAGCCGACGACGCCGCCGGCGACCGAGGTCCAGGTGCACAGAAACGCGAAATAGTAAGCCCGGTCCGGCCGCGCGAGCGACATCGGGATCAGCATCACGTCCGGCGGGATCGGAAAGATCGAGCTCTCGACGAACGACACCGCGCCCATGATCCACGGCGCGAACGGCTTGTAGGCCGCGGCGACGCACCAGTCATACATCCGGCGGAGCATGGGGAGCCCGATATCCTGTCAGGAGAATGGCGCCCTTGGCGGACGACGGAGGGGACGGATCAATAGCCCGATCGGCGGCGCTTGGGAATGCGGCGCACCTCTGGTGCGACGACTTTTCGCCTCTCGGCCGACCGAAAGAGGCGCCTGAGCGAACCGCCCACACGCATGACGATACTCGACACAGATCCGCCATTCGTTAACGATTGAGGCGAGACCAGAAAAAGGCCCGACGCCGTTAACGGGCATCGGGCACGTGCAGCATTGAACCGCAAGTTTGAACACCCGGCTTTGTCCCGCCGGTTTGACAGCTCGTACGAAGAATTTGGGATGCGATTTTGGCGCCGCGAGTGGCGCAGGGATTATGTTTTCGTAATGTCGCGCTGCGATGGCTGCACGAACATTCATTCACGCGACCTTGTTGTGGCGCACGAAAAATTGAGCGGCGTGTTTAGCTACTCGTCGCTCGCAAGCAGGCTCGCATTGCCGCCGGCGGCCGCGGTGTTGATCGTCACCACCTGCTCTGTGGCGAAGCGCCGCAGATAGTTCGGACCGCCAGCCTTCGGCCCTGTGCCGGAGAGCCGCGCGCCGCCGAAGGGCTGGGTACCGACCACAGCGCCGATCATGTTGCGGTTGACGTAGACGTTGCCGTTCGCGAGCCGGTCGGCGATCAGCGCGACACGCGCATCGATGCGCGAATGAATCCCGAGCGTAAGCCCGGTGCCGTTGCTTTCGATATCGTCCAGCAGCTTGTCCAGGTCGTGCGCGTGAAAGCGCACCACATGCAGAATTGGCCCGAACACTTCTTCCTTCAGGTCGGCGGCGCTGTTCAGTTCAATGATGGTCGGCGGTACAAACAAGCCGCGCGAAGGCATTTCGTGATCGCTGTCCCAGCGATAGCGCACCTGCTTTGCGTGTTCGACAATCCATTGGTCGAGGCGCGCTTTCGATTCCTCGTCAATCACCGGCCCGACATGCGTCGCCGGATCGTGCGGATCGCCCAGTACGAGTTCGCGCGCCGCGCCTTCGATCATCTTGAAAATATGATCGGCGACATGTTCCTGCACGCACAGAAGCCGCAGCGCCGAGCAGCGCTGGCCGGCGGAGCGAAACACGGAGTTCACCGCATCGTCGGTCACCTGCTCCGGCAAAGCCGTGGCATCGACGATCATGGCATTGATGCCGCCGGTCTCGGCAATGAAGGGCACGATCGGCCCGTCTTTGCTCGCCAGCGTGCGGTTAATGATATGGGCGACTTCCGTTGAACCTGTGAACGCAGCGCCCGCAACGCGCAGATCGCTGATCAGTTTCGCACCGGCCGTGCCATCGCCGACAACGAATTGCAGCGCGCTGTTCGGAATGCCCGCTTCGTGCAGGAGCCGCACCGCCTCATAAGCGATGACCGGAGTCTGCTCGGCGGGTTTCGCCACGACCGCATTGCCGGCGGCGAGCGCCGCCGTGACCTGCCCTAAGAAAATCGCCAGTGGAAAATTCCACGGCGAAATACAAACAAACACGCCACGCCCGCGATAGCGCAGCTCATTCGATTTGCCGGTCGGCCCTGGCATCGGCTGCGGGATTAAAGTTCGGCGCGCCTGCACGGCATAATAGCGGCAATAATCGATTGCCTCGCGCCATTCGGCCACGGCATCGTCGAGCGTCTTGCCGCCCTCGCTCTGCAATAGAGCAAGGAAGATGCCGCGCCTCGCTTCCAGAAGTTCGCCCATTCGTTCGAGCGTGCGCGCCCGCACATTGACCGGTGTCGCTGCCCAATGCGCAAAACCTTTCGCGGCCGTAGCCACCGGATCGCCGTCCGCAATCGAATGCGCGGAGGTCGCAGGCTTCGCATCTGCGATTTCGGCGAGCAGCGCATCGAGACTTGCGCGGTCACCGAATTCCACGCCCGGAGAATTGCGCCGCTCCGGCTCGTACAGATCGCGTGGTAGGGGGATTTTCGGATGCCGCGCCTGTTCGGGTGACGTGATCCAGGCGCGCGGCCGTTTCAGGAGAGTCGCGATCGGAATGTCCGGATCGGACGACACCGACACGAACGAGGTATTGGCGCCGTTCTCCAGCAATCGCCGCACCAGATAGGCCAGCAGATCGCGATGTCCGCCGACCGGCGCATAGACACGACACTCGACGTCCGGATATTCGGCGCGCAATGCGTCGTAGAGTTCGACGCCCATGCCGTGCAGTCGCTGGAATTCATAGCCGCCGACACCGCCCGCCATTTCGATCACGCTCGCGACCGTGAGCGCGTTGTGGGTGGCGAATTGCGGATAAAGCCGCGGCCGCGAGACGAGCAGCAGACGTGCGCAATCGAGATAGCACCAGTCGGTCATCGCCTTGCGGGTGAATACCGGATAATCGGCGAGCCCGCGCTCCTGCGCGCGCTTCACTTCGGTGTCCCAATAGGCGCCCTTGACCAGACGGATCATCAGCCGGCGTGACAGCGCCTGCGCGGTGTCGTTCAGCCAGCCGATCACCGCCGGCCCGCGTTTCTGATAGGCCTGCACCGCAAGCCCGAAGCCTTCCCATCCCGCAAGCGAAGGATCGCTCAACACGGCTCCGATCACTTCAAGCGACAATTCGAGCCGGTCGGCTTCTTCCGCATCGACGGTGAAATTCAGGTCGTGCGATTTCGCCTTGCGCGCCAGATCGAGCACAATCGGCGGAAGTTCCTTCATCACCCGCTTGCGCGAGACGGCCTCGTAGCGCGGATGCAAGGCCGACAGCTTGACCGAAATTCCCGGCCGCTCCGGCAATCCTTTGGCCTTGGACGAGCGCCCGATAGCGTCGATCGAATGCGCATACGAATTGAAATAGCGCGCGGCATCGGCGGCCGTACGCGCGCCCTCCCCAAGCATATCGAACGAAAAACGCGATTCTTCGTCTGACTTCGCCCGCTCCAAAGCCTCGGCAATGGTCTGGCCATGCACGAAATGCGAGCCGAGCAGCCGCATCGCCTGCCGCGTCGCGAGCCGGACCGCCGGAAGCCCTACTCGCTTGGCGAGACTTTCGATGATGTTTTCCGGCGTCTGGCCCGGCGCGACCAGCCGCGCTGTAACGCCGAGCGTCCAGGCCGAGGCCGAGACCAAAAGCGTGTCGCCCTTATGGTCGGGATGCGACCAGTCGCGGCCCGAAAGCTTGTCTTCGATCAGCCGGTCGGCGGTCGCGGCATCCGGCACGCGCAGCAATGCTTCCGCCAGCACCATCAGCGCCAGCCCTTCCTGGGTCGATAGCGAATAGGCATGCAGGAAATCGTCGATACCGCCGAGCCCGCCGGCATGCGAGCGGATCGCCTCGATCAGACGCGTCGCAAGCGCATCGCTGCGTCTGTCGGCCTCTGGGTCTTGCGGCTGCGACAGCCAGGCGCGCGCGAAGGCTTCGTCCGGCGGCGCGTAGGGGGCGGAAAAGGCCGGGAGCATGAGTTCGTTCATGCGCTGGCTCCGCGCTGTTACGGTCTGGATATTAGCACATTTACAAAGATTGGGACGCAACGCTCCGCGCCGGCGGCTGCTCGGCATCGATCATGCGCTGGATCATCAATCGCGCACGCTGCGGCGCCTGGTCGATCGCAAGCCTGACATATTCGCGCACGCCGGTGAGGTCCTGCTGCTCCTGGATCGCTGCCAGAATATCGCGGTCTTCCTCGAAGGTCAGCGCATAGAGCCGCGCGATATCCGCATCCACCGCACGATCGCCGACCCCATAGTTGCGCAAGTGAAGCCAGAAATAATGCGTGCTCTTGTCGGTTTCAGGCGTGAGCAGATTGTAGGTGAAGGAGCGGAAGGCATTTTCCTTGGCGGCTTCGTTCATCGCGCTTCCGGCGTTGGTGGCGCCGAAGTCGACAAACGACGTGGAAGGCAGTTTGAGATGATAATATTGCCAACGGTCGATCATGCCCGCGAACTTGCCATAAGTCTTCATGATCGGGACCGGCTCGGCGCCCTGCACCCAGCGATATGCAACGACATGCCCGTCGTCATGTTCGACCTGGACCGGCACATCTTCGCCGCCGGAATTGCCGATCGTGCGCTGATGCACATAGGTCGTGTGCGCGGGATCGACGAGATTGTCGGTGAGGTTCAAGTAATTGGTCGCGAAGTGAAGATATTGCCCGTCGACCAATCCCCATTTCGGATCGCCGTGCTCGGGGATGTCGATGATTGACGACTTGTCTGCGCGTTCAGGCGCGCCCATCCAGATCCAGATCGCGTTGTATTTCTCAACCAGCGGAAAAGACTGAAGCCGCGCCGCCGGCGGAATTGGCGGCTGACCCGGCACGCGCACGCAGCGGCCGCTGCTGTCATATTGCATGCCGTGATAACCGCATTGCAGCAGGTCGCCGATAACTTCGCCGCGCGACAGCGGCGCAAGCTTGTGCGGACAGCGGTCGATGAACGCGATCGGCGTGCCGTCCTGCTTGCGAAAAAACACCAGCGGCTCGCCAAGAATCTTCGGGCCAGCGGGGTGCGGCCGACTTCCTGGCTCCAGGCGGCCACATACCAGGCGTTACGCACGAACCGATCGCCCTGCAGACCCTTCATCCGACCGCTCCCTGTATCGGGGTCAAGATGCGGTAATGCCAATGTGCAAGTCAATTGATCCGCAGACCGCCCAATTTAGCGTCAGAGGCCGCCTCAAATCAGGCGGTCAGTCGAACTGTCGCACCGCCTTGCACTTTATTGCGGCATGCTCTTTGCTAGCAGGTAAAGCGAATGCTGGCCGCAACGGCCAAACGCCCACGCCTGCAAGGGGAAGATACAATGACGATCACGTTCACCCGCCTCGGACGCGCTGGTCTGGTCGCGGCGGCACTGGCTCTGACTGCCGGCGCCACGCAAGCGCAGACCCCCGTGAAATTCTCGCTGGACTGGAAATTCGAGGGCCCCGCGGCCCCATTCCTGGTGGCGATCGACAAGGGCTATTTCAAAGCCGAAGGCCTCGATGTCACCATCGACACCGCCGGCGGCTCGCTCGAGCCGCTCAATCGGGTGGCTTCGGGAACCTACGATATCGGCATCGGCGACATCAATTCGCTGATCAAGTTTCGCGATGCCAATCCGGGCGTGCCGCTCAAGGCCATCTTCATGTTCTATAACAAGCCGGCCTTCTCGATCGTGGGCCGGAAAAGCCGTGGCGTGAATGCGCCGAAGGACCTCGAAGGCAAGAAGCTGGGCGCGCCGGCACCAGACGGCGCCTATGCGCAATGGAAGATCTTTACCCAGGCCAACGGCATCGATCCGTCCAAGGTCACGATCGAGAATGTCGGCTTCCCGGTGCGCGAGCCGATGCTGGCCGCCGGACAGGTCGACGCCATCACCGGCTTCTCGTTCTCGTCCTACATCAACCTGAAGGATCGCGGCGTCCCCGCCGATGACATCGTCGTGATGCTGATGTCCGATTACGGCGTCAATCTCTACGGCAACGCCGTCATCGTGAATCCCAAATTCGCCGCCGAGAAGCCCGAGGTGGTCAAGAAATTCCTTGCGGCGCTGGTGAAGGGCTTGAAGGAAACCGCGAAATCGCCGGACACGGCAGTCGATTCCGTAATCAAGCGCAATGACGTGGCGAAGAAAGATGTCGAACTCGAACGCCTGAAGATGGCGCTCAAGGACAACATCCTCACCGCTGAAGTGAAGGCGAACGGCTACGGCGACGTCGACATGGACCGCCTCAACAAGTCGATCGACCAGATTGCCATCACCTACGACTTCAAGAACGGCAAGCCGAAGGGCGAAGCAATCTTCGAACTCGTCATTCCTGCCGCCGGCGGCCGATCGCAAATTGTGACGCCGACCTTTCGGCTTGGGGGAGCCCAAAGGAGCGCCAATGGAGCCCGGTTTCGTATCGCTTGATGGCGTGAGTCACCGCTACGGCGGGATTCAGGCCGGGCCCGAAGGCGTCCTTGCCGTCCAGGACCTCACCATCAACATCAACCGCGGCGAATTCGCCGCGGTTGTCGGACCATCCGGTTGCGGCAAGTCGACATTGATGAAGCTCGCGACCGGACTGCAATTTCCCTTCGCCGGCCATGTCCGCGTTGCCGATGCCGAGGTCACTCAGCCGCTGAAGATCGCCGGCATGGCGTTCCAGGCACCGACCCTGCTGCCGTGGCGCACCACGCTCGAAAACCTGCTGCTGCCGCTCGAGATCGTGCGTCCGCATCGAAGCGAAATCCGGCGCAACAAACAGAAATATGTCGATCGCGCGGAGGCCCTGCTCACCTCGGTCGGGCTTGGCGGCTTCGGCAGCAAATATCCCTGGCAATTGTCCGGCGGCATGCAGCAGCGCACCTCGCTCTGCCGCGCGCTGATCCACGAACCGCAACTCCTGATGCTGGATGAGCCGTTCGGCGCGCTCGATGCATTCACGCGCGAGGAATTGTGGTGCGTGATCCGCGACCTGCATGCCGAGCGCGGGGTTACCGTGGTTCTGGTGACCCACGACCTGCGCGAGGCCGTATTCCTTGCCGACCGCATCTTCGTGATGTCGCAGCGGCCCGGTCGCATCCTGATTGAGCGCAAAGTGGATATACCCCGCCCGCGCGACCTCGAAGTCACTTACAGCAAGGAATTCGGCGACATCGTGCACGAATTGCGCGGCCATATCGTGCAGGCCCGGCAATGAACCGCTCCAAGGTCTTCATCAAGCTCGCGCCCTGGGTCTTTACGATCGCATTGTTCCTGATCTGGGAAATCATTTGCCGGGCGTTCAAGATCCCGGAATTCTTCCTGCCGCCGCCGACCGCCGTATTCAAGGCCACCATCGACTATTGGCCCGCGATCGTGCGCAATTCCTGGATTACGCTTAAATCCACCATGGTCGGCTTTTTCCTGGCGATCGGATTCGGGCTCCTGCTCGGGCTCGTGATCGGCTGGTCGCGCACGATCTATGCCGGCATCTATCCCCTGATGATCGGGTTCAACGCGATCCCGAAGGTCGCGGTGGTTCCGATCCTGGTCCTGTGGTTCGGCATCGGTTTTATCCCGGCGGTGCTGACCGCATTCCTGATTTCGTTCTTTCCGATCGTGGTCAATGTCGCGACCGGTCTCGCTACCATCGAGCCGGAACTGGAGGACGTGCTGAAAGCGCTTGGCGCCTCCAAGCTCGACATCATGCGCAAGGTCGGCATCCCGCGCTCGTTGCCCTATTTCTTCGGTTCGCTGAAGATTGCGATCACGCTCGCATTTGTCGGCACTGTGGTGTCCGAAAGCGTCGCCTCCAACAACGGCATCGGCAACCTGATGCTGCAGGCGCAGGCGCAGTTCAACGTGCCGCTGATCTTTGCAGGCCTGCTTGCGCTCGCGGTCCTCGGCATCGTGATGTACTGGGTGATGGCCGTGCTGGAGCAGCGCATGACCGGATGGGCACAGCGCTCGGGCTTTGCACAGAACTAATCTAGCGCATAACGACTACGGTCAGAATCTTCCGATCGTTCCGGTCGCGACGGCAGACGCGAGGGTCCGCAGTTCTGCCGATTTCGGCGCCAGATTATGGAAGATGGCATCGGCGAGCTCCTCCAGGACCGGCCGATCGCCGGTCTCGCCCAGATAGATTCCGCAATAAAGATCGCCAACTGGCGGCAGCGGAGGATTTTCCCAGATATCTATACCGGCCGCGCGCGCACGGCTACGCGCCATGACGCTGACGCCGAGGCCGCCCTTCATCGCGGCGAGGATGCTCGCTTCGCTCGGCCCGACGAACACCACCTCGAATGGCCGCCGCACCGCATTGAGCGTCGCGATGCCGGCGCGATGAAATGCGCAGTCCTCGCCATAGCTGACGAGCGGTACCGGCGCATCGGGATCGAGATCGAAGTTCGGCTCGCGCACCCACACCATCGGCTCCATCCATTGATG
Organism: uncultured Pseudomonadota bacterium; assembly: GCA_963707705.1. Classification (GTDB taxonomy): domain Bacteria; phylum Pseudomonadota; class Alphaproteobacteria; order Rhizobiales; family Xanthobacteraceae; genus Pseudorhodoplanes. The sequence continues at coordinate 419,880 of CAVPRD010000004.1, read as the reverse complement.
GCGGGCATCCAGCACAATGCCGCTTTCGGACAGCCCGATCATCAGGTCCAGTTCGCCTTGCCTCAGATCCCGTGACATCGTGTCGAAATGCTCGCTGCGCACGTTGAAGCGGATTTCAGGATAGCGCGTGCGGAAGCGCGCCAGGATCGGCGGCAGCGAAGGCCCTGTGAATTCGCCCGGCACGCCGAGCCGTAGCGGCTGCGACCCCAGCCTGGGCACCGTCATCTCTACGATCTGGTCGTTGATCGCGAGCATCCGGCGCGCGTAATTGATCAGCAATTCGCCGGACGGAGTCAGGCTCACGCCGGGCGCGCTCTTGTCGAAGAGTTCGCAGTCCAGCAACAATTGCAGACGCTTGATCTGCGCGCTGACGGCGGGCTGTGTGACACCGAGAGCATGGGCAGCCTTCGTGAAACTGCGAAGCTCAACGACTGCGACCAGCGTTCGCAGCAGTTCGGTAGGTATATTGATCATTCGCCAAATCTTGGAAGGTGTTATTTTTGGTATGCTTGTTAGGGCTATTCTGACATGGGCTGCCTGTGGATTGTGGTGGCCGCGATCACATCTAGTTTATTGCCCGCAAAATTTGAGCCAATTCTCGCGTCTTATGAACATGATCAGGAATGGCTGGAATTTGTCAGGGAGCCGGATGACGCCCACAAAGTTCCATGACGAATTCAGATAGCGAACGGCCAGCGAAATGAAGTTGATCCATCTCTACGGCCGCGTGCTCGCCCTGCTCGGTCCGGAAGCCGGGCTGGGCTGGCTCTTGGCCCTCGCCAACATAGCGCTCGCAGCCGCACAATTCGCAGAGCCGGTTCTGTTCGGACGCATCGTCGATACGCTCGCCAGCGCACAGAAGGCGGGTTCCACCCTCACCTTCGAGAACCTGGTACCGCTGCTCGCGGCCTGGGCCGCCTTCGGGCTGTTCACCATCGGCTGCGGCGTATTCGTAGCCCTGCACGCCGACCGCTTGTCGCATCGCAGGCGTCAGGCGGTGCTGACCGAATATTTCGAGCACGTGATGCAATTGCCACTCGCCTATCACGGCGGCTCGCATTCCGGTCGGCTGATGAAGGTGATGCTGACCGGCACCGATTCGCTCTGGGGCCTGTGGCTGTCTTTCTTCCGCGAAAATTTCGCCGCCGTGGTCTCGCTGTTCGTACTGTTGCCGCTGTCGCTGTATCTGAACTGGCGACTTGCGCTGCTGCTGATCGTGCTGTGCGGGATTTTTACCCTGCTCACGACCTACGTGCTGCGCAAGACCGGCGAGATGCAGGCCTCGGTCGAGAAATACTATTCCGATCTCGCGGAGCGTGCGTCCGACGCGCTCGGCAACGTGGCGCTGGTGCAGAGCTTCGCGCGCGTGGAAGCGGAGGTGATGGGGCTGCGCATGGTGGTCGAGCGGTTGCTCGGCGCGCAGATGCCGGTGTTGTCGTGGTGGGCGATCATGACGGTGCTGACACGCGCCGCCACCACCATCACGCTGCTTTCGATCTTCCTGCTCGGTACCTGGCTGTTCTTCCACGGGCTCGCAACCATCGGCGAGATCGTGATGTTCATGAGCTTCGCCACCATGCTGGTGCAGAAGCTCGAACAGGTATCGGGCTTCATCAACAGCGTGTTCATGGTGGCGCCGCGCCTGCAGGAATTCTTCGACGTACTCGACACCACACCCGCCGTTCGCGACACGCCAAACGCCATCGACCCCGGCCGCCTGAAGGGCGAAGTCGAGTTTCGAGGACGTCTCGTTTTCCTATGACGGCAAGCGCCCGGCCATCGCCGATCTCAATTCTGCGCGCGAGACCCGGCGAAGTCATCGCGCTGGTCGGCCCGACCGGCGCCGGCAAGACCACCGCGCTCGCGCTCCTGCATCGCGTATACGATCCGCAATCCGGTCGCATCACCATCGACGGCGTCGATCTGCGCGAAATGAAGCTGTCGGCGTTGCGCCGGAATATCGGCGTGGTGTTCCAGGAGGTGCTGCTGTTCAATCGCTCGATTGCGCGAGAATCTCACCGTCGGCAAGCCGGACGCCACCGACGCCGAAATGCTGGAGGCGCTGCGCCGCGCCCAGGCGATCGACTTTGTCGAACGCAATCCCGACAAGCTCAACGCCATTGTCGGCGAGCGCGGACGCTTTCTGTCCGGCGGCGAGCGCCAGCGGCTCTCGATCGCGCGCGCGCTATTGAAAAATCCGCCGATCCTGATTCTCGACGAAGCCACCTCCGCGCTCGACGCCCAAACCGAGACCAAAGTGCAGGCCGCGCTCGACGAGGTGATGAAGGACCGCACCACTTTCGTGATCGCGCATCGGCTCGCAACCATCCGCAATGCTACCCGGATTGTCGTGTTCCGCGAAGGACGCGTGATCGAAGCCGGAAGCTTCGAGGAACTGGTGCAACAGGACGGCGCCTTTGCCGATCTCGCGCGCTCGCAATTCCTGGTCCGCGAGAAGCAGGAAACGCAGGCCGAGGACGCCGCGGAATAGCTACTTGATCCGCTCGAGAATGCTGACGTAATTCGCGACCGCCGCGCCGCCCATGTTGAAGATGCCGCCGAGCTTGGCGCCCTTCACCTGGATGTCACCGGCCGTGTCCATGAGCTGCATCGAGGTCAAGTGCATGCATCGACACGCCGGTCGCGCCGATTGGATGGCCCTTGGCCTTCAGCCCGCCGGACGGATTGATCGGCAGCTTGCCGTCTTTCTGCGTCAGACCTTCGGCGATTGCACGCGCGCCCTGCCCTTCCGGCACGAGCCCCATCGCTTCGTATTCGATCAGCTCGGCGATGGTGAAACAGTCATGCGTCTCCACGAAGGAAAGATCGTGCAATCCGATGCCCGCTTGTGCCAGCGCCTGTTTCCAGGCAAGGCTGCAACCTTCGAATTTCAGAATGTCGCGCTTCGCCATCGGCAGGAAATCCTGCACATGGCTGGCAGCACGAAACGCGATCGCCTTGTCGAGGCGAAGCGCGGTCTCGACGTCGGCAAGGACGACCGCCGCAGCTCCGTCCGACACCAGCGAGCAATCGGTGCGCTTCAGAGGGCCGGCGACAAACGGATTTTTGTCGCTTTCCTGGCGGCAGAACTCGAATCCCAGATCCTTGCGAAGCTGCGCGTAAGGATTGCCGACGCCGTTCTTGTGATTCTTGGCGGCGATCATCGCAAGCGCATCGGACTGGTCGCCGTATTTCTGAAAATACAGCCCTGCGATCTTGCCGAAAATGCCGGCAAAGCCGCCCTCGATATTTGCCTCATCGCGCACATAGGATGCTTTCAGGAGATTGCGCCCGATCTCCGGCGCGGGCGTCGTGGTCATCTGTTCGACACCGACCACCAGCACGATGCGCGCCGCCTTGGCCTCGATGCTTTTAATGCCCTGATGCACGGCGGCGGAACCGGTGGCGCAGGCATTCTCCACCCGGGTGGCGCGCTTGAAGCGCAGATCCGGCGAGGCCTGCAATACCAGCGAGGCGGTGAAGTCCTGCGCCGAAAAGCCCGCGTTGAAATGGCCGAGCACGATCTCGTCGACCTCTTTCGGCTCGAGGCCGGCATCTGCGAGGGCGTCGGTCGCCACCCGCACGATCAGGCTTTCGACGGTCTCTGCGTCCAGCTTTCCGAATTTGCTATGGGCGAAGCCCACGATACAGGCTGTCATGGCGGGCCTTCCTCGATAATTGTCGTCGATTTTACGGCAATGGTATTCGCCGAACTTTGGTCGCTTTCTTGGGGAATTAGCAAGGCGGGGGCCGCAAAAACATACCTGCCCGGAGCCTTGTGCTTTGCGTTTCTGGCCTCGTTCGGCCTAAATTGCGGCATCTCACCGTCGACAGAAGTTCCGATGGGCCGCTCCCTCAGAACCGGACCGCATCTCGTGAAATTGTCATTTTCGGCCCGCTGCTTCGATGTTCCGAAATCCGCCATCGCCGCGGCCCTACTTTTGGGTCTCACGGCGCTGCCGTCCGGCAAGGCCCAGGCGCAGGCCATGCTTCTGATCGAGGCCGATAGCGGCCGCGTGCTGCATCAGGAGAACGCGACGCAGAAATGGTATCCGGCGTCGGTCACCAAGATCATGACCGCCTACGTGACGCTGAAGGCGGTGAAAGCGGGCAAGCTGTCGCTCGACACGCTGCTCACGGTATCGCCCAATGCGGTGGCGCAGGCGCCGACCAAGATGGGTTTCAAGGCCGGTTCGCAGATCACCGTCGACAACGCGATCAAGACCATCATGGTCAAATCGGCCAACGACATGTCGGTCGTTCTCGCCGAAGGCGTTGGCGGATCGATTTCAGGCTTTGCCGACGAGATGAACAAGGCCGCCGCCCGGCTCGGCATGACGCAGACCTCTTACGTCAACCCGAACGGACTTCCGGCCGACGAACAGATCACCTCCGCGCGCGATCTCGCCATCCTTGCCCGCGCCGTATACCGCGAATTGCCGGAATACGAAATGTACTGGCGCATCTCGGCGATCAAGTACGGCAAGCGCGTCATGCGCAATTACAATACGCTGCTCGATCGCTATCCCGGCACCGACGGCATGAAGACCGGGTTTCATCTGCGCCTCCGGGTTCAACATCGTTGTGACCGCAAAGCGCAATGGTCGCCGTCTGATCGCGGTGATGCTGGGCGCGCCGTCCGGCGGGGTTCGCGCGGTAAAGGTCGCGCAGATGCTGGAGCGCGGATTCCAGAGTGGCGGTTTCAACTGGCTGACTTCGGCCGGAACGACCGTCGATCAGCTCAGGGCGCTCGATAACCCGCCGCCTAATCTGCGCGACGAAATCTGCGGCAGGAAGCGCAAGCGCCCCGCTGCCGAATCCGAGGACCTCGACGAGGAGGAACATACCGAAGCCGCGCTGCCGCCCGGCATGGATCCCAACTCGCCCCAGGCGGTTGCATTGTCGAGCCTGCGCACGGCCAACAACAAGCCGTCGGCGCTGCTGGGCCCGCTCACGCCCTCGATGGAACCGGTCGAGGTTTTCCTCGGCGCCTTTAAGGGCGCGGTTCCGGTCCAGGTCGCTGACGGCCCGAAGAAGAAAGCCAAAAAGAAGACTGTCGCCGCGGCACCGGTAGCAGCGGCAGCGGCGGCAGCAGCACCGGCTGCGGCCGGTCAGGCCACAGCCGCGAAGCCTCAAACGCAACAGGTGATCGCACCGGCGCCTGCCGCCAAGCCGGCGGCTCCAAAGCAAGCGGCTGTTGGCTCCGGCCCAGCGGCGCCGAAACCGGCTGCTGCAACCGGCGACGGCGCGCCGCCCGCCAAGAAAGCCGCGAAAAAGAAATCCACGCCCAGCGGCGCACCGGCAAATGCCGAAGCCACCGCCAAGCCTCCGGCGCAAAAGCCGGCTGCAGCCGCGCAGCCCGCTGCGCGGTGACAGAGGGCATACAGGCGAAGCGTCCGCCGGCGCCGATCCCGCTGACGCTCCTCACCGGCTTTCTCGGGGCCGGCAAAACCACGCTCCTGAACAAGCTGTTGCGCGATCCCGAATTGCGCGACACCGCCGTCATCATCAACGAATTCGGCGACATCGCGCTCGATCATCTGCTGGTCGAGAAGATCGACGGCGACATGATGGTGCTGTCGAGTGGCTGCCTGTGCTGCAACTTGCGCGGCGATCTCGTGACCGCGCTGGAGAAGCTTCTCCGCAATCTCGACAATGGCCGCGCCTCGTTCAAGCGCGTGGTCGTCGAAACCACCGGCCTCGCCGATCCAGCGCCGCTGTTACAGACCGCGATGTCGCATCCCTATCTGGTGATGCGCTTCCGGCTCGACGGCGTCATTACCCTGGTCGATGCGGTGAACGGCAATGCGACGCTCGACCATCATCCGGAAGCGGTAAAGCAGGCGGCCGTCGCCGATCGGCTGGTTCTGACCAAGACCGACCTTGTCGATACGCCGGAACGCGAGGCAGCGCGCGATGCGTTGCTGAGGCGGCTCCACAAGCTCAATCCGGCGGCGCCGATTATCGATGCGGCGGCTGGCGAAGCCACGGCTTCGGCCGTGCTCGGCTGCGGATTGTACGACCCCGCACGTAAAATTCCCGATGTTGGCCGGTGGCTTGCGGATGAGGCGATCGCGGCCGCGCAGGCGCATGACCATCATCACCATCACGACGTCAACCGGCATGACGACCGCATCTGCGCCTTCACGCTTTCGACCGAGCGCGCGATCCCGGCTGCGATGCTCGACCTTTTCCTGGAACTGTTGCGTTCGACGCATGGACCAAATCTTCTTCGCATGAAGGCAATCGTGAATATCGAGGAGACGCCGGACCGGCCGATGGTTCTGCATGGCGTCCAGCATGTGCTGCATCCGGCGAGCCAGCTCGAATCCTGGCCGGATGAGGACCACCGGACTCGCATGGTGTTCATCGTCCGCGACATCGAGCCATGCGTCATTCGCGAGTTGTTCGACGCCTTCCTGGGTTACGCTGCGCCCGACCGGCCCGATGCGAGGGCGCTGGTCGACAATCCGTTGGTTCCGTTCGGCGGGCTGGACCGCTGAGCGACGCAAACGATTAACCATCCCTTGAAACCCATCCGCGACTCCTCGATGTTAGACTGAAGCCCCATCGGAGCCGGGAATGGGTTTCTTCGAAAAGCTGAAAGGCCATGTTGTTTTTATCTGGGGCGCCTTGCGGGCGCTGCGGATGACAACGCATATCGCGCGCAATCCGGCCCGCATCTTTCCGAACGTGATCGAGGAACTGGCGGAGAAATACGGTGACAAGCCGGCGCTGCTGTCGCCAAACGAGACTTTCAGCTATCGCACCCTGAACGAGCGCTCGAACCGCTTTTCGCGCTGGGCGCTGGGCGAGAAACTTGCCAAGGGCGAGACCGTCTGCCTGCTGATGCCCAACCGGCCCGAATTCATGGCAATCTGGCTCGGCATTACCCGCGTCGGCGGCGTCACCGCGCTTCTCAACACCAATCTGATCGGCCCCTCGCTCGCGCATTGCATCAATATCGTCTCGCCGAAACATGTGATCGTGGCGGCCGAGCTCGCAAGCCTGTTTGACAGCGTGCGCCCGCATCTGAAGGGATCACCCAAGATCTGGATGCACGGCGAAAGCAACAGTTCCGAGCCGCGCATCGATCTTGCGATCGAGGCATTGCCCGGCGACGCACTAGCCGCGGCGCAGCGCGCTCCGCTCACCATCGAAGACCATGCGCTGTATATCTACACTTCCGGCACCACCGGAATGCCAAAGGCAGCGAACATCAACCATTATCGCGTCATGCTCGCCTGTTTCGGCTTTGCCGGCGTGATGGGCACGCGCGCATCCGACCGCAACTATGTCTGCCTGCCGATGTATCACACCGCCGGCGGGCTCTGCGCGATCGGTTCGCTCCTGGTCGCCGGCGGCTCGGTCTATATCCGCGAGCGGTTTTCGGTGCGAACTTTCTGGGACGACATCGTCAACAACGATTGCACGATGATGCAATATATCGGCGAACTGTGCCGCTATCTGGTCAATTCGCCGCCGCAGCCGAACGAGACGAAACACAAGCTGCGGCTCGCCTGCGGCAATGGATTGCGTCCCGACATCTGGGACGAGTTCAAGACGCGATTTCGCATCCCGCTCATCCTCGAATTCTATGCGGCGACCGAAGGCAACGTGCTGATGTTCAATTTCGAGGGCAAGACCGGCGCCATCGGCCGCCTGCCCTGGTATCTCGAGCACCGCTTCCCGACCGCTTTGGTGCGCTTCGACGTCGAGACCGAACAGCCGGAACGCAACGCGGAGGGATTCTGCATTCCCTGCGCGCCGAACGAAATTGGCGAAGCGATCGGCAAGATCGTCAACGATGCCGACAAGCCCGGCGGGCGCTTCGAAGGCTACGCGCGACGCGAAGAAACCGAACGGAAAATCCTGCGGCATGTGTTCGAGCCGAACGACATCTGGTTCCGCACCGGCGACCTGATGCGCAAGGACGAAGACGGCTATTTCTATTTCGTCGACCGTATCGGCGATACTTTTCGCTGGAAGGGCGAGAATGTCTCGACATTGGAAGTGGCGGAAGCGATCAACCGCTTTCCGGGCATCGAGGATACCACCGTCTATGGTGTCGGTGTGGAAGGCTACGAAGGCCGCGCCGGCATGGCTGTGATCGTATGCAACAATTGCGACTTGAAGGCGCTGCACCGACATATCGAGGAAAACTTGCCGGAATATGCGCGGCCGTTGTTCCTGCGCATGCGCAAAGACATCGACGTTACGACCACCTTCAAGCAGAAAAAGGGCGATCTGGTGAAGGACGGCTTCAATCCCGACAAAATCACCGATCCGCTGTATTTCAACGATTCAAGCGCAAAGGCGTTCGTTCCGATCGATCGTCCCCTGTATGAGCGCATCCTGGAGCGCGCAAAGCAAATATTGGTAAAAGCTTCCGCATGAGTGAGACAAAATCTTCAAGCGATGTGCTGGCCTTCTGGCGTGCAGCCGGCGAAGACAAGTGGTTTGAGAAGGACGATGCCTTCGATCGCGCGATCCGCGACAATTTTCTCTCTACCTATGAAGCCGCCGCAGCCGGAAACCTGAGCGGCTGGGAGAAGACTCCGGACGGCGCGCTTGCGCTCATCATCGTGCTCGACCAGTTCCCGCGCAACCTGTTCCGCAACGACGCGCGCGCCTTTGCCACTGATCCGCTCGCCCTGGCAGCGACGCGGCAGGCCGTCGCCGCCGGCTTCGACAAGGAGATCGAGCACGAACTGATTCCGTTCCTCTACATGCCGCTGATGCATTCGGAGAACGTCGCCGACCAGCTTCGCTGCGTGGATTTGTTCCGCGATTATGGCAACGACAACAATCTGAAATTCGCGGAGATCCACCGCGATATCATCGAGCGCTTCGGCCGCTTTCCACATCGAAACCCGGTGCTCTGCCGCGCCACGACGCCGGAAGAGCAGGCCTTTCTCGACAGCGGCGGCTTCGGCGGCTAGCATCTGCGACCAACCGCCGCAGAGGCGGACAAAGGGCCCATAATTTCAAGCCTTTGGGAGGTCACATGCGTCCGCTCACCGTCATCGGTGCAATCCTTTTTGCCGCGCTCGCAGCTTTTCCCGCCACGGCCCAGACCGAACTCAAGATCATGGCGCCCGCGGGTCCCGGCGGCGGCTGGGACCAGACCGCACGTTCGATGCAGCAGGCGCTGATTTCTTCAGGGCTTGCGAAGAGCGTGCAGGTGTTCAACGTCACCGGCGCCGGCGGCAGCGTCGGCCTTGCGCAGCTGATCAACAACAAGGGCGACGGCAAGCAATTGATGGTCAACGGGCTTGTGATGGTGGGGGCGCTTCTTACCAACAAGTCCGCGGTGCGGCTCGATCAGGCGACGCCGATCGCGAAACTGACCGAAGAGGTTGAAGTGATCGTGGTGCCGGCCGCCTCCCCGATCAAGAATGCGCAGGACCTTGCAGCCGCCGTCAAAGCCGATCCGGCAAAGGTGACATGGACCGGTGGATCTGCCGGTGGCGTCGATCACATCACAGCGGCGCTGTTCGCACAGGCGGTCGGCGCCGACTTCGAGCAAGATCAACTACATCGCATTTTCCGGCGGCGGTGAATTGCTTGCAGCGATTTTAGGCGGACGCGTCACCGCCGGCATTTCCGGCTTCGGTGAATATGAAGGGCAGATCAAGTCCGGGCGCCTGCGGCTGATCGGCGTCACGTCGGACAAGCGCATGGCCGACATCGACGGGCCGACCTTGAAAGAACAGGGCGTCGACGTGGTGATCTCCAACTGGCGTTCGGTGATGGCGCCACCCGGACTGACGCCACAACAGCGCGACGAACTGACCGCTCTGGTCGAGAAGATGGCGAAGTCACCTGCATGGAAAGACATCCTCAAGCAGAAAGGCTGGGACGACGCGCTGATGACCGGCGATGCGTTCGTCGCTTTTCTCAAGGCCGAGCAGGAACGCATCGCTGCGGTGCTGAAGTCCGCAGGCCTAGTAAAGCAGTGACCGAGCCCGCCGCCCGCAAGCGCCCGGAAGTTTCGGCGCTGGTCGTCGCTGCAGCATTGTTTGCGGTCGCGGCCGCAATCGTGATCGACGCCAACCGGCTGGAAATCACCTCGACCTACGGTCTTGGGCCCAAGGCGGTGCCGTTCGTGATCGCCACCGGGCTCGTCCTTCTCGGCATCGGCCATGTCATCATGGCGTTTCGCGGCATCTGGCCGGAGCCCGAGCCGGGCGATCCAAAGGCGATCCTGCTCATCCTGGGCGGTCTTGCGGCGCTGATCGCAACAATAGGATTGGGCGGCGGCTTCATTCCGGCGACCACGATCCTGTTTGTGGCGACCGCCGCCGCGTTCGGACGGCGCGCGATACTCGCCGATCTTGCGATCGGGTTCGTGCTCGCCGTCATCGTGTTCCTGATCTTCGACAAGCTCCTGACGCTCAGCCTGCCGGCCGGGCCGATCGAACGGCTGTTAAGCTAGATGGATACTTTCATCGCCCTCGGCCAAGGCATGCTGGTTGCGATGCAGCCGCACAACCTTCTGTTCGCGCTCATTGGAGTTCTGCTTGGCACTGCAGTCGGCGTTTTGCCCGGCATCGGACCGGCCTTGACCGTCGCACTCCTGCTGCCCGTCACCTACAAGCTCGATCCCGCAGGCTCGCTCATCATGTTCGCCGGCATCTATTACGGCGGCATGTATGGCGGCTCGACCACCGCCATCCTGATCAACACGCCGGGCGAAAGCGCTTCGATGGCGACCGCGATCGAAGGCAACAAGATGGCCAAGGCCGGGCGCGGCGGCCCCGCGCTTGCGACCGCGGCGATCGGCTCCTTCGTTGCCGGCACCCTTGCGACCGCCGGCATCGCCTTTCTTGCGCCCTCTCTCGTCGAGATTGCGGTCCGGTTCGGGCCTGAAGATTACTTCGCGCTGATGTGCGTCGCGTTCGTCACGGTGTCCGCCACCTTCGGCAATTCGCCGCTGCGCGGACTGACGAGCCTTTTTCTCGGACTGACGCTCGGCCTTGTCGGCATCGACAAACTGACCGGGCAGGCGCGGCTCTCCTTCGGCATACCGGAATTGCTCGACGGCATCGAAGTCACGACCCTCGCAGTCGGGCTGTTCGCGGTCGGTGAGGCGCTCTACGTCGGCTCGCGCCACAAGCATAGCGTCGAAACGCTCGAGCCCATTCGCGGCTCGCTGTGGATGACGCGGCAGGATTGGGCGCGCTCCTGGAAGCCGTGGTTGCGTGGCACGCTGTTCGGATTTCCCATCGGCGCGCTGCCGGCGGGCGGCGCCGAAATTCCGACCTTCCTGTCCTATTCGACCGAGAAGCGGCTCGCCAAACACCCGGAGGAATTCGGCCACGGCGCAATCGAAGGCGTCGCCGGCCCGGAGGCCGCCAACAACGCTTCCGCCGCCGGCACGCTGGTGCCGCTGCTTACGCTCGGGCTGCCGACCTCGGCTACAGCCGCGATGATGCTCGCGGGCTTTCAGCAATATGGCCTAAATCCGGGTCCGCTGCTTTTCGCCGAAAGGCCGGACCTGGTCTGGGGCCTGATCGCGAGCCTGTTCATCGCCAACGCGATGCTGCTCGTTCTCAATCTGCCGCTGGTCGGTTTGTGGGTGCGCCTGCTCTCGATCCCGCAGCCCTGGCTCTATGCCGGAATTCTGGTGTTCGCGACCATGGGCACGATCGCAGCGAAGCCCTCGGTGGTCGAGCTTGGCATGCTCGCCGTGTTCGGCTTCCTCGGGTACCTGATGCGCCGCTACGATTACCCGATCGCACCGGTGATCGTCGGGCTGATCCTCGGGCCGGTTGCGGAAGCGCAGCTTCGCCGCGCGCTGTCGATAAGTCTCGGCGATCCATTGGTGCTGGTGCAGAGCCCCTTTTCGGCCATATTGCTTGCGATCGCAGCCGCAGCCTTGATCGCGCCATTTGTGATGAGCCGGCTGTCCCGGTTCGGCGCACAGGAAGACTAGCGCTACTGCAACGCCGAACTGAATCTTAACAGTTCCTTGCTACGGCCTCCCCAGGGACCGTGCCGCATGACGGCGCGGCGTGGAGACGTGCGTTGGCTTCGATCGGCTCAAGAGAACGCGAGCCAGCATCGGCCGCTCTGGTACAGGGCAGCCCCTTCGCCCGATTGCGGGCGTGGCTGAACAATCGCGACGACCGCTCGCTGGCGCGGCGCGTCGCCTCGACCACCTTCTTCATTCGCATTTTTGCCGCCGGTCTGGCTTTCTTCTCGCAAGTCCTGCTGGCGCGCTGGATGGGCACCTTCGAATTCGGCATTTTTGTCTATGTCTTCACCTGGGTGATGGTGATCGGCGCGGTGGTCGATTTCGGCCTCGCCTCTTCGGCGCAGAGGTTTATCCCCCATTATTCCGAGAAAGGCGCATCGTCGCTGCTGAGCGGATTTCTGTCCGGCAGCCGCTGGCTGGTGTTCTGGTCTGCAACGGCGTCCGCAATCGCGGCGTTGCTGCTCATTTACCTGCTCCGGGACTGGCTCGACGATAACACCATCATCCCGCTGGCCATCGCCTGCCTCATCCTTCCGGTCTACGGCGTCATGCATGTGCAGGACGGCATCGCGCGTTCATACAATTGGCCGAACCTCGCATTCCTTCCGCCCTACATCATCCGGCAACTGCTCGTGATCGCGTTGATGGGGACGGTATGGGCACTCGGATGGCCCACGGACGCCACCGCCGGCATCGTGATAGCGGCCATCTCGATCTGGGTCTGCGCGATCGGCCAATACCTGGTGCTGAACCGCAAGCTCGCAGCCGCGGTCACTATCGGTGAGAAGAGCTATGACATCCCGGGCTGGCTTGCGGTTTCGCTGCCGATGTTCGTGGTCGACAGTTTGTATGTCGTCCTCATGTATGTGGACGTGCTGATCCTGAAGCAATTCCGTTCGCCTGACGAAATCGCCATCTACTATGCTGCAGTCAAGACGCTGACGATGGTGTCGTTCGTCTATTTCGCCGTCGCTGCGGCATCTGCGCACAAGTTCAGCGAGTATTTCGAGGCCGGCGACCGCAAGCGGCTTGCGGAGTTCGTAGGAGATTCGATCCGCTGGACCTTTTGGCCGTCGCTTGCCGCAACAATTGTGGTGCTGGCTTGCGGATGGCCGATGCTCTGGCTGTTCGGCGACAGCTTCGTGACCGGCTATTATCTGATGTTCATTCTGGCGATCGGCGTATTGGCGCGCGCCGCCATCGGCCCGGGCGAGCGCTTCCTGAGCATGCTGGGTCAACAGAAATCCTGCGCGCTCGCGGCTCTGACGGCGCTGATCACGAATGTCGCGCTTTGCGTTCTCTTGGTTCCGACACACGGAATCACGGGTGCAGCGGTCGCAACCAGCATCGCCTTCATTGTCGAGTTGGCGATGATCTTCGTGATCGCCAAGAAACGCCTCGGCTATCACCTGTTCATTTGGGGTGCGCCGCGCGGTTAAGCCCTCTCGCGCAGAATCCGCCGGATGATCTTGCCAGTCGTGGTCATCGGCATCTGCTCGATGAACACGATCTCGCGCGGATATTCATGCGCCGAAAGCCGCGTTTTCACGAAGTCCTGCAATTCGGCGGCGAGCTTGTCGCGCGGTGTTGTCACGCCGTCTTTCACCACCACGAACGCCTTGACGATCTCGGTACGCACCGGGTCGGGCTTGCCGATGGCAGCGGCGAGCGCCACCGCCGGGTGCCGGATCAGGCAATCCTCGATCTCGCCCGGCCCGATACGATAGCCGGATGAAGTGATCACGTCGTCGTCGCGCCCGACGAAATGGAAATAGCCGTCGTCGTCGGCGATGCCCTGATCGCCGGTGGTCATCCAGTCGCCGATGAATTTCTCACGCGTTGCGTCCGGCTTGCCCCAATATTCCAGAAACATCACCGGATTGGGCCGCAGTACCGCGACCTGCCCGATCTCGCCCGCTTTCACCGCGCACCCCTCGCCGTCGATGATCGCGACCCGATGTCCGGGTACCGGCTTGCCGATGGCGCCGGGACGCGAGACGCCCAGCATGGCGCAGGATGACAGCACCAGGTTGCATTCGGTCTGGCCATAAAACTCGTTGATGGTCAGACCGAACGCCTCCTTGCCCCATTCCAGCGTCTGCGCGCCGAGCGCCTCGCCGCCCGAACCGATGCTGCGCAAATGCAGATCGTGACGCCCGCGCGGGCTACCCGCCGCGCGCAGCATGCGCAAAGCCGTGGGCGGTATGAAAGCATTGCGCACGCCGGCCCGCGCCATCAGCGCAAACGCCTCGTCCGGATCGAATTTGTCGAAGCGCCGCGCCACCACCGGCACGCCGTGATGCAGCGAGGGCAACAGCGCATCGAGCAGCCCGCCGGCCCAGGCCCAGTCCGCGGGCGTCCAGAACAGGTCGCCCGTTTGCGGAAAGAAGTCGTGCGGCATTTCGATGCCCGGCAGGTGGCCGAGCAGCACGCGATGTGCATGCAGCGCGCCTTTCGGTGGCCCGGTGGTGCCGGAGGTGTAGATCATCATCGCCGGATCGTCGGCGAAAGTGTCCTCCGGCGAGAAGGCGTCGGAGGCCTGTTGCAACATTTTGTCGAATGCGAGCACACCGTCCGCCGCGCCGTCGATCGACACCACCAGCGACAGGCCGGAAGCGCCGTCACCGAGACCTTCGAGCTTTGCTATCCCCTGTGCATTGGTGATCAGCACCTTGGCGCCGGAATTCTGCAGCCGGTATGTGAGCGCTTCCGGGCCGAACAGCAGCGCGAGCGGCAGCGCCACCGCGGCAAGCTTGTAGATTGCGATATGAGCAGCCACGGCCTCGGGCGTCTGAGGCAGCAGGATCGCGACCCGATCGCCGCGCTTGACGCCGTTTGCACGCAGCGCATTGGCGAGCCGATTGGACTGCGCCATGAGCCCGCCATAGCCGATATTCTCGACCCGGCCGTCGGCATGGACGTGAACAATCGCGGTGCGGCCGGGCTCGCGAATAGCCCAGCGGTCGCAGACATCCACGCCGATATTGTAGCGCTCAGGGATCGCCCAGCGAAATTCGCGGTACAGCTTTTCGTAGTCGTGTATCTGTGGAAGCATCCGGCCTGCTCGCGCGGGGAACCTAGTAAGGCAGGCGACGCTCGTCCAGTGACCGAAGCGCATGAACCCGATTGAAGCCCCGCGCTGGCGGGCAATGACAACGTCCGATCTTGCAGCGGTTGCCGGACTCGCTGCCCGCATCCACCCGAATTTTCCGGAGCGGCCGGAGGTCCTGTCCGAAAAATTCAGGCTGTTTCCGGCTGGCTGCTTCACTCTTGCGGATGCGAACTCCATCCGTGGCTATTGCTTCTCTCATCCCTGGGCCGGTGAGCCGCCTTCGCTCGACACGCTTCTCGGTGCGCTGCCGGGCGTGCCGGAAAGCTATTTCATCCATGACCTGACGCTCGACAGCACCATGCGTCGGCGCAACCTCGCAGCTCAACTGGTGCTGCGGCTCGCGGGCGTGGCGCACGACGCGAAGCTTTCACATATCACGCTGGTCGCAGTGAATGGCGGCGCACCATTCTGGTCGCGCATGGGATTTCGGCGAACGGCAGATGAAGCGATGCAGGAAGCTGCCCGCACCAAATACGATGTGGGCTCGGTGCATATGGAGCAGCGTCTGACGTAGGCTATTGCGCCTGCGCAGTACGGGGATTATCCGGCACTGCCACGATCAGCGCCCAGAACACCTTGTATTTGGTGTTCGGCACATAGACGGCGGCGATGCCCATCTGGGTTGCGCCCTTCAGCAGCATATTGGCCTTGTGCGAGGGCGAGTCGCGCCAGCCGGAAAACGCCTCGGCGAGCGTATGATAACCGGCGCCGATATTTTCGGCTCCGGACTTTGCGCGATAGCCGGACCTGCGAAGCCGCTGCTGGAAATTGCCGGCGACATCGTGGTCGAGCTTGTCCTTGGTCGCCATTGCACGCGCCTGCTCTTCGGCCATGCGCATCAATTGCGGGTCGAGCGCGACGTCGGGAAGACCGTTGTTCCGGCGATAGCCGGAAATCATCGAAGCCGCGGCATCGGGATCAAGCCGTGAGCCGTCATGCGCCAGGCTTTGATAGAAGGTCGGCTGCGACGGCATAGGTTCGGTCGCGCACCCGGCGAGAGCCAGCACGCAGACAAAAGCCGCAATAAGCGGACGACCGAACATTCTTAGAAAAACCCCACGCGAGCGAATTGGCCGCAAAATGGTGACTGAAAGGTAAATGGCCCGCTACGGGAGCCACAAATCACCGTTCTTTCGGCTTTTTTGGGGCCGCAATGGCGAGATTTGCGGGTTCCAGCCCTTCAATGCGGATATTGCGCTGTGGATAAGGCATAACGACACCCTCGGCCTGAAATCGCTCCAGGATCGAGAAGCAGACATCGCTCTTGATCCCTGCCCCATCGCCGATATTGCGGACAACCCAACCGAGTTCGAAATTGATGGCGCTGTCGCCGAAGCCGGTCAGGAATACGGTCGGAGCCGGTGTCGGCATCACATGCGGATGCGACTTTGCGATGTCGAGCAATATATCGCGCACCTTCGCCACATCCGAGCCATAGGCGACCCCGACCGGCACGGTCACCCGCGCGAAGGTGTCGGTATGGGTGCGATTCTTCACCACTTGGGTGATCAGCTCGGAATTCGGAATGATGACATTGGCGCGGTCGCCGGTTTCGATTTCGGTGGCGCGCACATGGATGCGCAACACGCGGCCTTCCTCGCCTTTCACACTGATGATGTCGCCGACGCGGATCGGCCGCTCCGCCAGCAGGATCAGGCCGGATACGAAATTCGACACCACCGATTGCAGGCCGAATCCGATACCGATCGACAGCGCGCCGGCGACCAGCGTGATCCTCTGGAAATCGACGCCGAGTTGCGCCAGCGCAATCGCGAGCGCCGTAATCACGCCGAGATAGCCGAAGATGGTCGAGACCGAATTCTGCAGGCTCGGATCGAGCGTGGTGCGCGGCAGGAATTGCGTATTCAGCCAGCGCTGGACCGCCCGTGTCGCGAGAATGCCGATCACTATTATTGCGAAGGCACCGAAGATGGTCGCAAGCGAGATTGTCACCTCTCCGATGCGCATGCCGAATGTCGCGTCGCGCACCACGCCGAAGAAATCGGCCGCGAAGATGCCCCACGGACCAAGCAGCGGCAGCAGCACGACCAGCACCAGCAGGATACGCAGTGCCGCGGACAACAGCGCCCCAAGCAACTCGATCGAACGCGGTTTCAACCCGAAGAAATTGGCGATTGCCTTGCCGCGTGGTGTCGAGGCGCTGAGCACCTCGGTAAACAGCGCATCGGTGAAAACGAGGAAGATATAGAGCGCTCCAATCACCCCGATCGCGACCAGGAAGCGGCCGGCGAGGAAAGCGGCGAGCCCGATAAAGCCGGTCAGCAATGCCGCTACAATACCGATGACAAGAATCCAGCCGCCGGCTCGCAGCCATCCCGCGCCGCTGACATCGTCTTGCGGTGCCTCACTGCTTCCGACACGAACGAGGAAATGACAGAGGATCGCGGCTATCGCGATCGCAAAGAGCGCGCTGGTGGCAACCGTCAGCGACACCGGCGCCACGATCGCCTGCTGCACAATGTTGACAAAAACGCTCGCGCCCAGCACGCGTGCGGCCCAGATCAGATGGCCCGATACCAGTTGCGCGATGTCTTCGCGGATGGTGAGCAGCCTGCGTGCAGGCGCCTCGGGCGCGAACAGCCCAACCACAACGCCCCGCCCGAAGGCCGCGATCCCGATCGCCGCGGCCAGTCCGAAGCCAACATGTTTAATGCGGTCCGGCATCAGCCCGAACGCATCGATAATCAGCACCGCGGCCGCGACCGCGGCCGGCGCGGTCAATGCGATGCGAAGTAGCGTCAATAGCGCAAACAGCGATCTGGAAAAGCGCGTCTCCAGCCGGCGCGGCGTGAGCGCGCGCCGTTCGAACCAGCGCAGGAACAAAACCGCGAAGGTCGAGAAGGCGACGAGCGTCAACAGCGCCGCCGTAATCGTCCATTCATTCGCGGAGGCGCGTGCGTAGCCGATCCATCCTTGCGTCAGCAGCACCACGCCGCGCAGGGCGTCCGGTAGCGCGCGTGCCGCTTCCGACCAGAATTTCGGATCGACCGCACTCGAATTGCGGCCCAGCAATTCGCGCGTGAACAGCGCCCGCCGCCGGTCGGTGATGCGCTCGGACAAATTGTCGGCGCGCAGCATCAAGAGGCGAGCCTGCTTGAGCGAGCCGTCGAGCGCGGTACGCCGCTCCTGCAAGCGCGCGCGTTCCGCGGCGAGCCCCGCTTCCTCCGGCGGGGCGCCCGCCGCAGGAGGATCGCCGATCTGCTTCATGCGGGTGTCGACATCGTCGAGCCGCCGTTCGAGCGAAGCGATGATTTCGCGCAGTTCGTCGCGGACGGGATCGAGGCTGCCGCGGCTGCGAAGCAGCGATGCGTCGTTCAGGTCATCGCGCTGGAGCTGGGCCTCCATCTGCTCGATATTGAGCTTGAGCGGCTCCATCGCTTCGGCGATACGGGTGCCACGCTCGTCGCCACCCTGATCCTTGTGAATCGGCGACGATGGAGGGATCGGCACCTGCGCCAGGCAGGGCGCAACAGCCGCAGCAAAGATCGCGGCGAAAATGAGCGATGCGGCAACAATTGCGCGGGCGCTCAAGCGAAAAGGCGTTCGGCAAGTAGGCATGGGCGAGCCTCAAGCACTGGAATCGGAAGGCATTATGGCATCGCCCCAGTCGAGCCGGCGGGCCTGCGCGTAACGCATGCCTTCACGCCGGGACAGCAGCGGCTCAGTTCTGGTGCCGTCGCGATTGCATAATGTCAAAGTCACGGTCCCGCCACGGCTTTGAGGGCGTGCAATCACCCGCGCCTGTACCGGCGTTGCCGGTTCGCGCGATGCCGCGAGATAGATGAATTTCTCGTCCTCCCAGGGAACGTCGGCGAACTTGATACGGCGATGCATGCGGGAGCGTGCTACCCGGCGCGAGAAATGGCACCAATCCGGCGCCACGACCGGACAGGCGAGCGCATGCGGACAGGGTGCAGCGATATGCGCGCCGAGCGCAATGAGGCGCTCGCGAAGCTGAAGAATGCGCGACCAGCCGGCGGGAGTGCCGGGCTCGACCGCGATCAGCATGCCTGCGGTGACATCCCACATCCGCTCTATCAGCGGCGCGAGCGCAGCGGGCGGCAATTCGTCGAGCAGATAGGCCAGCACCACCAGATCGTGCTGCCGATCCGGCCTTGCGGCAGCAACGTCCTGGCTATTCCACCTGAAGCTTTGCAGCGAAAGCAGCGGCAGCAATCGCTCTCCCCAATGCCGGATGGCAGGACTCGCCTCGATCAGTTCGGCATTCGCAACGCTGGTCCAGCAATCGCGCGCTGCGAACAAGGCGGTGCCGGGACCTGCACCAACATCGAGCACGCTGCTCGGCGCGAAGTCCGGACGCAATTCCGCTGCGACCGCAAAACTTGCGCGGATCGCCGCATAGGTCGCGGGCATGCGCACGGCGAGGTAGGCACGCGCGGCCAGGTCGTCGGCAAGATGCAGCGCGCCGTCACGGGTCTCGCTGCGATAGCGCGCCGTCAGCCTGTCCGAGGCCTTGCGAAGCTGGTCGAGCGGCACGCCTTCAAGCGCCGCCTCCACCGCTTCACGCAAGGATGCCGGAATCTCCATGCGTTCCAAAACCGCTTCGCTGTCCGAATCCGAATTTCGCACGATTGTGCGACAACCTCCATGACGTTTTCGATTATGCTGCGCACGGCACAATCGAAACGAGGGCCCTGCGCGCCGCCAGGTCAGCCAGCGCTTTGCAATTGCGGCATAATCCGATAGCAAGGCGAAGCTCATCGATCCGGGTTCGCCATGCAATCCTTCGTCTATAACGCCCTTCCCGGCCGCGTCATTTTCGGCAGCGGCACGATCTCGACGTTGAAATCGGAAATCGAACGCGCCGGCTGCAAGCGCGCGCTTTTGCTGAGCACGCCGGAACAGGCCGCGTCGCTCGAAGACATCGCGGCCTCCATCGGACCGCTGGCCGCCGGCATTTTCGCGCAGGCCGCCATGCACACGCCGACCGATGTGACCGAGCGCGCGCTGCAGGCAGCGAAAGAAAGCGGCGCCGACTGCACCATCGCGTTCGGCGGCGGCTCCTCGACCGGACTCGGCAAGGCGATTGCGCTTCGCACCGATCTGACCCAGATCGCGATCCCCACCACCTATGCCGGCTCGGAGATGACGCCGATCATCGGCGAGACCGAAGGCGGCAAGAAGACTACCCAGCGCACTCTCAAGGTGCTGCCGGAAATCGTGATCTACGACGTCGATTTCACGCTCACCTTGCCACAGCGCTTGTCAGTGACTTCCGGCACCAACGCGATCGCGCATGCGGTCGAGGCGCTTTACGCGCAGGATCGCAATCCGGTGATCTCGATGATGGCCGAGCAGGCAATCGCTGCGATGGGCCGTGCATTGCCCGCGATCGTCGCGGACCCGAAAAATCGCGAAGCGCGCGCCGACGCGCTTTACGGTGCATGGCTATGCGGGCTTTGCCTCGGCTCGGTCGGCATGGCGCTGCATCACAAGCTTTGTCATGTGGTCGGCGGATCGTTCAACCTGCCGCACGCCGACACCCATACCGTGATCCTGCCCTATGCGATGGCCTATAACGCCAAGGCTGCGCCGGAAGCCGATCAGGCCGTGGCGCGTGCACTCGGCGGCCGCGACAGCACCTCCGCGCTGGTTGACCTTGCGACGAAGCTCGGCAGTCCGAACAGCTTGAAGTCGCTCGGCATGGCCGAGAGCGATATCGACCGCGCCGCCGATCTCGCGGTTCAGAACCCCTATTGGAATCCGCGGCCGATCGAGCGCGCGCCCATTCGCCAGTTGATCGCCGATGCCTGGGCCGGCAACCCGCCGAAGGCTGCCTGAGCCAGCTTTCATTAACCTTCCTGACCGGGCCGGCCGTTAACGGGTCAAGTCTGGCGCGCCAATGCCCATAGGCGTCGAATCCTTAAGCCAGCCGTGCTAAAGGCCCGCCGCCATGTCAAAGTCCGTGACGCCTGCCATGCCCGACCCGCGGGCGGAGACCCTCGTCTCCGCTTATGAGCGCTCGGGCTATGCCAGGGCCAACCCAGCCATTTTGCAGCCCGCCGAACCGTTCCTAGACCTATCCGGCGAGGATATCCGGGGCCGCATGTTCCTGACCGCCGGCCGGGCGGGCGAGGAATTGTGCCTGCGGCCGGATTTCACCATTCCGGTTTCCCGCGACTATCTGGCCTCCCCTGCTGCCGGGCGCGCGCAGGGCTATTGCTATCTCGGCCCGGTTTTTCGCGACAACAGCAAACTGCCCGGCGAGTTTTTGCAAGGCGGCATCGAATCCTTTGGCCGCGCCGACAAGGCCGCAGCAGATGCCGAAACCCTGTCGCTCGGACTCGAGGCCACCGCCCATTTCGGCCGCAAGGCTCCTGACATTCGCATCGGCGATGTCGGGCTGTTCTCCGGACTCATTTCCGCACTCGATCTGGCACCGGCCTGGAAGCGGCGGCTGATCAAGGATTTCAACCGCAAGGCCTCGCTCGCCCATGACCTCGACCGGCTGACGCCGGGCACCGGCAACGGCAAGCCGGAATATCAGGGCGTGCTGGCGGCGCTCGCCGGTTCCGACCCGAAAGCGGCGCATGCGCTGGTCACCGATCTGCTTTCGATCGCCGGCATCACAGCCGTCGGCGGCCGCTCGGTCGGTGAAATCGCCGACCGGTTTCTGGAGCAATCGACACTCGGTGCTTCCGCCACGCTGCCGCGCGAAAGCCGCACGCTGATCGAGCGCTTTCTAACCATTGCCGGCAACCCACAGGACGGCGCCGTTGCCATGCGCAAGCTCGCTTCCGAAGCCGGGCTTAAGCTCGATGCCGCTCTCGACCTGTTCGAAGCGCGCAATGCCGCGATGGCCAAACGCGGCATCGATCTGAAGCGTATCGCCTTCTCATCCGCCTTTGGTCGCGGCATGGATTACTATACCGGCTTCGTGTTCGAACTGACCGACGGCGCCACGCCCGAGCCGCTGGTCGCTGGCGGCCGCTACGACGATCTGATGACGCGGCTCGGTTCGCGCTCGCCGATCCCCGCGGTTGGATTCTCGATCTGGATCGAGCGGCTTTCAGGTTCTCTTGCTGGAGGCGACGCATGAGCGCGCCTCTGATCATCGCGGTGCCGGCCAAGGGCCGCCTGCAGGAGAATGCGGAAAGCTTTTTCGCGCGCGCCGGCCTGCGCCTCGTCAAGCCGCGCGGCGCACGCGACTATCGCGGCACCATCGATGGCCTCGATGGCGTCGAGATCGCCTATCTTTCCGCGGCCGAAATCACCGCTCAGCTCGCACAAGGCGCGGCCCATATGGGCGTGACCGGCGAGGATCTTGTGCGCGAGATGATCCCGCAGGCCGACGAGCGCGTGATCCTGCTCGACGGGCTCGGCTTCGGGTTCGCCAATGTTGTGGTCGCGGTGCCGCAGGCCTGGATCGATGTCCGCAGCATGGCCGATCTCGACGATGTCGCGACCGCGTTTCGGCTGCGTCATAACCGTAAGATGCGGGTCGCTACCAAGTATGTGAATCTGACGCGCGACTTCTTTGCGAAAAGCGGCATCGCCGATTATCGGATCGTGGAAAGTCTCGGCGCCACCGAGGGCGCCCCTGCCGCCGGCACCGCTGAGCTGATCGTCGACATCACCACCACCGGCAATACGCTCACCGCCAACGCGCTGAAGGTGATCGATGACGGCGTGATGCTGCGCTCGCAGGCCAATCTGGTCGCCGCACGCGGCGCCGACTGGAACAACGGCGCGCTCGACACCGCCCGCACCATTCTCGATCGCATCGCCGCGCAGGACCGCGCGCATGCTTTCCGCGAGATGCGCACGCGCTTTACGGGCTGCGACGACGCGCTGCTGTCGCTGGCACGCAAGAAATTCGGCATCGTGACGCCGTTTGGCGGCCCCACTTCTTCCGGTATGCTGACGCTGCATTGCCCGCCCGATCAGATTTTCTCGCTTGCCGATTTCCTGCGCGACAAGGGCGCGCAGGCGATCTCGGTCTCCGAGATCGATTATGTGTTCACGCAGGACAATCCGCTGTTCGAAAAGCTGAAGGCCGGATTGTAGCGGCCAAAAGGGGAGATAAGCTGCATGGCACTGACCAGACGCTGCCTCACTCTCGTTCTTGCACTCAGTCCCCTCTCCCGCATGGCGCTCGCGCAAACCACCTCGGTAACGCTCGCAACCGCTACGCCGGGCGGCGGATTTCCCTTTTTCGGCGACAACGCCGCGGCGGTCATCAACGAGACCGATCCATCGCTGAAATTGGTCACGCAGAACAGTGCGGGCAGCGGCGAGAACATCAAGCTTCTGGAACAGGGCAAGGTCGATATTGCGCTGGTCGCCGGCGAGCCCGCCTATGAGGCCTTCAGCGGCATCGGCCGCGACCCGTCGAAACTTCTGATCGTCGCCGCGATCTATTCCAACCCCGGCATGTTCGCGGTCCGCGGCGACAGCACGGCCAAGTCCGTCAACGATCTCGCAGGCAAGAAGATTGCCTGGGGCACCCGCGCCTCTGGCCTCACGCTGCTCGGCAAATACGTCATGGACGGTCTCGGCCGCGACCGCGACAAGGATTTCGAACCGGTGTTTCTCGACAAGGCGGGCGACGGCCCCGTGATGGTCGGCGACGGCAGTGTCGCGGCGTTGTGGGGCGGCGGCATCGGCTGGCCGGGATTTACCGCGATCAGCAAGGCCGGCGGGCGTTTCATCGGGCTTACGCCCGACGAGATCAAACAGGTGACGGCAAAGCACAATTTCCTCAAACCCATCGTGGTGCCGCCCGGCGCCTATGAGGGACAGAACGAGCCTGTCAGCTCGGTCGGCTCCTGGAGCTACATTCTTGCCCGTACCGACCTGCCCGACGATGTCGCCTACCGCATCGCCAAGGCGCTGCATCAGGGCAACGAGGGGCTGGTGAAGCGCGCGGCGCAGGCCCGTGAAACCACGCCGCAGAACACGCTTCAGGCCGCGCCGAGCGTTCGCCAGATCCATCCGGGTGTGCTCAAATATCTGCGCGAGATCGGGCTTTAGGCCGAACTCGTGGCTGCAACGAAGCTGAAGCAATCGGCTCGTCAAAAAATCATCTCGAGGAAACAGCATGCGAACCAGGTCGATATTCGCCACCCTTGTCGTTACGCTTGCGATTCTTTCGACGGCGGCCAGCGCGCAGAATTTCCCGACCCGTCCGATCACCATGATCGTGGTGTTCGCGGCAGGCGGTCCAACCGATGTGATGGCGCGCATCGTTGCCGATCACATGAGCAAAACGCTCGGCCAGCAGATCGTAATTGAGAATGTCGGAGGCGCCGGCGGCACTCTGGGCGGCGGACGCGGCGCGCGTGCGGAGCCGGACGGCTATACCCTGACGGTTGGGAGCCTCGGCAGTCACGCGGCGGCGCGCGCGCTCTACAAGAACATGCCGTTCGACGCGCTCAAGCTCGAACCGGTCGGGCTGATCGCCGGCACGCCCGGCTATGTCGTGGTGCGCAAGGATTTCCCGGCCAAGGACTTCACGGAATTCCAGGCGTTCGCGAAAGGCAATCCGGGCAAGGTCACAAGCGGGCATGCCGGAGTTCGGCTCCACGCCGCATCTGCAATGCCTGTTGCTGTCGAGCCTGACTGGCATGAAATTCGCCGATGTCCCGTATAAGGGCTCGGCCCCCGCGATGAACGATCTGGTTGCGGGGCAGATCGATTCGATGTGCGATCTCGCTCCTACCGTGGTGCCGCAGGTGCAGGGCGGCAACATTCGCGCGCTCCTGATTTCGCTGAACGACCGCTCCGGCGCCACTCCTCAAGTGCCGACCTCGCGCGAGGCCGGCATCCCCGCCTATCTGTTCCAGGGCTGGAATGCGATCTTTGCGCCGGAAGGAACGCCGAAGCCGGTGATCGACCGGCTGTCAAAGGCGTTGCTCGAGGCGCTCGCAGATCCAGGTGTGCAAAAACGTATCGCCGATGTCGGAGCCATTCCGGCGTCCGCCGCCGAAGCGACACCGGAATCGTTTCGTAAATTCCTCAACGAGGAAATCGTGAAGTGGGAGAAGGTCATCTCGGAGGCCGGGGTCGCGCCGCAGTGACGTCGGTATCTTTTCGGCGGTTGGAGAACGGCCAGCGTTTCGGGGACCGTTCAGCTTCCGCGATAGGTCGAATAGCTCCAGGGCGTCGCCACCACCGGCACATGGTAGCGGCCTTCCGGCTGGTCGATGCCGAAGCGCAAAACCACATCGTCGACAAACGGATGATCCAGTAGATCGAGGCCGCGGCGGCGGAAATAATCCGCAAGGCGGAATACGATCTCGTAGCGGCCAGCGCGGAGCGGCGCGTCGTGAATCAGCGGCTGATCGGTGCGTCCGGCTTCATTTGTCACCGCTGCCGCAATACGTGCGCGCACCTCGCTGCCGAGTTCGAACAACTCGAGAGCCACGCCCGACGCCGGTTCACCGTGATAGGCGTCGAGCACATGGGTCGAGAGATGGCCGGATATTTTCGGCATACCCGCGCCCTCGACCGCATCCGAAAGCCGAAGCCGCGTGATGTGGCCGATTTCCTCGATCGCCGCCGCAAGCTCGGTGTCGGGCGTATTGCGCAGCCGCCGGCGGAACGCCGCGAGCACGGCGTCGCGGGTTTGCCGGCGCACGCAGATGATGAAAGGCAGACCGAATTTTTCGCTATAGGCCGCGTTCAGCTTTTGAAACTCGTCGAACTCCGCGTCCGACAGCCGGTCGAGGCCTAGTCCCGCCTGCTCCGACACGGACGATGCCGCCATCGTGCCGGCGCGCGCGGCCTTGCCGGCAAGGTCAGGATGACCGCGCAGGAATTCGAGCTTCGCCGAATTAGGCGCCGTCTGCACCACCCTCATCATGGCGTCATGCAGGGCGGTGACAGTTGCAAAGGGGCACCCGTTGCCCGCCTGTTCGGCGACCCACGAGGCGTGCTCAAATATTTCGCCGAGATGTCGCACGAAGTCGGCCTTCGGCGCGGCGTTCAGGGTATCGAGCGAAAGCTTCGCAGGCGGCATGTTATTTTGCTTGCCCGCTGCGCTCACCCCCGCCCGATCACACATTCGATCTGGCCGTGCGGCTCGTCGGTCGGAAGAAACACCGCATTCTCGTTGGTGAGGCCGAAGGGCTGCAGGTTGATCAGCAGATAATGCTTGTTCGGACAGGCTAGGCTAATGTCGATCACTTCCGGCACCGCCGCGAGCGCCGCCGTCCCCATGCGATAGAGACTATCCTGCACGCTTTCGCTGTAGCTCGTGGCAAAGACTTCCAGCATGGTCGACAGGATTTTCGCATTCGCCTCGGTATAATCGTTGGGCGCACGGCTCCACCGCCAGCTCGCCGCCATCGCAGTGGCGCACATCCGGTCGCGGGTCTCCGCGATCGTGGTGTATTCGTCCTTGTACATAATGGTCCCAGCCGGAATCGGTCGACTTCATAAAGGTGAAGTTGGTGATTCCGGACACGACCTTGGTCTCCGCGCGGGTCGCCGTGACCCTGGCAAACGGCTGACCGTTATTGTCGAGCACGAAGCTGTGCGCGTGCGGCTTGCCGCCGACCGACATGCGGGTCCATTTCACTTCATGCAGTTCGACATCCACCTGTTCGACCTGCGGATAGTGATCGAGGAAACGCGCCACCACCGCCTTGCCGAATTCCTCACTATCGAGCCCGAGATTCTCGTGCGCGACGATGTTGATCACGTTCTTGACCGTGTCGGTGGAGACCGCTTTCGAGTTGTCGTGATTGGTGAATGCGGCACCGAAATCGCCGGTGAGCATCGCTTTCACGGTCAATTCGCGGACCTCCTGCATTGGACCGTCCTTCTTGATCCGCATCACCCGGACGCGGCCTTTACCATAGGTGTTGCTGATGAGAGCCATGATCGAATTTCCCGTATGCTGAAAGGTCGCGACGTCAGACGTGTTCGGCGCTGGCCGCAACAGCCGCAGCTTCGTCGCGCGCCTTGTCGACACTGGTGACGCCGTTGAAGAAGAAATTCAGGATCACGGCGACGATTGCCGCGAGCAGAATTCCCGATTCAAGCAGCGGATGCAGACCATGCGGCAGATGCTTGAAGAAATTCGGCGCCACCAGCGGGATCATGCCGAAGCCAACCGAGATCGCGACCACGAACAGGTTGTAGCGATTGTTCTTGAAATCGACCGAGGTGAGGATGCGCGCGCCGGTCGCCGCCACCATGCCGAACATCACAAGCCCGGCGCCGCCGAGCACGACCAGCGGAATCGCTTCCACCAGAGCCGACATTTTCGGCAGCAGGCCGAGGATCAGCATGATCACGCCGCCGCAGACCGTCACCCAGCGCGAACGCACACCGGTGACGCCGACGAGACCGACATTCTGCGAAAACGAAGTGTAGGGGAAGGTGTTGAAAACGCCGCCGAGAAATGTGCCGACGCCATCGGCGCGCAGGCCCTTGGTCAGCGCATCCTGATCGATCTTCTTGCCGGTCATTTCGCCGAGCGCGAGGAACATGCCAAGCGACTCGATCATCACCACGATCATCACAATGCACATGGTGACGATTGGAATGATCTGGAATTGCGGCATGCCGAAATGGAACGGCAGCACAAGACCGAACCACGCGGCTGTGCCGACCGCGTCAAAATGCATCTTCCCCAGCATCGCGGCAAGCACAGCGCCTGCGATGATGCCAAGCAAAACCGCGACATTGGCGACGAAGCCCTTGCCCCATTTGATCAAAGCGAGGATCACCAGCAAAACGAAGCCGGCAATCGCGAGCCCTTCAATCGATCCGTAAGCCGGGTTGGAGACCTGCACGGTCTCGCCGTTGATGACGCGCGTGAAGGACGGCAGGCCGCCGCCAGCCCAGTTGATGCCGACCCGCATCAGCGAAATGCCGATCACCATGATGATGGTGCCGGTGACCACCGGCGGAAAAAGCGGCAGCAATCTGCTTACGAAAGGAGCGATGAAAATGCCGAAAATACCCGCCGCGATGACCGAGCCGTAGATGCCGAGCAATCCGACTTCCGGCGTCGCCGCCATCGCCAGCATCGGCCCGACCGAAGCGAAAGTGACGCCCATCATCACTGGCAGCCGGATGCCGACGCCGGGAAAGCCAAGACACTGCACCAGCGTCGCAAGTCCGCAGGCGAACAGGTCCGCGCTGATCAGGAATGCGATCTCCTGTGGCGGCAGCTTGAGAGCGCGGCCGATAATCAGCGGCACCGCCACCGCGCCGGCATACATGACCAGCACGTGCTGAAGGGCGAGCGGCACAAGCCGCGGAAGCGGAAGTTTCTCGTCGACAGGATGTACGGCAGGTGTAGCGGCGGCCATGAGGATGCTCCGAAATCGGTCCAAAAAAGCGACACGATCAATGGGCTCGGAGCGTCTCCTTCAAAGGAGTGCGCTTTCCCCACCATCTGATCCCCGGCGAGTTCAGAATTTCAGATTGCCGTGCTGCCGCATAGCAACAAATCTAGGCTGGGCTGATGCCGGATCGGCATCAGCGTTTGCGGCCAGCCTCGGCCTTCTGGCGCTTCTCGATGTCTGCCTTCAACATCTGCACGAAATTGTCCGTGCTGGTCGGCAGCAGCCGCCCGGCGCGGGTGTAAATCCCGAGATCGCTCCAAAGCGGACCATTGGCATCGATCGGAACATGCACCAGCGAGCCGTCATCGAGCTTGCGTTCGAGGCCGACGCGGGTCTGGAACGCAATGCCGTGTCCACGGATCACCAGCTCCTGCATCAGTTCCACCGAGCCGCAGGTGATGACCGGCGACAGGTACGACGGTCCCCCGGACAGAACCGGCTCCAGCAGGTTAGTGATCGACAGGTCGGGCGTGGCCAGGATCAGCGGATAGCCGAGACAGGACGGCAGCGTGACCGACTTCTTTTTCGCCAGCGGATGGTTCGGCTTCGCCACCGCGCCTAGCCGGAATTGCGAGACGAAGACCTGATGCAGTTCCGAGGTTTTGCGAAGCGCGAACGCGACGCCGACATCGGCCTCACCCTCCGCGATGGCGTGCGGAATATCGAACGAGCCCATCACTGCGATGGTGAAAGTCATGCGCGGCGCTTTCGCCCGCACGCGGTCGATCACATCGGGGAGGATCGAGGCGGCGACGCTTTCCACCACCGCGACCGTGATGTGGCCGGCGCGTGCGTCCTGCAGATCAGCAATGTCGGAGCCGGTGCGGTCAAGATCCTGCAATACTGAGATGACGTGACGCGCCAGCGCCTCGCCGACCGGCGTCAGCACGAGCCCGCTTTGCAGCCGGTCGAATAGCGGCGCGCCGATCTCCTCTTCCAGCTTGATGATCTGCCAATTCACCGCCGACGACGCGACATTAAGCTGGCGCGCCGCTTCGCGGATCGACTTGGCGCGCCGGACGGCGTCGAAATAGCGGACGGCCGGAGAATGGATTCGGAGCGGCACGAAATATCCCTGGAGCAGTCCGGCCCGCGACTGTAGCTCGAAAATCCAGCCGCCGTTAGCGTTTGCGAAACACCACGAAATGCGAGATCGAAAAATTGACCAGGAAGCTCGCCGCGATCGCAAGCAGCTTGGCATAGATCACCGGCATCGCCTTAGCCGCCAGCACCAGCGTTGCGGTCGCCGCGAGCAGACCCAATATCTGGGAAGCGACGAAGGTGGCGTAAGCGCGCGGGTTTAACCGCCGTCCCAATTCTGCCGCGAAGGTGATGTAGGAGTTCATCGCGTAGGAGCCGCTGACCGCGACCGTCCAGGCCAGAACATTGGCGACGATCAGCGAGGATGTCAGAAATTTCAGCGACAACAGGAACAGACAAAGGTCGACAAGCGTGTTCACGACGCCGATCGAGGCAAAGCTTGCCGCCTTGAGGACAAGGGCCTGCCGCCGCAAGGCCGCCATGACGCGCTGCAGCAGACCGGATGGTGGCGCCTCCATCGTCATGGATCCGGTTAACCCCTTGATGTCTGGGATAAAAATGAACAAAAGCTCATGCGACTTTGCGCCCGTTTCACGCTATATGTCGTGTCAGCGCAATGCGCAAAGCCGGGATTAGCGCGCAATGTCGGTTCGCACCACCAAGGAAGTCGCAAGTCAGGGTAATGCCGCGCGAAAGCGCGCCCAGGCCGGCCTTTCGATCATCGTGCCCTGCTACAACGAGGCCGACAATCTGCCGGCGTTTCACGCGCGGCTGTGCGAAACCGCCGAGAAGCTGCGAGAAACCAGGGGCTTGCGGGTCGAGGTCGTCTATATCGACGACGGCTCCCGCGACAACACCTATGCGGTTGCGTGCGATTTGCCCGCCATCGGTCTTGGCGTTCAGGTTTTGTCGCTGTCGCGCAATTTCGGCAAGGAAGCAGGCCTGATGGCCGGCCTGCAGCATGCCCGCAACGGCGCGCTGCTGTTCATGGACGGCGACGGCCAGCATCCGCCGGCCTTGATCGAGCAACTGGTTTCGCACTGGCTCGATGACGGCTACGACGTCGTCTACACCGCCAAAGCGCATCGTGCGTCGGAATCGATGCTGCGCCGGTTCGGTGTGAAGTCGTTCTACTGGCTGATCAATTTTCGCTCGCGTCACAAGATTCCGGAGGATGCCGGCGACTTTCGTCTGCTGTCGCCGCGCGCCGCCAACGCGCTGCGGCAATTGCCGGAACGCAATCGCTTCTTCAAGGGGCTGGCGAGCTGGATCGGTTTTCGGCAATTGCGTGTCGATTACGAGCCGGCCGATCGCCAGCATGGCCGCACCAACTGGAATCTCGGATCGCTAGTAGGCCTTTCGATAGAAGGACTTACCTCGTTCTCGGTGGCGCCCTTGCGGGTCGCGAGCCTGCTCGGCGTGGCGCTCGCAGGCGTCGCATTGATCTTCGGCGCGACCATTCTGTACGAGACTTTAATGTACGGAAAATCGGTGCCGGGCTATCCGTCTCTGGTGGTTGGTCTGATGGTGCTCGGTGGTGTTCAGCTCGTGATGATCGGGGTGATGGGCGAATATATCGGCAAGATCCTGTCGGAGCAGAAAGCGCGGCCGGTCTATTTCGTCGCCGAACACCACGAGCGGCATGTGCAATCCGACCAGATCGAAAATGCCGACGATGACGCGCGATCCAGCGCCGCGGAGTGATGCCGAATTCCGTGGCTGACCTTCGCCGCATCTGGCTTTGCGCCGACGATTACGGGCTCTCGCACGGCGTCAATGCGGCGATCCGGAACCTTCTCGAACTCGGACGCCTCAATGCGACCTCGGTGATGGTGGTGACGCCCGCCTTCACCCGCGAGGAAACGGCGTCGCTGGCGGCCATCAAGGCAAGCTCCCCCGGCATCGCGATCGGACTGCACGTAACTCTCACGGCGCCCTTCAGTTCGCTGACCGGCAAAGAGGCCTTTCGGCCGGTCGGCAAGGCGCTGCAGAACTCGATGCTCCGGCACCTCGACACCGAAACCATCGCACGCGAGGTGAAGGCGCAAGTTTCGGCATTCCAGGACATGTTCGGCGCACCCCCGATTTCGTCGATGGTCACCAGCATGTACAGCTATTTCCGCAGATCCGAGATGCCGTGGTGACATCCGTCTGCGAAGCGCTGCCGCAAGCCTGGGTGAGGCAATGCGGCAGGCTGTCGCCGCTCTCGGCGCGGCTCACCGATCGTAAAGGCATGCTGCTCGACATGCTAAGCGCAGGCTTTCGCAAGACAGCCACGCGCCGCGGCCTGCGTTTCAATCCGGGCTTTGCCGGCAGCTATGATTTTCATGCGAATGCTCACTATGCCGTGCTGTTCCCACGCTTCCTGCGCGACATTCCGGCGCAAGGTGTCATCATGTGCCATCCCGGGTTCGTGGATGACACCCTCAAACGTTTGGATCCGCTCACGGATTTGCGTGAGCGCGAACATGCCTATTTCGCCGGCGAAGCGTTCCCGCAAATTTTGGCACAACACGGCATAACCTTGTTGTGACCCCTCCCCGTCGCCGCATTCGCTTCCTACATCTTGCGGCGGTGACGGAACGGTTCACTGGTCCTATTGGAGGAAATTCCATGACACCGCAGGAACGCAAGCTGGTTGACGAATTGTTCGAGCGGCTTGCGATGCTTGAGACTCGTCCGCGCGAGCCCGATGCCGAACAGGCGATCATGTCGGGCCTGCGCAAGGCGCCGAACGCAACCTATGCGCTGGTGCAGACGGTGCTGCTGCAGGACGAAGCCTTGAGGAATGCGGACGAACGCATCCGCGAACTCGAGGGCGGCGACGCCTATGCGCCACAGCAGCAGGGCGGCTTCCTCAACTCGATGCGCGATGCGGTGTTCGGATCGCGTCCGCGCACCTCGGTGCCTCCGACGGGCGGCAGCGATCGCCCGATGGGTGTGCCGAGCGGGTTCCGCGCCGGCAGCGGCTATCCGCCGAACGATGCCTATGCGCAGGCGCCTCAGCCGCCTCAGGCCTCCGCAGGAGGCTCGTTCCTCGGCACAGCCGCCGCAGCAGCGGTCGGCGTGATCGGCGGCTCGATGCTGATGAATTCCATGCGCGGCATGCTGGGCAGCGGGCATCCGGCCAGCGGCTCGACCCAGTCAGCGGCTGACCTATCCGGCAACAATGCCAGTCCGTGGGGCGGCAGCGGCGATGCTTCGTCGAGCGATCTCGCGAAGCAGGCCGGCCTCGACAACATGGGCCAGTCGTCCGGCTCCGGCAATCGCGCCGGGCTTTTCGACCAGCCGAGCGGACGCGACGAGCCTGCAGCCGAGGAGCCCTATGATGTTGCCGATGGCGGCTTCGGGGATGACGGCGGCTTGGACCTCGGAGATTCTGATTTCGGCTGACCCCCGCTACAATCCAAAATGAAGAAGGCCGCTGCAAAAGCAGCGGCCTTCTTTTGAAACGTGCGACGCCTAGATCACGATGATTTTGGATCGTCGGTCCAAAATCATAAACGCGATCGATTTTGATACGTTAGAACATCACGTCGTCCGAAAGCCGCTGCGCACTTTTCGGCATCATGCTCTAGAGCACGACTACCTTGGTTCCGACCCTTACGCGCTCATAGAGGTCGGTCACATCCTCGTTGCGCATCCGGATACAACCCGAGGAGACCGCCTGCCCGATGGTCCAGGGCTCGTTCGAGCCATGGATGCGATAGAGCGACGAGCCGAGATACATCGCACGTGCGCCGAGGGATTGTCGGGACCGCCGGCCATGAAATGCGGCAGGTCCGGACGGCGCGCCAGCATTTCCTTCGGCGGCACCCAGTCCGGCCACTCCGCTTTCCGTGTGATTGTCTTCGCCCCGGCCCAGGTGAAGCCCGGGCGGCCGACGCCGATGCCGTAGCGGATCGCCTTTCCGTCTTCCTGCACCAAAAACAGGAACCGCTGCGGCGTGTCGACGATGATCGTGCCGGGTCTTTCGCTGCCGCCATAAGTGACGACCTGTTTGTAGAAACGCGGATCAATACGAGCCTGCGCGTTGCCATAGGCCAGTTGCGGCTGCTGATTCTGATAAACTCCGGACTGATATCCGGAACCATTCGGCGAATCGGGCTCTACCGGAGCGCCTGGATATGCCGGCTGCGCACGATATTGCTGTGGGCGGGCATTCTGACCGGCGAACAGGAACTCGACAAAGCCACCACCGAGGCTGGACTGCGATTGTGAAAATGCCGGCGACGACATCAGGGTCGCACCGGAAAGTGTTGCGATTATCAAGAGGCCGGAACGCTGCATCAACGCTACTCGCTACTGACAGACGGCGGGCACTACGCAAGAACCGCCGCGCAGATCGAATACAATTCAAAATTCGATCCGTTTGGTAAACGACTTCGCGACAGCTTGAATTAACCACGCGGGCAAATGCTTTACCTGGAATTAGCGTTAGTTTTGCGTCAACACTCATGGTTAACGCTTTGCGAGCATCGCTCCCGAAACCCCACGTTAAGCGCTCGGCAGTACCGTTTCCGTGCAAACTCCTGGAGGCGAGGCTTTTGGAGGCCACATGCCGGCGCAGCGCAAGCCGTTCCGTATCGAAGAGATCATGCAGGCGGACGACCCGATGGAGTCCGCGCGCGACGGCGACGTAACCGCCGCGCATAACGAATTGCTTGCCGAGATTCGCGCGTTGCGCGCCAGCATCGAGGCGCGACTAATTCCGATCGCCGAACCGCTCCCCGAAGTTCAGTCCCAGGAAGCGCGCAAGCTGAAAATCGAACTCGATGTGATCGACGACGCCATCCGGCAGACGCGCTCGGAAATCGTGTCGCTGCAGGACCGGGGCTTCGATTCATCGCGCGTGGCGCGGGTCGCGAGAGAGCTCGAAGTCGCGTTCGGCGACACCTCGATGGCGACCGAACGCATCCTGAAAGCCGCCGAAGGCATCGACGAAAGCGCAACTGCGCTGAGCGGAATGCTGAAAAGCGGCAATGAGCAGCGTCTCGCACAGGACATTCAGGACCACATCGTTTCAATCTTTGAAGCCTGCAATTTTCACGACCTCACCGGCCAGCGCCTTTCGAAGGTCTCCGCGACTCTCAAGATGGTCGAGGACCACCTCGCCCGCATGATGGAAATCTGGAGCGTGATTGAGCGCTTCAATATCGAGGCCGCACAATCGGCGGCGCAAAATCTCGAAGGTCTCCTGAACGGACCCAAGCTTGACGGCGACAACGATCATTCGCCGCAGGACGAGATCGATAAACTGTTTCCCTGATAGTCGATCTTCCGTTCGTCGGGATAAACGGGATATGGATCATGCCGCAGGCCGCTTGATCATCACGAAGCAAATCATCGCGACGATTCCGAACGCCGCAGTGACCGCGAGCGCGGTGGGATCACCGGACCGTTCCACCACCAGCGCCAGCGCGAGCGGAGCAATTGCCTGCATAATCTGGAAGGGCTTGGCGATCCGGCCGAGCACCCGGCCATAGCCGGTGGCGCCGAACAAGGCGAGCGGCACTGCGCCGCGCGCGATGGTGAGCAGCCCATTCGCGGCCCCGAACATCACCGCAAAGGCGATCGCAGCCGGCAGCGCGAACCCGAATACTGCCAGCAGCGCGAAGCCCGCAAGCAGCAACGCCACAGCCGAGCGCGCGAGGTTGAGCGGATGCATGTTGCTGCCGAAGGACAATTCGCACAGCCGTGCTGCCACCTGTGAAGGGCCAAACAGCGCCCCGATGATGACGGCCGTCGCCGGATCGATGCCGGCGCGACCGAACATGGCAAGCAGATGTGCCGCAAGGCCCGACGGCACGAAGGCATAGGCCGCAAAACCCGCGGCCACCAGAAAGAATGTCAGACCCGCGGCCGGTACGAACTTCGCAGGCTGCGATCCCGGTTGCGCCGTCGAAATATCCGGTTGCGCGC
Source organism: uncultured Pseudomonadota bacterium (assembly GCA_963707705.1). GTDB lineage: Bacteria > Pseudomonadota > Alphaproteobacteria > Rhizobiales > Xanthobacteraceae > Pseudorhodoplanes. Next base: position 384,482 of record CAVPRD010000004.1, on the reverse strand, counting down.
GAGTTCGCGGCAACGCGAAGGCATGCAAGGGTGCCGCCACCAGCGCCAGCACCGCGGCGAACAGGAGATAAGTGCCGCGCCAGTCGGTGAAGGTGAGCGCTACCTGCGTTGCCGGCCAGCTCGCGGTCGAGGCGAAACCGCCGGCGAGCGTAAGGATGGTGATCGGACGACGCGCGCCGATGCCGAAAATGCGGCCGAGCGTCGCGAAAGCAGGGTCATAGAGATTGGACGCGATCGCGATCCCTAAAATCACCCAGACGCCGAGATAGGCCGCAGGGTGCGAGGCATAGACCAGGAGCACGATCCCAAGCGCGCCGATCAGCGATCCGCAGGCCATTACGATGTGACCGCCGAAGCGGTCGATCCAGCCGCCGACCGTTGGCGCGACGAAGCCGGCCACCAACAGCGCGAGGGAAAAGCCGGCCATCGCGAACGACAGCGACCAGCCGCGATCTGCAGCGATCAGCGGCATCATCAGGACCGGCGGATAGAACAGGATTCCCCAGGCGAGGATTTGCGTGACGCCAAGCACCAGGACGGCGCGCCAGGGACCGAAAATGAAATCGCGGAGAGCGGGCATGCGGCAGATCATTTCTGCGCCGTCGTCCGCCCCGGCGCAAGACTTGGAAGCGCAAGACTTGGAAGCGCGAGAACTCGGGTCAGCCGAACATCCGGACCAACCAATAGGAAATCGCGGAAATCGCAGCGGCGCAGGGGATGGTGATCACCCAGGCCATGACGATGCCGTGGGCGACGCCCCAGCGTACGCCGGAGACTTTTTTCGCGGCACCGACGCCGATGATCGCGCCGGTGATGGTGTGGGTGGTGGATACCGGGATGCCGAGCCCGGTCGCCACGAACAAGGTGATGGCGCCGCCGGTCTCGGCGCAAAAGCCCTGTACCGGCGTCAGGCGCGTGATCTGCGAGCCCATGGTCTTCACGATGCGCCAGCCGCCGGCGAGAGTGCCTAGCCCCATACCGGCCTGACAGGCGATCACGACCCAGAACGGCACATAGAATTCACTGCCGAGATGGCCTTGCGAATAAAGCAGCACGGCGATGATGCCCATGGTCTTTTGGGCGTCGTTACCGCCATGCCCGAGTGAATAAAGCGAGGCGGAGATGAATTGTCCGGTACGGAAAGTCAGGTCCACGCCGTAGGGCGTGCGGCGCACGAAAATCCAGGACACTACAAGCGACAGCAGCAGCGCGAGCGCGAAGCCGGTGAGGGGTGACAGCACGATCGCGGCGCTGGTCTTGCCAAGGCCGCCCCATACGATCGACGACACGCCGGCCTTGGCCAATCCGGCGCCGACAAGGCCGCCGATCAGCGCATGCGAGGAGCTGGAAGGTATGCCGTAATACCAGGTGATCAGATTCCAAGAGATGGCGCCGACCAGGGACGCAAAGATCACCGCAGTGTCGACAATCTCGGCGGACACGATGCCGGTGCCCACCGTATTCGCCACGCTCAATCCGAAGACCAGAAAGGCAATGAAGTTGAAAAAGGCCGCCCAGACGACGGCGTAAAGCGGTCGCAACACCCGCGTCGACACGATGGTCGCGATCGAGTTGGCAGCGTCATGCATGCCGTTGATAAAATCGAATATGAGCGCAATCGCGATCAGTGCGATCAGCAGCGGAAAGGCAAGCGAAGATTCCAACGGTGACCTCAGACGTGCTCGATCACGGTAGCGTGCAGCACATTGCCGACGTCGTCGAAGCGATCGACGACCTTCTCAAGATGGTCGTAGACCTCGTTGCCGGTGATGAAGCCCATCGGGTCGGCGCGGTGGAGCTGAAACAGTTCTTTCAGGCCGTTGTCATGCAGTTCGTCGGCCTGGCCTTCAAGCCGCGAAATCTCTTCGGTGATGGCGCTAAGCCTTGCCGCTTCGGAACTGATCGATTTGAGAAGCGGAATCGCTTCTTCCACCAGCGCGGCACAGCGCCGGATCACGTCCGCCATTTCGCGCATCTGCGGGGTAAACTCGCGCAACTCGAAAATCATCACAGACTTCGCGGTCTTCTGCATCTGGTCGATGGAATCATCCATCGAGGTGATGAGTTCCTTGATGGCTCCACGGTCGAAGGGCGTGATGAAGGTGCGCCGCACCGCGATCAGGATCTCGCGGGTGATGATGTCGGCGTCATTCTCGCGATCCATCACGAGCTGAAAATTGCCGGGTACGGCCTGCCCACCTTCCAGCATGGCGCGCAACGCGTCAGCGCCGGCCACCAGCATTTTCGAGTGCTGCGCGAAAAGATCGAAGAAGCGCTCCTCCTTGGGGAGCAGCGCGTTGAACCAGCGCATCATGGCGGCACCTCCGGCTTGGTCCGTGCCGGACGCTATCCGATTCGAGGGGGGCTAACCTTGCGCTTACGCGCGCGGTGCACAGCGGACGTAGATCTGCGTGCCGTAACGGCCGGAGACTTCGGGATCGAGAAACCGGACGGTCATCACGCGGCCGTCGAAAGAGGTGATCTCGCGATCCTGCTGGCCGCCCGCTGGCTCGCCGGGTGGCCCGATAAAGGTCTTGTTGCCCGGCCCGCCCTTCAAGCGCAATTCTTCCGGCTGCGCCTTGTCAGGCATGTGCATGATAACGCCGCCGCCCGGGCCCATCGCGATGTTGTAGGCTTGCTTGCAGCCGTTGCGCGCGGCGGCTTCGGTGCGCTTCAAATCCTGTTGATTATGGAAGGCCGCCAGACCCCAGCGGCCGGTAATCTCCTGCGCTTTGATCGCAGGCGGAATCTCCGGGCCCATACCTGGAGAGATATTCGCCTCCGGCGAACCCGTGCTGGCGCAGCCGGCGATCGCCAGCAAAGCAGCCAAGCCGATGCAGGTTTTTATCGGGGCAAGAAGCCGTACAGACAACATGGTTCGACCTCAATCTGCCGGGAACTCAACCCGACCGCTTTTCACAATACTGTGCGTGCAAGAGCGACGCTGTGCAAGCCATTTGGGCATCGGCCGCCGATCGCAGAATGACGCTCGCGCATGAACTGAGCCTTAATCAGGCAGCGTCGCATAGCCACCCCGATTCCGAAACTTCCCCATGGTGCTTGACAGGATAGCCCCTCCACCCGTATTTCCCCAGCTCATTGGCACTCATTACTAGAGACTGCCAAGCTGAAAGCAAGCCTCTGCAAAATCACGAAGTTTCTGGCGCCTGACGGCGCCTGCCCCGAGGATCCCCATGGCAAAGAGCAAGTTCCGTCCGCTGCACGACCGCGTGGTTGTGCGCCGCATCCAGGCCGATGAGAAAACCAAAGGCGGGATCATCATCCCGGATACGGCCAAGGAGAAACCCCAAGAAGGCGAAGTGGTCGCTGTCGGTCCTGGCGGGCGCGACGAGGCCGGCAAACTTATCCCCATCGATGTGAAGTCCGGCGACCGCGTGCTGTTCGGCAAATGGTCGGGGACCGAAGTGAAGCTAGATGGCGAGGAACTCCTGATCATGAAGGAGTCCGACATCATGGGCGTGATCGCCTGATTTTTTCACTCCTCGTCCTGAGAAGGCCGCGCCGCGGCGCTCTCGAAGGACGAGTCCCATTCCTGACCCCCACCCTCGGACACGCGCTTTGAGCGCTTCCGAGAATGAGGGTCTGAAAGTTTCAGTGGAGCAATAAAAATGGCTGCCAAGGACGTGAAGTTTTCCGGCGATGCCCGCGAGCGGATGCTGCGCGGCGTCGATATCCTCGCCAATGCGGTGAAAGTGACACTCGGTCCGAAGGGCCGCAATGTCGTGCTCGACAAGTCGTTCGGCGCTCCTCGCATCACCAAGGACGGCGTTACCGTTGCCAAGGATATCGAGCTTGAGGACAAGTTCGAAAACATGGGCGCGCAGCTGGTGCGCGAGGTCGCAAGCAAGACCAACGACCGCGCCGGTGACGGCACCACGACCGCGACGGTACTGGCCCAGGCGATCGTTCGCGAGGGTGCCAAGTCCGTTGCCGCCGGCATGAACCCGATGGATCTCAAGCGTGGCGTCGACATCGCTGTGGCCGCCGTCGTCAAGGATATCGAGAAGCGTGCAAAGCCGGTCGCCTCCTCCGCCGAAGTCGCGCAGGTCGGGACCATCTCCGCGAACGGCGACCAGACCATCGGCAAGATGATCGCGCAGGCGATGCAGAAGGTCGGCAACGAAGGCGTTATCACGGTTGAAGAAGCCAAGTCGCTCGACACCGAAGTCGAGATCGTCGAGGGCATGCAGTTCGACCGCGGCTATCTCTCGCCATATTTCGTGACAAACGCCGACAAGATGATCGCCGAGCTTGAGGACGCCTATATTCTTCTGCACGAGAAGAAGCTGTCGGGCCTGCAGGCGATGCTGCCGCTGCTCGAAGCCGTGGTGCAATCGGGCCGTCCGCTGGTCATCATCGCGGAAGACGTCGAGGGCGAGGCGCTTGCGACACTGGTGGTGAACCGGCTGCGCGGCGGGCTGAAGGTTGCGGCCGTGAAGGCGCCGGGCTTCGGCGATCGGCGCAAGGCCATGCTCGAAGACATCGCCATTCTCACCGGCGGACAATTGATCTCCGACGACCTCGGCATGAAGCTGGAATCGGTGACCCTCAATATGTTGGGGCGCGCGAAGAAGGTGATCATGGAAAAGGAAAAGACCACGATCGTCAAAGGCGCCGGCAAGGCCAAGGACATCGAGGCTCGCGTCGCACAGATCAAGGCGCAGATCGAAGAGACCACCTCCGACTATGACAAGGAAAAGCTGCAGGAGCGTCTGGCGAAGCTCGCCGGCGGTGTCGCGGTGATCCGGGTCGGCGGTGCGACCGAGATCGAAGTGAAAGAGAAGAAGGATCGCGTCGAGGACGCGCTCAACGCCACCCGCGCTGCGGTGGAAGAGGGCGTGGTTCCGGGCGGCGGTACGGCTTTGCTGCGCGCGAAGAAAGCCATCGGCCGGCTGCATAACGAGAATTCCGACGTCCAGGCCGGCATCAACATCGTGATGAAGGCGCTCGAGGCACCTGCCCGCCAGATCGCGGAAAATTCCGGGGTCGAAGGTTCGATCGTGATCGGCAAGATCCTCGAGAACAAGTCGGAGACATTCGGCTTCGACGCGCAGAACGAGGAATATGTCGACCTGATCGAGAAGGGCATCATTGATCCGGCCAAGGTCGTGCGCGCGGCTTTGCAGGACGCGGCATCCGTCGCCGGCCTGCTGATCACCACCGAGGCCATGGTCGCCGAACTGCCGAAAGAGCCGGCTCCGCCGATGCCCGGTGGTGGCGGCGGCATGGGCGGAATGGGCGGCATGGGTTTCTGAGCAACCTGGGCTTCTGAGTGTCTTTTGACATTCGAGTACAAACGAGGGCGCGGCTTCGGCCGCGCCCTTTTTCTTGCTGGTGGCTGTGCTACGCACCTCGGCGCGCCCACTTGCGTTGCATCGACGGCGTGGAACGTTTGATGCTAAAATCGGTTTGCAGGGTCGTTCAGGAGGCGAATATGCGGGTTGTTGCGGTTGCGGCGGTAGCGCTTTTGGTCAGCGCACCTTGTGCCTTCGCACAAAACACGGTGCGGTATTTCACCGGCGTGCCGAACCTTCTGGAAGAACTCGATACCGATGTAATTCTGAAGGAAACCCGGGCCGGCGCCAAGATCGTCTCCGCTGAAATCGATGTTTGCCACCTTCCGACCGTGAACTCACCGCTGCGCGAACGCTTTGTGGTGGCGCTCAAGCCGCAGGGCACCCGCCTTGTCGGCTCCGGTCAAAGCCAGGAAAGCAAAACGCCGATCTCGATCGACCTGAACCGCACCGTCGCCAATAACGAAGTGAAATTCGAGGGCACGATCAAATACGGCAATCGCACGTTCAAGTCGCTTTCCGAAGAGAATGCCGACATCAGCGAGAAGGAATTCAAGGAGCAGACCGCGATTGAGGAGAGCATTGTCGACAATCCCGCCGACTTCCGCGAGGTGACGCCCGGCACTATCGCATTCCGGGTCACGCGCGCTTCGCTCGTCGACTTCCTGAAGGCGCTCCGCGCAGAAAACGCCAAGGTACAGAGCTTCAGTATCTTGCCAAGCTGCGACGCTCTGCGGCGCGGCTATCTCGATGTGCAGGCCGACATCGATCCGGAACGCGCTGCCGCTTTGATCGCCAAGGCCAAGTCGCTGCCCGGCGTAACCAGAGCCGGCTGGACCTCAGGCGGCATCGACCTTTCACGTGCGATACGATTCCCGGCGGCCGGCTGGCGCGATGCGAGCGGCAAACTCGACCGCGAAAAACTCGGCAACGCCATCGCCGGGGTTGCGAGCAAGGTGCTCGGCGGAAAATCGACGGCCGTGGAATGGGACGATGTGACCGGCGAACTCGGCATCACGGTGAAACGACCTGATATCACGGTGCCAGGCCTTGGCCTGACCGAGGTGATCGAGGCGCCGTTCGTCGTCAGCAGCGAAAAGCCCGGCGCCAACAACACGATCGTCGTGCGAGTCGGCACCCTTTCCGGCGAACTGGAAGACGACGGATCGCCCAAGCTGGCATTGAGCAGCCAGAGCAACGGCGACTCGCCCGAGCCGTTCGGCGCCGATGGTCTCCTGGAAGCGCTCGCAAAGGAGCTCAAGGCTGAAACTTGGGATTCCGAGAAGGAAGCCTGGGTGAAATAATCGATTGTCGATCCCACGTCTTCAAGGGAGCATCGTTCGTGACTGCGCGGGCTTGCCTGTTTGCCGCAATTTCAATGGCACTTGTGACGCAAGCCACAGCCGGCGAACTCGCGGCCGGCGATACCTTGCTTGCGGTGTATATCGATTCAAACCTGGCGCAGGCGCGGCGCGATTCCGCAACCGGTGAAATACAAGGTCCGGCTGCCGATCTCGCACGCGAGCTTGCGAAACGTCATGGGATCAAGGTGACGATTGCGCCCGCCCCCGGAGTCGCCGGCGTGATCGCGAGCGTCAAGTCAGGCGAGGCCGATATCGGCTTCGTCGCCTATGACGCGACCCGTGCGAAGGAAGTGGATTTCTCGCAGACCTATCTGCTCGCGCATAACACCTACATCGTCCGAGAAGATTCGGCCGACCGCCAAACGACCGATCTCGATCAGACAGGTCGCAAGATCGGCGTCGGCGAGAAGGATGCCGCCGATCTTTTCCTGTCGCGCAATCTGAAGATGGCAGCCCTGCATCGGATACCGAGCAGCGACCTCGATAACGGCATCAAGATGCTGCTGGCCGGTGAACTGGACGCCTATGCCGCCAATCGCACCCGGCTGCTCGCCGTAACCGACAAGGTGCGTGGGCTTCGCATCCTTCCGGACAATTTCTACGATGTCGAGCAGGCGATCGTGGTCGCTCAGGGAAACCCGCGGCGGCGCGAGTTGGTCGAGCAATTCGTCATCGACGCCAAGGCCTCGGGACTCGTCCAGGCGGCGATTGATCGTGCCGGACTTCGAGGTGTCAGTGTCGCGCCGCCGAAATAGCGGATGCGGCTAATTCGAAGCCGGGCGCCAGCGCAGCGGCTGCGGCCCGTCGAGAACCAGGATGGCACCCTCCCATCGCCAGCCGGTGACCTGCGTGAGCTTTTCGAGAAATTCCTGGTCGAGCTTCAGCCGGTCCTGCGGACATTGATCGTCGCGCAGCGAGACCGGCACAATCGTGAGTGTTTTCTCCACTATTACCGCCCTGCCCCGCCCGCGAGCGCACCACAGATCGATCTCGACGGCGCCGTCCCCGGAGAATTGCAGCCACGGGACACGCTTCGAGCCGGGCAGCGGCCGCGCCTCGAGCCGCAATTCGGCGTCGAACGGAAATGCCTTTTGCGCCGCGGCCGAGCCTATCGCGACAAGGCTGGCTCCTGCCGCAAGCAGGAACATCCTGCACCAACAGGCAATGGTACGGTCATGCCAAGGCCGCATACAAACTCCATTCAGGGACTGAGGATTCCATGGGAAAAGGCGGTGCCGCGGTGCACCCGGGCGGACCGGCCCCGTGGCCGGGGCGCTTGGATTGATCGGCGATCGCAACCTATAATGCCGAAATGGAACGAGCAATGAAACGTCTGATCCTTATTCTCGCGATTGCGGCTGGCTTGCCGGCGGCGGCCCAGTCGCAGGCCCCAGCGCCGGCGCAAGACCAGCGCCTGCGAGTCGTCACCACCACCAGCGACCTGCGGGCGCTCGCAAAGGCGGTGGGCTCCGATCGCGTGATCGTGTCGAGCCTCGTACCGCCAGGCGAGCGGCCGGAATATTATCAACCGCGCCTGCAGGAAACCTCGGTGCTGAAGGGCGCTCGCGTGGTGATCCGTACCGGCACCAGCATCGACCCCTGGTTCGACAAGCTGCTGGCGCGCGCGGCCAAGGTGAACGGCCCTACCGGTATCGAGCGCGGCGAAAAGGGACACCTCGATGCCTCGGCTGTGATCGCCGCGAGCGACCCGATGCTGGTCAGTGCAGGCTTTGCGCGCACGCGGCGCGCTTCGCGCGGCGGACCTACGCTGCATTTCTGGCTCGATCCGAAGACGGCCGATGCGGTCACGGCGGCGATCGTGAAGACCTTTTCCGAGGTCGACCCGCAAAACAAGAAATACTACGAGGACAATCGCCGGAATTTCCTGTCGCGGCTGAATTCCAAGATCGAGGAATGGTCGGCGCGTCTCGTGCCGCTGCGCAAGGAACCGATCGTCGCCTTTCACGACGACTGGGAATATTTCGCCAACCGCTTCGAACTTAACATCGTCGATTTCATCACTGCCCGCGACCGCGCCCCACCCAAGCTCGGGCGCATCGGCGAACTTGCGAAGATCATGAAGGACAAGAATGTCCGCATCATCATCTCCGAGGCCAATCAGCCGGACCGGCACGCCAAGATGCTGGCAGAGCGGACGGGAGCCAAGATCGCGCTACTGGCCGGCACCGTCGGCATGCTGCCGAACACGGACGACTATATTTCGCTGTTCGATGCCAACGTGAATGCGCTGGTGGCGGCCTACGAGAAGAAGTAAATCCGGCTAACTGTTCAACACTTCCGTAACCGCGCGCTGCGCCTGGTCGATCGCGGCGTGGGCATAGGCATTCCATTCCGAGTCGGAATTGGCGATGGCGACGCGGCCCGCCGGCTTGCGCGCGCGCTCGATCAAAGGTTTCTCGTCAGCCGGATCGAACAGCGAATTGCTTCCATAGGAATAGCCGTGCGACCAGCGATTGACGGTGATCGCCGCAATATCGCGCTGCGAGGAGAAGCCGCCCGGGCCCAGCATGCGGTCGAGCTCGTCGCGGATGCGCGTCTCGAAATCCGCAAAGCTCATTTCAAGGAGCTTCATGCGGCCAATGCGGAACATATCGCGTGCCTCCATGCCGGCATTCGAATTCGTTCGGCACATGCACGAGATGCAGCCCGATCGGCTCCGACGGATCGCGCGGATGGCGATAGGCGCCGAGGCTCACCGGATAGTCGAGCTTCACGCGGCTGTGGAACGACATCGGCCCGGAAATCTCGTGCACGCCGAGCTTCGCCCAAGGCTTCCAGTCTCGCACCAGAACTTTGCTGTAGACCAGCGGCGCCTTGACGTTGCGCAGAAGCGCGTTGCGCTGCGCCTCCGGCAGATCCGGCATCATGTAGGGGATCGCCATATTGAAACAGGCAAGGACCGTGTGGCGTGCGCGCACCCGATGCACGACACCTTGCCGGATATAGGCAAGCTCCGCCGCGCCGCTGCCGTTCTTCACATGGACGCAGGTCGCGTTGAGCCGCAACCGCACGCGGCTCTCGGGGCGATCGAGCCGATCATAGTCAAGCGGCGCGAGCACGATGTCGTCCATATTGCGGCCCGGCGCTGCGGCGGGAATGAGCGTGCGCACCAGGAGCCTTGCGATCGACGCATTGCCATCCGGAAAATGATAGATATAGGGCTCGTCGTGTTCCGCGCTCGGCTCTTCCGGCAGGCCAAGTCCGGCAAAGCCGGGCAGCCCGATCTCGCGCGCGCTTTCCGCCGGGATCATGTCGCTCGCCAGCGCCAAGAAGTCGAGCGAGCGGCCATGGAAACAATCGGCGGCCTGCGCGCTCAAGCCGCAATACTTCATCAGGTAGTCGCGGTAGGTGGTCTTTTCGAGCAGCGCGATCTTTTGCCGCCGCGTCCTGCCGGCAAGCGGATCGCTGCCTTTTTCGTACAGCGCGGCCACCCTCACCTTCTGATCTTCCGGCAACGGAAAGCCGGCGACGAAATCGCGCGGCGACTTTTCGTTCAGGAGACCGGGGCCGAGATCGTCCGCCACCATCGCGGTCGGATCGCCGGTGACAAGCGTGTCCTTGCCGAAATGCTCGCGCGGAAAGAACACGCCGCGCGATAGCCCGAGCGAAGGATAGAGCTTGCGCTCGAACGCGGTCTCGAAGCGCGAGATATCGACCTGCAAATCCTTCAGCAAGCCCTTGGCAACATTGCTGTAGAGGCCCTTCGGCGATTGCAGGGATTCGCTGCCGCCGTAGCCCAGGATCAGCCGGCCATCGATGGTGAATTCGTTGCGCTTGGCGTGGCCGCCGAAATCGTCGTGATTGTCGAGGATCAGGATGCGCGCATCCGGCTTCTGCTTTCGATAGAAATATGCCGCCGCGAGCCCGCTGATGCCGGCGCCGACCACGACGAGGTCGTAGTCTTCCTCGAAAGCGAGGTTTGCGAAGGACGGCATGTTGCCGTCGCGCATCGCATGTGCGGCCTCGTAGGAGCCTTCATGCTGCCCGCGCATCCCGGTCAGCGCCGGCGGATAGGCGGAAGCCGCCGCGAGCTGCTGCGCTGGCGTAAGCCCCGCCGCGATTGCCAGCGCGAAACCGTTGAAAAAATCTCGCCGTGTGAGGTCGGACATGTTGCGCACCTGTGCCGGGCATCATCCACAGCGGGAGCGCGCGATCAACCCCGATCGTCTTACGATTTCAAGCCCTTGCGCCTGCCCTTTGGCGCCACCGACTGGACCAGCCAGTTCGCGGTGCGCAGCAGCCGCGCATCATCATGCGGGGCTCCGACCAGTTGAACACCGACCGGCATGCCATCCGCGTCTTCGAGAAGCGGCAGCGAAAGCGACGGCAACCCCGACAGGCTCCAGAGCGTGCAGAAGACCGGATCGCCGGTCGCATCCAAGCCTTTGGGGGCGCCGCCTCGCGCCGAAGGCGCGATGATCGCGTTGCAATGCTGGAAATATCCGGCGAATGAATTGGCGATCGCTCGCGCCTCGTCGAGCGCATCCTGATATTGCACGGCGCCGATGGCACGGCCTTCCGCCACCAGATCGCGCAGCACCTTGCTGATCATCTCGCCGCCGCGATCGGCAAATGCGCCGAGATTATGCGCCATCTCCGCGGCCATGATAGTGCGGTGAGCCTTCCAGGCGTCCGCGTAATGGCCCGGCAGATCTATCCGGATGCAGGCATCGCCGAGCTTCTCGACCAATTGCTCGAAGGCCTTTTGGGTTGCAGGCTCCGCCTTGCCCCAGACCGGCGTGCGCATGAAGGCGAAACGCGGCGGGATCGGGAAGTCCTCGCTCGCGAAAGCCGGGAAATTCGGAACCACCGCAGGCCGCGTGTCCGGGTCGGCCGCGTCATAACCCGCGATCGTCTGCAGCAGCAAGGCGAGATCGGGAAGTGAACGCGCGAAAGGTCCGACTGTGTCGACCGCCGCGGATAGCGGTAGCACGCCTGCCCGCGATACCAGTCCCTTCGACGGCTTCATGCCATAGATGCCGCAGAACGACGCCGGACGGATCACTGAGCCGTTGGTCTGCGTGCCGATCGCAAGCGGTGCCATACCGGCAGCGACTGATGCCGCGGAACCGGATGACGAGCCGCCCGGAGTATGCGTCACGTCATGCGGATTGCGTGTTTTGCCGGGATGAAAATAGGCAAATTCGGTCGTGACAGTCTTTCCCAGGATCACCGCGCCCGCGAGCCGCAATTTCGCAACCACGGTCGCGTCATCCTGCGGCTGCCGGCCGGCAAAAAGCGGCGAGCCGAACTCGGTCGGATAATCGCGGGTGTCGATGATGTCCTTGATTGCAACCGGAATGCCGTGCAGCGGGCCGAGAGTAGCGCCGCTCAAGCGGTACTCGTCGCGTTCACGCGCCTGCATCATCGCATGCTCAGCATCGACATGCGCAAAGGCACCAATTTCGGGCTCCACCGCGGCGATGCGGTCGAGCCACGCGCGCACATAGTCCAGGGCGCTGAAGGCGCCGCGTGCGATTTCCGCGGCGGCAACGGTCGCGGGAAGGTTTACGAGGTTCGCGTCAGTCATGGAGCGATCAGCTCGGGCCGCCATAGAGATAATTCGGCAGCCACAGCGTCATGCCAGGCCAGATGTACATGATGATCATGCACAGGATGACGATCAGCATATAGGGCATCATGCCGGAAAATATCTGGTTGAGCGTCACGTGTTTGGGCGCGACACCCTTGAGATAAAACGCGGACATCGCAACCGGCGGCGACAGGAACGCCGCCTGCAAATTAACAAAGACCAGCACACCCCACAGGATCGGATCGACATTGAAGTGCTTCAGCATGGGCAGGAAAATCGGCACGAAGATCACGATGATCTCGGTCCATTCCAGCGGCCATCCAAGGACAAAGATGATCGCCATCGACAGGATCATGAACTGCAGCGGCGTCATGTTGAGCGAAAGCACCCAACTCTCGAGCAGCGCCTGTCCGCCGAGGATGGCGAAAACAGCCGAAAACAGAGCGGAGCCGACAAACAGCCAGCACACCATCGCCGTGGTCTTCGCGGTGAGGAACACGGCCTCCTTGGTGCGCTTCCAGTCGAGCGTTCTGGCCTGGAAGGCGAGCAGGAAGGCGCCGGCCGCGCCGACGGCGGCGGATTCGGTCGCCGTCGTGATCCCGAACAGGATCACGGCCAAAACCACGACAGTGAGAATGCCGAGCGGCGCCACCGATGAAGTGACGAGGCGCACGACCGCGAGCTTCTCCTCGCTCATGCGGGAGTAGTAGCGCGCCAGAATGATCGCGCTGAGAGCGACGATTCCGAAAAACCAGTAATAGAAGGCCGGCGGCGGTCCCGCCTCGGCCGGTGTCTGTTGTGCCTGCGTCGGCGTGCCCAGTTGCAGAAGCTCGGGCTCCGGACCGGAGCTGACGGACGCCTGTTGATGGATGACGACATACCAGTACACGGTCGCCAAAGTGCCGGCGAAGATCATGAACGGCACCAGCATATAGAGCAGGTTCTGGATCAGCATCAGATAGGTGATGCGCTTGCCGTCGGCGGTGATGGCGAACGCCCGCGCCGGCGACAACAGCGCCGCGATCAGCACAAGCGGCATGTTCTTGAAGCCGTAGGCCGCCTGAAGCGCCGGCATCCAGTCCGGCACCGGAACCTTTGTCTGTTCTGCCGGTAGCTTCGGGGCGATCTTCGGATTGATCAGCGCCCAGCCGAGGATATAGAGCAGATACAGGAACGCCAGGAAGAAGCCCGGAAACATTGCGGCAGCGTAAAGCTTCACCACCGACTGTCCGGCGACCGCAGCATAGACGATGATCATGACCGACGGCGGAATCAAAATGCCGAGGGTGCCACCGGCGGTAATCACGCCGGAGGCGAGTTTCACGTCATAGCCGGCTCGCAGCATCGGGTTGAAGGCGATCACGCCCATCAGCACCACCACCGCGCCGACCAGGCCCGATGCGATGCCCCAAAACGTACACACGATCAGCGTTGCCACAGCGAGCGAAGCCGGTACGTTCCGGAAGGCGAGCTGGATCGAATAGAACATCTTGTCGACCAGCGCGCCTCGCTCCATCACATATCCCATCAGGACAAAGAGCGGGATCGAGATCAGAACGTCGTTCGTCATCGCGCCGTAGGTGCGCTGGACCATCAGGTCGAAGACTCGGTTGTCGGTCCAAGCCTGGCCGGGGACATAGAATGCGATGAAGCCAAAGAACATCCCGAGGCCCATCAGTGTGAAGGCCGTCGCGAAGCCCATCATGATGACGACGACAATCAGCGCCAGCATCAACAGGCCGAGTGCGGGATCACTCATGTCTCGAGATCCCCGCCCATGCCGCGCTGGCGCGCGATCTCATCGATCCGTTGTGCGCCCTCGATCGCAAGCTTGCGCGATTCCGCGTCGACATATTCGCTGTGGGCAAGCTGTTCCTCGATGACATCGATTTCGGCGACGTCCTTCAACCGACTCGGCCATTCGCCGGTCCGGATACAGACCACGCAGCGCACGATCTCGGCCACGCCCTGCAACATCAGAAATGCGCCGGCGATTGGAATGACCGCCTTGAAATGATAGACGGGCGGACCATTTGCCGTAACGTTGGAATGCTCGTTGATGCGCCAGGAATCGACCGCGAAATAGAAGCCCGCGTAAATCAGCGCGGCAATTCCGGGAATGAAGAAGACGAAATACAGGATCAGGTCTAGCGTGGCCTGGGTGCGCGGCTTCATTGAGCTGTATAGGAAATCGCCGCGAACATGGGCGTTCTGGGCCAGCGTGTAGGCCCCGCACAGCATGAACAGCGAGCCATAGATCATGTTGTTGAGGTCAAAGATCCACGACGTCGGCATGTTCATGATGTAGCGCTTGAACACTTCGACGCAGACCACGGTCATCAGGACGATGATGAGCCAAGCCGCCGCCTTACCGACCCACGTGCTGATGGCGTCGATCGTGTGAAGAAAATTCTGGACTGTCATCGGGGTGGCCGGCGCTGCGCGGAAAGCCTGATAGTAAAAGGCACCATTCGGTTTATTCCCCACCGAATGGTGCCTGGCCTTTTCAGCTTGTCGTTATAGCTTCTTGGCAGCCGCGTTCGCACCGAAGTAGTGGTCGAACGCCATGCGGCGGTTGACGACGGTGTCCTGCTCCCACTTGGTCGCGCGTTCTGCAAACTTGATCTGCGACTGCAGGATTTCCTTGAACAGCGGATTTTCCGCCGACTTCTTGGACACGACGTTGTCGTAGATTTCGAGCTGCGCCTTCAGGATTGAATCCGGCGTCTTGTAGAACTTCACATTGTCCTTGGTCTGAAGCTCGACGTAGTCTTGCGAATAGCGGTCGATCGCCTTCCAGGACATATCCTGACTGGCGGCTTCGACCGCGTTGGCGATGATCGCCCGCATCTTCTCCGGGAGGGCGTTGTACTTGTCCTTGTTGAACATAATCTCAAACTGCTCGGCATTCTGGTGAAAGCTCTGCAGCATGCAAACCTTGGACACGTCGGCGAAGCCCAGAATACGGTCCGAGGAGGCGTTGTTGAACTCGGCCGCGTCGAGCAGGCCGCGGTCCATGGCCGCAACGATTTCGCCGCCCGGTAGTGCATTTACCGCGGCCCCCATACCGGTATAGACGTCAATGGAAATGCCGACAGTGCGGAACTTCAGGCCCTTGACGTCTTCCATGCGTGTGACCGGCTTCTTGAACCAGCCGAACGGCTGGGTCGGCATCGGGCCATAGGGGAACGACACGACGTTGCCGCCGACCGACGCATAAAGCTTTTCGAGCAGTTCCTTGCCGCCACCATATTTGTGCCAGGCGAGCAGCATGTTGGCGTCCATGGCGAAGCCCGGACCGGATCCCCACAACGCAAGCGCGTTCTGCTTGCCATAATGATAGACCAGCACGCCGTGGCCGCCGTCGAGCAGGCCCTTCGACACCGCATCCAGCAACTGGAAGGCCGGCACCACAGCGCCGGCTGGCAGCACTTCGATCTTGAGATCGCCGCCGGTCATGTCGTTGACCTTCTTGGCGTAATCGAGCGCGTATTCGTGGAAAATATCCTTGGACGGCCATGTGCTTTGCCAGCGCATGGAAATCGGCCCTTGCGCCTTGGCTACGCGCGGCGCGGCTACAGCGGCCGCCGAAGCCGCTCCCATCGCCAGCACGAATTTGCGGCGACTCGTCTTCTCGACTTTCTTGGTCATGAGGTACCTCCCTAGAGACCGTTTTATTTGCGGCGCTTGTTGCGCCGCTTTTCGTGATTAAACGCCGGCACGTATGTGTTATTCCAGCGCTCGTTCGTTATACTTTGGACGGGTTGCGGCATTTCCACAAGACTGCAATTGGGGCCTCGATAGGTAGCACCCCTTCGCCGAGCCCCGCATACAGAAAGCCAAATTTTCATGTCATTCAGGTTCGGCGAGCGCCGCCGCGGTTGCAGTGCGGAAAGGCAATACTCGGTCGCTGCCTTGAATATAGTCACCGTCAAGGTGGCGAAGTGAACGGCCTGTCTCGGCTGATGCGCGACGTCTGGGCGTTGTCCCTGCCCTATTTCCGGTCCGAGGACCGCTGGCCCGGCCGCCTGCTGCTGGGCGCCGTGATTGCCATCGAATTATCGATCGTTGCGATCAACGTGATGATCAATCAATGGAATGCGCGCTTCTTCAATGCGCTTCAGGACAAGAATTGGGAGAGTTTTTTCTGGGAGTTGCAGGTCTTCTGTCTGCTGGCGGCGGCCTATGTGCTGCTCGCGGTTTACCAGTTGTATCTGAACCAGTGGCTGCAAATCCGCTGGCGCACGTGGATGACGGGGGCCTATGTCGCACGCTGGCTGAAAAACTTCGACCCATTACAAGATGCAGTTGCGAGGCGACGCCGCCGACAATCCGGATCAGCGCATCGCCGACGACATTAACCAGTTCGTCGAGAAAACCCTGTCGATCGGCGTGCGGCTGCTGGGTTCGATCGTGACGCTGTTTTCGTTTCTGGCGATCCTGTGGGCGCTGTCCGAGGCGGCGCCGCTCACTGTGTTCGGAGTCGCGATCGCGATTCCGGGATACCTTGTCTGGGCGGCGCTGATCTACTCGGTGGCGGGAACCTTGCTCGCGCATTGGATTGGCTGGCCGCTCGCCAACCTGAATTTCCGACAGCAGCGTTTCGAAGCCGACTTCCGATTTAACCTTGTGCGCGTGCGCGAAAATTCGGAGCAAATCGGCCTGTTGCGCGGCGAGCACGCAGAAAATGCGCGCCTCGGTGAGCGCTTCAAAGCTGTGGCGGAGAATTTCAAGCGGCTAATCTCGCGGCAGAAACGGCTGACCTTCTTCACCCAGAGTCATTCGCAAATCGCAATCATATTGCCCTACATCCTCGTGAGCCCGGCTTATTTCGCCGGCAACGTGCAACTCGGAGGTCTTACGCAAACAGCAAGCGCCTTTGGCAGCGTGCAGGAATCACTATCGTTCTTTGTCACTATCTATCGCACCATGGCGGAATGGGCCGCGATCGTGGAACGTCTGGCCGGATTTCACCGCTCATTGGATGATGCCGAGAGCCAGGCCGCGACGTCGGCCATCACCGCGTCGCCTGGCGACGGCGCAATATCGATCCGGGTCGAGGATCTGTCGCTAAACAAGCCGGACGGCAATCCGCTGCTGAACTCGGTCGCGACCGAATTCCGGCCCGGCGACCGTCTGTTGCTGACCGGGCCGTCGGGCGCCGGCAAGTCGACGCTGCTTCGTGCGGTCGCAGGCTTGTGGCCCTTCGGCAAGGGGCGCGTCGTACTGCCCCCCGATGCGCGAATTATGCTGCTGCCGCAGCGGCCTTATTTTCCGGTCACAACGCTCGCCAATGCACTGTCCTACCCCTCCGACGGAGGCACTTTCGACGATGCCACGCTGGCGGAGGCCCTAAGCGCAGTCGAACTTGCGGCTCTGGCAGGCCGCCTGCACGAAGAGGCCCACTGGAACCGCATGCTCTCGCTTGGCGAACAGCAACGGCTCGGCATCGCGCGCGCACTTTTGCAGAAACCGGATTTTCTGTTTCTGGACGAGGCGACCGCCTCGCTCGATGAGGAATTGGAAGCGAGACTTTACGGCCTCTTGCACACGCGCCTGAAGGGAGCGACCTTCGTCTCGGTCGGTCATCGTTCGACGCTGAATGCGCTGCATGAAAGGCATCTCGGGCTGCAGGCCGACGGCGACGGATTCCGCGTCACGGAGCGGCTGAAACAGCCAGCCAAGTGATCTCACCACCACCGGTCAGGCCAGCGCGTGCCGCGGATCCAATTGGTCCATAGCCAGGTATAGGCCAGGAGAATGAGTGCGCCGGCAGCGACCGGAACCACGACAAAGCTCCAGGACAGGCCGTGGGTCACAATGATGAGCGGGTTGATTTCCAGCCGGAGGATGAAAACTGTCGGTTGCGAGCATGACCAGTATCGCAACTCCGACCGCAATCGCGGCGACCCAGGGCTGCGAGCCGCCGAGCATGAGCGCGATCTCGCCAACGACCGCCGAAAGGATATGCCCGCCGACGAGGGCTCGCGGGCGCGCCGGCGCTGCCTCCGGCGATCCGGTCACCAGAACGATCGAGGTCGCAAACGGAATATACTCGAGCGGAAACCTGGTCTGGATCGACAACAGGCACATTGCGCCGATGGCAACCGCGCCGCCGGCCGCACTAGCGGCCATCTCGAACCATTTGCGATCGCTTTGCATTCGTCTGTCGCTTGCGTGCGGCTGCCAACTGGCGGACCAGAGTGCAACCGAGATGCCAGAGTCGCAGGCATTTCAGCAAAACAAAAAGCGGCGGCCTTTCGGCCGCCGCTCTTGAAGAGGCTTGCTATCGATCTTCGTTTACTTGATCGAGGAAAGAGTCGTGTCGAAGGAGAGCTTGCCGATGAAGGCCGCACTGCACCATTTGGACTGCAGGCCATTCGGGTTGGTGATCGCAATCGGAGAGCCGAGCGACACCGCACCGGGATCACCAGTCAGGACGTTACACTCTTCCTTGGTGAGGTTGGTGTCGTAATAGCGCAGGTCGAGAGTCATTGCCTTATAGGTGAAGCCGACGCCTACGTTCCAAGTCAGGTAGCTCGGCAAATCCCAGCCGGTGAAGTTCGGACCGGGGAAGGCGATGTAGTCATATTTGGTGGTGCCGAGGTCGTAATAGCCCAGTTCGCCCGACAGGTACCAGTTCCAGCCGCTCGGCATCGCCGTGCCGGTGTATTTCGCGATACCCGAATAGTAGGTGCCGCTGGCACCGGTATTCAGCCAGTTGTTGGTGTAGTACACCGCACCGGTAACGAGGAAGTTGTCGTTAAAGGTGTAGGTCAGCTTGCCGTAGAACTCGAGGAAGTCGGTGTTGGCAAGGCTGGTGTTGCCGTTCGGCAGCACGATCAGGGTGGTACCGAGACCGCCGTCGACCTGACGCTCGACCGGATACAGGTAGTACATGGCGCCGATATCGAGGCCCCACTTGTCCCAGGTGAGGCGCACGCCGCCGTAGAGATCGATTTCGGCGGTCGGATCGGTGATCAGTTTCACCGTCCAGGCCTGCGAACCGGCGTAGAATTCGACGTCCTTCATCGGCTTGTAACGGCCTTCGATATAGGCCGTGCCGGCGGCACCGCGGGCCGATTGCGAGATACCGCGGAAGTTATAGTCCGTCATGATCGCCCCACCGATCGCAACGTCCCAAGGATTGTAGGACACCGGCGGCGGCGGCGCCTTGGTGACCATCTTCAGGTCCGCGGCGGCTGCTGGCACGCTCGACAAGACAGCGGCCGCAAAAATCGCCGGCAAAACATAATTCTTCATGGCTAGCCCCTTCATTTCGACGCTCTCGATGGCTTCAGCTTCGGCAATTGTTCGCGACCAATTCGCCGGAACCCCCAAACGCCACCCGCTGCATTTCCTGCAGTCGCGATAATTCCGCATGGAAGCCGCTTATGAGCCAACTGCATTCTTTTGGCATGTGCCGCCTTTTTGGGCGTTTCGGTCTTAAATGGCTTCCAATCCACACCCTGCTGTCACAATGCATTAACCTGTTGCGCGAAAGTCACGAAAAAGCGCCGGAAACCCTCGGGTTTCCGGCGCTTTTTCGGCTTTGCGAACAGCCTTTCAGGGCTCGAACGACTTAGGCGGCCTTCTTGCGATTTGCTTCCAGCCGTGAATTGACCAGCGCCACCTGGGCGTCGATGGCGGGCAGGCTCAGGCCCTTTTGCTTGGCAATCAATTGCACCAGTTTGTCGGCGCGCTCGATAAAGGGCACCCCATTATTGAGAGCGCGCGCCGCGGAAGCCGGGCGAGACAGGCTCTGCGCGGCCGCCGCGTATTTCTCGAACGGCACAAGGTCATTCGGATTGGCGCCGAGCTTCACCACCAGGTCGTTGACGAAGTTATAGACCGCGCGCGAGGTCTCGATGTCGCTGTGCACGGCTTCCTGCGCGGTACGCATGCCGTCCGGTGTGATGCAGCGGTAATTACCCGCTAGCAGCATCGCCCACTTGGCAAGCGGCACGAATAGCGAATTGTGTACGCGCAGCTTCACCGGCAATTCGATCTTGGTGCCGTCGCCCGGATCGAAACGAACCGCGTCGATGTCGCTTTCGAGCTTGCTCAGGATGGCGGTCGCCTTGTCGTCGTCGAACTTCGCCACCTTGAAGTTGGTTGGCAGTGTTACCATCAGCACATTCACCTTTTCATCCGGCGGGCGAATTGCCTGCGGATCGGGGCTGCACAAGGTCAATTTGCCCGGCTCGAAATTGTCCCAAACGCTCGGATCGGTATAGGCGGGCTTGAGCGTTTCGGCATTCAAACCGGGAATTCGCTTCATGTAGGGCAGCGGCGGCATGTTCATGATCGACATGCAGGGCACACGAGACTTGGCCACCGCATCGAGCAATTCGCGCACGCCCGGCGAGCGATATTGCGGCTCCTGCATCGCAAGGCCAACGAGATCGTATTTCGACGGGTCGACGCCGGCGGCGCCGCCGGCGGTCACCTGCCCGGGCAGCTTGCGCGAATCCAGCACCACCGGATCCTTGCGGCCCTTCACCGGCAACCGGACCTGGAACCCTTCAGAATTGATGAGGTCGGCTTCCGCCGGCAGGCAGACGTGATGAATCTTGTGGCCTCCAAACAGCATCTTGGAGGCGAGTAGCGACCCATAGGCCGCGCCCAGGATGAGAATGTTGTACGCCATCGCGCGTGTCTCCTCAGATAGACTTGTTTTGATTATCTATTGGGCCAATGCCAAAGGCTCCGGCGCCAATGGTATGGGGCCGGGCTGCCTGAGGCAACAACGCTTCCAACAACGCCTTATTGCCCCGGCTTGTAGACGATGTCGAACAGCGGCGCGATCTCCTGCGCGGTCTTGGCACTGGCGATATACTTGTAGTCGAGCGCATCCTGCAGCGTCAGGTCGAGGCCCTTGATCTCGCCGATCTGCAGGGTCGATTTTGGATAGAATTCGAAAACCGCCTTCTTCGCGATGTCATTTGGCAGCTTGTTGTTGTCGGCAAAGATATCGATGGCGCGCTGATTTTCGTAGGCCCAGTCGATGGCGCGCGCGTAAATGCGCATGAATTTTTCGATCGCGGCACGTTTGGTCTTGAGCGCGCTCTCATTGGCGATGTTGACGCGAATGGTCTGGTTTGCGAGCTGCGGCACATCGGTCGTACGCGCGATCACCTTGATCTGATTTTCCATCAATTGCTTGAGCCCGAACGGCGCGGCGGCCCAGCCGACATCGATCTGCCCCGTCATCACCTGGGTCAGCGTCGCAGGCGCGCCGCCGGTTGCGATCGTCTTTGCATTCGAGCCGGCCTGCTTCATCAGCGCCAGCAGGATCAGGTTCGAAGACGAGCCCGGCGAGGAGAAGGACACGGTCTTGATCGCGGGGTCTTTCAGTGAAGCGATCGGCGAGTTTGATTTCACATACCAGTAAAGTTCTCCGGCGCCGGTCATTTGTGCGGAGATGATGCGCACCGGCGCACCCTTCACATATGCGCCGATGACGCCCAAAAGACCGTTTGAAAGACCAACATCGGCGCTGCCCGAAATTACCGTGGTGAGGGTCGCAGCGCCCCCGTCGGTATAGAACGGCTCGACGACCAGACCTGCTTCCTTGAAGAAGCCGGCCTTCTCGGCGAATTCCACGAACGATGAATCCCAGAAAAACCGCTGAGAAATTGCGACTTTCAGGCTTTCGGTCTGTGCGCCAGCGGCAATAGGCGACAGCATCAAGACAACGGCGGCAACAGCCAACCTAAGCATCACGTCCTCCCTGTTTTATGCGGCCGGACTTTCTTTGAGTTCGGTTCAATTTTTCGAATTCAGGCCACGCGCGCCATCTTCTGAGAAGGCAGTTTGAGATCGAACAGGCGGATGGCGTTGCCGCCAAGGATATTTCGCTTTGCGGTTTCCGACAGGAACGGCAGATCGTAAATGGTCGACGGCAGATCGAAATCCCAGTGCGGATAATCCGAAGAATACATCAGCTGGGTTTCGGCATTGATCATGCGCATGGTGGTTTCGAGCGCGCCCATGTCGGTCATTTCCATCGGCTGCGAGGTGAAAAACATGTCGCGCATGTAATCGCTCGGCAGCTTCTTCAGCGCCGGCGCCTCCGAGGAGCGCATCATGTATTCGTTGTCGAAGCGCTGCATCATGAAGGGAATCCAGGCGAGGCCGCTTTCGATCCACACGATCTTCAATTTCGGAAACCGCTCCGGCAGGCCGTTCACGATCCAGTTCGCCATATGCACCATGTTATGGAACGTAAAGCCGAGCGCATGCACCGAGATGAAACGGTTCAGCATCGACATCGACTGATCGTTCCAGTTATAGGCGGCGTGGAAGCCCAGCGGCAGGTTCAGTTCCTCCATCAGCGCGTAGGTCTTCATGTAGGAATTGTGATGGACCGGGCGGTAGCGCGCCGCCGTCACCATGAAGCCGCAGACGCCGGGGCTCTTGCCGAATTCCTGCACCATGCGGAAGGAGGCTTCGGCGTCGTTAAAGGGTAGATAAAGCATCGAGCGAATGCGGGGCTCCTTCGTCAGCACCTTTTCGCACAGCCAGCGGTTATAGGCGCGCGCCAGGGCGACCTCGACCTCGACCTGCGGATGCACGCCAAGCTGCAGCATCGGCGTCGGAAACAGGATCGCGACATCGACGCCGATCGCATCCATCCAGCGCTTGGTGAGCGTGATGTCGCGATGGTCCGGACCATCGGTCTTTTCCATGCGGCGCAGCGGATAGCGCATTACCCGCCCGCCCATGTCCTGATAGCCGACGCCGGCCGCTAATACGCCGTTGTTCTTGGCATTGGCCTGACCCGCACTCAGCATGAGCTGACGCAGCACCGGGTCGTCGAGATATTCCAGAATCTCCGCCATGGATTTCGGATTCGTAATGATGCGAATCCACGTCCACGATCGGAAAGCGATCATAGCCGCGCTCCTTTGCCTGCTGCGAGGCATGCGCAAGCAGCTTCGTGGTATCGAATTCGGCGACCGCCATCTTGCGATAATCGCTGAGCGGAAGCTCCATGACCTCACCTCTTCTTGTTCAGCGCCCGGACCAGGATTGCCACATGCCGAGCTCGAATACCTGCACGTTCACGGCCTTCAGGATAGCAGAGACGACGAGCATCGCCTCGGTCGCGGTCACCTCGGAATTAGGCGCCAACGCGGGCAGCGGCTCGTCGCTTGCCTCCGCGCGCGCGGCATAGCTCTTGATCGCAGCGGCGAGCAGCTTCTGCAATTGCGCGTCCGACAAAGCGCCGATCGCGGCGGCATCAATCGGCGCGGACATAGATGTCCTCGCCGCGGCGTACCACGTCATAGGATTTCAGCTTGAGCTTGCGGTCGGCGGCGCATTCGCCGGTCCGAATGTCGTATTCGTAGCCGTGCCACGGACAGACGAAATGCACTTCTTCGGATGAGAATTTCTGCCCATGCCAGGTGCGGTCCGGCGCCAGCACATCCTCGACCTTGTGCATGATCACGCCCTCGCAGGCCGGTCCGCCCTGGTGGGCGCAGAGGTTGCGATAGGCGTAGAACCCGCCCTGCCAGTGAAACACCCCGATCTCGACATCACCATGCGTAACGATACGGCGCTCACCGTCCGGCAGTTCCGACAACTTCGCCACGAACACTTCCGTCACCCGAACCTCCCGGCTTGCTCAGCTCGCAACGCTACACCAAAGGCTGGTTTTGGCGAGGGCGGGATTTCGACATGGTACGGCCCGGACCTTTTGGGGACCGGGCCGTTATCAGGTCTGAAGGCGTAAAACCGGACCGGTCAGGTCCCGCTGTCGTCGCTGCCGAACGGCTTGTAACCGCCGGAACTGGCGAAGGTCTGGGGCGGTACCCGCCGATGGAGCGGGCTCCGGCATCTCAGGCTTAGGAGCCGGCGCGGGCTTGGGCTTGGGAGCGGCCCTCGGGACTACTGGCTTCGGCGCTGGCGCGGCCATTGGTGCGGCAGGCTTCGGCGCAGCGGCCTTTCTAGCCTTCTTGGCTTTCTTTGCCTTCTTGGCCTTTTTCGGCGAGCTCTTTTTCGCCGCTTTCTTTTTCTTCGCGACTACTTTTTTCGATTTTTTGGCGGCTTTTTTGCCCTTCTTGGCTTTTTTGCCCTTCTTGGCCTTCTTCGACTTCTTCGCCATGACTTCTCTCCGAATGGGTTGCGCTACACTGCCTCTAAGCAAGAGCTGACGTCTTTGCCGCGACCGTGCCCTTGCTGACCGGCACCGCATGCGCGCCGCCGGACAATCCCGCCGGCTTCGGGCCTCCCGTGGCCCAATCAATCAACTCGACCGGATGGACCACCGGTATCGCCGTGCCCGACGCAATCTGAGTGATGCATCCAATATTGCCTGCCGCAATCACGTCGGGACTTACAGAAGCGATATTCGCAATCTTACGATCCCTCAGCGTCTGCGCAATGTCGCTTTGCAGGATATTGTAGGTCCCGGCCGAACCGCAGCACAGATGACTCTCAGGGATATCCACCACACGGAAGCCATGGCGCGTCAACAGCTCCTTCGGCTGACGGATCACCTGCTGGCCATGCTGGAGCGAACAGGCGGCGTGATAGGCAACGGTGAGCGCGACAGGCGCCGTCGGCTCGCCTTGCGGCAAGGAGGCCAGATATTCGCTGATATCGCGGGTCAGGCCTGAAACCCGCCGGGCCTTTTCGGCATAGGCCGGATCGGTGCGCAGCATGAAGCCGTAATCCTTCACCGTCGTGCCGCAACCCGAGACATTGATCACGATGGCGTCGAGGCCGTCACCGGCCATTTCCGTGGTCCACAGATCGATATTGGCCTTGGCCTGGGCGAGCGCCTGATGTTCGCGGCCCATGTGATGAACGAGCGCACCGCAGCATGATTTATCGTGCGGGGTCACGACCTCGATCCCCTGACGGGTCAGAACGCGGATGGTCGCGGCATTCACATGAGCGCCCAGCACGCTATTGGCGCAGCCCTGCAACAGCGCCACCCGGCCCTTGCGGGTACCTTCCGCGGGGCGGAGTGCCGCTGCGGCACCGCCTGCGGCAGACGGCCGGCCGGCGAGAGCCGCAGCAGGGCAGCCAGCGGCTTCAAACCGAGGAGCGCCAGCAGCGGCGCAAACGGCTTGCCGAATATTGCGAGCGCAAGCGCTACCCGCATCCGCGTCGGATAAGGCAGGATCGCTGCCAGCAGCCAGCGCGTCAGACGATCCTGCGGCGGCCTTCGATAGGTCTCCTCGATATGCGCGCGCGCATGGTCGACAAGATGCATGTAATGCACCCCCGACGGACAGGTCGTCATGCAGGCGAGGCAGGAAAGACAGCGGTCGACATGCTTGACCACGTCGGCGGTCGCCGCACGGCCCTTCTCGAGCATCTCCTTGATCAGGTAAATGCGGCCGCGCGGAGAATCGAGCTCGTCGCCGAGCAGCACATAGGTCGGACAGGTCGCGGTGCAGAAGCCGCAATGCACGCAGGCGCGCAGGATCTTGTTGGCTTCGGCGGTGGCCGGATCGGCAAGCTGGGCGAGCGAAAAATGCGTCTGCATCGCTACACCCCCGCCCACATCCGCCCGGGATTGAGGATACCCTTCGGATCGAAGCCTTCCTTCACACGACGGCTGAGCGCCGCGACACCTTCGTCCTGCGGCTGGAAGACCTCGACCGCTGCGCGAATTGCGGCCGGCGCACGGATCAGCGTCGCGTGTCCCCCGGCTCTCGCGACCATCGGCCGCAATCGCGCGGCACCGGCATCGTCGGCGGGCGGCAACGAAAGCCAGATCAGTCCGCCCGCCCAGTCGAGGAAATAGGACCCTCCAGCGGTTTCAGCGATCTCGGCGGCCAAAGCCGCGCCCTGCATCGGCGCAGTGGAAATGCGCCAGACCGTCGCCGCGCCGCCGCCGGCAAAGGGCGCCACGTCGCGGATCGCCAGCCAAATATCCCGGGAAAGTTCAGCAGGCAGCGCCTGCGCCGCGCCGAATGCCTTGAGCTGTGCTGCGAGCGTGGCCGTACGATGCGACACCGACGGTGGCACCCCTTCGAGCCGGAAGACGGTCGCGGATTGCCCGCCATCCAGACCTGCAATCGAACCCGCAATTTCCGCCGGCAGATACGCCGCGCCGGAGACATCAAAGGACGACCCCATCGCCTGGGCCATCGCACGGGCGGCTTTCGCGCCGTCCAGTCCCGCCACCAGCAGCGTCGCCTCGGTCTCCGCGCGCGGCAGCGTCTTGATCGTCACGTCAGTCATCGCGCCGAGCGTACCGTAGGACCCGGCCATCAGCTTGCAGAGGTCGTAGCCGGTGACGTTTTTTACTACCCGCCCGCCCGACTTGAAGGTCTCCCCGCTGCCCGACACCGCCGTAACGCCGAGGAAATGATCGCGCGCGGCACCGGCCTTCAGGCGGCGCGGGCCAGAAAGATTGGTAGCCAGAACGCCGCCAATGCTGCCGGCGCCTGCCGCAGCCCCAAGAAGCGGCCCGTAATCGGCGGGCTCAAAGGCGAGCTCCTGTCCGCTTTCGGCGACCAGCCGCTCGATCTCGGCGATCGGTGTGCCAGCGCGCGCCGACAGCACCAATTCCTCCGGTTCGTAAAGGGTGACACCCGAAAGTCCGGAAAGATCGAGCGTGAGGTCCGACTGGCTCGGCCGCCCGAGCGAGCGCTTGGAGCCACGCCCTGCGATTTCGAGCGTCTTGCCCTCGGCCAGCGCCCATATAACCGCGTCCTCGACATCCTTCGCGTCGCGGGGCTTCAGGGCGTCAGGCACGAAATCGGTCTCTCTCAGTCGCTGCCCGAATGCCGGGAGAAAGTCTGGCCTACGAGATCGGCCGCTCGTCGGCAATGACCTTGCCGTCATTGGCGAGCGTGCCAGTTTCAACCAGCTTCACGGCGCCTTTCAGCTTGGTGAGCGCCTGCAGGCTCGCCGCGATCGTCTCGTTCAGGCCGGCATCCAGCTTTTGCGATTCCGCCAGCAGCGTCATCGCGTCCTGCTCACCCTCACGCGTGACCACGAGCCGCAGCCGGCCGAGTTCGGGATGACGCTTCGCAAGCTCGGCAATCTGTTCGGGTCGCACGAACATACCTTTCACCTTCGCGGTCTGATCGGCGCGACCCATCCAGCCCTTGATGCGGATATTGGTCCGCCCGCAAGGCGAGCGGCCGGGCAACAATGCCGACAGGTCGCCGGTCGCGAGCCGGATCATCGGATAATCGGGATTGAAAGTCGTCACGACCACCTCGCCGACATCGCCTTCAGGAACCGGATCGCCGGTGCCCGGGCGCACGATCTCGACGATGATGTTTTCGTTCACCACCAGTCCTTCGCGCGCCTGGGTTTCATAGGCGATCACGCCGGTCTCGGCGGCGGCATAGCATTGCAGCACCTCGACTCCGCGCGACGATAATTCCTGCCGAAGCGTCGGCGGCAGCGCCGCCCCCGAAACGAGCCCGCGCTTGATCGATGATGCGTCCTTGCCGGCGGAGCCGGCAGCATCCAGCAATATCTTCAGAAAGTCCGGCGTGCCGGTGTAACCGTCGGGGCGAAGCCGCGCGACCGCCTCGACCTGCTGTTCGGTATTGCCGACGCCGGCCGGGATCACCGGGCAGCCCAGCGCCTGCGCGCCGGATTCGAAAATCCAGGCGCCGGGTGCGAGGTGATAGGAAAAGCAGTTCAGCACGATCTGGCCTTCGCGGAAGCCGGCGGCGAACATCGCGCGTGCGACGCCTGCGAAATCCTTGCCGTGGCCTTCCGGCTCGAAGATCGGGCCTGGCGACATTAACAGGCGTTTCGCCTTGCCGGGCGGGACGACATTGAAGCCGCCGAACGGCGGTATTTCGTTCTGCGAAGCCGGCAAATCGGATTTGTGCAACAACGGAAGCTTCGCAAGCTCCGCGCGCGAGGTGACCGATTTGGGATCGACGCCAGCGAGTTGTTTTGCCCAGCCCGGCGCGGTGATTGCGCGTGCGATAAGACCAGGCAGTTTCGCGAAGGTCTCGCTCTCGCGTTGCGACGGGTCGCGGGTTTCGAGGGAGTCGTAGTGATTTGTCATCGGCTCTCCCCTACGTCATTCCGGGATCGCAGCCGTAGCGCGTCAAAGACGCGCGTAGACGCGCTTGTGGCGGCATCCGGAATGACTAAGCCAGCCACCGCTTGCGCCGCTTGTAGTGCTTGCCCTCGCGGAAGGATTTGCGCTTGCCCTCGGCGATGCCGAGATAGAATTCCTTGACGTCCTCGTTCTCCGACAGCGCCTTGGCGTCGCCGTCCATCACCACCCGGCCATTCTCCAGGATGTAGCCGTGGCGCGCATATTTCAGCGCCATGTTGGTATTCTGCTCGGCCAGCAGGAAGGACACGTTTTCCTTGACGTTCAGGTCCTTCACGATTTCGAAGATTTCCTCGACGATCTGCGGCGCGAGCCCCATCGACGGCTCATCGAGCAGGATCATCTTCGGCCGCGACATCAGCGCCCGCCCGATGGCGCACATCTGCTGCTCGCCGCCGGAGGTATAGCCCGCCATCGAGCTTCGGCGTTCGCGCAGCCGCTTGAAATAACCGTAGACCAGTTCGAGATCGCGCGCGATTGCGGCCTTGCCGTCCTTGCGGGTGAAAGCCCCGGTGAGCAGATTTTCCTCGACGGTGAGATGGCCGAAACAATGGCGGCCTTCCATGACCTGGATGCAGCCGCGCCGCACCAGCTCGTTTGGCGACAGGTCCTGCACCTCCTGTCCCTCGAACACGATCGAGCCCTTGGTGACCTCGCCGCGCTCGGAATGCAGAAGGTTCGAAATCGCTTTCAACGTCGTGGTCTTGCCGGCGCCGTTAGCGCCGAGCAATGCAACAATGCCACCCTTCTCGACATCGAGCGACACGCCCTTGAGTACCAGGATGACGTGGTCGTAAAGCACCTCGATATTGTTCACGGAGAGAATTTTCTCCGCAGCGGGCGCACTTGCCGCCGAAGCCTGACTTGCTGCTGACATGAAGGCTCCGCAATCGTTCCCTCTCCGCAACCAACTCGGGTTTACCCGAGTTGGTCACTATTCATGACCGAAGTCGGAAACATCCGACTTCGGCGCGGGGAGATGGAAAGCAAGTTTACGACGACTTTTCGCAAGGCTCCGTGCGCTTCGGCCAGGGCTGATTCTTGGATACATAGTCCTTGGCCGCCTCTTCCAGCATCGGGCGTACCTTCTCCTTCATCGGCGGAATCCAGTCGGTGATCTTCACCCACTTGGTCCCGTCCCATTGCTGGAGATAAGCGGCCTGATGGCCGTTATGATCCGAGCATGTCACCGCAAGCGGCGAGCCGAAATCCGGCAGGCCGAGCTCTTTCCAGCGCGCCGCCGAGATGTTGAGCGTCTCAAGCCCGCGCCGCACGTCCTCGCCGCTGACGACCTTCTTGCCGGAGATCCTCTGCGCGTTGCGGATCGCTTCGGCGATCAGCACGGCATTGTAGACGCCCTTGTTGTAGTGCGACTCACCGAGCTTGTCCTTCGCCGTCTGGCCCTTGCCCTTGTCGATCACGAATTTCTGGATGTCCTGCAACGCCGGGAAATTCGCACCCGTTGCGCTGAAGGCGAGCGAGGTGAAGCCCTTGGCTTCGGCGCCGGTCGGACGTGCGTCGTCCTCGCCGCCGCCCCAATAGACGCTGATGAATTTATCCATCGGGTAATTGATCTTGGAGGCTTCCTTCACCGCCGTCGGGTTCATCGCGCCCCAGCCCCACATGATCATGTAGTTCGGGCGATCGCGCCGCACGTTGAGCCATTGCGCCGACTGGTTCTGCATTTCGGCGGCGGGCACCGGATAGAGCTTCACGGTGAAGCCGTAATCCTTGGCGAGCGACTCGAGCAGCGGGATCGGCTCACGTCCGTAACCGCCGTCGAAGAAGATATAGCCGATGGTCTTGCCCTTCAGCTTGTCGAGGCCGCCTTCCTTGCCGCCGATATAACGGAAGATGATCGACAGCGCGTCCCAATAGGTCATCGGCGGATTGAACACCCAGGGGAATTCATCGCCGACCGCCGCCGCCGACAGGCCATAGGCCATCGACAGCACCGGGATCTTGTCGACCGAGGCCTTCGGGATCAGTTGCAGCGTGATGCCGGTCGACCACGGATTCACGATAACCGGCTTCTTCTGCTTGACCTGCTCGTAGCACTCGACGCCCTTCTTGGTGTCGTAGCCGGTCTCGCATTCCTCCACGACCACCTTGACGCCGCCGATGCCACCGTCGCGCTCATTCAGCATATCGAGATAATCGTGCTTGCCGTTGGCGATCGGAATTCCGGAGCCAGCAAACGGTCCGGTCCGGTAAGTGAATAGCGGCACATAGATCGATTCCTGCGCCGAAGCCGGTTGCGGCATCGTGCCCGCCGCCAGGGCGGCCACAGCCATGCCGAAAGCAAGTGTTCCAACACGCATCGCGTTTCTCCCATTTTTTCGCCGGCGCCACGCACCGGCCGTCTTGGTTCCCGCCGGGATGCCCGGGCACGGAATTGGTGTCATTTTGCCCTCTCAATACGGGAAAGGCCACATCCTCAATTTCTGTTTCCCGATCTGCCAGAGGCGCGCAAGGCCGTGCGGTTCGACGATCAGGAACACGATAATCAGGGCGCCTACCACCATGAACTGGATATGTTCCACCGTGGCGGACTTGACGGCGACGCCGAAAAACTCCGGCGCCAGCTTCAGCAGGATCGGCAGACCCCAGATGAAGGCTGCGCCGAAGAACGAGCCTATCAGGCTGCCGAGCCCGCCGATGATCACCATGAAGAGGATGATGAAGGACTGGTTGATATTGAAGCTGTCGGCCTCGGCTGCGCCAAGCCACAGAAATACCATCAGCGCACCGGCAACGCCGCAATAATAGGACGACACCGCAAAGGCGAGCAGCTTGGTGCGATAGAGCCGGATGCCGATCAGTTCGGCGGCGATATCCATGTCACGCACCGCCATCCAGCTTCGCCCGATGCGGCCGCGCACGAGATTCGATGCGATCCAGGTCATGAAGACCGCGATCGACAGCACCACCAGATAGCGCGTGACGGGCGTGGCGTTCGGACCGGTGATCGGAATGTCGAACATGGTGCGGGTCGGCACCTCGATGGCGTTGGAGATGTTGTAGTTCACGAGCCAGGGCACGCGCACAAAGCACCACGACAGAAAGAACTGCGCCGCCAGCGTAGCGACCGTGAGGTAGAAGCCCTTGATGCGAAGCGACGGCAATCCGAAGATGGCGCCGACCGCGGCTGCGGCAAAACCCGACAGCAGGATCAACACGATGATGTTGACGCCGGGAAACCAGGTGGTGAGCTTGTAGCAGGCATAGGCGCCGACCCCCATGAAGCCCGCGGTGCCGAGCGAGATCAGACCGGTATAGCCGGTCAGCAGATTGAGCCCGATCGCAGCGAGCGAAAACACCAGGATCGGGATCATCACCGCCGACAGCGTAAAGCTCGACATGGTAAGCGGGATCACGACGAAAGCGATCAGGAGGATGAGCGCCATGCCGATCCGGTCCTGCCGGATCGGAAACAGCGCCATGTCGGCGGCATAGCTGGTCTTGTATTGTCCGGTTTCGCGGTAAAACATTCTTCAAATCCGCTCGATGATGCGTTCGCCGAACAGCCCCTGCGGACGGAACAGCAAGAAGACCAGCGCGATCACGTAAGCGAGCCAGCTCTCGATCCCGGAACCGAGCAGCGGCCCCCAATAGAATTCGCCGAGCTTCTCGCCGACCCCGATGATAACGCCGCCGACGATCGCGCCGGGGATCGAGGTGAAGCCGCCCAGGATCAGCACCGGAAGCGCCTTCAGCGCCAGGGTCTGCAGCGCGAACGACACGTCGGAGCGCGCGCCCCACATGATGCCGGTTGCGAGCGCCACAATCCCTGCCGCGAACCACACGATCACCCAGATCTGCTCAAGCGAGATACCGACCGAGAGCGCCGCCTTGTGGCTGTCTGCGACCGCCCGCAATGCGCGCCCGATCCGGGTCTTCTGGAAGAACACCGCAAGCGTTGCCACCATGATCGAAGCGATAACGGCCGCCGCGATATCGATCTTCTGGAACGACACGAAGCCGCCGAAAACTTTCCACTCTACAGCGCCCTTCGGCAGACCGAGCTCGCTTGCGATCATCACTTTCGGCTCGCCGCCGAAAATGAGTTCGCCGAGCCCGATCAGGAAATACGTGAGCCCGAACGTCGCCATGAACAGAATGATGTCAGGCTGATTGACCAATGGCCGCAGCATCAGCCGTTCGACGGCGATCGCGAGCACCAGCATGACAACGATGGTGAGCGCGAGCGCGACGAAGGCGGGAATGCCCTTGGCATGCAGGCCGACCAGCGTCAGCGCCGCGAACACCACCATGATGCCTTGCGCAAAATTGAACACGCCGGAGGCCTTGAAGATCAGCACGAAGCCGAGCGCGATCAGTGCATAAAGCACGCCGGAGACAAGCCCTTCCCACAGCGTCTGGATCAGAAGGTCCGGCGCGCCGGCCATCTGCACGAAGGGGTCGACAAAGATTTTGTAGAGGATTTCCATCAGCCGCCCCTCAATGCGCCACGCCGAGATAGGCAGAGATCACGGCCTTGTTGGCCTTCACCTGATCGGGCGTACCGTCGGCGATCTTCTGGCCATAATCCAGCACGATCACCCGGTCCGACAAATCCATCACGACGCCCATGTCGTGCTCGATCAGCGCGATCGTGGTGCCGAAATACTGGTTCACGTCGAGGATGAAGCGCGACATGTCCTCCTTCTCTTCGAGATTCATCCCGGCCATCGGCTCGTCGAGCAGCAGCAGATCGGGCTCCATCGCGAGCGCGCGGCCGAGCTCGACGCGTTTCTGCAATCCATAGGGCAGCCGGCCGACCGGCGTCTTTCGGATATGCTCGATATGCAGGAAATCGATGATGTCCTCGACGCGGCGGCGATGCTCGACTTCCTCCTGCAGGGCCGGGCCGAAGCGGATCAGCTGCCAGAACAATCCGCGATGCATTTTCAGCGTGCGGCCGGCCATGATGTTGTCAAGTGCGGTCATGCCGCGAAACAAGGCTACGTTCTGAAATGTCCGCGCGATGCCGCCGCTCGCCGCGTCATAGGGGCGCATCTTGGCCCGCGTCTTGCCCTTGAAGGTGATGCGGCCCTGCTGCGGCGTATAGAAGCCGTTGATCACGTTCAGCATCGAGGTCTTGCCGGCGCCGTTCGGGCCGATGATGGCGCGGATCTCACCCTTCTTGATGTCGAAGGACACATCGCGGATCGCCTTCACGCCGCCGAAGGAAAGCGAGACATTCTCGATCGCGAGCAGCACCTCACCCGCGGCAATGTCGGCCTGCGCAGGAGGTCTCACGCAGCCTTCTCCGCGCGCACCGGCTCGATCTTCATGTCGCGAATCTTGACCCGTCCGGAGATGACGCCCTTGCGGCCGTCCTCGAAGGTAACCTCGGTCGAGATGTCGGCTTCCTTCGAGCCGTCATAGAGTGCATCGATCAGCGGCTTGTAGCGTTCGGCGACAAATCCGCGTCGCACCTTTTGCGTGCGCGTCACCTCGCCGTCATCGGCGTCGAGTTCCTTATGCAGGATCAGAAAACGCCTGATCTGCGCGCCGGCCATGATCGCTTCGCCCGCGAGCGAGTGGTTCACCTCCGCGACATGCTTCTCGATTAGATCATAGACGCGCGGGTCGGCCGCCAGTTCCTGATAGGAGCCATAGACCACGTTGTTGCGCTCGGCCCAGTTGCCGACCGCGGTCATGTCGATATTGATGAAGCAGGTGACGAAGTCGCGGCCGTCGCCATAAGCCACGACTTCGCGGATATTGGGATAGAATTTAAGCTTGTTCTCGATGTATTTCGGCGCGAACAGCGACCCGCCCTTAAGCTTGCCGACATCCTTGGCGCGGTCGATGATTTTCAAATGCCCGCTCTTGTCGAAGAAGCCGGCGTCGCCGGTTTTCACGAAGCCGTCCGGCGTCATGGCCTCGGCAGTCTTCTCTTCTTCCTTGAAATAGCCAAGGAACATGCCGGGAGACTTGAACATCACCTCACCGGTATCCGAAATGCGGATGTCAACGTTTGGCGCCGCCGGCCCGACCGTATCGGGACGGATTTCCCGGTCGGGCTGGCAGGTGACGTAGAGGAAAGCTTCTGTCTGCCCATAGAGCTGCTTCAGATTGAGACCGAGCGAACGATAGAAGGAAAACAATTCAGGGCCGATCGCCTCGCCCGCGGTATAAGCTGCGCGAACGCGCGAGAAGCCGAGCACATTTTTGGTCGGGCCATAGACGAGAATCTCGCCAAGCCAGTAAAGCAGCCGTCCGCCGATCGGCACCGACTGCTTGTCGAGAATTTTTTCGCCATAGCGGCGCGCGACACCGATGAAATAGTGGAACATTCGCCGCTTGAGGAAGCCTGCATCCTCCATGCGGATCATGACGCGGGTCAGCAAGTTCTCGAACACGCGCGGCGGGGCGAAATAGAAGGTCGGTCCGATCTCGCGCAAATCCTGCTGCGCTGTGTCGGGCGATTCCGGGCAGGCCATGCAGAAGCCCGCAACCAGCGACTGCGCGTAATTCAGATAATGGTCGCCGACCCAGGCGAGCGGCAAATAGGCGAGTACAACGTCGCGGTCGGTGAGCTTGTCGAACGCCACCGTATCGCTCGCCGCTGCAATGCAGCGCGCCCCCGACAGCACCACGCCTTTGGAGCGCCCGGTTGTCCCTGAGGTGTAGAGGATGATCGAGGGGTCCGTGCCTTTGCCCGCCGCGATCTCCCCGTAGATCCGCGCCGAGCTTTCCGGGTCGCGCGCCATCAGCGCTTCGTTGTCGGCGATCAGCTTGCCGAGGCTGTGTAGGTGGCTGTGATCGTAATCGCGAAGTCCCCGTGTCTCGTCATAGACGATGTGTTTCAGCTTCGGCAGCTGTTCCTGTACGGACAGAATTTTGTCGACCTGCTCCTGATCCTGCACCACCGTAACGGTGACGTCGGCGTGGTCGAGCACATAGGCAAGTTCGGTCGCGATCGCGTCGGCATAGAGCGGCACTGGAATAGCACCCAGAGCCTGCGCCGCCAGGATCGACTGATACAGACGCGGCCGATTGTTGCCCGCAATCGCGACCGTGTCCCCACGCTTGATGCCAAGTTCCGACAGGCCGAGCGCGATTGCGCGCACCTCGCGCAACAGGTCCGACCAGCTCCAGGTCTGCCAGATACCGGCATCCTTATGCCGCAGCGCGGGACGATCGCCCCGTACCTTGGCATGCTCCATCAAAAGCTTAGGAAATGTATCCTCAGCAGCGTCCAGCGCTGTAGCCAAATGTTCTCCCTCCGCATTCACCGCATTGCCCCGCGGGCGACGATCGCCGTTTGCCGGCGTTTTCTCGTCTGCAACGATAAGAAATCAGGGCGGTGGGTCGGTCAAGCCTGCCGAAGGCTGAGAGACTAAAGGACGCTGTGGAGGGCCGCTATTCGGCCGCCTTGAGCATGGGCGCGGCACCCGACCGGAATTGCTCGAGAAGCGCAGCTTCGTCGGCCTTGGCAGCCTTCAGGCTTCGCAGCTTGACATGGCCGAAGCCGCGGATTTTTTCCGGGATTACAGCAAGGCCAACCGCGAGCGGATGGTTGTCGGCATTCAGCTTGCCCAGCACTTCCGTCATCAGACCTTCATAGTCGGAAATCAGCTTGCGCTCGGTACGCCGCTCGGCGGTATATCCGAACGGATCGAAGGCGGTGCCGCGCAGACCCTTCAGGCGCTTGAGCAAGCCGAAGGCCGTCATGATCCAGGGACCGAAGCTCATCTTGCGCGGCTCACCTGTGGTCTTGTCCTTGCGCGCGAGCAGTGGCGGCGCCAGATGGAATTCGAAGCGCAGCGAGCCCGGCTCGAACGTGGTCTCGACCTGTTTCCTGAAATTGCCGTCGGTATAAAGCCGGGCGACCTCGTATTCGTCCTTATAGGCCATCAGCTTGAACAGGTTGCGAGCAACGGCCTCGGCGAGTCCGGTGCGGCCCCTCGCCTTCTCGTTTTCGGACTTTCGCGCGCTTTCGACCAGGTCGCTATAGCGCCGCGCATAGGCGGCATCCTGGTATTGCGTCAGGAATTCCACGCGCCGTGCGATGATCTCGTCCAGGCTTTCCGACAGACGGCGATTGTCGTCCTGCGCGGCCTGGGTGGGGATCGTGGTCTCGACCGCGGCGATATCCAGTGCGGCCCTGCGGCCCCAGCGGAACGCCGCCTGATTCACCGCCACCGCCTCGCCATTCATCTCGATCGCCTGTTCGATCGAGGCGGCCGAAAGCGGCAGCGCGCCCTTCTGCAAGGCATAGCCGACCAGGAAAATGTTGGCGGCGATCGAATTGCCAAGCAGCGCGGTCGCGAGCCGTGTCGCGTCCACGAAGCTCACATTGTCGCTGCCGGCGGCGGCCACGATGGCGCGCTTGAGGCGCTCGATCGGCAGCGAGAAATCGGCGTTGCGAGTGAAGTCGCCGGGCAGGAACTCGGCGGTGTTGATCATCATCTTGGTCGAGCCGTGCTTGACCGCCGCCAGAACCTTCTTGTTGCCTGCGACCACGATGTCGCCACCCAGCACGAGATCGGCGCCGCCCGCGGCCAAGCGGATGGCGTGGATGTCCTCCGGCCTGTTGGCGATACGGATATGGCTGTAGACCGCCCCGCCCTTTTGCGCGAGACCGGCCATGTCGATGATGCCGACGCCCTTGCCTTCCAGATGCGCCGCCATGCCCAGCACGCCGCCGATGGTGACGATGCCGGTGCCGCCGATGCCGGTGACGATGATACCGAAAGGTTCACTGATCTTCGGTAGAATTGGATCGGGCAATGCCCTCTGCTCACCCTCCGCCACAGCGGTGCCGCGCTTCGGTTTGCCACCGTGTACGGTGACGAAGGACGGGCAGAAGCCCTTGACGCAGGAATAATCCTTGTTGCAGCTCGATTGATCGATGGTGCGCTTGCGGCCCCATTCGGTCTGCAGCGGCTGCACCGAGACGCAATTGCTTTTCACGCCGCAATCGCCGCAGCCTTCGCAGACCAGTTCGTTGATGATCACGCGCTTGTCGGGATCGGGGAAAGCACCGCGCTTTCTACGCCGTCGCTTCTCGGCGGCGCAGGTCTGGTCGTAGATCAGGACAGAGGTGCCGGGAACGCCTGCGAATTCGGTCTGAACCTCGTTCAGGTCGTCGCGTTGATGGAAGGTAATACCGCGCGGCCAATCGATGCCGCTCGGATATTTGCGCGGATCGTCGCTGACGACTGCGATGCGCTTGACGCCTTCGGCTGCCACCTGCTGGGCGATCTGCGGCACGGTGAGCGAGCCTTCAGCCGCCTGCCCGCCGGTCATGGCGACGGCATCGTTGTAGAGGATCTTGTAGGTGATGTTGGTGCCCGCGGCGATCGCCGCGCGGATCGCCATCGAACCCGAATGGGTGTAAGTGCCGTCGCCGAGATTTTGGAACACATGATTGCGCGTCGAGAACGGCGCTTCGCCGATCCAGTTCGCGCCCTCGCCGCCCATGTGGGTGTATCCAAGCGTATTGCGGTCCATCCACTGCGCCATGAAATGGCAGCCGATGCCGGCATAAGCGCGCATGCCTTCCGGAACTACGGTCGATGAATTGTGCGGGCAGCCGGAACAGAAGTAAGGCGTTCGCGCCGCCACTTCCTGCAATTCGGCAAGCGCATGCTGTGCCTGTTTCAGCCGCGACACCTTCATCGCGATCGCGTCGTCGTTCCGTCTCGCCAGCAACCGGTCGCCGATGGTGATGGCGACATCGTTCGGATCGAGCGCGCCTTTCACCGGAAACAGCCAGTCGCCGCGTTCGTCCTTCTTGCCGATGCACATAGGCTGATTGGCGGTGCCGTAAAGCTCCTCGCGCACCTGCACTTCGAGCAGCGAGCGCTTCTCTTCCACCACGATGATGAGATCGAGGCCCCTCGCGAATTCGACCAGTTCATCGCGCGGGATCGGCCATGGACAGCCGATCTTCAGAATGCGAAGTCCGAGTTCATTGCAGCGCACTTCGTCGATGCCGAGCTCGTCCAGCGCCTGCCGCACGTCGAGATAGGCCTTGCCGGTAGTCACGATGCCGATTTTCGGATCCGAGCCGCCCGATGTGATGATGCGATTGAGCTTGTTGGCACGGATGAAGGCCAGCATCGCATCGCGCTTGTAGTCGTAGAGCCGCGCTTCCTGTCCGAGAATGGTGTCGCGCAGCCGGATATTGAGCCCGTCCGGCGGCATCGTGAAATCTTCCGGGATCACGATCTTCACGCGATCGAGCGAACCGTCGATCACGGCGGTGGATTCCACCGTCTCGTGCATGCATTTCAGCGCCGACCAGGTGCCGCAATAACGCGACATGGCGAAGCCATAGAGGCCGTAATCGATGATCTCCTGCACACCCGCGGGGTTGAGGATCGGGATCATCACGTCGACGAAGTGATATTCCGACTGATGCGCCGTGGTGGACGATTCGGCGGTGTGATCGTCGCCCATCAGCGCCAGCACGCCGCCATGTTTCGAGGAGCCGGCGAAATTGGCATGCCGGAAAACGTCGCCGGTACGGTCGACGCCCGGACCCTTGCCGTACCAGATGCCGAATACGCCATCGAACTTGCCTTCGCCGCGCAACTCGGCGGCCTGCGTGCCCCAGAGGGCAGTGGCGGCAAGGTCCTCGTTCAGTCCACCCTGGAAGACGATGTCGTTCGGCGCGAGGAAGCGCTTGGCGCGCATGAATTGCTGATCAAGCCCGCCCAGAGGCGAGCCGCGATAGCCGGAAATGTAGCCGGCGGTATTTAGGCCCGCGAGGCGATCGCGTTCCTTCTGCATCAGGCAGAGCCGGATCAATGCCTGGTATCCGGTGACGAAGACCGGACTTTTCGTCAGGTCGTATTTGTCGTCCAGGCTGACCCGCCGCAACGTCATGCGCGCATCCTCTACGCCTCATGTGCGCACCGGAAATGGGCATCGCCAGTCCGGCTGCTGTTAAACTTGAGCAAGGTGGCAGAATAGGTCAGCTATGCTGACCATTTATGGGCACCCCCGTCATTTGTCGAGGGCCATGGGCGGTGCCGCTGCCGAGGCGGATTCGGGCAAGGGCATTTTGCGGGAGGCCGGGACGATGCGCAAGCCCGACCCATGCGGCAGACACAGGTCTGCAACCATCCCTTTTTGCAATTTCAGGCGATGGCGGGCCTGGACCCGCCGCGACCTGCGCGCAGCAGCCAGATGGCGATCGAAAGATTGAGCAGGTTCCAGGCCACGCCATTCAGGAATGCAGCGCGGTAGGAGCCCGTAAGGTCGAATATCCAACCCGACATCCAGCCACCAAGCGCCATCCCGAGCACCGTAGCCATGATGATGATTCCGAGTCGCGTTCCGGCCTGCGTCGGCGGAAAATACTCACGCACGATGATCGCGTAGCTCGGCACGATACCGCCCTGAAACAATCCGAACAGGGCCGAGATGAGATACAGCGAAGAAAGCCCGTCGAAAAAAATGTAAAGGAACAATGCCACAGCCTGCATTGAGGAGCCGATCAGCATCGTCACGACGCCACCGAATTTGTCGGCTATGAAGCCGAAAGCAATGCGGCTGAAGATGCCGAAGCCAAGCATGATCGACAGCATCTCGGCGCCGCGGGCGACGCCATAGCCGAGGTCCCCGCAATAGGCCACGATGTGAACCTGCGGCATCGCCATCGCGACGCAGCAACCGACGCCGGCAATACATAACAGCAGAAACAATGTGTTCTGCGAAACGGAAAGATTCGGCGCGCGGAAAACGGTGCCGCCATCTGGCGAATCCAGCATGGCCGTGCGCTGACGAAACAAGAGAATCAACGGAAGCATCGCAACGATACAGAAGATGCCGATTCCGATATGGGTTTGTCGCCAGCCCACCGACGAGATGAAGTGCTGGATAACCGGAGGCCACACGGTTCCGGAGAAGTAGTTGCCGGAGGCCGCGATCGCGACGGCGATACCGCGCCGGTGCAAGAACCAATGCGATATGTCGGAGATCAGCGGCGTGAAAGAAGTGCCGGAGCCAAATCCGATCACCGCGTAAGCTGCGCATAGCGCAATCAGGTTCGGTGACAGGCCCGCGGCCGCGAAGCCGATTGCAATACACGCCGTGCCGAGCGCCATCGGCGCCATAACACCAAGCCGGTCTGCGAGCCGGCCGAGATAGACATTACCGGCGGCAAAACCGACCATCGCGATTGTATAGGGCATGGCGGCATCGGCCCGCGTCAGACCAAGCTCCGCCTGCACGGCCGGAAGCGAGATAACATAGGACCAAAGGCCGACACTGCCGAGCGCAGCAAAAATCAATGTGACGCCGAGTCGGCGCCACGCATAAATCGAATTGACGATTTGGGGCCGGCTTCCGGCGGGGCCGTGCATCATCGCGGCGCAGACTGGTCGCTTCGCGACCTCACATCAAGACAATTGAATGCAAGCCACGCATTCGCGCGGCTGATAGGTCCGAGCCGCTACGATCCTAAAGCCACCACTTGCCCGCCATCCACGATCACGGTCGCGCCGGTGATATAGGCCCCGGCTTTCGAGGCGAGCAGCAGCAGGGCGCCATCGAGATCGCCGTCCTGCCCGAAGCGGCCCATCGGGATCGCGCGTTTCATTGCCGCGCCGTTTTCGCCTTGCAGAAAAGTTTCGTTGATCTCGGTAACGAACCAGCCCGGCGCAATCGCATTGACCCGGACGCCCTTGAACGCAAGTTCCACGGCGAGCGCCTTGGTGAGTTGCACCACGCCGGCCTTGGCAACGGCATAGGCTGCCACCCCCTTCGACACCCCAAAACTCAGCACGGAGGCGAGATTGACGATCGCGCCTTTCCGGCCGGTGTCGAGCATCCGGCGAGCGCCTTCCTGCGACCAGGCGAAGACCGCGTCGAGATCTACCGAGATCACGCGCCGCCATTCTTCCTCGGTCATGTCGAGCGCGCGCACCGATTGCGCGACCCCGGCATTGTTGAGCAGGATTGTCACGGTTCCAAACGCCGATTGCGCAGCATCGAAGGCTCGCCGCATCGCCGCGCGGTCGAGCACATCGGCCTCAACGGCGAGCGCGTTGCCGCCCGTCGCCTGAATACGCGCACATAGTTCGTCCAGCCGATCCTTGCGCCGCGCGGCCAGCACGACCTTGGCGCCGTTCGCCGCCAGCACCTGCGCGAAGCGCGCGCCAAGCCCCGACGATGCGCCCGTCACCAGCGCCACTTCGCCGGACAGATCGAACAGAGACGACGCCTTCATGCTTATCCGCCCCCATAAAGTGCGCGCGGCAAAGCGGTTGCCAGCGCCGGCACGAACCACAGCACGACCAAAGCCGCAAGCTGGATCGCGACGAACGGGATGATGCCGACGTAGATGTGGCGCGTCGTGATCTGCGGTGGGGCCACCCCGCGCAGAAAGAACAGCGTCGGTCCGAGCGGCGGGTGGATATAGGAGGTCTGCAGATTCATCGCCATCAATATGCCCAGCCAGATCGGATCGACTCCCGGCATCGCGAGCAGGATCGGCGCCACGATCGGCACCACGACGAAGATGATCTCGAAGGCATCCATTACGAAGCCCAGGAGGAACATAGCGAGCATGACCGCGAGGATCGCTCCCGCAGTGCCGCCCGGCAGATCGGTCAGCGCGCGATGCACCAGGCCGTCGCCACCGAAACCGCGGAACACGAGACCGAACAGCGTGGCGCCGATCAGGATGACGAAGATCATGCTGGTCATCTGCGCGGTCTTCATCACAGTCTCGACCAGATATCCGCCGATCGCGCGACCGCTGCGGAGCGCCGCCAACACGATGGCGCCGACCGCCCCGACGGCTGCGGCTTCGGTCGGCGTCGCAATACCTGCGAGGATCGAGCCCAGGACGAGCGCGATCAGCACCAGCGGCGCGACCAGCACTGCGATAACTTTGCGGAGCAAAGCCGCGCCATGCGGCGCATTCGGATCGG
This sequence comes from uncultured Pseudomonadota bacterium, assembly GCA_963707705.1. Taxonomy (GTDB): domain Bacteria; phylum Pseudomonadota; class Alphaproteobacteria; order Rhizobiales; family Xanthobacteraceae; genus Pseudorhodoplanes. The sequence goes on along the minus strand of CAVPRD010000004.1, from coordinate 342,291 downwards.
GCGGCATCGCGGGCGCGGCCTGTGGCTTCAGCGCCGCAACGGCGATCACGTAAAGAATATAGAGGCCAACCAGGAGCAGTCCCGGAAGCAGCGCGCCGGCGAACAGGTCGCTGACCGTCACGGACGCGGGCGCGAATATTCCTTTCGACAATTGCGCAGCCTGATAGGAATTGCCGAGTTGATCGCCGAGCAGCACCAGCACGGTCGCGGGCGGGAAAAGCTGCGCCAGTGTCGCAGTGGCAGCTACGATGCCGGCAGCGAGCCTCGGGTCATAGCCGAAGCGGAGCATCGCCGGCAGCACGATCAAACCCATGGTCGCGGTAGTGGCGCCGACCACGCCCTTCGCCGCGGCCAGCAGCACTCCGACCACAATGACGGAGATGCCGAGGCCACCGCGCAGCGGGCCGAACAGCCGAGCCATGGTTTCGAGCAGGTCCTCGGCGATGCGCGAACGCTCCAGCATCACGCCCATGAAGATGAAGAGCGGGATCGCGATCAGTACGCCATTGGTCATCACGCCGAAGATGCGCTGCGGCAGCGCGGCCAGAAATCCAAAGTCGAAAATTCCAATCAGGCTGCCGAGCGCAGCGAAGGCGAAGGAGAGGCCACCGAGCGTGAAGGCCACCGGATAGCCTGCGAACAGCGCGATGCAGACGGCGACAATGAGAAGAATCGCGAAGACTTCCGCCATCGCTCAGGCCGCGTTCTTGGCGGACAGCACGCCATAGGCACGGATCGCTTGCGACAGGCCCTGCAGGATCAGCATGGCGGCGAAAACCGGAATCAGCGTCTTCAGAAGGAAGACCAGCGGCAGCCCGCTGGTTTCCCGCGAACCTTCGAATATCGACCATGATCGCGCGACATAGGGCAACGAGAAATACAGGATCGCGCCGGCAAACGGGATCAGAAGGAAGCACGCGCCGAGGAGATCGACCGCAGCCTTGGCGCGCGGACTTGCCGACGAGTAGAAAATGTCGACGCGCACATGCCCGTTATTTCGTAGCGTCCAGGCGGCGGCGAGCAGAAACAGTGCCGCGTGACTGTAGACGATCGATTCCTGCAGCCAGATCGAGCCGATGCCGAACACATAGCGCAGCACCACGACCGCGAACTGGATCATCACCACGGCGAGGCACAGCCAGGCCGCAGAGCGCCCGATCGTGGAATTCAGCCGGTCGATGGCATCGGCAATGGCGATCATGGCCGCATCCTAGTGTCCCGAATCCGAAGTCCGCTTCGTTCCGCGGCTTGCTCGTGAGCGGACTTCGGATTCGAAGGACACTAGCAAATCTATACTTCTAGTGTGGTGTGGTTTGGTTCGGAAATCCGCTTGATGAGGGTGCGGCGACAAAGAAGCGGATTTCCGAACCACCACACTAGCGGCATAAAACTTAAGCTGCGAACATGCGCTCGCTTGCCATGTAGCCCATCAGCAGCGCCACGCCGAAACACAGCACCAGCAGGGCGGCCGCGACTTCCATCCCGCGAAGGAGCAGCATGCCCGGTCCCGGCCGTGTGTTGGCGAAGCGCTGGGCGATGCCGCGAGCACCGACCGCGAGGGCGGCAATCGCCGCGACCGTGATCGCAGTCCCGATGCCCATGATGAAGGTCGCCGCCACGCCGGCCCAGAACAGCCCCTGCGCCAGCGCGAAGACAAGGACCAGAATAGCGCCCGAGCAAGGCCGAAGACCGACCGCGACGATCGCCGACAATCCACGTTTCCAACCGCCGGGTCCTGCCAGTTCCTGCGGCTCCGGCGCATGCGCGTGGCCCCAGGCGGAAGCATGGTCGTCGTGATCGTGGCCGTGATGGCTGCAGGCCGGACCGTGCTGATGGCTGTGGTCGTGATGATCGTGGCCGTGGTCATGCGCGTGATCATGGTCTGCATGCGCATGGTCGTGATGCACATGCGCCGCGGGAGGCGCTTGCGCACCGCGATACTTGTGCCAGGCATTGATGAAGGCGCGGCCCTTCACCCACAGCAATCGCGCGCCAAGCACCACGATCAGTCCGTAGCTGATCACCTCGATCCAATAGACCGTACCGTCCATCGCACGCCGCGTGGCGCCGAGCAGAACCGCGGCGACGCCGACGACCGCAACCGCGACCAAAGCTTGCAGGATCGCGGACGCGAATGAGAGCGCCACGCCGCGACGCCAGGTTTCGCCATTCGCCACGACATAGGAAGAGATCACCGCCTTGCCATGACCGGGCCCCGCGGCGTGAAAGATTCCATACGCGAAAGAAAGAGCGAACAAGGTCCATACCGCGCTGCCGTCGGTCTTGGCGGCGCGGATCTGTGACGACAGCCCGCGATAGAATTCGGATTGCTTGGCCAAGATCCAGCCGACGATCCCGTCCGGAGGAGCCGCGCGCGGCGCGCCGAACGGATTGCCCTGCGCGCAGGCCGGATCAGTCAAAAGCGCCGCCACCAGCGCCACCGCGAAGGCGCCGAGAACAACGAACACCCACGCGCGTGCGCGGCGCGACATCAGCATTTGACGGCGATCTTGTTGGCGAATTGCGCGCCGAACGGATTATTCGGGTCGGGCCGCTGGAACAGCGACTCGCTCAAGGATTTCGGCTGGCCGGTTTCGCCGAGCTTCACAGTGTTGAGCTTGCAATTTGCCGGCGCGTCCTTGAGCGTGATCGGATCCTTTTCGTCGAATTCAAAGGCTACGAAATAAAGCGGATCGTAGATTTCAAGATCGACCGACTTGGTCTGCACCGGCTGCTTCAGCGGCAGCGTGAAGTGCAGCGTCAACAACTGGTTCTTCAGCTCGAGGAAATAATCCTTCGGGGTATCGAACTCGACCTTCTTGCCGTTCATCTTGCCCTCGGTGAAGAACTCGAATTCCTTCATCGAAGTGATGTTGACCTCCGCAAGCGGCTGCAATTCCTCGCGTGTGAACACGCCCTTTTCTTTCGAATCCAGTCCCTGCGTCGCGTAGGATGAGAACATGTCATCGAAGGTCCAGTGATGCCGGATGCCGGTCATGCGGCCCTCGGCGTCATAGACGATCTCGCTCTTCATCGTGACATAGACATGCGGATGCGCGAGCGCGGCGCTCACAGCGAGCGGCAATGCGAGAGCCGCCAGCGCGAAGGCCTTCAGAATGCGGGAGATCATGGGTTTCCAGCTTCGAAACGGGATCGGCGACAATATCACGGAAGGCGGCGGAAACGAGGCGGGTTTTATGACCTCAGACCCCGTATGCGCCCGGATCGGCGCGTGAATCATGGGCCGCTTCCATCGTGCCATCGGGATGCAGCACTACGGCGCCGGCATGTCCCATCGTATCGGAATAGGCATCCGGTATAACATCCACGTCATGACCGGCCGATAACAGCCGGTCGATCAGATTGCCGTCGAAGCGGCTTTCCATCCGCAAGTTTGTATGCGGCGAGCCCCAGGTGCGGCCAAGCAGCCAGCGCGGTGCATCCACCGCCTCCGGCAGGGGCTTGCGAAACAGCGCATAGCGCGAGAACAACATGGCCTGCGTCTGCGGCTGGCCGTCGCCGCCCATGGTGCCGTAAGCCATGACGCGCCCGTCCTTGAGCACGGCCAATGCCGGGTTCAGAGTGTGGAATGGCAGCCGCCCCGGCTCCAGCGGATTTACGGCGTTTTTATCGAGCGAGAAACTGGCGCCGCGGTTCTGCATCAGGACGCCGGTGCGCGGCAGCACGCAGCCGGAGCCGAATTCCCAATAGATCGACTGGATATAGGAGACCACGAGCCCGGACTTGTCGGCGGCGCCCATCCACACCGTATCTCCCTTTCCCTGCTGAGCCGGCCACGGCGCAGCTTTCTTGCGTTCGATTCTCTGCACCTCGGTATCGAGAAAGAATCTGACAAATGCCGATCGAGCGGTTCTTCGATGCGACTCGGGTCGGTGACCACGCGATCGCGCACGCGAAACGCACGCTTGGTCGATTCAACAAGACCGTGCACGAAATCGAAACTTTCTGCTTCCGGCACGCGCAGGCGTTCGAACAGCGCAAGTATGATGAGCGAGGCCAGCCCCTGCGTCGGTGGTGGCGCATTGTAGAGCGTGCCGATTTGCAGCTTCACCGACAGCGGATCGGCGATATAGGCGCGATATTTCTCGAGATCGGGCCGCGTGACCGGCGAGCCGATGCGCTCGAGGTCGGCTGCGATCTCGCGCCCGACATCGCCGCGATAGAAATCGTCGAGTCCCGCCTTGGACAGGTGATCGAGCGTCGCGGCCAGTGCCACTTGCTTCATGGTTGCGCCCTGCGCCGGCACCTTGCCGTCGATCAGAAACGTCTGCGCGAAGCCTGTCGCCTCTCCCATTTCCGGCAGCTTGTCGCGGGTGAGTTCATGCTGGCTGCGCGTGACGACATAACCGTCGCGAGCCTGCTTGATCGCCGGTTCGAGCAGCACATCGAGCGGAATCTTCCCGCCGAGCGTTTTCGCCGCGTCCAGCGCGATCATCCAGCCGCCGATTGCGCCCGGTACTGTCAGTGCCGCAAGCGGCCCGCGCGGCGGGATCGCGTCGCAGCCGCGCTCTTTATAAAAGGCGATCGTGGCCTTCGCGCCCGCGGGCCCCGGCGCCATGATCGCCCGCACCCGCCTATTGGGCTCGCGCACGACCCAAAAGCCGTCGCCGCCTATATGGTTCATGTGCGGATAGACCGCGGCGATCGACGCCGCCATCGCCACCATCGCCTCCAATGCATTGCCACCGTCGGCAAGCACCAGACGGCCGGCCTCCGCGGCGGCATGATGCGGGGCCGCGACAGCGCCGCGGCGATGGCCGGAGGTGTGGGGATTGGTCATGGAATTCCGTCACGCCCGCACGCGCGGACGTCCAAATCTTATCGATGCATCAGGGTTAGAAGACGCGGATGGTCGGGACAAGCCCGACCATCGTGACCGAGATTGAAGCGTGTAGAGCAGCGCGGCTATCAGCCCGGCTGTTTGGGGACCGTAAGCATCCACTGGACCCCGAATTTGTCCTTCAGCATGCCGAAGCTCGTCGCGAAAAAGGTCTCGATCAGAGGCTGAGTCACCTCGCCGCCTTCCGCCAGCGCGTTGAACTTCTTCTCGCAGTCGCTTTTGTCTTCAGCCGCGATCGCCAGCGCAAAGCCCTCGAATTTTGGCTTTCCCTGCGCCCAGCCGTCGGAACAGAACACGGTCGTGTCGCCGAGCTTGAATTCTGCATGCATTACCTTTTCCGGGGGAGCTTTCATGCCCCCCTGCTCCGGACTTTCGCCGAAGCGCATCATCATGCCGGGCACAACGCCGATCGCCTTCCTGTAAAAGTCGAGTGCCTCCTCGCAGCGACCATCGAAGAAAACATAGGGTATCACATGCATTGGCATCGCTCCCTTCCGATAATGCCCGACTAAGCCTCGCCCGCCGGCACCAGATCCGCAAGCCCGCGGCGGGCGAGCAGCGCATCCACGCTCGGCAGCTTGCCGCGGAATGCGATATAGGCCTCATCGGAGGAGCGGCGCCCGCCGGCCGCATAGATGTTGTCGCGCAACTTTCCCGCCGTCTCGCGGTCGAAGATGTCGCCCTTCTCCTCGAACGCGCGGAAGGCGTCGGAGTCCAGCACCTCGGACCACATATAGCTGTAATAGGCCGACGCATATCCGCTACCCGCGAAGATATGCTGGAAATGCGGCGTGCGGTGACGCATCACGATCTCGTCGGGCATGCCAAGCTTGTCGAGCGTCGCGCGCTCGAAAGCGCCGACATCCAGCCGCTCCGCGCTGTCGACCGAATGCAATTCGAGATCGACCAGAGCGGACGACACATATTCCAGCGTGGTGCAGCCCTGATTGAAGGTGCGGGCCTTCAAGAGCTTTGCGAGCATATCTTCCGGCATCGGCTCGCCGGTGCGGTAATGCAGCGCGAAGCGCCGAAGCACGTCTGGTTGCTCGAACCAATGCTCGTAGAGCTGCGATGGCAATTCGACGAAATCGGTATCGACGCTCGTCCCCGCGATCAAGGGATAGGTCACATCCGACAGGATGCCGTGCAGGCCGTGGCCGAATTCGTGGAACAGAGTACGCGCGTCGTCGAAGGACAGGAGCGCGGCTTCGCCATCGGCGCCCTTGGCGAAATTCATCACGTTCACGATCAGCGGGCGGATATTGCCGCGCAGCCTTTCCTGCTCGCGCAGCGAGGTCATCCAGGCGCCGCTATGCTTGGAAGGCCGCGCAAAATAATCACCGAAGAATAACGCGACATGGCGGCCGGCAGCGTCGGTAACATCCCACACCCGCACATCGGGATGCCAGACAGGAATGCCTTTCAGCTCCTTGAAGCGCAGACCGAACAGCCTTGTCGCCGTGTCGAAGGCGGCCTCGATGATCCGGTCCAGCTGCAGATAGGGCTTGGTCGCCGCCTCATCGACATCGTGCAGGCGCTTGCGCAGCTTCTCGGCGTAATAGCGCCAGTCCCAGGGCGCGATCTTGAAATTCCCGCCCTCCGCTTGAACCAGTGCCTGCAAGGCGTCGCGGTCGGCGAGTGCGCGCTTCAGGGCGCGCGGCCACACGGCACCCAGAAGCTCACGTACGGCGCCGGGCGTCTTGGCCATCTGATCGTCAAGGCGATAATCGGCATAAGTCGGATAGCCGAGCAGTTGCGCGCGCTCGGCCCGCAGCGACACCAGTTCTGCGATGATCGCCTTGTTGTCGGTCGTCCCGTTATTGTCTCCGCGCGCGATCCAGGCGCGAAACGCCTTCTCGCGCAGGTCCCGCCTTGAGGAATATTGCAGGAAGGGCTCGACGCTGGAACGGCCGAGCGTGATCACATGCTTGCCCGGCAGACCGCGCGACTCGGCAACCTTGCCGGCGGCGGCGCGCAGGAAATCCGGAAGTCCGGCGAGATCGGCTTCGGTCTCGAGCACCAGCATATAGTCGCGCTCGTCGGCGAGCACGTTCTGGCCGAAAGCGGTGCCGAGCGTTGCGAGCCGCTGGCCGATCTCGGCCAGGCGCGACTTGGCCGCGGGCTCCAGGTGAGCGCCGGCGCGCCGGAACATGGTCTGATAGCGCTCCAGTACACGCTTCTGCTCATCGGTCAGAGGCAGCGCTGCGGCTTCCCGGAACACGTGCTCGATCTTTCGGAACAGGTCGCCGTTCAGATAGATCTTGTTGTGATGCGCCGCGAGCCGTGGCGAGATTTCGCGCTCGATCGCCTGGATGGCATCGTTGGTATGAGCGCCCGACAGGGCGAAAAACACATCCACGACCTGCGACAGCTTGCCGCCGGCGCGCTCCAGCGCGGATATGGTGTTTTCGAAGTCAGGCTCGGCCGGATCAGCGAGGATCGCTGCTATCTCTGCTTCGTGCTCCGCCATGGCCTTTGCGAAGGCCGGCAGGAATTGCTCAGGCACGATGTCGCCGAAGGGCGGCACCTCGAATTCGCCTACCCAGGGGGCAAGAAGTGGATTGGGAGCGGTCCCGGCGGGCCGAATAGAGGTGGCATGTGTGTTCATGGTACTGAAATATCGCTGTTTTTCGGGATCGAAGGGCGCGTTCGCATCGGGCAAAATAGGGCCTCCATGCGCCTAATTCCACCCTTGATTAGGGGCCATGTTTGAACGACATTGCGGCCGCAAAATTGGACGAGCCAAACCATGAATACCTCCGCTGCGCCCCAGGGCACCCGCCGCATCATCTGGATCAATGTCCTGACGGTGGTAAGTGCGGTAATTTTGATCGGCGCGGAAGTATTCGGCGCGGCTTTTGCCGGTTCCTGGGCGATCGCCAACCTGTTTGGTCTCGGTACCACCATCGCGCGCATCCTCGATGTCATCTTTCTCGCCTGCGGCGCAGTCATCATGGTCCAATTCGTGCGCTTCGCTCAAAAGGTCGAGCCTTTCAGCAAGTGACCGGCCCGGGGCCCGGCAAGCTTTCCAAGGGGCTGGCGTTCCGCGCGCTTCTGAAATCCGAAAAGCCGCTGGTGCTGGTTGGGGCCTATGACGCGCTCGGCGCGCGGCTGATCGCGCAGGCCGGCTGCAAGAGCCTGTTCATCGGCGGATTTTCGGTGGTCGGCGCGCGCTATGGCGTACCCGATGTGGGGCTTCGAGCCTTCGCCGACATTGCCGCAGCCGTCCGCGACATCCTCCACGCCTGCGATCTGCCGGCCTTCGTCGACATCGACGACGGCTATGGCGACCTCAAGAACGTGATCCAGACCGTCCAGAGTTACGAGCGGATGGGCGCCGCAGCGCTGATGCTGGAGGATCAGACCTGGCCGAAGCGTTGCGGCCATCTCTCGGGCAAGAACGTGGTGCCGGTCGAGATCATGGAGGCCAAGGTGCGGGCTGCGACCGGCGAGCGGCTGGACCCGTCGACTTTCATCTTCGCCCGCACCGACGCGAGAGCTGTGCACGGGCTCGACGACGCACTGCGCCGCGCCGAGCGCTATCTGCGTGCCGGCGCCGACGGTCTGTTCATCGAAGCACCCGAATTTGTCGAAGAGCTGCGCCGGATCGGCCGCGCCTTCGATGTGCCGCTGGTCGCCAATCCGCTCGAGGGCGGCAAGACACCGCTGCTGACGCCGGCCGAGTTCGCCGAACTCGGATTCACTGTGATTCCTTATGGAATCACGCTCATCCTGCACGCCGCGAACGCCATGAAGGCGGCGATCGCCGACATCACGTCGGGCACTTTCGCGCGACGTGGTGAGGCGATGAGCTTCGCAGACTATCTCAAAGTCGTCGGCGAGCCGGGCTGGGCGCGTCTGCAGGAAAAATATGGCAGCGACTGACGCTGGCCGCCGTCTCCGCGCCACGCGAGCGTCACGCTTGCCGCGCCCGTCGTTTCGCGCACGCGCGCGACGTTAACGCTCTCGTAATGTCTGAAGTTTTTTTGCACAGCTGCGCGCATAATGCTTGACACGCAGCCTGAATATATTATTTCGACACTTGCCCAATTTCGCACGTGCCTGTGGTCGCGTGTCGGTCGGTAGGTAGCGGGACAAGAGGCCCGCCAGCCGCCTGGGGAGACCAAGCTCTCTAAGGAGAGTCTCTCCAAGAACTCTGACCGGCAGCCGGAGGCGAAACCGGCGAACTCAGTTCTCCACTGAGGACGCGACTTAAAGCAACGACGGAGCGGGCTTTTTTGGCTATCGCCGGCTGTCCATAAGCCGGTCAGGTTACCGAAGAGGCTTGTCCTTCATTGCCAGGTGTGCGGTGGGGTTTCCCCTCCAATCCAAGGCAGCACTGTCCGGTGTTGAACACCACGTTGATCGTGTCCTCCATCGCACGATAACGCGGCTTCACCATCCGACACTCACCCGGACGCGTTCGCGCGCGTCCTCTTGGCTGTTTGGGGAAGACCATGACCGACCGTATTCGCAATTTCCTGCGCACCCGTTCCGAGGACGGACCCGTGCTCGTGGTCGATCTCGATGTCGTGCGCGACAATTACAGTGCCTTCGCCAAGGCTTTGCCGGACACCCGCGTGTTCTACGCGGTGAAGGCGAATCCCGCGCCGGAGGTGCTCTCGCTCCTCGCCTCGCTCGGCTCCTGCTTCGACACCGCCTCGGTCGCCGAGATAGAGATGGTGCTCGCCGCCGGCGCCACTGCGGACCGCATCTCCTATGGCAACACCATCAAGAAGGAGCGTGATGTTGCGCGCGCCTTTGAGCTTGGAGTGCGCCTGTTCGCGGTCGACTGCCAGGCCGAAGTCGAGAAGATCGCCCGCGTTGCGCCGGGCGCGAAGGTGTTCTGTCGCATCCTGTGCGACGGTGCGGGGGCCGAATGGCCGCTGTCGCGCAAGTTCGGCTGCGAGCCCTCGATGGCCGTGGACGTGCTGGAGCATGCGCACCGGCTCGGTCTGTCGGCGCACGGCATCTCCTTCCATGTCGGCTCGCAGCAGCGCGACCCGAAGGCGTGGGACAAGGCGCTCGCCTCGGCGGCCGCCATCTTCCGTGAGTCGGCGGAGCGCGGCATTGCGCTCTCGATGGTCAATCTCGGCGGCGGCTTCCCGACCCGTTACCTGAAGAAGGTGCCGGGCGTGAAGACCTACGGCTCGACCATCTTCCAGGCCTTGCGCAAGCATTTCGGCAACCGCATCCCGGACACGATCATCGAGCCGGGCCGCGGCATGGTCGGCAATGCCGGCGTGATCGAGGCCGAAGTCGTGCTCGTCTCGAAGAAGAGTGAGAACGAAAAGGTGCGTTGGGTCTATCTCGATATCGGCAAGTTCGGCGGCCTCGCCGAGACGATGGACGAGGCGATCCGCTACCCGATCAAGACCCCGCGCGACGGCGCTCCGCTTGAGCCCTGCGTGCTGGCAGGACCGACCTGCGACTCGGCCGACGTGCTGTATGAGAAGGACCCGTATCTCCTGCCGGTGAGCCTGGAGATCGGCGACAAGGTGCTGATCGAAGGCACCGGCGCCTATACGGCGACCTACTCGTCCGTGGCCTTTAACGGCTTCCCGCCGTTGAAGACTGTCCACATCTGATAACGCCGGGAGCCGGCGATAAGCCGGCTCCCCTTCCCTTCAATCATTCGGACTGAAGCCGTCCCGTGAAGAACGGGGCACGGAAGGAGATGGCCATGATCGCCATTCGCCAAGAAAAAATCAGACAGGAACGACTTGCCGACCACGACGCGCGCGAGCTTTTGCTCGACCGTGCCTATGGGCCGGACCGATTCACCAAATGCTCGCAGCGGCTGCGCGAGGATCGTCTGCCGGCGGCCGGATTGTCGTTCGTCGCGACCGACAAGGGCCGCATCGTCGGCACCGTGCGGCTCTGGAACGTGTCGGCCGGCCCCGGCCGTGCGGCGCTTTTGCTCGGGCCGCTTGCGGTCGATCCGGAATATCGCAGCGGGGGCCTCGGCGGCAGGCTGATGCAGCAGGCGATCGCAACCGCGCGCATGCGCGGACATGGCGCAATCCTGCTGGTCGGCGACGCGCCGTATTACGGCCGGTTCGGATTCTCGGCCGACCAGACCGGCCTGCTCTGGATGCCCGGTTCGTATCGGAAGGACCGGCTGCTTGGGCTCGAACTGCGTGCCGGTGCGCTCGATGGAGCCCGCGGCATGATCGGCGCTACTGGCCGCCTGGCGCCGAAACCCGATCTGGGTGCGCTGGTCGCGGCGGCTTCCCACAGGGCTGTCAAAAGCCCGACACCGCGCGCAGCCTAAGATTTGCGCGCGATAGCTTGGGCGGGTATCGCTGAGGCCAGCGTACCCGCCCATTTCCTTTTCCCAATCCATGATTCGACCGGAGTAACTCGCGATGACCGACTGGCCCGTTTACGGGAAGATCGACGGCCCCATTGTCATGATCGGCTTCGGCTCGATCGGCAAAGGCACGCTGCCGCTGATCGAGCGCCACTTCAGCTTCGACAAGGAGCGCTTCGTCGTCATCGATCCGGAAGACAAGGACCGCATAATCCTGGACGATCGCGGCATCCGCTTCATCCATCAAGCGGTGACGCGCGACAATTACCGCGAATTGCTGAAGCCGCTTCTGACCGCGGGCGGCGGACAAGCGTTTTGCGTCAACCTGTCGGTCGACACCTCCTCGCTCGACATTATGGAGCTGTGCCGTGAACTCGGCGCGCTCTATATCGACACCGTCAACGAGCCCTGGGCCGGCTTCTATTTCGATTCCAAGCTCGGGCCGGAGGCACGCTCGAACTACGCATTGCGGGAAAAGACCCTCGCCGCCAAGCGCAAGCGCCCGGCCGGCTCTCCGACGGCGGTTTCCTGCTGCGGCGCCAATCCGGGCATGGTGTCGTGGTTCGTCAAGCAAGCGCTCCTGAATATCGCGGCCGATACCGGCACCAAGATCAAGGAGCCGAAGACCCGCGAAGACTGGGGCAAGCTCGCCAAGAAGCTTGGCGTCAAGGGCATCCACATCGCGGAGCGTGATACCCAGCGCGCGAAAAATCCGAAGCCGATTGCGACTTTCGTCAATACCTGGTCGGTCGAAGGCTTCGTATCGGAAGGTCTGCAGCCAGCCGAGCTCGGCTTCGGGACGCACGAAAAGTGGATGCCGAAGAACGGCAAGAAGCACAAGACCGGCTGCCAGGCGGCGATCTATCTTCTGCAGCCGGGCGCCGACACGCGCGTGCGCTCCTGGACACCGACCGCGCAAGGACAATACGGCTACCTGGTCACTCACAACGAGTTCGATCTCGATCGCGGACTATCTCACCGTGCGTGACGGCCGCCGCGTGACCTATCGTCCGACCTGTCATTACGCGTATCACCCTTGCAACGATGCGGTTTTGTCGCTGCATGAGATGTTCGGGCGAGCGGGCAAGAAGCAGGACGAGATCCATATTCTGGACGAAAACGAGATCGTCGACGGCATCGACGAGCTCGGCGTCCTGCTCTATGGCCACAAGAAGAACGCGTACTGGTACGGCTCGCAGCTCTCGATCGACGAGACCCGCGAGATCGCGCCCTATCAGAACGCGACCGGGCTGCAGGTGACGTCAGCTGTGCTCGCGGGCATGGTCTGGGCGCTGGAAAATCCGAACGAAGGCATTGTCGAAGCCGACGAGATGGATTTCCGCCGCTGCCTGGAAGTGCAGATGCCTTATCTCGGGCCCGTCATCGGCACCTATACCGACTGGACGCCGCTTGTCGGCCGGCCGGGGCTGTTTCCCGAAGACATCGACAAGCGCGATCCGTGGCAGTTCAAGAACGTGCTGGTGCGGTGACGCGTTTGCTCACTGCTTTGCAGTTGATTGAAGTTGTCCCCGCGAAGGCGGGGACGACGGTCACTACGGCAAGCACTTGTTCCCGAGGGGCAATTTCTTGCGCTTACCCCACTCGTTCGAGGGCACCTTGGCATACTGTGCCGTGAATTGCTGCCGCACCGACCGAAAGCTCGTCGGCACATCGGTCGCCTGATTTCCGAATTCTACAATCCAGAAATAATCGTAATTCTGGCCGGGCCAGGTCTCCGGAACGTCCTTCAGCTTGTCGAGATTGAAAAGCTGGCGCAGCGAAACCTTCTGGTCGGGAAATTTCAGCTCGAGCTCCCGATTGGCGATGTGGCGATGCTCCCAGACCATGACCACGGTCTTGCCCTGATAGCGCGGATCGTTCAGCAGCGCGCCCGCTGCCTGCTGCGTGCGCAGGTTGAATTGTGGCGTGAGGTCGATACCCGGTAGCGGCACCGACGAGAACGTAGTTACAGGCATTTCCCAGGTCGCAGCCGCGGGTGACGCAAGCTCCAGCGTATGCAGCGTGATGGCGAAGAAGGCCGCCGGCGTTTCGCCCGCTGCAAACAGCGATCGCTTCGCGCCCTGCCCCAGATATTGTGCGGCGAGAGCGAGCGAACGGTCCACTCCTGTCTGACATAGAGCGAACGGATTCTGCTTCTCGCCGTGACGCAGGATGATGATTTTTGCCGGCGCCGCCTGGGCGGGCAACGTCAGGCCTAATAGGAACATCGGAAACACGCACAGACGAAGGATTCGAAGCATGACCAAGTCCGACTCAGGATGGCGTCAGCCCAAATCTACCACACCCGCAATTCGGTCCTCGCACGCAAACGCAAGCCGCATCCCGTCATGGCTCCAGGCGAGCGCGGTGACCGGGGTATCGAGCTCGGGCGCATGCACCAGCACCTCGGCGCCGTCGTCGAGCCGCACCAGCAGCACCATGCCGTCCTCGTAGCCCGCAGCCACCACCGGCTGTTTCGGATGGCACGCGACCACATCGAGCTTTCGCCCATGTGGCGCGAGCAAAGTCGGCTGCTTGCCCATCGGGCCATCCTTGCTGGCGAACGGCCACAGAATGAGCTGGTCGGAGCCGCTGGTTGCGAGGAAGGCTCCGTCTGCGGTCCAGTCGAACGAGCGCACGCGCGCGGAATAACCCGACATTCGCATATGTTTGCCATCGACCAGCCGCCAGCCGTGCAGCATCGGCTCCTGCATGGTGGTGACGAGGAAGCGGCCATCCGGACTCACGGTAACGCCGAGATGCGAGCCCTTCCATTCGAGCACTTCAGGCTTGGCCTGGGCATTCGGAAACCAGAGCGATGCACCGTTGTAATGCGCGATCGCCAGGCGAAAGCCCTTGGGTGCAAAGGCGAGCCCGCCCGCGGTTGAAGCCAGTTCAAGCGACTTCGTTTCCCCCTTGCGGTTGATGACCTGCGCGAGCTTGCCAGCCGACCACGCGGCGGCGCCATCCGGGCCGAGCGCGACATGGTCGATCCATTTCTTCTTGGGATCGGCGAAGATCGTACGGGTTGCCCCCGCGGCGTCAATCTCGACCACCTTGCCGTCGTCGCCGCCGGTGACGACGCGCGCACCGTCGCCCGCCGACGACAGAACCCCGCCGTCGTGCAACGCGATGCGCTGCGGCAGATCGCCATCGGACGGCATCAGCAAGGCCGCCTCTTCGGCGAGGATGAACGCCGCGCGGTCGCCAATAAAATAAATCGCGATCACAGGGCCGCCAGTGGCGACCGTGCGCACGCGCTCCGTGATCGAAACCGATTGCGGACGTTCGCTCACGAGATGCTCAGGCGATACAGGCTTCGAAGCCGGTTCGGATTTTCTCTTCCGGCAGATGCCGGCCGATGAACACCATCCGGCTCTCGCGCTTCTCGTCGTCCTTCCACGGCCGCTGGTGGTCGCCGTCGAGAATCATATGGACGCCCTGGAAAACGAAACGGTCGGGATCGTCCTTGAAGGACAGGATGCCCTTGGAACGCAGGATGGCAGGACCGTCGGTCGCCACCAGTTCCTGAATCCAGGGAAAGAACTTGTCGGCATTGAGCGGCTTGTCGGTCTTCAGCGACAAGGATTGCATTTCCTCGTCGTGATAATGCTTCACGCCGTGATGGTGATGCGCGTGATCGTGGTCGTGATGATCGTGATCATGGTGATGATCGTGGTCATGCGCGTGATCGTCGCGATGCAGGAATTCCGGCTCGATATCGAGGATGCGGTCGAGATCGAAGGCGTTGCGGTCGAGCACCTGATCGATCGCGATATTGGAGCGCGTGGTGCGATGCAGCTTCGCATACGGATTGATGCCACGGATGCGGGCCTCGACTTCCTGCAATCCGGCCTCGTCCACGAGATCGGTCTTGTTGAGCAGGATCACGTCGGCAAAGGCGATCTGGTTTTTGGCTTCGGGCGCATCCTTGAGTTGATCTTTGAGCCATTTGGCGTCGGCGACCGTCACCACCGCGTCGAGCCGGGTCTTCTTGCCCACTTCCTCGTCGACGAAGAAAGTCTGCGCAACAGGAGCGGGGTCCGCAAGGCCCGTGGTCTCGACTATGATGGCGTCGAACTTGCCCTTCCGCCGCATCAGCCCTTCGATGATCCGAATCAGGTCGCCGCGAACCGTGCAGCAGACGCAGCCGTTATTCATCTCGAAAACTTCTTCGTCGGCATTCACGATCAGGTCGTTGTCGATTTCGATCTCGCCGAATTCGTTGACGATCACGGCGTATTTCTTGCCGTGCGGCTCGGACAGAATGCGGTTGAGCAACGTGGTCTTGCCGGCGCCGAGATAGCCGGTCAGCACCGTGACGGGGGTCTTGTCGGACATGAACGCTCCAGCGGGGAAGCGGGCCTTTTAGCTCAGCATCCGATCGAACGCAAAACCGGTGCCCGCTTTTGCAGATCGCACGCTAGGTCATCAGGGCCGCGCCGAGCGTCCTTATATTGTGCCGGATGAGGTCGATGTAAGTGGGGGCGTCGCCTTTTTCGTCCGTCAGGGCGTCGGAATAGAGCGTGCCGCCCATCTTGGCGCCGGTCTCGTCGGCGATCCGCTTCAGGAGCCGCGGGTCGCTGATATTCTCCAGGAACACCGCCGGGATCTTCTGCTTTCGGATCTGTTGAATGATGCGGGCCACATCGCGGGCCGAGGCCTCCGATTCAGTTGAGACCCCCTGCGGGGCGATGAACTCCACCCCGTAGGCATCCTTGAAATAGCCGAAGGCGTCGTGGGTGGTGATGATCTTGCGCCGCTCCGGCGGAATTTTCGCCACCATGTCCCGCACCTCGCGGTCGAGCGCGTCGAGCTTGGCGAGATAGGAGGCGGCATTGGCCTCATAGATTGCCTTGCCGACGGGGTCGGCCGCGATCAGCCCGTCACGCACATTGGCGACATAGAGCTTCACATTGGGTACCGATTGCCATGCATGCGGGTCTCCGTCGCCGTGACTGTGGCCACCGGCCTCGACAAGCTTGCGCGGCTTCACGCCCTTGGCCGCAACCACGTTCGGCGCCCTGGTATTCGACGACTTGATCAGGCGCCCGATCCAGCCTTCGAATCCGAGACCGTTGGTGAACACGACTTTCGCATCGGCTAAAGTCTTCGCATCGGCCGGCGACGGCGAATAAACATGGGCATCGCCATTCGGTCCCACCAGGCTCTTCACCGCGACCCGGTCGCCGCCGACATTCTGAACGATATCTCCGAGGATCGAGAAGCTTGCAACCACCGGCAACTTCTCCGGTGGCTTGTTCTCTTGCGCCTTGACGGGCGAGATCAGTGCCAAGACCGTGGCCGCGAGTGCAAACTTTCTCATGGTCATGCCTCCAGATGCCGCCCCGGAAAGAACTGCCGCAGCACACCGCCGACGCTGCCGAACAGCACCGACAGCGCATAGAGAATGCCGGCAACCAGGATCACCGCAGGCCCCGCCGGCGCTGCGGTGTGAAAGGACAGCAGCAGGCCGAGATAGCCCGACAAGGTACCGGCGGCGGCGGCGATCAGGATCATCGAGGTGACGTCGCGCGCCCAGAATCGGCCGATGGCCGCGGGCACCATCATAATGCCAACCGCAAGCAAGGTGCCGAGCGCGTGAAAGCCGGACACGAGATTGACCACCAGCAGCGCCAGGAAAATCAGGTGCGCCGGCCCGCCCGCGCCCGAGACCGAGCGCAGATAGAGCGGATCGACGCATTCCAGCACCAGTGGCCGATAGATGAAGGCGAGCCCGATCAGCGTCACGGTCGCGTTCACCGCAATCAGGACCAGAGTCTGGTTGTCCAGCGCCAGCACCGAGCCGAACAGGAAATGCAGGAGATCGATGTTGGTGCCGCGCACCGAGATGATGGTAACGCCAACCGCAAGCGAGATCAGGAAAAATACCGCAAGCGATGCATCCTCCTTCAATTCGGTGGAGCGCGCCACGAGACCGGCCAGCAGCGCAACGACGAAGCCCGCGACCAGGCCGCCCAAGGTCATGGCGTAGATATTCAGACCGGAGATCAGAAAGCCCACAGCGGCGCCCGGCAGCACCGCATGCGCCATCGCGTCACCGACGAGCGACATGCGCCGCAGCATCAAGAACACACCGATCGGGCCCGCACCGATCGCCAGCGCAAACACACCGACAAGCGCGCGACGCATGAACTCGAATTCCGCGAATGGGGCGATGAGATAATCGTACATGTCAGATCAAGCTGCGCATGCATGCGCCTCGTCGTCGAAGGCCTCGCACATGCGGCGTGCCTTCAGCATGTTGTCGGCGGTCAACACACTCGCGGTGTTGCCCCAGGCGACCTTCTCGCGCGCTAGCAGCAGCGTCTCCGGAAAATTCGCGCGCACCAGATCGATATCGTGCAGGGCGGCGAGAATGGTGCGGCCTTCCTTGTGCCAGCGCCGAACGAGGTCGATCAAGTCGGCCGAGGTCTTGGCGTCGATCGCGTTGAACGGCTCGTCCAGCACGACCAGGCGCGCATCCTGCAACAGCAACCGCGCGAACAGCATGCGCTGCATTTGCCCACCGGACAATGTGCCGATCGCGCGCCGCTCGAAGCCTGTCAGACCAACCGCCGCCAGTGCGGTTTCAATCTTGTCACGATCCTTTTTGCCGATGCCGCCAAACAGTCCGGTCTTGCGCCACAGTCCCATCGCCACAAGGTCATAGACCGTGATTGGGAAGCTGCGATCGATCTCGGCGGCCTGCGGCAGATAGGCGATATCGCGCGCCGACAGACCGGAAAGATCGACATGACCCGACAGCGGCTTGATCGCACCGACAATGCCCTTGAACAGGGTCGACTTGCCGGCACCGTTCGGACCGACGACGGCCAACAACGCGCCCGCCGTCACCTCTCCGCTCAGGTGATGCACCGCCGGATGACGATCATAACCGAGGGTCAGATCGCGGAATTGAAGCTGCGCGTTCATCAATGCAGCGCCCAGAACACGGCGGCCCAGATTGCGGCAATCAGCGCCGACACAACTACAAGGCGCTCGAACACCGACAGCCGCAGGATCGACGGCGCGATTGCGGCCGGCGGATGCGCATGCCCCAGTGGGTGGTGGTGATGATGGTGTTGGCTCATAGACGACGGTCCGGCAGCCTCAGATTCAAGGCCTGTTATAGTATAACATTTCGCAACGCCAAGACCCAAACGCCATCACAAATGCCTGC
The DNA here is from genome assembly GCA_963707705.1 of uncultured Pseudomonadota bacterium. GTDB lineage: Bacteria > Pseudomonadota > Alphaproteobacteria > Rhizobiales > Xanthobacteraceae > Pseudorhodoplanes. The sequence continues at coordinate 323,934 of CAVPRD010000004.1, read as the reverse complement.
CCGATCCGTTAATCCTATGATTCTTCGGACAAATCGATGCCAAATACCGAACTAGTGTGGTGCCGAAAAAGGAAGCGAATTTCGGATTCGGGACCCTGGCCGCGGTTTCGTTGCCAAATCGGCGCATATCGCGCCATGGTGCAGCCAACTCCACCTTTCCGCAGCTTTTTGCGATCCAGGCCATGAGCAACCCCCGCAGCCTCATCCTTTCCATCGGCGAAGTCATGATCGAGATGACGCGCGGATCGGACGGACGCTTCCGGCAGACCTGCGCCGGCGACACTTTCAATACGGCGGTTTATCTCGCTCGCCGCGGGCTGCCGGTCGCTTTCGCAAGCGCACTCGGCGACGATCCCTATTCCGACCAGATCCTCACGCTCGCTGCGTCGGAAGGCATTGCCACCGAACTCGTCTCGCGCGTGCCGGGCCGCCTCCCCGGCCTCTGCCTGGTTGAAACCACTCCGGCGGGCGACCGCATCCCGCATTTCTGGCGTGAAGGCTCTCCGGCCTGCCAGTTGTTCGAATTGCCAAACTGGGGACGCATCGCCGAAGCCATGATCGGCGCGCGCATCGTTTATTTCTCCGGCATCACGCTGTCGATCTATTCCAATATGGGGCTCGGCCGCTTCCTCGCCGTGCTCGAGGCCGCGCGCGCAGCCGGCGCCAAAGTGGTGTTCGACGGCAATTATCGCCCCCGCGCTTGGCACGGCGACATTCAGCGAACGCGCAGAGTTTTCATGGAAGCGCTGAAGCGCGTCGATATCGCGCTTCCAACCTACAATGACGAAGCGTTGCTCTGGGGCGATCCATCGCCGGATGCGACCATCGAGCGGCTGCAGGCTTTCGGCATCGCCGAGATTGCGATCAAGAACGGCGCCAGCAGCGCACTGGTCGCGAGCGGCGGCCATCGCGAAGCGATTCCGGTTCCCGATGTGGTGGTGCCGGTCGATACCACGGCAGCGGGTGACAGCTTCAATGCCGGCTACATGGCGGCGCGCCTCGCCGATGAAAATCCGGCCGACGCGGCGATTGCGGGACACCGGCTCGCGTCGGAAGTGATCCGCCATCGCGGCGCGATCCTGCCGCGCAGCGCGGGCGCGGTGCATTAGTCACTTTCGTCATGGCCGAGAGTTTTACGGCTTACCCAGCAGCATCGCCAAACCCGCGGCAAGGAACGGCAGCGGCAGACTGGCGATCACCCGCAGCCACACCACCCGCGCGGGCATGATCGGCAATTCGTAGGACAAAAGCCGCGGGAACGCATAGAGCGCCCAGGCCGTGGAATAAGCGATCACCTGCGGCGCGCCGGCGCCGCCTTTCAGGGCCGCGGCGGCAATGGCAAAGCCGACCACCGGGCCGCCCGGCGTCATCGCGCCGGCCAAAGTCGCAATGACAATCCCGAGCACGCCCGAGGACGAGCCAAGCCAATGGGCGACCACGTCTTGCGGCAGCGCTGCGGCGATGAATCCGGAACCGAGCACGCCGATCGTGATTCGGGGGACGAGATGCAGGAATTCGCCGCCGCCCCCTCTCAAGCTTTCCCGCAACAGCGGAGCGCTGCGCCTCGCGACGCCGAGTGCAAGCGCGGCGACCATGATCCAGAGCGCGACGATGACCGCGAAATCGATCACGATTTTGCCTTCGTCCGCAAATGTCGCTCGATCACTCGCACCGCCAGGCCCGCAAGGACCGCGAGCGGCAATGCGGCCAGCCAGCGCCACAGCACGAAATCAAAACCGAGGAACGGCATTTCCCAAACCAGGGCGCGACTCATGCCGATGGTGGTCCAGCTTGTGATCAGCGTCACAACGGCCGCGGCATCCGCGCCCATGCCGAGGAAGGCCGCGGCGATCGGATAAATCGTGAAGGGGCCGCCCGGCACGACGATACCGACGCCCGCCGAGATCAGAATGCCTTTGATACCGGAATCCTTGCCGACCCATCGGCTGATCGTGTCGCGCGGGAGCAGCACGGTCACCAGCGCCGCGATCAAACAGCCGGCCAGCACATTCGGCAGCATCCGCGCGAAAAGCCCGGCATCGGACCAGACAACCTCGAGGAATCGTTCCACGCCGTCGCGCCAGAACACATAGCCCGCGGCCCCAACCACAATCGCTATCAGGATTGCAGTCGGCCAGTCGAAGGCGCGCCGCCGCGGTTTCGAAAGATGCGGATGCTCCTTCTGCATCAGCGTTGCCGACGACGCGCGGGCGCGTGAGAAATGCAGAACCTGTCACCGGCCATGGCCGGCACACATGCCTGCGAAGCGGGCGCGGTTCAAGCGCCCGTCAGGCCTGCCTTGCGCATGGCTCCAATGTGGGCGGACAGCCGGTTATTCGGCCGGCGCCATTCCCACATTCTTGGGAGCGTCTGCGGCTCGCTTTTCAAACATCACTGGCTGCTTGCTCACCGCGAACAGGAAGGCGGCCACCAGGGCGTAGCTAAACGCCACCCCAGGCTGAACGCCATAGCCGCCGCCGATGCCAACCGCCTCGCCGTGCATGAAACCGAAATAGGTCAATACCGCCCCGGCCAGCGCGAAGGCAGAGGCTTTGGCAAAATCGCGCTCGACGATGAACACGCCGATCGCGCCGAGCACGAGCCCGCTCAGGATGGCGCCGCCACCCATGACTTCGAGCCCATGATATAGCACCCCCTGCAACCCCAACTTGTCGAAGCCAACCGCTGCGGCTGTGGTACCGGCGGCGCCGAGTGCGCCGTCCATCAAAGTCTTGGCCCAGGCCGCGAGATGCGGTGTGAGTGCCAGCGCGATCGCGGGAGCATGTGCGCTGGGCGTGGTCTGGAATGCTTGCGCGCCGATCAGCATGCCGATGTAAAGCAGGATTGGAGAGATCGCGACCACCGGGATCACCGCGAGCATCAGCGAAATGATGCCGAACCACGACAGGATGATCACCATCACTCCGGTGGCTGCGGAATATCCGATCCGGCCGCCCATCGCCTTCCAGCCGGGATGGCCGATATAGACCGCGTTGATGAAAGGATTGCCCATCAGGCAGCCGATCAGGCTGACGACGCCGTCGGCGGTCAGCACCTGCGTAGTCGGATAATGGTCTCCCGCCGCTTCCGCGCTTTCGACGTTGTCCATCGCCTCGACGAGATCGTAGATACCGAACGGGATCGCGGTCACGAGAATGATGCCGAGAAACTCGAAGCCCGAGAATACGTGCCCGATCGCCGGGATCGGCACCGAGAAGCCGAAATGGGTAAACGCGGACGTGACCTTGTCCAGGCTCATGCCGCCGATATTCAAGCCGAACAGGTTGGAGCCCCAGGCAATCAGCATGCCCGCCGCGATGGCGACGAGTCCCGCGGGAATGCCTTTCGGATAACGCACGCCGCCGAACCAACTCACGAGGATAATGGCGAAGCAGACCAGTCCGATCTGCGGCGTCATGAACATTTCCAGCGCCGGGCGCATGGAGATGAAGGTCACCGACACGCCCGCAAGTGTACCAAGCAGCGCCGCGCGCGGCGTGATCTGCCGGATATAGGGCGCGATGAAGCCGCCGATCATCAGGATGAAGCTCTGGAAGAACACCCATACGAGGCCCGCTTCCCAGCCTTTGATCGGATCATTGGTGCGAAGCGTGATCGGCAGCATGATCACGAATGTGACGATGAACATGTGCGGCACGCTGACGCCTGATGGCAATGCGCAGACATCGGTGCGGCCGGTTTTCTGTGCCAGCCGGTAAGCGAGCCAGGCGTAGTACATCGTGGACAGGCACATCATCAGACCGAGCGCCGGCAGGATGCGGCCGAACACGATGTCGTCCGGCATCTTGAGCACGAAGCGTAACAGCCCGGTCAGCACCAGCATGTTAACCAGAATGTTTGTGCCGAAGCCGAAAAACGCGTTCCAGTCGCCCGGCGTCCAGATCGCGGGACGGGCCCTTGCTGCACCTACAGTTGTCATCGCACTCCCCCTTCGATGATTCCAAACGACGATTTCGGCGCGCGTGCGCTTGGCGTGGAGATCGCGGTCACGGCTTTCGCCGAATTCGATACCCAGCCGAAAATGCCGCCCTGCGCCTTGATCATGGCGAGCCCCGCTTCATGGAAATGCGGGAAATAGGAAGCGCAGCCATCAGAGATCGCGATGCAGCGGAAGCCGCGGTCGTTGGCCTCGCGGATCGTGGTGTTGACGCAGACCTCGGTGGTGACGCCGCAAACCATCAGCGTGTCGATGCCGCGATTTTTCAGCATCAGTTCGAGATCGGTCTGGTAGAAGGCGCCCTTGCCGGGCTTGTCGATCACCGGCTCGCCTGCCGCCGGATAAAGCTGCGGGATGATGTCGTGGCCGGGCTCGCCGCGCACAAGAATGCGGCCCATTGGGCCGGGCGCACCGATGCGGGTTGCCGGATCGCCGCGCTCGACTTTCAGCGGCGGCGCATCGGAGAGATCGGGGCGATGGCCCTCACGGGTGTGGATCACCAGCACGCCATATTGACGGGCGGCCTGTAGCACCGCGCGGATCGGCTCGATGGCGGCTGCGAGCAGCGACACGTCGTTACCGAGCGCCGCACCGAAGCCGCCCGGCTCCAGAAAGTCGCGCTGCATGTCGATGATGACGAGCGCGGTTCGCGCTACGTCGATCTGAATGGGATATGGCTCGGCTTCGATCCTGACTTGCACAGCATCCCCCGATCACCAGCAGGGAGAGCTACGCAAGTTCGGGGCCAAGTCCGCGCTATTGTATACAGTGGAAGCGGCGGGCTTGAATTTTCATTAGCGCCTTGAAACTGAACGATAAAGCGTTCGCAAGACCGCAGCGCTTGCCGATGCTGTTATGGTCTGGTGCCGCAAACAGAGGCGAATTCTGGCGCGGCTTTGGTCACCGTCGCTGTTCAGGAAAACTGACGGACCAACCACAGCCCGGCAAATAGCCCGCCGATCGAAAGCACCACGGACCCGATGACATAAAAGGCGGAAAGCCCGAACTCGCCGCGCTCATAGAGCAGCGCCGCATCGAGCGAAAAGGCTGAAAAGGTGGTGTAGCCGCCAAGAATGCCGGTCGTCAGGAACAGCCGGGCGCCTTGGGAAGCATCCGCCTTCAGCGCGAACCAGCCTGCAATCAGCCCCATGACCAGGGAACCGGTCACGTTGATAAAGAAGGTGCTCCAGGGGAAAGCGATACCGAGCCAGCGCGAGGTCGCAACATTGACCCCATGGCGCAGCATCGCGCCCAATCCACCGCCGAGGAAGACCAGCACATATCCCATTGTTCTACCGCAATTTTTGTCGCTGCCACCGAAACGTAAGGGATTTCTTGCCGGCACCGTTATCGCCGAATTTGCGGTTGCGTCCAACCGGCGGCCCCGTCATGGTCCGCCCGCCATGCTATCCCTCGATCAATTCGCGCGCGGTAAGCTGAAGGAGCGCGACGCGCTGAAGCTTCGCCGCTCGATCGTTGAGACCGACGCCGGCGACGGCGTGCGCGTGATACGCGATAGCCGTACGCTGATGTCCTTCTGCAGCAACGATTATCTCAATCTCAGCCAGCATCCGGCAGTGAAACGTGCGGCGGCGAAAGCAGCCGAGCAATATGGCGCAGGCGCAGGCGCCTCGCGTCTGGTTACCGGCAGCCACCCGCTTTATGGCCAGCTAGAGGAAAGGCTGGCGCGGCTAAAGGGCAGCGAAGCAGCGTGCGTGTTCGGCTCCGGCTATCTTGCGAATATCGGCATCATTCCGGCGGTGACCGGGCAAGGCGATCTGATCCTGCTCGACGAACTTTCGCATGCCTGCATCCATGCCGGCGCGCAATTGAGTGAGGGCGAAGTCCGGCTGTTCCGCCACAACGACATCGATCACCTCCAGTCGCTCTTGGAACATGAGCGCAAGCTTTTCCGTCACGCGCTCATCGTCACCGAAGGCGTGTTCTCGATGGACGGCGACCTCGCGCCGCTGTCGGAAATGTCGGCACTCGCGCGCGCGCATGACGCTTGGCTGATGACCGATGATGCCCATGGCATCGGCGTTGTTGGTGGCGGCCGCGGATCGGCCTTCGTCAGCGATCCGCCGGCCGAGATTCCGTTGCAGATGGGCACTCTGTCGAAAGCCATCGGCAGCTATGGCGGATATCTGTGCGCGTCGCGCGAGGTGATCGAACTGATGCAAAATCGCGCGCGCAGCCTGATCTATTCCACCGGCCTGCCGCCAGCCGCGGTTGCCGCTGCGATCACGGCCCTCGACATCATCGAAAACGAGCCGGACTATGCGGCGCTGCCGCTTCAGAAGGCGCGCGCCTTCACGCGCGCCGTTAATCTACCGCTTGCTGAATCCCCGGTCGTCCCGGTCACGATCGGCGCAGCCGGCGCGGCGATCGAGGCCTCAAGTCTTTTGGAACAAGAAGGCTTCCTCGTCGTCGCCATCCGCCCGCCGACGGTGCCGGATGGAACTGCGCGGCTCCGCATCACGTTCAATGCCGCACAGCCCGACGAGGAAATCGCACGCCTCGCCCATATCGTCCGCACGCGTATCCTGAGGCCATTATGACAGCGATCTTCATTTCCGCGGCGGGCACCGATGTCGGCAAGACGTTTGTGGCGGCCGGACTGATCCGGCTCCTGCGCGCCAAGGGCCGTGCGGTGGATGCTGTCAAACCAGTGATTTCAGGATTTGATCTCGCGCGCGCGGGCGACAGCGATTGCGGAGTTCTTCTTCGCGCGCTCGGGCTACCACTGAGCGAAGAAGAGATCGAGGATATTTCCCCTTGGCGTTTCGGCGCGGCTCTTTCGCCTGACATGGCGGCGCGTCACGAAGGCAAGGAGATCGATTTCGAGCAGCTCGTATCGTTCTGCGACACCGCTATCGACGAAGCCGAGGGCGACATGCTGATCGAGGGCGTCGGCGGCGTCATGGTCCCGCTCGATCAGAAAAATACGGTGCTGGACTGGATGGCTGCGCTCGAACTGCCGGCGCTGATGGTGACCGGCAGCTATCTCGGCAGCATCAGTCACACGCTCACGGCCTGCGAAGTTTTGGACGCTGAAGAAATCGAGGTGGCGGCGGTGGTGGTGTCCGAAACCGCAGGAAGTCATGTGCCGCTATTCGAGACCGTGGCCACCATCCAGCGCTTCCTGCCGACGGTCGAGGTAATCGCACTGCCGCGGCTCGCTGTAGGCGAGGAGCATCCTGCCTTCGAGCAGATCGCGAGAAGCTGCGGGTTGCTATAGGGCGGCTTGTCCTCGGCGCAGCGCAGCGACGCAGATAAGTTCACGCAATCTGCGCACGCCTGATTGCGTCGGTGCGCTGCGGAACCGGGACCGTTACGAAAATCGTACCCGAAAAAGTCCTGGATCAGCGCTCATCATTCCGCTTCGCTTCATGCTGCGCCGCGTCCGGGACACAAGGCCTCAGTTTGCTGCACGTTCTTTAAGCACATTGCCGATCGCGCCCGTCAGGAATGCCACATCCTCCTCGCCGATCGTCAGTGCCGGCGCAAGATAGATCACATTGCCGATCGGCCGGATGAAGGCGCCTTTCTCCACGAAGGCGCGGCGCAGCGTATTGAGATCGTCGATCCGCTCCAGTTCGACCACGCCGATGGCGCCGCGCACGCGAACATCCGTGACACCGGACAGACCGCGGCAAGACGCAAGCCCTTCGGCAAGCCACCGCCGCGATACGACTCCACTTGCGCCAGACGCTCCCCGTCCGCGAACAGGTCCAAGACGCATTGGCCGCAGCGCAGGCAAGCGCATTGGCCATATAGGTCGGGCCATGCATCAGGGCCTGCATCGGATCGTCCGACCAGAAGGCGTCGAATATTCTGGACGTTGCAACGGTCGCGGCGAGCGGCAGCGTGCCGCCGGTCAACGCCTTGGACAGCATGACAATATCCGGCGTGACGCCAGCGCTTTCACAGGCGAACATTGCGCCGGTTCGCCCAAAGCCGGTGAAGATCTCATCGAAGATCAGCAGCAGGTCGAAGCGGTCGGCCAGACGACGCAGACGACGCAGTACTTCCGGATCGTGGAAGCGCATGCCGCCCGCGGCTTGCACCGAAGGCTCGACAACGATGCCGGCAAGGCTCTCCGCATGCCGTTCCAGCAGCGAAGCGAGCGCGGATTCGGTGGCATCATCTTCCGGCAGTGCGGCTATAACATGCGAATGCAGCAGGCCTGCGAATTTCTGGTGGATGCCAGTCTCGAAATCCGAGATCGCCATCGTCGCCAGCGTATCGCCGTGATAGCCGCCGCGGAAGCACACGAACTGGCTGCGCGCGCCCTGCCCCGCGTTCAGCCAATACTGGATCGCCATCTTCATGGCGACCTCGACCGAGACCGAGCCGGAATCGGTGAAGAAGACGCGGCTGAGATCGCCCGGCAGTATCTCCGCAAGACGGCGGGCGAGCGTCAGCGGCTGCTCGTGCACCAGGCCGCCGAACATGACATGCGGCATGGTCTCGAGCTGGCGCTGCACCGCTTCGCGAATATGCGAATGATTGTAGCCGTGGCAGGCAGTCCACCACGACGCGATGCCATCGACGAGTTCGCGCCCATCGGAAAGATAGAGGCGCGTGCCTTCGGTCCGCACCACCGGCAGCGGCGAAGGCGCGGTCTTCATCTGCGCATAAGGCAGCCAGATGTGTTCGAGGCCTGTCGCGTACCAGTCGCGCTTGTCGAGCATGCGTCTTACACCTGCATGGCGCGCAGGCCGAGGCGATCCATCAATTGCCTGTCACGGTCGGCAGCCGGGTTCGGCGTCGTGAGCAGCTTCGGGCCGTAAAAGATCGAATTGGCGCCGGCAAGGAAACAAAGCGTCTGCATCTCGTCGGTCATGTCCTCGCGTCCGGCAGAAAGTCGCACCATCGAGCGCGGCATGGTGATGCGTGCGACCGCAATGGTGCGCACGAATTCGATCGGATCGAGCGCGGCGCTCTTTTCGCCGGCGAGCGGCGTGCCTTCCACCTGCACCAGCAGATTGATCGGCACACTTTCCGGATGTACGGGCAGCGTCGCCAGCGCGTGAACCATTCCGGCGCGGTCGTCAGCGTCCTCACCCATCCCGACAATGCCGCCGCAGCACACATGGATCCCGGCGTCGCGCACGTGATCGAGCGTATCGAGCCGCTCCTGATAGGTGCGAGTGGTGATAATCTCACCGTAGAATTCCGGCGAGGTATCGAGATTGTGATTATAGTAATCCAGGCCGGATTGCTTCAGCCGTCTGGCCTGATTATTCGTCAGCATGCCGAGGGTCACGCAGGTCTCAAGCCCCATCGCGCGAACGCCCTGGATCATGGCACAAACCTTGTCGAGATCGCGGTCCTTAGGCTCGCGCCACGCCGCGCCCATGCAGAAGCGGCTGGCGCCGGCATCCTTCGCGGCCTGCGCCTCGGCCAGAACCTTGTCGAGGCTCATCAGTTTCTCGGCTTTGACGCCGGTGTCGTATTTCGCGCTCTGCGGACAATAGGCGCAGTCCTCCGGACAGCCGCCGGTCTTGATCGAAAGCAGCGTCGAGACCTGCACTTCGGAGGGGTCGAAATTTTCCCGGTGGACGGTCTGCGCGCGGTAAATCAGGTCGGGAAAGGGCAGCGCGAACAACTCGCGGATTTCGGCGCGGGTCCAGTCATGGCGCAGGGCGCCGTCGTTACCGGCAATGCGGGGGGCAGGCACAAATTCGGCGATGGACATCAAGAAACTCCAGGCTCGCCCCGTTCTGGCAAAAATTTCGGCTTTCGCCAACGATTAGCTACGGGCCTAGGCACCTTGGCCTTAAGACAATATACCGCTGTGTAACCGGCTGCCGGAACTCGCAATGGAGCCCGACATGATGCGTGCCTGCCTCCTCACCGCCCTCGCCTGGGCCCTTCTTGTCGGAACACCCCTGCAGGCGCGCGACCACCTGAAGGCCGAACGCGCGCAAGCGCGCGGCTTCTCGCCGGGCGTCGTGACGGAAGGCGGCAGGACGGTTTGGGTGTCGGGTCAAACCGGCCTTGTCGACGAACAGGGCAAGTCGATGGCCGGCGATTTCGAGGGCCAGGCGCGAGTGATCTTTCGCGCCATCGACGCCGTAGTGAAGCGCGCCGGCGGCGGCATCAAGGATGTGGTGACGATCACGGTTTATCTCGTTGATCCACGGCTTCTCGATCCTCTGATGCCGATCCGCCGCGAATTCTGGCCCGATGGCAATTTCCCGGCGAGCACGACTATCACCGTGCATAGCCTGCCGGCGGTCGGGATGATGCTTGAGATTTCAGCGGTCGCGGTCATCGGCGACAAGTAATAGCTCGGACGCGAGGCCCAGGCGGCTGTCTTGCCCGGATCGGACGCGGTTGCTAGGAGGTCGTGCCATGAACTTTCCCGACCGCCTCTCCACCGACCCCGACAGCCCCTATTACAACGAGGAATTGCTGTCGCGCGATGTCGGCATCCGTTTCGACGGCAAGGAGAAAACCAATGTCGAGGAATATTGCATGAGCGAGGGCTGGATTCGCGTCAGCGCCGGCAATGCGAAGGACCGCCACGGCAAGCCGCTCACCATCAAGCTGAAGGGCAAGGTCGAGCCCTATTTTCGCGACACGCCGCAAAACTAATGTTATTCGGGCGCATCAGCGCGTTAACGCGCGTCACTTCTTCGCGCGCAGCGCCTCGCTCATCCGTTTGTCGAGAAGCTCGTAGTCGGCCTTGAGCCTGTCGCATTGGGGCTTTTGCGCCTGACAGAGGATCTGGGTCTGTACAAAGAATTCGCCGTCCCGTTGCAGCAGGGTGCGCCGACCGACCGATGGATTGGCAAAATGGTTTGCCGGCGTGAACGACCAGATCGAACCATCGGTATCGTTGACGATCAGCCAGCCGTCATTGTCGGAGAACTTCACGCCCGGCTTGGCCTGCAACGCGCTTCGCGCCGCAGCCACATTATCAAACCCGATGGCCGGGGCCGGCGCTTGAGCGGCAGCCGGCGTCGTAAGCTGAAATAAAATCGCGCAGCCTGCGGAAAACCAGACCTTCATCATGGCGCATGTCCTTCCTTTGCGGCAGCTTCCCGCGGCTCTGCCGCGAGTTCAACCGGTTTCCTGTCACGGAATCGCCAAGAGTTCGTGCTCGCAACCGCGGCGTTGCAAAATCCAGAAAGGCCCGCAGCTTGATCGGCAATCGTCCCTGACCCGGATAGACGAGATGCACCGGCCAGGGTTCCGGCTCGAAATCTTCAAGCACCAGACGGAGCGTACCCGACTGCAAGGCAGCGGCGGCCTGATACGACAGCGTACGCACGAAGCCGATGCCGGCAGTGGCCGCATCGATTGCAGCTTCCGCAGTGTTGACACGCAGCCGCGAACGAATTGGCACTTCGATCAGTTGTTCATCCTTCCGGAACATCCAGCGGTCGGTCGCGGACAGGCGTATGAAAGTCACGCAAGGAACATTCGCCAATGCTTGCGGATCGTCGGGGGTGCCGAATCGTTTGAGGACGTCCGGGCTCGCGCATACCACGCGACGGATCGCACCGACCCGGATCGCCAACAGGCTGGAATCCGGCAGCACTCCGATCCGCACGCCGATGTCGATATGCTCGTCGAGAAGATGCGTGACACTGTCCGACAATTGCATGCCGATATCGATGTCGGGATAGGCAGCGAGAAAATCCGTGACGATCGGAAGCACATGCAGCCTTCCGAACACGATCGGCGCCGCGATCGCGATCTCGCCCTTGGCGGCGCTGTATTCACCCGTTGCCGCGCGCTCGGCCTCCCCGAGGTCGTCGAGGATGCGCCGGCAAGCCTCGACATAGCTTCTTCCCGCATCGGTCAGCGCGATCCGCCGCGTCGTTCGGTTGAACAGACGCGTCTTCAGGTGGGCTTCGAGATCGGAAATCTTGCGGCTGACGGAGGCGAGCGGCATCCCAATCCGACGGGCCGCCCCCGACAGGCTTCCGGCCTCAACCACGGCCAGCAACAGCGACATTGATTCCAGCCGGTCCATTATTCTTCCATGAAATGGGAGGCTAGTTCCAGAAAATACACGATACTACATCATTTTGGAAATTGATAAATCAGGGGCGACAGCAAGGAGGCGCACATGCCCGGCATTGCCACTTCGGCCGCCGAGATCGTTTCGAGCGACATCGCCTTTACGCCCACGGTGAAGGCAATTCAGTCCCGCAAGGGTTCACGCCGCTCCTATGCCAGCATGGAGCAGCGCGGCTCCTGGCCGACACAAATCACGGACGACCTGAAAGCCTTTATCGAGGCGCAGACCAGCGTGTTTCTTGCGACCGCGACCGCCGACGGCCAACCCTATATCCAGCATCGCGGGGGACCTGCCGGCTTTCTGCGCGTGCTCGATGACAGCACGATCGGTTTCGCCGACTTTGCCGGCAACCGGCAATACATCACCTCGGGCAATCTCGTCGACAATCCGAAAGCGTTTCTGTTCCTGATCGACTACGTGAACCGAAGGCGCATCAAAATCTGGGGCGAGGCCCGTGTGCTGGAAGGCGATGCCGCGCTGATCGAGCAACTGATGCCGGAGGATTATCGCGCACGGCCGGAACAGGTGATGCTGTTCACCGTCAAGGCATGGGATTCAAATTGTCCTCAGCATATCCCGCAACGTTTCGAAGCGGCAGACGTGGCCGCGGCGCTTGCCGAGCGCGATGCGACGATCGAGAAACTGCAAGCTGAGATTGCAGCACTACGCAATGGCGCGCTCGCCTAGACTGCCAGCGGCCGCGCAGTCAGGGCCTACGAAGCCACTCAACTATTGTCGCGCTTCGCGGACAGTTTCTTGAGGGTCGCAATCTGCCGGAAAAAATCGCGCACCGGCTGTGCCGGGCTGCCTAGCAGCCGGGCTCCCGGCTCCGCATTGGAGATGACCCCGGCCTGTGCGCCGATCTGCGCACCGCTGCCAATCTGCAGGTGGCCTGCCATTGCCGCCTGACCGCCGACCTGAACGAAATCGCCGAGGATGGTCGAGCCGGAAATTCCGACCTGCGCAACGATGATGCAGCAACGTCCCAGCACCACGTTGTGTCCGATCTGAACGAGATTATCGAGCCTCGACCCTGCACCGATGACTGTATCGCCGGCCGAGCCACGATCCACGGTGCTGTTGGCACCAATCTCGACATCGTCGTGCAGAAGTACGCGGCCAAGCTGAGGCACGGTCAGGAACGCGCCATTGGTGACCGCAAAACCAAAGCCTTCCTGTCCAACTCTCGCTCCGGGATAGACATAGACCCGGTCGCCGAGAATGGCGTGGCTGATACTCGCGTGCGCGCCGATCCGGCAATCGCGGCCTAGCACCACTCCGCTGCCAATTACCGCCGCCGGACCGATACGGCAACCCGCACCGATCTCGGCTCCAGCTTCGATCACGCAAAGCGCACCGATTTCGGCCGATGGATCGATCGTCGCGGTGTCGTCGATGACCGCCGACGGATGAACGCCCGGCGACGCTATGGGCGCCGGATGAAACAGCGCCGCGACACGCGCCCAGCCGGTATATGGCTCGCGTGTCACAATCGCGATTGCATTGTCCGGTACACGCGATTGCATATCCGGATGGACGATGACCGCGCCGGCGCGCGTCGAATCGAGCAGCGGTGCATAGCGCCTGTTGTCCAGGAAACTGATCTGTGCCGGGCCGGCAGACTGTAACGGCGCTACACCATCGAAGAACAGGTTCCGGTTCGAAGCCGTGGAGCCACCGGCGGCATCGGCAATAGCGGCAAGGCCGTGGGGACCGCTTCTCTGAAAGAAGCGTATGTGGCCTGTCGATGCCGGCTGCATGCGTTGCCTTGTGGGGAGGAACTACACAGCTAGCGGTGCGGCGGCACGAATACAAGCGCCAATCCGGCAACTTTACATTGCACGCTCAAGCTGGAGGCGCTCCAACCTGCCCCTGCCACACGGCTGCCACACTGCAACGCGCGAGCCATCCTCCGATTCTTTCTGGCGCCGCTTGCGGGGCAAATCGTCGCTAGGCCAACGTTTGCGTTCTGATCGTCCGGCCGGTCCAGCGACGATAGAGCCATTCCGCAACGAAGGATGCGGCACCGATAAGAACCAGCGCCGCGATCGCCGCCGGTTGCTGCTGCCAAGTATACACCCCGAGGATCGCAAACATCGCAAGGCAGGTGATGATCGACAGCCAGACGAGCAAGACGTTCGCGCCGGTCTCTTTCAGCAGCCGCAAATGGCCTGCATTCACGGCGGCATAGATCAGCAGGAACGCCGCGCTGCCCATCATGGCGATGCCGGAGAGATCGAAAAAAAGTGTCACGAGGATCACGAGCGCGGCAGTGACGATGAGCCCACCGCTCGCCTGCTTCCATTCGGTACGCGAAAGGTCCGCCGGCAATTCCCCGTCACGCGCGATCATGTAACAGACATTGGCCGAGCCGAAGAGTGTGGCGTTGATCGCCGATGCCGTCGAGAACAAGGCAGCAATGGCGATCAGCCGAAAACCGAACTCGCCGAGAAACGGTTTCGCCGCCTCCGCCAACGCATAGTCCTTCGCCTGTGCAATCTGCGCGTTCGACAGATTGCCGGTGACCGTGATCGCCACCAGGAGATAGAGCACGATGACCAGGATCACGGCGGTATAGAGCGCGCGCGGCAGCATGACTTCGCGGATTGCGCATGTCGCCGGCGGCGTTGGTCACGAGCCCGAAGCCCTCATAGCCGATGAACAGCACACCCGCGCCGAACAGGACGGATGCGGTCTCCGGCCACAGGGCCGGTGAAAGATTGCCGGGTTGGATGAAGAACAGGCCGACTGCGGCAAACAGTACGAGAATTGCGAGCTTGACTGCGACGATCAGCGTTTCGCCACGCCCCATGATGCGCGCGCCGAACGCGTTTAGCAGTGTGAGTGCGAGAACGGAGCCGACAGCGAGCGATTTCAGCAGCAGCGGCGATGGCGCCGTCGTGAAGAAGGTCGCGGCGTAGCTGCCGAAGGCCGTGGCGTAAAGCGCGAGCGAGATGATGTAACCTGCCCACATGAACAGGTTGAGACCGCCGGCAAGAACGCCGTCGCCGAAATCCTTTCACCAGGAAATGCACTGCGCCGCCGGCGGACGGAAATACCGCACCGAGTTTGGCGTAGGAATAGGTCGAGAGCAGCGCGACCACGCCGCCGATCAGGAATGCGATCCACATCGCGTTGCCGGCAGCCTGCGCGACCACACCGAGGATCGAGAAAATGCCGGCGCCGACCATGCCGCCGATACCGATCGATACCGCCGAGATCAAACCGATCTGGCCGGCGTTGGGGTTCGGGTTTGATGCAGTCATGGCGTAAAGACGAATCAGTGACGCGGCACTGCACGATAGCATACGCCGCGCCGGCACACGCTCGGTACCGTGAGGCGCCGGCCCGGAATCCATATACTCGTTGGCGGCTACGGATTCCGGGTTCGCTCGCACGCAGCCAAGTTTACGCTGGCTGCGTAAACTTGCCAGCGATGCGCGTGCCCCGGAATGACAGCCTTGTTATTCCGCCGCCTCGCGCACAGGCATCGCTTCCAGTTTCGCCGCGCAATATTTGAATTCGGGGATTTTCCCGAATGGATCGAGCGCCGGATTGGTGAGCAGGTTCGCAGCCGCCTCCACATAGGCGAACGGAATGAACACCACTCCATCCGGTATCGCGTCATCCTGGCGCGACGACAATTCCACGCTTCCCCGACGGGTCGAGACCCGGATCATGTCGCCCGGCAGGATGCCGAGCTGCGCGATGGTGCCGCGCGACACCGCTGCGATCGCGGTCGGCTCGATCGCATCCAGCACGGTGGCACGCCGTGTCATCGAGCCAGTATGCCAATGTTCAAGTTGGCGGCCGGTGGTGAGGATGAAAGGATATTCGTGATCGGGCGTCTCATCCGGCGGCGTAAGCTTCGCCGCGACCAGCTTGCCGAAGCCGCCCGGACGCGGGAAGCCCTGGTCAAACACCACGTCACGGCCCGGTTTATCGGGTGCGTCGGACGGATAGGTCACGGCGTCCTCACGCTCCACGCGCTCCCAGGAAATGTTGTCGAGCGCCGGCATCATCGAGGCCATTTCCGGATAGACGTCGCGCGGATGAGTGTAGGTCCAGTTCAGACCCATGCGCTTGGCAAGCTCGATGGTGATCCACCAGTCTTCCTTGGCCTCTCCCGGCAGCGGCAAAGCCTTGCGGCCCATCTGCACCTGACGATTGGTGTTGGTCACGGTGCCGTCTTTTTCCGGCCATGCCGAGGACGGCAGCACCACATCGGCATAGACCGCAGTCTCGGTGAGGAAAATGTCCTGCACCACGAGATGGTCGAGATGCGCAAGCGCCTCGCGCGCGTGGTTGAGGTCGGGGTCGGACATCGCTGGATTTTCGCCCATGATGTACATGCCCTTGATCGTGTCGGCGTGGATCGCGTCCATGATCTCGACCACGGTGAGGCCGCGCTTGGGATCGAGTTGCACGCCCCATTTCTGCTCGGCGGCGCCGCGGATTTCCGGATTCTCGATCGACTTGTAGTCCGGCAAGAACATCGGGATCAGGCCGGCGTCGGAAGCGCCTTGCACGTTATTTTGCCCGCGCAAGGGATGCAGGCCGGTGCCGGGGCGGCCGATTTGACCGGTGATCAGCGACAGCGCGATCAGGCAGCGCGCATTGTCGGTGCCGTGGGTATGCTGCGAAACGCCCATGCCCCAGAAAATGATGGCGTTCTCGGCGCGCGCGAAGGTGCGGGCGACCTCACGCAGCGTGTCCGCCTCGATACCGCAGATCGGCTCCATCTCTTCCGGCGTGAACTGCTTGACGTGCTCGGCGAAGGCAGGGAAGCCTTCGGTGTAGGTTTGCACATATTGCTTGTCGTAGAGATTTTCCTCAACGATCACGTTGAGCATCGCGTTCAACATCGCGACGTCTGTGCCGTTCTTGAACTGCATCATGCGCCAGGCATGGCGCTTCAGCGCGTGGCCGCGCGGATCCATCACGACGAGCTTGGCGCCACGCTTGGCCGCCTGCTTGAAGAAGGTCGCGGCGACTGGATGATTCTCGGTTGGATTGGCGCCGATCACCACGATCACGTCGGAGTTCTTCACCTCATTGAAGGTGGCCGACACCGCGGCGGAACCGACACCTTCCAGCAATGCCGCCACCGAAGAGGCGTGGCACAGCCGCGTGCAATGATCGACATTGTTGGTGCCAAAGCCGGTGCGTACCAGCTTCTGGAACAGATAGGCCTCCTCGTTCGAGCATTTCGCCGAACCGAAACCGGCAAGCCCCTTGGGGCCCTGTTCCTCGCGGATTTTCAGGAAGCCCTGCGCCGCCTTGTCGAGCGCCTCGTCCCAGGTCGCCTCGCGGAAATGGGTCCAGGGATTCGCTGGATCGATGAATTCATGCGGCGTTTTCGGCACGCCCTCCTTGCGGATCATGGGCTTCAGGATGCGTTGCGGATTGTGCACGTAATCGAAGCCGAAGCGGCCCTTCACGCAGAGCCGGTTCTCGTTCGCGGGCCCGTTCTTGCCGTCGACGTAAAGGAGCTTGTCGTCCTTGATGTTGTAGGTGAGCTGGCAGCCGACGCCGCAATAGGGGCAAACCGAATTCACCTGCTTGTCAGGATATTCGGTGCGGACGTTTTCGGCATTGACGAGCGAAGACGGCATCAGCGCGCCGGTCGGGCAGGCCTGCACGCATTCGCCGCACGCGACGCAAGTGCTGTTGCCCATCGGGTCGTCGAAATCGAACACGATCTTTTCGTGATAACCGCGGCCGGCCATGCCGATCACGTCGTTGACCTGCACTTCGCGGCAAGCGCGGACGCAGAGATTGCACTGGATGCAGGCGTCGAGATTGACCGCCATCGCCGGATGGCTGCGGTCGGCTCCAACCTTTTCGCGCTCAGGGAAGCGGCCAGTCTCGATCCCCATCTTGTCGGCCCAGGTCCAGAATTTGGAAATGGGATCGTGCGAGGTCTCACGCTTCGGCTGGTCCGACACCAGGAGCTCGAACACCATGTCGCGCGCAGTCTTGGCGCGATGGTTCGAGGCGTTGACCTTCATGCCGTTGGCGGGCTTGCGGATGCAGCTTGCCGCCAGCACGCGCTCGCCCTCGATCTCGACCATGCAGGCGCGGCAATTGCCGTCGGCGCGATAGCCGGGTTCGGGCGAATAGCAAAGGTGCGGGATGTCGATGCCTTCGCGCTTGGCGACCTGCCAGATGGTCTCGCCTTCATGCGCATGCACCTCACGTCCGTCGAGCGTGAAGTTGATACAGTTTTCGCCGTGAAGGTGTTTTGGATTTTCGGTCATATCGTTACCAGCCTTTGAGCGGCTTTTTCACGTCGTCCGGGAAATGCTTCATGACGCTCTGCAACGGATTGGGAGCGGCCTGCCCGAGCCCGCAGATCGAGGCGTCTCGCATCGCGGTTGAAAGTTCGTTGAGCAGCGCCTCATTCCAGGGCCCCTGCTCCATCAGCTTCACAGCCTTCTCGGTGCCGACACGGCACGGCGTGCATTGGCCGCAGCTTTCATCCTCGAAGAATTTCATCAGGTTCAGCGCGACTGCCTTCATGTCGTCGCGGTCGGACAAAATCACGACCGCATGCGAGCCGACGAACGAGCCGTGCGGCTCCAGCGTGCCGAAGTCGAGCGGGATATCGGCCAGGCTCTCGGGCAACACGCCGCCCGAAGCACCGCCGGGCAGGAACCCTTTCAGCGTATGGCCATCCTGCATGCCGCCGGAAAACTCCTCGATCAGCTCGCGGATGGTGACGCCGGCGGGTGCGAGCTTGACGCCCGGGCTTTTCACCCGGCCCGACACCGAAAAGGAACGTAGGCCCTTGCGTTCGCGGCGGCCATGCGACGTGAACCAGGAAGCGCCCTTTTCCACGATGTCGCGGACCCAGTATAGCGTCTCGATATTTTGCACGAGCGTCGGGCGCCCGAATACACCGACCTGGGCGACGTAAGGCGGGCGGTGCCGCGGCAACCCGCGTTTGCCCTCGATCGATTCGATCATCGCGGATTCTTCGCCGCAGATATAGGCGCCGGCACCGCGCCGAAGATTGATCGTGGTATGCGGCGACAGCCCGGCCGCCTCCACCTTCGCGATCTCGTCGAGCAGCATCAGCCGGAGTTCGGGATATTCGTCGCGGAGATAGAAGTAGATCTGCTTTGCTTCCACCACCCAGGCGGCGAGCAACATACCTTCTATGAACCTGTGCGGATCGAGCCCGAGGTAATAACGATCCTTGAACGTGCCGGGCTCGCCCTCGTCACCGTTCACCGCCATCAGCCGCGGCCCCTTCTCGGCGCGCACGAAAGTCCATTTGCGGCCGGTGGGAAAGCCCGCGCCGCCGAGGCCGCGCAAACCGGAATCATCGACTGCCTTGATCATGTCATCACGAGTTCGCGCTCCGTCGAGGCAGGACTTCAACAGCGCATAGCCGCCGTCCTTGCGATACACGTCGAAGCTCGTTATCGGCTGCGCCGCATACGCATGCTCATATGCCTTCACGGCATTCACGATGGCCCCGGTATCGGCCTTGAACATCTGCACATGACCAACGGCTACGACCGGCGCAACGTCGCAGGCGCCCATGCACGGCGCACGGATGACGCGCACATCCTTGCCGAGTTGCCCGGGCAAATCAGCCAGCAGTTTTTCGGCGCCGGCCATGGCGCAGGAAAGCGAGTTGCACACGCGCACCGTGATCGCAGGCGGTGGGGTTTCGCCTTCCTTCACGACATCGAAATGCGCGTAGAAGGTCGCAACCTCGTACACTTCGGCGAGCGCCATCTTCATCTCGCTGGCGAGCGCCGTGAGATGCGCAGCCGACAGATGTCCGTATTTGTCCTGGATGAGGTGAAGATGTTCGATCAGAAGATCGCGCCGGCGCGGTCGATCGGTCAGCAGCCCGCGAATTTCTTCGAGCGCCTGCGTATCGACCTGCCGGCCTTTGGGAGTTCGCCGGGCTTTCCGCCCGCGGCCGCCAGAACCATCAAATCCTGAAGTCTTGGAAAGGGTTAGGGTGTTTGGAGCGTTCATGCTCCACCATCGGGGTCTGGCCTCTTTAGAACAATCCCCAACTCCAAATAGTTCGATAGAAGATTTCTATCGAACTTGCAGCCCCTTGAAAAACCTTTAGTTTCTGCCCTGCATGCTGGACAAGCTGGAATATCTGATTGCATTGGCGCGCGAGGAACATTTCGGCCGCGCGGCAGACACCTGTGGCGTCACGCAGCCCACGCTGTCGGCGGGAATCAAACAACTCGAGGAGACGTTAGGCGTCTTGCTCGTCCAGCGCGGCTCGCGCTTCATCGGTTTCACGCCGGAAGGCCAGCGCACCCTCGACTGGGCGCGCCGCATTGTCGGCGACAGCCGCGCCATGCGGCAGGAAATCGCGGCGCTCAAGAAGGGCCTGAACGGGCGTCTAAAGATCGCCGCGATCCCGACCGCACTTGCGATGGTCGCTGCGATCACCACGCCGTATCGCGCACGCCATCCGGATGTGCGCTTCACCATTCTGTCGCAGACCTCGATTCAGATCCTGACCAACCTCGAAAATCTCGAGATCGATGCCGGCATCACCTATCTCGACAACGAGCCGCTTGGGCGCGTGTCCACCATACCGCTCTATCAGGAGCGCTATCTGCTGCTCACGTCACCTGACGCGCCACTCGGCAACCGTGAAAAGGTCACTTGGGCCGAGGTCGGCAAGGTGCCGCTCTGCCTGCTCACGCCCGACATGCAAAACCGGCGCATCATCGACGATCTCCTGCGTTCGGCAGGCGGCAATCCGCAACCGACGCTGGAATCGAACTCGGTGGTGGTGCTGTTCGCACATGTGCGCACCGGCCGCTGGGCAACGATCATGCCGTCCAAGCTCGCCGAGACTTTGGGCCTGACCGACACCATTCGGGCGATTCCGATCGTGGAGCCGGAGGCCGTACACACCATTGGCCTCGTGGTGCCGGCGCGCGAACCGATGACACCGTTGACCGCGGCTCTGGTGGCGGAAGCCAAGCGAATGGCGGCGCTGCAGCGCTGAGCGTGCGCGCGCTCGTGACGAGCAATTTCCGCGGGCTCCCCGGCAACAAGGCAAGGAGTGTCCGTGGTCAGTTCGCGTTCAGCCCGGTCTTGCGGAGAAACTCTCCCATGGTTGCGATCTCATCGCTGACCAGGGTCGAAAATTCCTCGGACGAGATCGGAGTCAGTTGCACGCCCGATGTCTGCAGTTTCTCGCGCGCGGCGGGCGATTGCATCGCCTTGACGATTTCGCGATTGAGCTTGTGAACAATCGGTGCCGGAATGCCGGAGGGTCCGAAGATTCCGAACCACGGCGTATAATCGGAATTGGGGAAGCCGGCCTCGATCGTGGTCGGCACATCGGGAAGCTGCTCCGCGCGCGTCCTGGAACTGACCGCCAGGGCCACAACCTGTCCTTCCCTGATAAACGGCAGCACGGTCGCGAGCGGCGCGAAGAAATAATCCACCCGCCCGGTAATGACCTCGGTCATCGCCTCGGAACCGCTCTTGAACGGCACATGCACGGCCTCGAATCCGGCCGCAACGCGAAAGCGCTCCGCGCTCAGATGCAACGCCGAGCCCACTCCCGAAGACGCGAATGACAGTTTCCCAGGATTGGCTCGGGCATAAGTGACGAATTCTCCGATCGTCTTGATGCCCTTCGACGGCGGCACTATCAGCACGTTCGGAACACTGCCAATCATCGCGATCGCGACCAGATCGGTGTCCGGCTTGAAGCCGAGATTGGGATAAAGCGCGGGCGCCAGCGCCAGCCCAGACGAATGCACCAGCAGGGTATAGCCGTCTGGCTGCGAGCGCGCCGCCTGAATAGCGCCGATCGTACCGCCGGCGCCGGCGCGATTTTCGATGACGATGGCTTGACCGAGCTGCGCCTGCAGCGGCTCAAAAACGATGCGCGGCAGCACGTCCGATGCCGAACCGGGGCCGAACGGCACCACCATCTTGATCGGCTTTTGCGGCCAATCCTCGGCGGATGCGGGCGCGGATAGGGCGAACGACATGACAAGAAGCAGGAGACTTCGCATCACTAATTCCTCCATCCGCGACCGGACAATATCTAGCGGGAGCGCTTAGGCCACCTTTTCGTCCATGTGGCGGAACATGGCTTTGCGCGCCTCATCGTCGAATTCAGCCTTGAACTTGTGCCGATCTTTCAACCCCGCCGCAATCACCGCTGCCGGGCGCACACTGATTTCATCCACCAAACGCTTCAGATTCGGAAATTTTGCCCAAGCCGCCTCGCCCAGAACCATCGGCATGAGCCGCGCCCAGCCCCACACATCCATGTCCACAATCGTGTAGGTGTCGCCGACCATATATTTGTGTTTGGCAAGACGTACATCGAGAACGCCGTAATGACGCTGCGCCTCGTATACGTAGCGATTCACCGCATATTCGAGCTTTTCCTTGTCGGGCGCGTAATTGCGGAAATGGACCGATTGTCCGGAAAACGGACCCACCCCCGACGCGACGAACATCAGCCAGGACAGCAATTCGCCGCGAAGCTTTTCCGATTTCGGCGGCAGAAACTTCCCCGTCTTTTCGGCGAGATAAAGCAGGATGGCATTGCTGTCGAACACGGTAACGTCGCCGTCGACGATCGCCGGCACCTTCGCATTCGGATTGATCTTCAGATAATCGGGCTTGTGCTGGTCGCCCTTGCGGGTATCGACCGGGATGGCATCATAGGGAATGCCGGCTTCCTCGAGAAAGAGCGCGACCTTCACCGGGTTAGGAGCACCGCTGTAATAGAATTTGAGCATTCTTGAAACTCCGCAGGGAAACGAGACGGCGGGACAATATCATTCGTCCCCGCGGTTGCGTGCCGGAAATCGGTGGTCAGGCATGCAACAGAAGGGGCCTGTTGCGTACCTCGCGTTGGCCGGCGTTTCCGGTGAAAGCCCGCGCTCAGAAGCGGCCTATCAAAGAAAAACCCTTCCCGCTCGCGCGGAAAGGGGGTTGAGCCTTTGAAAGATTGTTCTGTCCTTAGAACAGACCGACGATCTTGCCCTGCTCATTGACGTCGATCGAATTCGCCGATGGCACCTTGGGCAAGCCCGGCATGGTCATGATCTCACCGCAGATCGCCACGACGAACTCGGCGCCGGCCGAAAGTCGCACTTCACGCACCGGGATGTTGAAACCGGTTGGCGCGCCCTTGGCATCCGGATTGGTCGAGAACGAATATTGCGTCTTGGCGATGCAGACCGGCAGCTTGCCGAAGCCCATCTCTTCCCAGGTCTTGAGCTGATCCTTCACCGCCTTGTCGGCGGTCGCATCGTCGGCACGATAGATTTCTTTCGCGATGGTGCGGATCTTCTCGAACAGCGGCATGTCGTCGGGATAGAGCAGCTTCAGATTGGCCTTTCCTTCATCGATGATCTTCACCACCGCCTTGGCGACATCGGCCGCGCCTTCGCCGCCCATCGCCCAGTGATCGGCCATCAACGCTTCGACGCCAAGCGCCTTGCACTTTTCTTTCACCAGAGCGATTTCGGCGTCGGTATCGGCCGAGAAGCGGTTGATCGACACCACCGCCGGCAGTCCGAATTTCTTGATGTTCTCGATATGGCGCTGAAGGTTGGACATGCCGGCTTCGAGCGCTGCGAGATTTTCCTTTTTCAGATCCTCTTTCTTGACGCCGCCATGCATCTTGAGCGCGCGAATGGTAGCGACGATCACCACGCAATCCGGCTTCAGGTCAGCCTTGCGGCACTTGATGTCGAGGAACTTCTCGGCGCCAAGATCAGCGCCGAAACCGGCTTCAGTGACCACATAGTCGGCAAGCTTCAACGCCGAGGTCGTTGCCGACACCGAGTTACAGCCATGCGCGATATTGGCGAACGGGCCGCCATGGATGAACGCCGGCGTGCCTTCCAGCGTCTGCACCAGGTTCGGCGCAATTGCTTCTTTCAGCAGCACCGTCATGGCGCCGTTGGCGTTGAGTTCCCTGGCGCGAATCGGTTTGCGATCGCGGGTATAGGCGACGATGATGTTGCCAAGGCGCTCCTTCAGATCTTCGAGATCCTTGGCGAGGCAGAAGATCGCCATGACTTCCGAGGCTACCGTGATGTCGAAACCGGCTTCGCGCGGATAGCCATTCGCGACCCCACCCAAGGAACAAACGATCTCACGCAGAGCCCGGTCGTTCATGTCCAGCACACGGCGCCACACCACCCGGCGGGAATCGATGCCGAGGGCGTTGCCCCAGTAGATGTGATTGTCGATCAGCGCCGCAAGCAGGTTATGCGCCGAGGTGATGGCGTGGAAATCGCCGGTGAAATGAAGGTTGATGTCCTCCATCGGAATCACCTGCGCATAGCCGCCGCCGGCAGCACCACCCTTCATGCCGAAGGACGGCCCGAGCGAAGGCTCGCGCAGCGCGCACATTGCCTTCTTGCCGATGTAGTTCAGCGCGTCGGTAAGCCCGACCGTGGTGGTGGTCTTGCCCTCGCCCGCGGGCGTCGGCGAGATCGCGGTGACGAGGATCAGCTTGCCGTTCTTCTTGTCGGTTAGCGACCTGATGTAGTCCATCGATACCTTGGCCTTGTAATGGCCGTAGGGTTCGAGATTCTCGGCTGCAACGCCGAGCTTGTCCTTGGCGACGTCGAGAATGCGCTTGGGCCTCGCGGCTTGGGCGATTTCAATATCGGAGAGTGGCTTTTGATGCTGCGAGGCGGGCATGGTTTGCTGATTCCATCAAAGCGAATGTGTGGCTGGATATTCCGGTCTCTCCTTCGTCATACGCGGGCTTGACCCGCGCATCCCGCGAAGGAAGGCACTGTGCCTCCCTTATCGAGATGGCCGGGTCAAGCCCGGCCATGACGATTAAATGGTCATGTGAAACGCGCACCCTTTTCGATGTTGGCGGATGCGGCCCATTCTGCCGCGCCCACTTTCGGCCCATCGGCTTGCACGCGCGTGAGCTTGAAGCGGCCATCGGCGCAGACCACGGTGACGCCATCGCCTTCGATTGCAACGACCTCGCCGATCTTGCCGGCGATGCCCTTGGGATCTTTCGCGGGCAGCGGCGTGGCTTCCAGAATTTTCAGCTTCGTGCCGTTGATCGTTGCCCACGCCGCGGGTGCCGGACTGCAGCCTCGGATCAGGCGGTCGATCTGCTCCCACGGCTTACCGAAATCGATGCGCGCATTGTCCGGGCCGCAGCGGCCTTCATATGTCGCCTTCGATTCGTCCTGCTTGATGCGCGGGGCCTTGCCGGCCTTTACGAGGTCGACCGATTCCATCATTGCTTCGACGCCCATTGGAAACAGCCGGTCGAAATAAACCGAACCGAGCGTGTCCTTGTCGGAGATCGGCGTCTTCTTTTGAACGAGGACGTCACCGGTATCGAGGCCGTTATCCGGCCAGAAAATTGACAGCCCGGTTTCCTTTTCACCCTTGATGATCGGCCAGTTGATCGCGCTCGCGCCGCGGTAGAGCGGGAGCAGCGAAGGGTGATACTGGATCGAGCCGTGGGTCGGAATGTTGAGGAATTCTTCCGGCACGAACAAGGTTACGAAAGCCATCACCTGCAGGTCCGGCTTCAGCGCCTTGAAGTCTGCCCACACTTCCGGCTTCTTGTAGGAGTTCGGGCTGATAGACCGGAAGCTTCGCGGCAAGCGCTGCTTCCTTCAGCGGATCGGCCTTGGCGCCGGGCTTTTCGGGCGCGACATAGACGGCAACAACATTCTCGCCGCGCTTCAGCAGCGCTTCCAGCACGGCCTTGCCGAAAGCCTGCTGGCCGTGAACCACGATACGCATTTAAGTTCTCTCCCCATCTCCGCCGGGCATGACAATCGTTGCTTTCGTCAAGCCGCCTTGTCTTTTTTCTCCGGCGCCGACAAAGCGCCCGAGCCCTTGATTTCGGCAATGGCCTTCTTGTCGAAGCCCAGCACCTTGATCAGCACCTCGTCGGTATGCTCGCCGAGCAGCGGAGAGCGCTTCACCTCCGAGATCGAGTCCGACATCTTGATCGGATTGCCGACGGTCAGATACTTGCCGCGGGTCGGGTGATCGACTTCGACCACTGTCCCGGTCTTGCGCAGCGACTCGTCCTCGGCGATTTCCTTCATCGACAGGATCGGCCCGACCGGAATATCGACCGCGTTGCACTTTTCCATGACATCGAATTTGCTGAGCGTCATGGTCCAGTCTTCGATGCGCGCGAAGATCGCCTTCAGCTTCGGCAGCCGCGCGCGCGGTGTCGAATATTCCGGATCGGTCTTCCAGGTGGGCTCCCCGATCAGGTCGCAGATCTTCTCCCAGACCGGAGCCTGAGTGATGAAATAGATGTAGGCGTTGGGATCGGTCTCCCAGCCCTTGCACTTGAGAATCCAGCCGGGCTGGCCGCCGCCGGAATCGTTGCCCGCGCGCGGCGTCGCATCTCCGAACGGAATGCCTTCGCCGTACTGGCTGTATTCGGTGAGCGGGCCGGCTTTCAGGCGCTGCTGATCGCGCAGCTTGACGCGCGCGAGATTGAGCACACCATCCTGCATCGCGCACAGCACCTTCTGGCCGCGGCCGGTGCGGGTCCGTTGATAAAGCGCCGATACGATACCGAGTGCGAGATGCAGTCCCGTGCCGCTGTCGCCGATCTGCGCGCCGGTGACGAGCGGCGGGCCATCGCGGAAGCCCGTAGTCGAAGCCGAGCCGCCGGTGCATTGCGCGACATTCTCGTAGACCTTGCAATCCTCATACGGTCCGGGACCGAAACCCTTAACCGAAGCCACGATCATGCGCGGGTTAAGCTTGTGGATATGCTCCCAGGTCAGCCCCATGCGGTCGAGCGCACCGGGCGCGAAATTTTCGACCAGCACGTCGCAGGTCTTGATCAACTCATCCAGCACGCGCTTGCCCTGCGGGTGCTTGCTGTCGATCGTGATCGAGCGCTTGTTGTGGTTGAGCATGGTGAAATAGAGAGAGTCGGCGCCCTTCACGTCTACCAATTGACCGCGCGTGATATCGCCTATTCCCGGACGCTCGACCTTGATTACGTCCGCGCCGAACCAGGCGAGAAGCTGCGTGCAGGTCGGCCCCGACTGCACATGCGTGAAGTCGAGAATGCGGACGCCGTCGAGCGCCTTGCCGGCCTGGCCGAAGGGCTTCTTCGAAGGCGGCGGCAACATCGACTTCTTGCCATTCTTCTTCGACGCCATCTTGGGCTTCAGCTTCACGACCTTCGCAGACGAGCGCTTGGCGACAGCTTTCTTTGCCGCTGGTTTGGCTCTGCCGGCCGCCTTCTTTGTGGGTTTGGATTTCGCTTTCTTTGCCATCTTTCTCTCCATCTCCCGCTCATGCCCGCGCAGGCGAACATCCAGAAACTTCTTGCTCGGTTGCTCTGGGTCCCCGCCTTCGCGCGGACGAGCGGATCAAATCGCTTCTCGTACTTCGCGGGACAGCCGCGTCATTTCTTTTTCAGCGCACTTTGCGGATTGAGGTTGCCGATGCGGCCGCTTTCGCTGCCGGCAGCCGGGTCGATCACCGCATTGATGAGCGTCGGCTTGCCGGAATCCATCGCCGCATTCACTGCACGCCTTAATTCGTCCGGCGACGTCGCGTTGACGCCGACACCACCGAACGCTTCCATCATCTTGTCGTAGCGGGCGCCCTTCACGAACACGGTCGGCGCCGGGTCAGAACCCACGGCATTGACGTCGGTGCCGCGATAGATGCCGTCGTTATTGAAGATCACGATGCAGATCGGCAGCTTGTAGCGGCAGATGGTCTCCACCTCCATGCCCGAGAAGCCAAAGGCCGAGTCGCCTTCGACCGCGAGCACCGGCTTGCCGGTCTCGATGGCCGCGGCGATCGCGTAACCCATGCCGATGCCCATGATGCCCCAGGTGCCGACGTCGATGCGCTTGCGCGGCTGATACATGTCGATGATGCCGCGCGCGAGATCGAGCGTGTTGGCGCCTTCGTTGACCAGGATGGCGTCCGGCCGCTCCTTGATGATGGTCCGCAACACGCCGAGAGCGCCGTGGTAATCCATCGGCGAGTTGTTGTTCATCAGCCGCGGCGCCATCTTGGCTATGTTCTCATCGCGCTTCTTGGCGACGGCGCTGGTCCAGTCCGCCGGGGGCGCCGGCCAGTTGTTGCCCATACCTGCGAGCAGCGCCGAGACGCAGGAACCGATGTCGCCAACGACAGGAGCGACAATCTCGACATTCGAATCCATTTCCTTGGGTTCGATGTCGATCTGGATGAATTTCTTTGGCGCGTCGCCCCAGGCCTTGCCCTTGCCATGCGACAAGAGCCAGTTCAGCCGTGCGCCAATCAGCATCACGACATCGCTGTCCTTCAAGACGGTCGAGCGCGCCGCGCCCGCGCATTGCGGATGCGTGTCGGGCAGAAGGCCCTTGCCCATGCTCATCGGCAGGAACGGCACACCGCTCTTCTCGACCAGCGCCTTGATAGCATCATCGGCCTGCGCATAAGCCGCGCCCTTGCCGAGAATGATCAGCGGCCGCTTCGCGCTCTTGAGCACATCGAGCGCGCGCTTGACGGCGTCAGCAGCCGGGATCTGCGCGGGCGCCGCATCGATGACCTTGACCAGCGACTTCTTGCCCTTGTCAGCATCCATCACCTGGCCGAACAGCTTGGCCGGCAGATCGAGATAAACGCCGCCTGGACGGCCCGATACCGCCGCGCGGATGGCACGTGCAACGCCGATGCCGATATCCTGTGCATGCAGAACGCGGAAGGCCGCCTTGCAGAGCGGCTTTGCGATCGCGAGCTGGTCCATTTCCTCGTAGTCACCCTGCTGCAGGTCGACGATCTCGCGCTCGGAGGAACCCGAGATCAGGATCATCGGGAAACAGTTGGTCGTGGCATGCGCGAGCGCAGTCAGGCCGTTGAGGAAGCCAGGCGCCGACACGGTGAGGCAAACGCCGGGCTTCTTGGTCAGAAATCCCGCAATCGAGGCGGCATAGCCGGCATTCTGCTCGTGGCGGAACGACAGAACGCGGATGCCGGCGGCCTGCGCCATCCGGCCGAAATCCGTGATGGGAATCCCCGGCACGCCATAGATGGTATCGAGGCCGTTCAGCTTGAGGGCGTCGATGACGAGGTTGAACCCATCCGTCAGCTCTTGCTCGGTATCAAGTTTTTTTGCGACCGTTGCCTCGGCCATGACTTAACTCTCCTCGAAAACTCTAATCCAGATAATCGGCGTATTTGGCGACGTGGTCAGCAAGGCCGAGCGCATGGTCGCGCACCAGCGTTTCGGCGCGCGCGGTATCGCGCGCCTCCAGCGCCTCGATGATGTTCATGTGATCGCGGATCGAGCGATCGACGCGATCCTTTTCCGCAATCGTCTTCCTGCGGATCATGCGCATATGCGTGAACAGGTTTTCGGCGAGATCGATCAGCACTGAATTGCCGCTCATGCGGATGATCGACTGGTGAAACTCGATATTCACCTCGGAATATTCGTCGAGATGGGCGCGCAATTGCCCGTCTTCGAAGGTCGCAAACATCTTGCGGAGCGACGTGATATCGTCAGGCACAGCTCGCTCGGTGATCAAGCGGGCAGCCATGCTTTCCAGCGCCGCCCAAGCGGTGATCAGCTCGATTACCTCTTTCCTGGTCTTGCGCACGACATAGACGCCGCGGCGCGGCACCGAGCGCACGAAGCCTTCGCGCTCGAGCTGCGCCATCGCCTCGCGCACCGGAGTGCGGCTGATACCGAAATCCTGCGCGAGCTGACGCTCGTCGAGCCGGATGTCACTGCGGTTGCGATAGATGTCCATTGAGACGATGACATTCTTCAGCGCCGCATAGGCCTTGTTCTTGAAGCTGAACGAGGTGTCGATCGGCTCAATAGTGAAGCGGTGCGCTTCGCTGTCCGCGCCACGCCCGGTCGCAGGCTTTTCGCCCAGAGCCTTCTCGCTCAAGACTTTCGTCGTATCCGCGTTCATACCGTCACCCAGATCGCTCTGGCATACAAAATACCAGACCCAGTTTCAAGCAGAACGGGCTTTGCCGACCAGCCGGCAAAGCCCGCCTCAATCACGTGCCCGACATCCGAGGCGCCGACGGTCAAGCCGGTCTCGCCCTCAGCCGGCTAAAGCCTTCCTGGATCACCGACCAGAACAGCGCGATCAGGCCGAGGATCATGATCGATGACACCAGGCTGTTAGAGAAGAAGATGCCGAGATTGCCCTGCGACGACAGCAGGGACTGCCGAAACGCCTCCTCCGCCTTGTCGCCGAGCACAATCGCAAGCACCAACGGCGCCAGCGGGTAATTGCACTTCTTCAAGGCGTATCCGAGCACGCCAAAGACCAGCATCATCACCACATCAAAGGTGGAGTTGTGCACCGAATAAGCGCCGATCGCGCAGAGCACGAGAATCAACGGTGCAATAATGCTGAAGGGCACGCGCAGAATCGCCGCCAGCAACGGCACGCAAGTCAATACAATTACCAAGCCGACCAGATTGCCGAGATACATCGAAGCGATCAGACCCCAGACAAACTCTTTCTGTTCGACGAAAAGCATTGGCCCCGGCTGCAGGCCCCAGATCAAAAGGCCGCCGAGCAAAACCGCCGCGGTCGGCGAGCCCGGAACGCCGAGCGAAAGCATTGGCAGCAGCGCGGCTGTTCCTGCGGCGTGAGCTGCGGTCTCCGGTGCCACGACGCCTTCGATCTCGCCCTTGCCGAAATTGCGCCCGTTCGGAGACATGCGCTTGGCGATGCCATAGCTCATGAAAGACGCCGGTGTTGCTCCGGCCGGCGTGATGCCCATCCAGCATCCGATGACGCAGGAGCGCAGCGACGTCGCCCAGTAGCGCGGCAGCCCCATCCAGGTGCGCAGCACTACCTTGAGATCGATCTTGGCCTTGCCGCCGCGGAAACTCAGGCCCTCTTCCATCGTGAGCAGGATTTCGCCGATGCCGAACAGGCCGATCACCGCGATCAGGAAGTCGAAGCCGCTCAGCAGCGGGGTGAAGCCGAATGTCAGCCGCAATTGCCCCGTGATTGAGTCAAGTCCGATGGCCGCCAGTGCGAACCCGATCATCATCGAGGCAATGGTCTTGAATGGCGGCTCCTTGCTCAGCCCAACGAAACTGCAGAAGGCCAGAAAATAGACCGCGAATTTCTCCGCCGGTCCAAACCGGAGGGCGAAACTCGCGACCAGCGGCGCGACCAGCGTGATCATGATGACCGCGAACAGCGCGCCCACGAACGACGAGGTGAAGGCTGCCGTCAGCGCTTCGCCGGCCTTGCCCTGCTGCGCCATCGGATAGCCGTCGAAGGTCGTTGCCACCGACCATGGTTCGCCCGGTATGTTGAATAGTACCGAGGTGATAGCGCCGCCGAACAGCGCACCCCAATAGATGCAGGACAGCATGATGATCGCGGAAGTCGGCGACATGCTGAAGGTCAGCGGCAACAGGATCGCAACTCCGTTGGCACCGCCAAGACCCGGCAGCACCCCGATGATGATGCCGAGCACGATGCCTATCACCATCACCATGATGTTGAAGGGCTGCAGCGTCACCGCGAAGCCGTGAAAAAGATTGCCTATATCTTCCATGATCCGTTGCCCCTCGACCCGGTGGCTCGCGCGGTTAAAGGCCCAGCAATTCCTCGAGCGGCCCCTTCGGGAGCGGCACCAGGAACCACTTCTCAAAAACGATGTAGGTGAGTACTGGCATTCCGATCGCGACCAGCGCCACCATCAGCCAGCCATATTTGCCGAGCCGGCGCATGAACCAGCCGATCAGCACGATCGAAGCAACATAGAGTCCGATGAACGGGATTGCCGCCACATAGATGGCAGTGGGGATCACAACGCTCATCACCTGACGAAGCTGGCTCCACTCCGCGAACAAGCCGGTGCCGTCATCGTCGCGGAACACGTGCCACATATTGACCGCGGCGGACAGCACGATGGCAATCCCGATATAGAACGGGAAGAATCCGGCACGCGGGCCTTCAGCGCCCCAGTTGATGCCCGCCTGGATGCTGCCGGCGATCACGATCCCGCCGAAGATCATGATCAGAACGGTGAGACCGGCCTCGACGGAGCGATGCGAGGGTCCGGATTGGCTGGTTTCTTGCGTGCTCATGGGAACTCCGTCCGCGTGGAAGCCGCCGGCGGGCTCGAAAGTCCGCCGGCTACAGAGAGCGCGATCAGTTACCGGCGAGGAAGCCGGCTTCCTGCATCAGTTGCTTGTGACGATTCTCTTCGTTCGCGACCCATTTCGCGTAGTCGGGGCCGGTCATGAAGGTGGTGTTGAAGGCGCCGTTCTTCATGAGGTCCTGCCACTCGGGCGTCTCGCGCACCTTCTTGAACAGCTCGACGTAGTAATCGACCTGCTCTTTGGTGGCCTTCGGCGTCATGAAGATGCCCCGCAGCATCAGGTATTCCATATCCAGCCCCTGCGATTTGCAGGTCGGGATATCGCCCCACGCCATATCGGCGGTCACCTTGTCCTTGTAATCGAGCGGCTTGGCATCGAACACGCAGAGCGGACGCAGCTTGCCGCCGCGCCATTGCGCCACCGCCTCGATCGGATTGTTGACGGTCGCATCGACATGATTGCCGACAAGTTGCACCGCGACCTCACCACCGCCCTTGAACGGGATATAAGCGAACTTGCCGCCGGTCGCCTTTTCAATCGCGACCGTGATGATCTGGTCTTCCTGCTTGGAGCCGGTGCCGCCCATCTTCATCGAGCCGGTGGGTGCGCTCTTCAGCGCTTCGACAAACTCCTTCGTTGACTTGTAGGGCTTGTCTGCATTCACCCACAGCACGAATTCGTCGAGCGCCAGCATCGCGACCGGAGTCAAATCCTTCCAGTTGAAGGGGATGCCGGTGGCAAGAGGCGTTGTGAACAGGTTCGACAGCGTGATGATGATCTTGTGCGGATTGCCAGCCGCGGACTTCACGTCGAGGAAGCCTTCGCCGCCCGCAGCACCAGCCTTGTTGATCACGACCATCGGCTGCTTCATCAGGTTGTGCTTAGTGATAATGCCCTGGATCGTCCGGGCCATCTGGTCGGCGCCACCACCGGTGCCGGCGGGGATAATGAACTCGA
Organism: uncultured Pseudomonadota bacterium; assembly: GCA_963707705.1. GTDB lineage: Bacteria > Pseudomonadota > Alphaproteobacteria > Rhizobiales > Xanthobacteraceae > Pseudorhodoplanes. The sequence continues at coordinate 290,886 of CAVPRD010000004.1, read as the reverse complement.
CCGGGCGCGTAGGCTCCCAGGCGGCGCTTGCCGGTATCGCGGTGCCTGTTGCGAAAAGGGCCGCGAAGGCTCCCCAGGCGATATGTCTTGTAGAAAATCCCATCAGCATTTTCTCCCGTTTCCCACCGGTCTGTGCCGGCTAGGTCTGCCATGCCACACCTAATGTGGCCGACCATGCGGCATATTTGCCTTGCCTGGTCCGATCGACCGATAGCGTAGCCGCATCGGTTCTATTTTGAAAAGAGAATTATTCATAATAACGTCGACGTAACGATACATTTTGTATTCTGCGGCGCAGCAATTTTGTGCAGCGCGAATAGCCTCTAGCTCACAGCCAATGGGAACCACCAAAAACGCGCCGATATCAATCGCTAATCAGCGCACAAACGGCGTCAGCGACTTGCCGTAGGCTTCCGGCGGCTTCGATCCCCAGCGGTCCAGCACATTGCTCGATGTATCAAACGGCCAGTTGCCGGGTTCATGGAGATCGTCGTTGTCGATGCGCTCAAGACCGAAAGACACCTCCACCACGCATCCATCCGGATCGAGATAATAGGAAAACAGATTGTTGCCCGGCCCGTGCCGGCCGACGCCCCACAACAGATTGCGGCCCTTGGCAACCAGCGCATCCGCGGTGCCGGCCAGATCATACAGACCGTGTGCGTCGAACGCGTAATGATGCAATCCGTTGCCGGGACCGGCGGCGAAGGTGTGATGAAATCCGTCCGCGGCGCGATACCACGCACGCTCGTATTGCGTCGTGCGATCGGACAGTTTCATGCCGAGCAGGCGCGTGACGAGATCATGAAAGCCGCGCGGATCGGTCGCGCGCAGATTGACATGTTCGAGCCGGCGCACACGTTTGCCATTCAGCGACGCCGACGCAATGGCTTCGCGCGCGATCGGAGTATGCACTTCGAAGATCGGACCGAAAGGCGTCGCAAAACGCACCGCGCGCTTGACCTGCGGCAGCAGTGGCGTGTCGGAAAGAATTGTCAGGCCGTCGGATTGCGCGCGTCGTTGCACTTCGTCGACGGCGGCCTCGTCCATCGCTTCGAGGCCGACCGCACGAATGCCATGCTTGTCGCCGCGCAGATATGCGACTTCGCAAAAGCGCGCATTGGAGGAAACGTAGGTGGCGTCCACTGCGCTATGGCTGATGCGCACACCGGTGATGTCGGCAAGATCGCGCGCCGACCTGTCAGGGTCCGGCGCTGCGATTACCACATAGCCCATTTGCCGAATGAGATGCGTCATGAACAATCCACCTGCGTTCGGCGATTATGCCAGTCGCAGTCCGCCCGTCCATGCCCCAACAAGCCTGTAAGGCTTGCCGACGAGTGAAGGCCTATTGGCGTTTGGTGTCCTCGGCGGAGGAAGCGGATTGCTCGGCCGTGCCTGGCGGTGGCGCAGATGGAGCGGCCGGGGCGGGTTCGGCGGCTGCCGCAGGCTGAACCGGCGGAGCGGCTTGAACAGCGGGAACCGGCTCTGCGACCGGGGGCGGTGAAGCAGGTTGAGTGGCAACTGCGGGGCGCAATTGATGGGCGCTGAGGTCTTTTCTCGTTGCGAGCAGCACGTTGGATTCATTCGGACGCCAGCGATAGCCCATGCCGAAATCCAGCGGCTTGAACGGGCCTTTGCGGTGGATTTCCGCAAGCGAGTTCTGATGCCGGCCCGGGAAAATCGCGATTGGCCCAAGATAGCGGCCGAAGGCATGGAAGGTCCATTGATCCCTAGGGAAGTGATGGATCGGGATGCCCGAATCGTCCTGCACGATGCTCTGCGCCTTGCCGAGCACGAAGTCGCGAATCTGCGAAAAGCCGCCGCTATGCGGCAGGTAGGACGCGCTCTTGAACATCGCGTCGCCTGGGCCGAAGGTTTCGGCGAATTTCAGGAAGCCGGAATTCTTGACCCCGCCATCCGAAATGTCGGTCGAGAAATAATACAGCGTTTGCTCAGGCCTGCCGTCGCCGCCCATCACGATCTTTGCGCCCTGAACACCGCGCTGGGACGCGTTGCCAGGCGTCACCGTACCGTCCGGCTCGATCGTTACGAGGCTCACGTCGGTAATGGTCTTGCCGGCGCGCGCCGCATAGACCAGCAGGATCGGCAGCGTTCCGGACAGGGCGGTCTCGCGCAACTGGCTCTTCATGTTTTTGGTGATGAAGAAGCTGAGCGAAATCGAGGAGGCCATCGACGATCGCAAATTGCCGAGCGACGCCAGCGTGCGCTCGTTGATTTGCGGGATGCGGCCGACCGGCTCGAGCCCGGCCAGGATGTAGGTGCTCGCATTCGGGAAAAATGCGCTGGCATAAAGCAGGTCGGGACCGCTGAACATGTAATAGAGCGGCGCACGGTGGTCTTTCAGGTTCTGCTCCGACCAGAGCCGGATCTTGGAGAGCCTGCGCGCTTCCAGTTCCCGCCAGGAATGATCGAACGAGCGCGCGTGCTGCTGCCAGGATGGCTCGCGGGTGAATTTCGCAATCGGAAAATCCTCGGAGGGCGCAAGCCCTGCAAGATACCGGGCTTTGTCGTTGAAGCTTGCCTTGTCGCTGACAGGCGCGGGGTCGAAGGCCGGCAGTTGGTCCGGGCCTTGGCGCACCGGCGCTTTGCGAGCCGGGGCCTGGCGCGTAGAGGGTTGGCCCCAGCCGAAGAAGAATTGGGCCTGGACCGCGGAAGTCATGGTCACAATGACGGCGGCCGCAAGGACCGGGGTCAGGGAGCGCGGAAGCTGAAACATTGCGATTGAATGCCTATGGACGGGAGGATGAAGCGGCAGCCGGAAACCGAACCCGGCCTGAACCAGTATCAGGGCCCTCGTGAAACCGGCAGTCCATTATCTATCGCTCGTGACCATGTTCCGGTCGTGATTGAATTTTAGGGGGTTGCCCGGTTTGATTGAATTCGTCCAGCGCCGGCCCAATTCCGGCTTTGTTCGAGGGTTCATGATGGGGCAGATGCCCGTTTTTCAGCCTCGGAGCCATGCGTGAGAGGCACAGCCCTGAACGCACTAACAGGATTCGGCGCCGCATTTCTGGTCGTCCTAGCCATATTGGCGGGCGATAACGGCATCATCGCGACCGCGAATGCCAACGACGCCGAAAATCTCGTGATTCCGCTGCCCCGGCCGCGTCCGGTGATCCGCATCCCCCGGCCCCGCACCGGCAGCTTCCCGGGCCGCACATTGGTGATGGAATTCAAGTCCGCCCCCTTCCCCTATGACGGCAAGAATCCGATCACCGGCAAGCCGTTTTTCGACGTGTTCTTCGATGGGCGTTTTGGCAAGCGCGGGGCACGCGGCCACGTTTATTGGGAGAATGAGAGCTATACGGATTCGCGCGTGCTGCTGAGCATCCCGAAGGGCTTCGATATCCGCAAGCCCGCGGTGATGGTGGTGTTCTTTCATGGCCACGGCGCCAAGATCGACCGCGACGTGCGCGATCGCCAGCAGGTGGCGGCGCAGATCACGCGCTCGGACGCCAATGCCGTAGTGGTCGCGCCGCAATTCGCGGTCGACGCCGCCGAATTCATCGCCCGGTGCGTTCTGGGACCCGGGCTTCTTCGATGAATTCCTGAGCGAGGCCGGCGAGCAATTTGCGCTGATGCTGGGGCAGCCGAAAACCGCGCGGACCTTCTTCAAGATGCCGTTGATCTTCGTCAGCTACAGCGGCGGCTTCGTGCCTACGGCATGGGCTCTGCGGCTCGGTCAGATCAAGGACCGGCTGCGTGGCATCGTGCTGATGGATTCGCTTTATGGCGAGGTCGAGCATTTCGAAAACTGGGTGCTCAAATATCGCCGCGGCTTTTTCATATCGGGCTATCTCGGCTCGACGCGGGCGCGCAATCTTCAATTGCAGCGGCAGCTTGCCGACCAGGGCATCCCGATTCAGAAATCGCTCGATGGCGACATCAAGCCCGGCAGCGTGGTATTCCTCGCCGGGCATTCCGAGGATTCGCATCGCGATTACGTGACGCAATCATGGGCTGTCGATCCGCTCGCCGACATCCTGAACCGTTTGCCGGAATATCAGCATTAGAAGGTTTTCGAGCGAAGTGGATACGGGTTCGCTCCAAAACAACAAAATCAATAGGACGGGATCATTTCGTCCGAAACGCGGGTCACACCCGGCACGTTCTCGGCAAGCGAGACCAGTGCCTTGCGCTCCTGCTCGGAGCCGACCATTCCCCACAGATGCACGACACCCTCGGCGACGATGACATTGCGCGATCCGAAGCCGGTCCAGTCCTGCTCGGAGAGCCGCGACAACAAATTTAGGCGGATGTCGCGGTCCGAGCTAGTGTCAGACTTTGTAGTGTGCTGCGCCGATGCCAGCGCCTGGATCAGGTTCGAACGGCTGACAATGCCGACCAGCCTTCCATCGTCATGGAATACTCCGGTCACGGTCGACCGGAGCAAAAAGCCGTTTCGTTACTTGAGTGTGACAAAATGCCGTACAGGCCGAGCTATCCAACGGAAACGAAGGTCAATCCAACTCGGTGAATGCGGTGCGAATGCGCTTGGCGTAGCGCGTACCGGTTCGCGCAATTGCGCGAGTTCGATCGCGTCGTCGAAGTCGAGGCCCATGCCCCGCACCATGCCCAAGATAAAGATGGCGCAGCTCCGCTGTCATGCTGGCCGCGCTTGCCGCTGCATTATCTGCAATTTCGGGATAAGTTGTGCAGTCTTGGGATAGCGCCGGGCCGTCCGGAAGACCGACACTGGCGTCCCGAAACTGCCGGGCCGACATTACGACAAGGGGATTCGATGCTGGAACCGCTGCCTTTGCCGCTGCCGAAATCGCGCGCGGAAATCAGGACGATCCAGAGCGAGCGCAAGCGCATCGCCTTCGAGCGCGCCAAGAAGCTGCCCTGGTATCAGGGCAGGCTCGACAAGATCGACGCGTCGCGGCTCGACGAACCGACCGAGTGGGAGAAAATTCCGGTCCTCGACAAGGACATGCTGCGCAAGCTCGACCACGCCGAATTCATGAAGCAGTTCTGTTGCGTTCCGCATACGCAGATCGCCGAATTCTGGCGCTCCGGCGGTTCGACCGGCAAGCCAGTCTTCTATCCCCGCACTGCCGAAGACATTACCTATGGGCTTCTGACCTGGGGTCGTTCCTTTCCCTGCATGGGTATCGGCAAGGGCGACCTCTGCCACATCTCGTTTCCGATCGGCATTCATCCCGCCGGTCAGGTCTGGGCGCGCAGCGCGCATTGGTTCGATGTCGGCATGAACTGGGTCGGCGCCGGCAATGCCTGCCCCTCCGACGTGCAACTCGATCTGGTGCTGTCGCTGAAGCCGACCGTGTTCATCGGCATGTCGAGCTTTGCCCTGCATCTCGCCAATCTCGCCGAGGCCAAGGGCGTCGATCTCGCCGCCTCGACGGTGAAAAAGGTGGTGTGCTCGGCCGAGACGCTATCGCAGGCCAAGCGCGAGAAGATCGGCCGCATGTGGGGGGCCGAGGTCTATGACGTATTCGGCATGAGCGAAGCCGGCCTGATGGGCGCGGAGAGCGAGGCCCATGACGGCATCCATATCTGGACCGACATGTTCTCACTCGAGGTAATCGACGCCGATACCGGCAACGCCGTGCCGGAAGGCGAAGTCGGCACGCTTTGCGTCACGCCGCTCTGGACCAATCACGCGACTCCGTTCCTGCGCTGGAATTCCGGCGACGTGGTCCGCTACATCGACAAGACCGACAAGGGCCGCGGCATCTGGGCCGAGCTGTTTCCGATGATCCGGCACGCCAACCGCACCACCGGCTTCTTCAAGCTGCGCGGCGTCAACATGAACCACGCCGATTTCGAGGACACGATGTTCTCGGAGCCGCAGGTCAACGATTTTCAGGCTGTATTGATAACCGAGGAGAAAACCGGCCGCGAGGGCTTGCGGCTCCTGATCGAGGTCAAGCGCGGCTCGGACAACGCAACAGTCAGCGAACTGGTCGGTGCGCTGATCAAGCGCACCTTCGAGGTCACGCCCGATGTCGAGGTGCTTCCGCTCGGCACGCTGGCGGCGGAATTCGAGCGCAGCATCAAAGCGCCCAGGTTTGTGGATAAGAGAATTTAGCTAGGGCCGCGAAACGTATTCGCGTCCCAGCACCGCGCTCGGCTTCTCGCCAAATCTCGCTGCAAAATCGCGCGCGAATTTGCCCATATGCGTGAAGCCGCACGATAGCGCGATCTCGGTCACCGATTTTTCCGACGGATCGGCGCACAGCAATTCGCCGTTCGCCAGATCGAGCCGAAGCGCCTTGACATAGCCCATCGGCGTCAACCCGCGAAAGCGCCGGAAGCCGTTGAACAGCGAGCGCACGCTGACATTCGCGGCACCCGCGAGATCGCCGATCGAGATCGGCTCGCGCCAATGCACTCGAACATAACCTTCCGCGCGGCGCACGTAATGCGGCGCGCAGGCCTCGCCGGCGCGATCATATTCCTCGCGATAGCGATGCGGGAAGCTCGCGAGCAGCAGTGACATCATGGTGACGTCGAGATGGTCGGTCACGCGCGGATGGGTAAGGCAATATCGCCCTTCGGCCGCGTCCATGCGGACCGCATTGGCGAGTTCGACGATGCAACGCGGCCCGGCCGCAACCGACAGAATATCAAAATCGAAATCGAGCCTTCCGTCCACGTCGATGCTCATTTCCCGCGACGCGAAGCCTTCGAACAGGCTGCGGTCGACCCGCACGATCAGTTGCTCGCAATCCTCGTCCCAGGTCTTCGACAGCGGGTTTGCCGGATCGACCGCATAACCATGTCCGTCGCCGACGGCTTCGGCGCGTCCGCGATGGCGGATCTCGCAGGCACCGCCGAGCACGAACTGGAACAGATAGAAGCCGCCCATTTCCGGCGCGGTCATCGTGACCGGTGCGCCGTATTTCAGCCAATGCAGCGAAACACGGCCTGGCCGCACTGCCTCGTGCCGCATGCGGATCGAGGCCTGGCCGGGCGCCATCGAAAGATCGTGCGAGCGGAATACCTCGCTCATGTAACGGCGCGCAGCGGCGACGCTTTCCGTCTCGAATACGGCCATCGCCGCCGGACGGGTCTGCGTGCCGCTTGTCGCGCCGAGTATCATCCGATCACAGCTTGATCATGAATTTCGTGACGTCGACCTTTTCCGACAGGATCTTGTTGTCGGAGGAGAAGTCGATGAACTTCTGGAATTCCGCGACATTGGCCGGCGTCAGGTCCTTGACCATGGTGAAGCCAACCAGCGGGATTGTGGTCGCGACATCCGGCGGCGTCAGCGTGTTGCCGACGAGATATTTGCGAGCTTCGTCGGGATTGGCCTTGATGTATTCGATCGCCTTGGCCCAGCCGGCGATGAAACGGCGCGCAACATCCGGCTTCTGGGTTGCGAAGTCCTGCGTAATCACCGTGCCCGCGGCGTAGCCATTGGCCTTCGGATTGCCGAGGATATATTTGGCGATCAGGCCGGCTTCGACGGTCTTGCCGACGCCGTTTTTGCGCATCACCGAACCGGGCGGCTCAAGCGTATAGCCGCCGTCGAAGGTACCGGCCGTTATCGCGCCGACATGCTGGCCAATGTCTAGTTGATCGAGCGAATAATCGCCCTCCTTCAGACCGTTGGCAGCAAGCACAGCCTTGGCCATCGTGACATTGGCCGGCCCGGGCGCCACGAACAGTTTCTTGCCCTTGAAATCGGCGAGCGATTTCATTTCGAGGCCGTTGCGGACGACGAATTGCTCCATCACGTAGTCAGCATTCTGGCTGTTGATCGCGATATACATCGCGCTGCCGGGCTTCTTGATGTTGGCGTTGATGCCCTCGATCGTGACCATGTTGGAGGCGGCATCGATCTGGTTACCGATCAGGGCCGCGACATTGGCGGTGCCGCCGACAAGGCGCGTCTGGTCGATCTCTATATTTTGCTCTTTGAAGAAGCCTTTTTCGATCCCGACATAGAGCGGCAGCGACGCGCTTACCGGATTGACTCCGACGCGGACCTTGTCCTGCGCCACGGCGGGTCCGGCCAGCGCGACAGACACTGCAAGACCCAAACCTGCCAACAATCGACGATTGAGATACATTACGATCCTCCGAAAGGCGTCTAATTCAGAAACTCGACTATGACCGGGCCGCCTACCAATTCAAGCCCGGTTTTTGCTCGGAAATCGATGAAAAAACCCGCGCCGGACTGAAATTACGGCCGCTGCTCCAGCCCGTCGATCACCTTCTTTTTCTCGGCGATGTCGGCCAGCAGATTGCGCTGGAAGGTCGCGGCGTTGAAATAATGCGTCGCCGGCTGCGCGGTTGATGGATCGGTCGCTCGGCATGGTTCGCGACGAAGCGCTGGCGATGACGCTGTTGCAGCGCGCGCAAATCAGGGAGCGCTCGAAGCTCGTAGCGCCGCCGGCCGAGATCTGGCCGCGCATCGCGAGCGCGGAAGGCATCAATAACGAGTTGATGCCGATCGCATCGCTGACTTTTCCGGCCGGATGGGGCGGGCTCGATACCGATTCCCTCACGCGCGGAGAAGCGCTTTTCGGCAGCACTTTGAAGCTGTTTGGAATCCTGCCGATTGACCGTCATGACTTCTCGTTTATGCGCGTAACGCGGGAACGCGGCTTTCTCGAATACTCATCCTCACGGATGAACCGCGACTGGATTCACGAGCGCACACTCGCGCCCCTTGAAGGTGGTACCGAGATTGTCGATCGGGTTTTTTACCGTTCTCGTCTGCCAGGCTTCGACCGCCTGTCGCTGCCATTGTTGCGCTTCGTCTTCCGTCATCGGCACCGGAAATTGCGCGGATTTTTCGGAGAGCTGAATCCGAATGCACCAAACTCTTAAGTGCCGCTGACCTCGCAACGCGAGCTATCGATTGTGGATAAAACCCCACAGTTTTGACGAGGTCGCGGGCATCGGAAAGTACTTTCGCGACGTCGTCCGATTTCCCGTATCGGAAATCGCACGACACGTTTTCCTCCGCATCCGGATGGAGCAATGGCGCATCGGACGCGATCGCGCGGGTCACTTCAACGACCGCCGGCAATGCTTCATAATCCACGCTGACAGCCTCGACTCCGTCTTCCGCCAGATGACGCGTCTGCGCGATGACGATCGCGACAGGCTCGCCGACATAGCGCACGATGTCGAGCGTCAGCGCGCGACGAGCAGGCGTCACCATCGGGCGTCCGTCGAAATTTCGCGCGACGAAGTCGAGTGCCAGTATTCCGACGGAATCGCCCTGAAGGTCCTCGCCGGTCAGCACGGCGACGACACCGGGAATATCCATCGCCGCGGAGATGTCTATCCCCTTCACCCGCGCAAAGGCGTGAGGCGAGCGAACAAAGGCTGCGTGCAGCGCACCGGGAGGCACAATGTCGGAAGTGTAGCGGCCCCGCCCGGTGATGAAGCGGAAGTCTTCCTTCCGGAGAACGGATTGACCTATGCCTTCGTTTTGAGGGCCTTCGGCTGACCTTTCCAAACTTGCTCCAAGAGCGCTCCGCATGAATCAGGGCTTGATGCCGGCTTCCGAAATGATCTTCTTCATCTTGCTCATATTTTCTTTCAGGACGTCGCCAAACTCCTGTGCGGTGCCTCCGACGATTTCAGCACCCGTCGGATCGACCTTGGCGCGAATTTCCGGTGTTTGGAGCGCGCGATTGATTTCGCAATTCAGCCGCTCCACGATTTCGGGCGGCGTTCCTTTCGGAGCACCGAGGCCGTAGAAGGTCACATAATCGAATTCCGGATAGCCCTGCTCTGCAACCGTCGGGAGATCGGGTGCGCTTTTCAGCCGCGATTTGGTCGATACCGCGATGGCGTGCAGCTTGCCCGCCTTGATGAATTCATCGGCAACGGCAACTCCAAGGAACATTCCCTTGATCTGTCCGCCGATCAGATCCTGCAAGGCAGGATTGACCCCGCGATAGGGAACGATCAGCCCATCCATCTTCGACATCGATTTGAGCCAGGCGAAGCCGATTTCATGTGGGCTTCCGGGCCCGAGAGAGCCGAAGGTGAACCACCCTGGATTGGCCTTGCTGTAAGCGACGATCTCCGGCAGCGTCTTCATCGGCACCAGTTGCGAATTCACGATCAGCACCAGCGGCACGCGCGCGAGCTGAATGATCGGCACGAAATCCTTCTCGGAATCGTATGGAAGCGACATGCCGAATGCGGCGTTGATCGCGAGCGAATCGAATAGCATTCCGACGGTGTGACCGTCCGGCGCGGCCTGCGTCAGCGCAGCGGTTCCGGTCACCGTCGATGCTCCCGGCTTGTTCTCAACCACAATCGGCTGGCCGAGAGATTTTTCGAGCTGAACACCGAGCGCACGTGCGATGAAATCGGTGCCGCCGCCTGCGGGATAGGGAACAATCCAGCGGATCGGCTGGCTCGGCCACGATTGAGCGGATACGGCAACGGGTGCCAGCAGCACCGCTGCGACAGCAATCCAGACTTGGAACAGCATCATATCCTCCCTTTGTTGCCTTTGCGGCTATTATTGGTCTCTGTTTTCGAAGACTTCCTCTTCTATACGTTCCCATATCTCGCGGCCGAGCGGATTTTTCATCTCCTCCGCAAGATGTCCGACCAGCCCGACGCAGCGCGAGATCACGGCAATGCCGCGACAAATCCGCCAGGGAAAATCCAGTTCGCTCAAGATCGCGCCGATCGCGCCGGTCGCGTTGACCGGTAATTCACGCTGCAAGCGGGCTTCGGCATTTTTCGATATCTGCTCGAGCAGTGCGATATAGCGCCCTCGAAATCCGTTGCGTTCCGCGATCCCGAACAAGACCGGCGTTCGCGGATCGATCGGCTTGTGCAAAGGATGTCCGATGCCGGGAATCGGTTGCCGCTGCGCAACGAAGGTCTCCACGATCCCGGCTGCGACCTCAGGCAAGGCAGTGCCATCGGCTCCATCCTTGAAGGCATTTTGCAGCATCTTCGCGGTCTGCTCGGAGCCCCCGGCGAACACGCTGCCGACGCCGCACAGACCGGCCGCCACCGCCGCTTGCAATGCTTCCGGTGCGGCAAGATTGACGAGCCGCGTTGCGATAGCCTGCGGGGTCATGCCGTGTTCAACCAGCGTGATGAGAACGGCGTTGAAGACTTCGGCCTCCTTTTCGGTCGGAAGCCGGCCCCTTATTTCCAGGAATGCCATGCCGCCGAGATCGACCTTGCCAAGCAATTCAGTCGTCAGGTCGCGACCGCGCACGGTGATGCTGTCGCGCGTCGACCAACCCATCGCAGATTTCAACGGCTTGCGATCTTTCATCACCCCACCTCACGCAGAAGCTGACGCGCCAGCGCCGTTCGCAGGACTTCCGTCGGGCCCTCGGTGATCATGAAGCTGCGCTGATCCCGCCAGAATTTCTCGATCGGCAGTTCCGTCGTCAATCCGATGCCGCCATGCAATTGCAGGCATCGGTCGGCGACGCGGAATCCCATTTCGTCACCATAAACCTTGACCATGAAAGTCTCGACGCGCGCGTCTTCTCCGGCGTCGAGCTTGGCGGCGGCATCGCGAACCATCAGCTTCGTTGCGTGAAGCTCGGTCGCACAATCCGCGAGAATCCATTGCACCCCCTGGCGGTCGGCCAATTTTTCACCGAAGGTGCGGCGCTGCTTGGCATATTCCATCGTCAATTCGAGGCAACGCTCGGCAACGCCGCAGGCGCGAGCGCCATGCCGGATGCGGCCTTCGTTCAACCAGCTTTGGGCGACCGCGAAGCCCTCGCCTTCCGCACCGACAAGATTTTCTTCGGGCACTTCGACATTATCGAAAACAATCTCGCACGGCGCGTCACCCATCATGGTCGGATGCCGGGCGGAAATCGTCACACCGGGCGTCTTCATGTCGACCAGCAAGCACGATATTCCGCCGCGAGCACCTTTCTTCGGATCGGTATAGGCGATGACCTGCGCAAAATCGGCCTTTTCCGCATGGGTGATAAAGCGCTTGGTGCCGTTGATGACATAGCGATTGCCTTGCCGCACCGCGCGCGTGCGCATCGATCCCGGATCGGAACCGGCGTCGGGCTCGGTCTGTGCGAAACAGGCACGCTTCTCTCCCGCAAGCACTGGCTCAAGATAATCGCGGCGCTGCTTGCCTGTAAGCGACATCAGGATCGGCCCGACCACCGGACCAAACAGCGTGTGGTCGCGCGCGGGGATTGCAATCGTGCGCGAAACCTCATGCCAAAACACCGCCATGCCGAGAAAACCGAGCCCTTGTCCGCCGAGCTCTTCGGGCACTTCCAACAACCAAAAGCCGGCAGCCCTTGCCTTTTGCTGAATCTCCCGCTTCTCGGTTTCGTCCATCGCCCGCCGCTCGAACGGAACGATTTCCCGCTCGATAAAACGCCGAAGATTGCTCCGGAATTCATCAAGCTCGGCCTGCGTCGGAAGCGAAGCGCTGCGATGATCACGAACGGTGAGCATTACGCGCGCTTTTGGCCGTGCGATTCCAGGCCCGGCTTGTACTCACCTTTGAGGAAATCCGCGATGCCCTCCGTGCGCCAGGCATCGTTCTGGCGTGCGACCAGTTCGAATTCCTTGGCGGACGTGAAACTCATCGAGGCGTCCCAACTCATCTCGAGCGAGAAGCGATAACCCTCCTTCGTCGCCTTCAGAGCCAGCGGATCTTTCGATGCTATTTCTTTCGCCACACTCATAGTCTCTTCCCGCAGCCGGGTGAGCGGAACGGCGATATTGACGAAGCCAATCTCGGCGGCGACGCGGCCATCGAAGGGCCGCCCGGTCATTCCGTACCAGAGCGCGTCACGCGGCCGCATCAAATTGGCGAGCGACTTGCTCACGCAACCGCCGGGAAACAATTTGAAGTTGATTTCGGACAATCCGAATTTGGCTTCCTCGGCCGCAATCGCAAGATCGCAACCCTCCACGATGGAAAACGCACCGCCGAAACAGAAACCGTTGACCATCGCGATGGTGGGCTTCGGATAATAGCGCAGCGTCCGGCCACGCCATTCGACTGCAAGGCGGGTGATACGGTCGTATTCTCCGGGCTTGTTTTTCAGATCCGTGAAAAATTCCTTCAGATCCATGCCGGCGCAAAACGATTCACCGGTGCCGGTGATCACGAGCACCCGCGCCGCATCATCGTAACGCAAAGCCTCGAGTGCGTGCGTCATTTCCTCATGCAAACGCGGGCTCATTGCGTTCTTCTTCTTCGGGCGGTTCAGCGTGATCGTTGCGACCTGATCCGCGATATCGACGAGCAGCGTTTCGTATTTCATGACTTCACTCCATATTTCGATTCAAAATCGGTCACACGTTGCGCGAGCGGCTGCGCCAATAGGGCTCTCGCAGCACCTTTTTGTCGATCTTTTGATTGGCAAGTCGCGGCAGCCGCGCGACGAATTCGATGCTTTTCGGCTTCTTGTAGCTTGCGATCCTGGTTTTGCAGAAGGCGATCAGGTCTTCCTCCGACACGGTCCGGTTCGCAACCGTCACCGCGAAGGCCTTGACCGCTTCGCCCCATTTTTCGTCCGGCACGCCGATGACCGCGACTTCCTCGACTTCGGGATGAAAGTGCAGCGCCTCCTCCACCTCGCGCGGATATATGTTCTCGCCCCCGGAGATGATGACTTCCTTCTTGCGGTCGACGATGAAGAGATAGCCATCCTCGTCGCACCAACCGATATCGCCGGTCTTCAGCCAACCGCGGTCTAACGAATCGGAGGTCGCGACCGAGTTGTTCCAGTAACCGCGGAGCAGGCTCGGCGTATAGGCTATGACCTCGCCCTGAACGCCGGTCGCGCACGGATCGCCGTTGTCATCCACGATCTTGATCGCCGCGGAAGGCGGGGCAATACCGGCAGACGCCAGCCGGCGGACCCATTCTTCCGGCCCTTCAAGGATATGATGGTGCGGATAAAGGCAGGTGATGCTGCCGGCTTCGGTCATGCCGTAGATCTGCATGAAGATCTGGCCATAGAGCGCCACAGCCTTGCGAAGCTGTGCCACCGGCATCGGTCCGGATGCGTATTGAACGAGTCGCAGCCGGCTGTGATCGAATGCCTCCGCGGTCGCGAGATTGATCAGGTCATTGACCATCAGGGGCGCGAGGTGCGCGGTCGTGACCTTTTCCGTCTGCAAGGCCTCTGCCACCAGCCGCGCATTGTATTCGCGCAGCATAACGAGCGTGCAGCCGCGAAACAGCGCCGCAAGCTGATTGCATTTGGCGCCGACGTGATAGAGCGGCATCACGATGAATGAGATATCCTGTTCTCGAAGCGCGGTTTCCTCCGCTACGACGCGCCCAAATTCCAGTTGGCCTTTCTGATCGAGCATCGCGCCTTTTGGCCGCCCCGATGTCCCGCTGGTGTAGATCAGATAAGCAAGATCGGTGTCGCTGGCGCTCGGTACCGACGCGGCTTCGGCAAGCGCAAGACTTTCATAGGCAACGGCCCAGCTTGGCGGATCGCCGATGCAGACGAATTGGATCTCTCGCGCAATTTTGTCCTTGAACTGTTCGACGACACCGATGAACTCCTGCTCGAAGAAGAGAATTTTCGGCGCGGAATTGTTGACGATATAGGCCATCTCTTCGGGCGCGAGCCGGTAGTTGATCGCGACCGCGATAAATCCTGTGCTTTCGGCGGCACCGTACAATTCCAGATATTCGAGTGAGTTCTTGGAGAGAATGGCGAAGCGATCCTGATTATGAAGCTTCTGCGCCGTAAGCCGCCTCGCGGCCCGCTCCACCCGCGCCAGCATGTCGGCATGCGTCACCTTGCGGTCGCCGTGAACGACCGCGATTCCGTTCGGATTGTGCCGCGCGTTTCGGCGATAGAGGTCGCCAATCGTGATCATGCACTTGCCTTTGCGTCAGCCAGATTGAATTCCGCAAAAATCGCGGCCGTGTGTTCGCCGAGCATCGGAGCCGCCAAGCGGTTGGGACCACGCTCGCCATCGATCAGAACCGGACGCTGAATGCCGGTGACGGCACCCTGCTTTTCGTGCTGCATCTGGTAGAACGTTTGAAGATGCCTGACTTGCGGATCGGCGAGAACCTCGGGGACATTCCAGATCGGAGCATAAGGGACATCTTCCGCTTCCAGCCGCCGGCACCATTCCGCGCGCGGACGCTGCAGAAATTCCTTCGCCAGTTCGACCTTGAGCGCCTCGTAATGAACCACCCGCGCGTCACGAGTGCGGAATTGTCCGTCGCTCGCAAGCTCTGGCCGCCCCATTGCCGACAGCAAGCCGTTCCAGAACTTGTCCGGTGAAGACAGATGCACCGCGATCATTCGGCCGTCGGCACATAGAAGCGCATAGGATTGCGAGGTTGCGACTCGCGTGTATGGCTCTGCGACAATGCCGAGCTGTGTAAAATTGGCGAACGTATCGGGGATAAAAGCGATCGAGGACTCCAGCATATTGGTCTCGACTCGCGATCCCCTGCCAGTCTTCGCCTTGTTCACCAGCGCTCCGAGAATGCCGTTGCAGGCATACATTCCCGTTACGTTATCGGCGATGGTAGGGCCGGCAGCATTCGGATCGGCCGGATCGAGAAGCAGACTCGCAAGCCCGCTCAAGGCGATGCCGACCGAGTCATAGGCCGGTCGATCGCGATAGGGGCCGTCGGTTCCGAAGCCTGTGATCGAGCAGCGAACGAGGCCGGAATTCAACTTTGA
This sequence comes from uncultured Pseudomonadota bacterium, assembly GCA_963707705.1. Lineage (GTDB taxonomy): Bacteria > Pseudomonadota > Alphaproteobacteria > Rhizobiales > Xanthobacteraceae > Pseudorhodoplanes. The sequence continues at coordinate 275,236 of CAVPRD010000004.1, read as the reverse complement.
CAGCGTGTCGTCGTCGAGCCGCAAGCGCCCGAGCACGCCCGGCCGGTAATTGTCGAGCAGGACGTCGGCCCGGGCGATCAACTTGTGCAGCGCATCCTGCCCCTTCTCGCTCTGCAGATCGAGCTGGACGCTCTCCTTGTTGCGGTTATAGGCGGAGAAATGCGGGCTGTAGAGATCGCCGCGATAGGCACGAAACGGATCGCCGCCCTTGGGATGCTCGACCTTGATCACGCGGGCGCCGAGATCGGCAAGCATCATGCCCGCGAGCGGCGCGGTGATCATGGTGCCGAGCTCGATCACCAGGACGCCATCGAGAACTTGTTTCATCAGCCGATCCGTCCGACTTTTGCCTGTAGCTAGAGAGGTTTCTTGAAGATGCGGGACAATTCGCCCACGACCCCGCGTCGGAAGACCAGCACGCAGACAATGAAAATGATGCCCTGTGCCAGTACCAGCCACGCATTCAATCGCGAGAGCATAAACTCGATCGTCGTCAGCATGAAGGCGCCGACCAGCGGTCCGAACACGGTGCCGACCCCGCCAAGCAACGTCATCAGCACGACTTCACCGGACATGCCCCAGGTCACGTCGGACAGCGACGCGAGTTGGAACACGATCGCCTTCAGCGATCCGGCAAGGCCGGACATTGCCGCCGCGATGACAAAGAGAATGAGCTTGTAGTGAGCGGGTTTGTAACCGAGCGAGACCACACGGGTCTCGTTTTCACGAATAGCTTTCACCACCTGACCGAACGGCGAGTGGATGATCCGGAAAACGAGCAGGAAGCAAGCCATGAAGATCACGGCGATCACGTAATAGAGCGTCAGGTCGTTGCCGAGATCGATAAATCCGAACAGGTATCCGCGCGGAACTTGCTGGATGCCATTCTCGCCGCCGGTGAAGGGCGAGCGCACATAGATGAAATAGACAAGTTGCGACAGCGCGAGCGTGATCATCGCGAAATACATGCCTTGGCGCCGGATCGACAAATAGCCGGTCGCAACGCCAAGCAGCGTCGCAGCCGCGGTCCCGGCCAGCACTGCAAACTCGACTGGAAATCCGAGGTCCTTCGCGGAATATGCGGTGACATAGCTCGCCGTGCCGAGAAACATCCCCTGCCCGACCGAAAGCAGGCCGATATAGCCGATCAGCAGATTGGCCGCGCAGGCGAAGAGCGCGAAGCATAACGCCTTCATCAGGAATACCGGATAAAGCAGCATTGGCGCAATCAGCAGCGCCGCCGCGAGCGCCACGAACAGCACATTCCAATAGGCGCCGACGGCTTTCGACCGCTGTCGTGGCGACGCGATGTCGATCGTGCTCATCCTATGCCGTCTTTCCGAACAAACCGGCCGGCTTGACCAGAAGCACGATCGCCATGATCACGAACACGACGCTGTTCGAGGCTTCCGGGTACAAATATCGGGTCAGCCCCTCGATAATGCCGAGCGCAAATCCGGTCACGACCGCGCCCATGATCGAGCCAAGTCCGCCGATCACCACCACCGCGAACACGACCACGATCAGATTGACGCCCATTTGCGGGCTGACCTGATTGATCACACCCGACAGGACGCCGGCGAAGGCGGCCAGCGCGACACCGGCGCCATAAGTCACAGTGATCAGCTTCGGTACGTCGATGCCGAAGGCCTGAACCAGGCGCGGGTTTTCGGTTGCCGCGCGCAGATAGGACCCAAGCTTGGTTCGTTCGATCGCCCAATAGGTCGCGAGGCACAGGACAATCGACACGACCACAACCCAGCACCGGTAATATGGCAGATACATAAAGCCGAGATTGACGCCGCCTTGCAGTGCTTCGGGAACGCCATAGGGCTGGCCCGAGGCACCGAACTGAATCGCAAGCGCGCCCTCGATCGCAAGCGCGATGCCGAGCGTAAGCAGAAACCCGTAAAGGTGGTCGAGATTGTAGATGTGGCGGATCAGCGTCCTCTCCACCAGCATTCCAAATCCGCCAACCAGCAATGGACTTAAGAAAATCGCAATCCAATAGCCAATGCCAAGATATTCCAGCAGCAGGAACGCCAGAAACGCGCCCAGCATATAGAACGCGCCCTGCGCGAAATTGATGATGTTCAAAAGCCCGAAAATGATCGCAAGCCCGAGACTGAGCAACGCATAGAAGGCCCCGTTGATGGCGCCGATGAACAATTGTCCCATGAGAGCCGGCAGGCTGAATGACATCGGTTCACACTCCGAGATATCGGGTCAGGCGCTCGCGTTGAGTCCTGGCTTCGTCGATACGCAGTTCATCGACCACCCTTCCGCTTTCGAGCACATAGAATCGATCGGCAACCGTCTGCGCGAAACGAAAATTCTGCTCGACCAGAAGCAGCGTGAAGCCTGCCGCCTTCAGCCGGCGTATCGTGCGCCCGATCTGCTGCACGATGACGGGCGCCAGGCCTTCGGTCGGTTCGTCCAGCAACAGGAACTTGGCGCCGGTCCGCAGGATGCGCGCGATCGCGAGCATTTGCTGTTCGCCGCCGGACAGCCTCGTGCCGTAGCTCGACAGGCGTTCCTTTAGATTGGGAAACATCTCGAAAATTTCCGAGACCGCGAGCCCGCCCGGCAGTACCTGCGGCGGCAAATCCAGATTCTCGGCAACCGACAGGCTTGAGAAAATGCCCCGGTCTTCCGGACAATAGGCGACGCCCAGGCGCGCGATCCGGTGCGGCGGCAGATGGATGATTTCGGTGTTCTCGAACGCGACCGATCCGGTTCTGCGATCGACCAGACCGACCAGCGACTTCATCGTCGTCGTCTTGCCGGCGCCGTTGCGACCGAGCAGCGTCACGACCTCTCCATGATCGACGCGGAAGGCGAGCCCATGCAGCACATGGCATTCGCCATACCAGGCGCAGAGGTCCCTCACGTCAAGCGCGGTTGATCGATGCTGCGGCTCAGAGGTCATCGTCGGTTCCGAGATAGGATTCGATGACGGTCTTGTCGTTCGCGATCGTCGTGTAGTCGCCCTCAGCCACGACCCGACCCCGCACCATCACTGAAATGATGTTGGCGAGGCTGGAAACGACGCTGAGATTGTGTTCGACCAGCAATATCGTTCGGCTTTTCGAGACGTTGCGGATCAGTTCGATGATGCGCCCGACATCCTCGTGCCCCATACCGGCCGTCGGCTCATCCAGCAGCAGTACGTCGGGATCGAGCGCGAGCGTCGTTGCGATCTCAAGCGCGCGCTTGTGTCCGTAGGGCAGTTCGACCGCCAGTGTGTCTTCCGCCTTTGACAGCCCGACGATATCCAGCAGCGACTGGCACCGGTCGTTGAGTGCATCCAGCGCACTCATCGGCCGCCAGAAATCGAACGAATTGCCGCGTTTGCGCTGCGCTGCCACGCGCACATTGTCGAATGCCGACAGATGCGGGAACACCGATGATATCTGGAACGATCTGACGAGACCGCGGCGGGCAAGATCGGCCGAGCTCTCCTGCGTTACATCCGCGCCCTTGTAATAAATGCTGCCCGAGGTCGGCTGCAGAAACTTGGTCAACAGATTGAAGCAGGTGGTCTTTCCCGCGCCATTCGGTCCGATCAGCGCATGGATTGTGCCTCGCCGGATTTTGAGACCGACGCCGTCGACAGCAACGAACCCCGCGAAAGATTTGGTCAAATCCCGCGCCTCGAGAATCACTTCTGACTGGGTTTCGGGCTTGACTGTCACGCTCCCCCTTGTGCGAATATCGCTCTTATATATTTTTATCGCTCTAGGATGGACAACGGCCTCCGGCTTGTCAATGCTGGAAGAAATGCAGCCCGCCCGCAGAATGCAGGCGAAAATCGCTGTCGAACGGAGTGGCGGAGGAAAGCATGCGAATTCTGGTGACCGGAGCCGGCGTGATCGGCTGCCACACGGCGCGGCAATTGTCCGAGCAGGGCCACGACGTCACACTGGTCGACGTCGCACCAAACATGACCGCGGTGAAGTCGATCGTCGACATCGAGAAGGTTCCGCTCGTGAATTGCGACGTTACCGACAATAGTGCAATCGAGAATCTATTGGCGACGCGACGCGTCGAACGCGTCATTCACACAGCGGCTCTCATGACAGCCGCCTGTCGCGCCGATCCGCGACGAGGATTGCAGGTCAACGTGTTCGGGACGACAAACCTGCTCGATTGCGCCCGACGTGGATTGATCGACCGGGTCGTGCTGTCGAGTTCGAACGTGGTGGAGACGCCTTCGACGTCAGTCTACGCCCTCAGCAAGTCGTTGTCGGAGCAGATTTCCGGCATGTATCGTCGCTCCTACGCTGTTGCCGTGGTCTCGCTGCGTTATGCCGCGGTGTTCGGCGCCTGGAACGGGCCGCCGACGTCGATCCCGGCGCGACTGATGCGCCTCATGGTCGATGCCGCCTTGCAGCGCAGGCCAGCAGTGATCGAAGACCCCATGCTGATCTGGCGCGGGGTCGATTCCTTTGTGGATGCACGCGATTGTGCGGCCGCGAACGTCGCCGCCGCGCTCGCAGAGAACCCGGTCACCGGCGTGTATGATGTCGCGCCTGCGCAGGGGCTGGCATTCGACGAGATCGTGGCGGCAATCCAGTCGCGCTTTCCGGACTTCAAGGTCGATTATCGTGTAACGACCGAGACCGGCTTCGCCGGCTATCCGGTTCGCGACAAGGTCTCGGTCGACAGCGCAACTGCAAAGCGCGAGATCAACTTCTCTCCGCGCTTCTCGATTGTCGACACGGTCGACGAGACCGCGCGCTTTGCGCCTCAACAATAAATTCCAATCTCACTCGATCAAACAAAGCGAGCGATCATGCTGCACGTCGACAACCCGATTGAGCTTTCGCGCCACACCGGTCAAGACCTCGGTCATAGCGAATGGCGCACCCTCGATCAGCCTTCGATCGATGCCTTTGCCAAGGTGACCGGCGATACCCATTGGCTCCATACCGATCCGGCCCGCGCTGCGAAAGAAGGGCCGTTCGGCGGCACTATCGCGCACGGTTTCATGACGCTGGCGCTGCTAACCTCGATGATGAGCCAGATTCTCGAGATTGGCGGCGCCAGCCATTTCGTCAATTACGGGCTCGATCGCGTGCGCTTCACGGGCGTGGTGCGGGCCGGCGATCGGGTGCGGCTACGCCAAACGCTTGGTGCGGTAACCGCGGTCCCGGGCGGCGTGCGACTGACGATGAATTGCACGATGGAAATCGAGGGGGCCGAGCGGCCCGCTTTGGTCGCAGACTTTATCTTTCTGGCCTTCACTTAAGCTGATGAAAGCCGCCCTCTCCTGCAATCACGCGGCCTCAGGCCCGGTTATAGGGTGCGAAGCCGGGCCGGTAGGTCTTGTCGTCAACGAACTGCTGGATGCCCTTCACATAGCCCTGTTCGGCGTCCCGGAAGCGGACTTCCAGAAACTTCGCGGAAAGATAGTCCGCCGCTTGATCCATGCTCATGTGACGGACGTTCTTCAGCGCCTGCTTGGTGCCGCGCAGCGCTTCGGGATTGAGCTTGATCAGCTTCTGGGCAAGCGCAATCGTCTCACTGCGCAGCTTTGCCGCCGGGACCGCCCTGTTGATGAGGCCAATGCGCGCCGCTTCCGCGGCGTCGAACGTGTCGCCGGTCAGCGCATAATACAGACTTTCGCGATAGCTCAGACATTCGACCAACGCCTTGCTGACGATGCCGGCCGGGATGATGCCCCAATTCACTTCCGACAGACCGAAGGTCGCGCTGTCGGCAGCAATTGCGAAATCGCAGGCAATGAGCTGGGTGAAGCCGCCGCCAAAGCAATATCCGTGAACCATCGCGATGGTCGGCTTCGGAAACGTAAACAGCCGCTGCCATCGCCAGCGATGAGACGCCTCTTCGACGCGGGCGCGCTCCGCAGGCTTGTTCTCGAGATCGCGAAAGAACAGCTTGAGATCCATCCCTGCGCACCAAGCCTCGCCCGCTCCGGCCAGCACGAGGACGCGAACTTCCGGATCGACCTCGATCATCGACAGCAGATCGGACATTTCCAGATGAAGCTGCGGGCTCATCGCGTTGCGCTTGTCGGGACGGTTCAGCGTGGCCCAGCCGATGCCATCCGCCTTTTCGAACAACACGGTCTCGTAGGAAGGATAGCTTGACATGGTCGCCTCTCTCGAACGATAATCGCCCCAATATATTTTTATCGCTCGACCGTGAGGTGTCGGGGCCGTTGCGTCAAGCGGAAAGTTTCCAACTGAAGAGTCGTCCGCGCGGCGGCGGCGAAAGGTCCAAAAAAAACCATGAGCGAGAAACAGAAAGCGCCGAGCTGGTTTTCCGAATCGCTGGCGCGCGGCCTGCTCGTCATTCGTGCTTTCGATGCCTCTGCGCCGCTGCTTCGACCGACCGACGTTGCCAATCGCACAGGACTCAATCGCGCCGCCGCGCGCCGCTACATGCTCACCTTGCAGGAGCTCGGCTATCTCGGCGCGAATGAAGACCGCTTCTTTCTGCAGCCGAAGGTGCTCGACCTCGGCTATGCCTATGTCTCGTCGATGCAGATCGACAAGCTGGTTCGGCCATTTCTGAATGAGCTCGCGGCACGCACCCGTGAATCTTCCAGCTTTGCGGTGTTGGACAACGACGAAGTTCTTTTCGTCGCGCGCTCGTCAGGCGACAAGATATTGCAGATTTCGGTCAGCATTGGCGGCCGGGTGCCGGCCTATGCCATCTCGCTCGGTCATGCGCTGCTGTCCGGCTTGCCGGAAGAAGATTTCGATCGCTACCTGAAATCGCTCAATTCGGGCCGCGGCGGCAAGCCGCCGATGAGTGCCAGCGAGTTGAAGACCGCGATCGAAAAGGCAAGAAAACAGGGCTGGGCCATGGTCGCGAATATTCTGACCAATGGCATTGTCGGCATCGCGGTCCCGATCCGCCAATCCGACGGCACCGTGATGGGCGCCGTCAATGTCGCCAATTACGGCACCGGCAATCCCAAGCCGCTGAAGGAACATCTGCCGCTCCTTATGGAAACTGCGGCGAATCTCGAGCGCACGCTGCAATCGCGCGGACAGTCACAGCTTATCGAACGATACGCGGCCCCGCGACGGCGAACGGGTGCGGATTCGCATAAGGCGAAATAAGCCGTCAAAGGGAATATCGACGAAGCGCGGCCCAATCGACCATCGACGCCATCGAAGGTGTCGCCGGCATCTCCACCATGCCGCCTGCGATAACCGGCGACTGGGCCGAGATCCGTTCCGTCATTGCCAGAAACCAGGTCAGTTCGGCTGGCAATAAGGGCGTCGGCAACGCCGCAGCGAATTGCAATGCTGCGAATGTCCCGAGCGTGCTCTCGCCCATCAGGCCCGCAACCACACGGCAGCCGGCTCGCGCAGCGGCGTCCTGCATCAGCCGTGAATCGGAAAGTCCGAAACGCCCGGGCTTGACACTCAGCGCCTGCGCACCTTGCGAAAGGAACAGCGTCGCATCGCGGAGCGACCAGCAGCCGAAATCGACCAGGAGCGGAATCGGAATGCTGCTTCGCAGCGTCGCGAAGTCGGCGTCGGGATTGAGAGGGCATGGATCCTCGATCACCATCGCACCGGCATCCGCGATCGCTCGCGAATAATCGGCCGCCTGATCGGGCGGATAGGCACCGTTGGCATCGACATACAAGGTGACGTCTTGACCGAGTGCTGAACGAATTTCAGCAATACCGGCCACGTCCACGGCAAGGCCCTGCCCGCCCTTGACCTTCAGCGTGCGAAAGCCGTGCAGTTCGACCATCGCAACTGCTTCCTTGGCCATCGCTGCGGGAGCCTGCCGCGTCACCGCCCAGGAAACTTCGACACGGCTCTGCCCGCCCCAATGTTGCCAGAGCGGCCGTCCGAGTTGCGCCGCATACAGATCCCAGCAGGCATTATCGATCAGCGCCTTGGCCGCGAGATTTTCCGGTATCTTGTCGAGCGCACGCCGCACCGCGATCGGATCACTGAGATCGAGCGTCCGCAACAGCGGCACAAAAATGTCTTCTATCGTCGCGATGAGACTGCGCGCGGTGACGCCGCCCCAGGTCGGCTTCACGGTGACTTCCGCAACACCCTCATGCCCGGTATCGGATTTCAGCCGCAGCAGCACGAACGGCGCTGCTTCCTCCACAATATCGCTCCATTGCACCGGCCGCGCGTAGCGCAGCCGGTAAGCATGCAGCGAATATTCAGAAAGGCGCATGTCGGACGGAAAGCGCCTATTTGGCTTCGGTCTTGGCGTCGCCGAGCAAGCGTCCCCATTTCGGGGATTCAACCGCGACGAAGTCGACAACCTGCTTTGGATTCATGAAACGCGGCTCCGCTCCGAGGGCCGCCATCTTCTCACGGATTTCCGGCCGCTTCACGATTTTCTCGATTTCGGTTGCCAGCCTGTCGACGATGGGAGCTGGCGTGTCGCGCGGCGCGAACAGCGCAAACCACGCCAGCACCTCGAAATCGGAGAATCCTGCCTCGGCAACGGTCGGCACATTCGGCACAAGCGCGCTGCGTTCCGCGCCGGTGATGGCAAGTGCGCGCAATTTCCCGGCCTCAACCTGCGGCAGGAGCGACGGCAACGTGAAGAAAATGAAACTGACGTCGCCGGAGAGCACGCCGGTCACCGCCTCCGGACCGCTTTTGTAAGGCACATGCGCCATATCCAGGTTGGCGCTTTTCTTGAGCTGCTCGGCCGCGAGGAATCCCGACGTTCCGGCGCCGGCGGAGGAATAGGTCAGTTGTCCGGGCTTGCTGCGCGCAAGCTCGACAAGCTCCTTCACCGACTTCACCGGGAGCGACGCGTTCACGACCAAGAGATTCGGCGCGATGGCCATCATCGCTACCGGCGGCACATCCTGCATCGGGTCGTAAGTGAGGTTCTTGAACAAATGCGGGCCGACCGAATGGGTCGGGCTTCCGCTCATCAGCAACGTGTAGCCGTCGGGCTTTGCGCGCGCGACCGCGGCTGCACCCACATGACCACCAGCGCCCGGCCGATTCTCGACAATCACCGGCTGGCCGAGCGCGGGAGACAATTGCTCGCCGATCATGCGAGCGAGAATGTCCGCGGTCCCGCCTGCGCCAGACGATACGATGATCTGGATCGGCCGCGTCGGCCAGTCTTGCGCATGGGCGATGTTTGGCATCAGCGCGAGGCAGAACAGGATCAGGCTTCGCAGTTTCATCACTCGGTCCCTCGTTGTCGGACGCGCAACGAGCCGCGCCCGGCGGAGCAATCCGCCAGGCGAGGCCCGCTGTCTCACCGTCTACGCTACTTCACGAGCGCGCAGCCGCCTTGCTCGATCGGCCGGAAGGCACGATCCGCCGGAATCGTCTCCACAAGCTGGTAATAGTCCCAGGGTTCCTTGGACTCCTCGGGCTTCTTGACCATAAACAGGAACATGTCATGCAGATAGCGGCCGTCCTGCCGCACAATGCCGGCACCGAACAGATCGTCTTTGCCCGGCATCTTCTTCATCTGATCGACAACGGCCTTTCCGTCGGTCGACTTTATTGCCTCGACCGCCTTTAGATAATGCATGACCGCCGAATAGGCGCCGGCCTGAATGGCCGTCGGCATGCGACCCTTGTTGCGCTTCTGCCATTTGCGGGCGAAGGCGCGCGTCCCCTCGTTGAGGTCCCAATAAAACGCTTCGGAGACATAAAGCCCCTGCGCGGTCTTCAGACCGAGCGAGTGAATGTCGACCAGCGTCGTGGCGAGGCCAACGATCGAGGGCTTGCCCTTGCCGCCGACCACGCCGAACTCATGCGCCTGTTTGATGGCGAGCGCATTGTCCTGTCCGCCATTCGCGAGCGCGATCAGGTTCGCGCCCGACCCTTGCGCCTGCAGCAGGAACGAACCGAAATCCGAGGTGTTAAGCGGATGCCGAACAATTCCGACATTCTTTCCCTTGTTGGCCTCGACGATATTGGAGGCCTGTGTCGACAATTCGGTCCCGAACGAGTAATCGGCGGCGATATAGAACCACTTGTCGAAGCCCTTCTTTACCAAAGGCAGAGCTAGCGCATTGGCATTGCCGTAGGTGTCCCACACCCAATGGATTGTATTGGGCGAGCAGGCAGAGCCTGTGAGCGCAAGACCGGCAGCGCCGGTGACGATCGCCACCTTGTTTTTCGTTCGCGCTACTTCGGAGACTGCGAGCGCGACCGCCGAGTTCTGCAGATCCACGATCATGTCAACGCCACGCTGATCGAACCACTCGCGCGCGATTGCGGAGCCGACATCCGCCTTGTTGAGATGGTCGGCGTCAATCAGTTCGATCTTGGCGCCGGCAACCGTACCGCCGTAATCCTCGATCGCCATGCGCGCCGCATCAACGGAGCCGAGACCGCCGCCGTCGGAGAAGATGCTCGACTCGTCGGTCAGCACGCCGATACGCACTGTCTTTCCCGTGAGTTGCGCCGGCGCGGACGCAATCGCTCCGAAAAGCGTGGCGGCAATCGTCATCAGCGCCACGATTGTGGATTTCGCTCTCATCCTCCGACCTCCCAAATGGGCGATTATCGCCCTTATGTTCATTTACCGTTCTAAGCTTGTCTTCCGGCGCGATCCGTTGTCAATATGCCGCCCGTGTCCGCGGGCGTGTTTTGTCGCCGCAGCAAAAGAAAAAGCACCCGGCCTTGCCGCAAATGCGAGCGCCACGGTCCGGTCCGCGCAGGGAGGCTCAAAGGTGTCCGACGAACTCTTGCTGGTTGGCAGCATTCCATTGCGAAATGTCGAACAGGTATTCAGGACATTCGGCGCGCCGCTCGGCCCCTATCTTCCCGCAATGCCGGACGGCGAAGTCGGTGAGCGGCGCTGGTGGGTGATCCGCATCGCCTATCAGGTGTTCAATGGCCATCCCGAACTCGAAACACTGCGCCGGCCAAAGCCTGACGACGGCGTCGAGCGCCTGGTCCCGCGCGATCGTTCCAATTCCTGGCAGTTCAAGGTCAAGGATGGCGTCGACGCGGTGCGTTTCGGGCATCCGGGACTTCGGCTCGGCTTCGCCAGCGATGCCATCAATTCCTATTTCATTTTCCGAAAGCTGAAAGAAGAAGGCGTCATCCCGAAATCGGTGCGCTTCCAGATCGCGCTGCCATTGATCAACAGCGTGGTCACGATCGGCACATTTCCGGTGGCGGGCGATCTTGAGAAGGTACGGCCAGGCTATGAAGCCGCACTCGCAGCGGAGATTGCACGTATCGTCGAGGAATTGCCGCAGGATGACATAGCGCTGCAATGGGATTGCTCGTGGGAAATCACCGATATGTATAACGGCATCAAGGGGCTCGATCCGAGCGACGCCATCGATCGCAATATCGGTCAGATCGCGCGGCTGAGCCGTCTGGTGCCGGAACGAGTACAACTCGGATTTCACTTCTGCTTCGGAACTTTCGGCGGCTGGCCGCGCTTCGCGCCCGATTCACTCAGCGGTGCGGTCGATCTCGCCAATGCCGCGGTGGTGCAGGCCGGGCGCAAGATCGACTGGGTTCACATACCGACGCTGGATACCGTTGCCGACAGCTTCTACGCGCCGTTGCGAGCGCTGAAACCGGATGGCGCGCGAATCTATCTCGGCCTGATCCACAGCATGAACACGTTCCGCGAGCGGCTTGCGGCCGCGCGCCGACATCTGCCGGATTTCGGGCTTGCCGCCTATTGCGGCTTCGGCCGCGAACCGGTCTCGGCGCTGCCGCAAATTCTCGAGGATCATCTGTCCGCGGTTCGGATCGCGCGCGAAACGCAAGCTCAGGCCGTGGCATAAGCGTTCGATTATCGATCTACAGGAGAACAGGCTTTGCAATCGGCATCAGACGAATTTGTTTCATTCGGACAGTTGGACACGTTCATCGGCCTGGTCGGCCCAATCTACTATCGCGTTCTCCGCGATCGCACCGAGACGAAGCTCCTGCTCGAACGCCGCCACGTTAATCCGATGGGGAGCGCGCATGGCGGGCTTTTAATGACCGTGATGGACATCACCCTCGGCTCGACCGCCGGCGCGTCGGTCGGTTTTGGAGGCGTCTATCCGACCGTGCAGCTCAGTTGCAGCTTTCTGGCCGCGGCAATGATGGGCGAAGAGCTGCGCGGAGAAGCGGAGGTGCAGCGGATGACCAAGACCCTGGCCTTCGTATCGGGACGGCTGATGGTCGACGACCGAGTCATCATGATCGCATCGTCGGTATTCCGAAATCCGCCCCCGGGCGCGCCTTCCAAGGTATAAAGTGGCGGCCGCCAAATCACGCTACATGAGGTTTGACGGCAGCCGCATCGTGAACCGCTCCGTCGTGCGACGTTAGCGGACGGTTGCCCGTCGCAGCCCGCAACAGCACGTAGAAGACCGGCGTCAGAAACAGGCCGAATGCCGTGACGCCGATCATTCCTGCGAAGACCGCAACACCCATCGCTCGGCGCATTTCGGCACCCGCTCCGATCGCAAGAACCAGCGGCAGCACACCCATCACGAAGGCGAGCGAGGTCATGAGGATCGGCCGCAAACGCAGGCGGCTTGCCTCGACTGCAGCTTCGAGCGGCGTGCGGCCTGCAAATTCCAGCTCGCGCGCAAATTCGACAATGAGGATCGAATTCTTGGCGGATAATCCGACCAGCACAATCAGTCCGATCTGCGTAAAGATGTTGTTGTCGCCGCCGGAAAGCCAGACGCCGGTCATCGCCGCCAGCAGGCCCATCGGCACGATCATGATGATCGAGAGCGGCAGCGTGAGACTTTCATATAGCGCGGCCAGCACCAGGAAGACCAGGAACACCGCGAGCGGGAACACCCACATTGCGGAATTTCCGGCCAGGATTTCCTGATATGTGAGCTCCGTCCACTCGAAATCGAACCCCTTCGGCAGGGTTTCGGCCGCGATCTTCGCAACGGCTGCTTGCGCCTCGCCCGTCGAAAATCCGGGAGCGGCGGCACCGTTGATATCGGCCGTGAGAAATCCGTTATAGCGCATCGCGCGTTCCGGGCCGGCACTCTGCTTCACGCGAAGCAGTGCCGCCAACGGCACCATTTCGCCCGAAGCCGAACGAACCTTGAGCTGCCCGATATCGTCGGCACGCGCGCGGAACTGCGCATCCGCCTGCACACGCACCGAGTAGGTGCGCCCGAACCGATTGAAGTCGTTGACATAGAGCGAACCGAGATAGATTTGCATGGTCTCGAAGACGTCGGTGACTGCGACGCCGAGTTGCCGCGCCTTGACGCGGTCTATGTCGGCGTAAAGCTGCGGCACGTTCACTTGATAGCCCGAGAACATCCCTGCGAGTTCGGGTGCCTTCTGGGCCCGTTCAAGGAACGCCTTGGTCGCTTCGTCGAGCGCGCTGTAGCCAAGCCCTGCCCTGTCCTCGACCTGCAGCTTGAAGCCACCGATTGTGCCGAGGCCCGCGACCGGCGGCGGCGGAAACATGGCGATAAAGGCTTCCTGAATCGAGCTGTAGCTCTTGTTGAGCTGCATCGCGATCGCGTTGCCGCTCAGTTCGGGGCTGCGGCGCTCTTCGAAGGGTTTGAGGACAGCAAACACAATGCCGGCATTGGACGAGTTGGTGAAGCCATTGATCGACAATCCCGGAAAGGCGACCGCGTGCTCGACGCCGGGCGTCTTCAGCGCGATGTCGCTCATGCGCCGGATTACGTCCTCGGTCCGGTCGAGTGTCGCGCCGTCCGGCAATTGCGCAAAACCGACAAGATATTGCTTGTCTTGACCCGGCACGAAGCCGCCGGGCACCGCACGGAACAGCACGAAGGTCGCGCCTATCAGCAAGAGATAGACGCCCATCATGATCGATTTGCGCGACAGCACGCGCCGCACACCGCCGCCATAGGCTTCCGAGCCGCGTCGGAACACGAAATTGAACCCACGGAACAGCCAGCCAAAGGCGAAATCCATGACGCGCGTCAGCCGGTCCTTTGGCGCGTCATGCGCCTTGAGAAGCAGCGCCGATAAGGCAGGCGACAGGGTCAGTGAATTGATGGCCGAGATGACGGTCGAGATCGCGATCGTAAGCGCGAATTGCTTGTAAAACTGGCCGGTCAGTCCACTGATAAAGGCTAGTGGGACGAATACCGCGCACAGCACCAGTGCAATGGCGACAATCGGGCCCGAGACCTCGCTCATCGCGCGATAGGTCGCTTCGCGCGGCGACAGGCCTTCTTCGATGTTACGTTCGACATTCTCCACGACGACGATGGCGTCGTCGACCACGATGCCAATCGCGAGCACCAGGCCGAACAGCGACAGCGCGTTGATAGAGAACCCGAAAAGATACATCACGGCAAAGGTGCCGATGATCGAGATCGGGACCGCCAGCAGCGGGATGATCGAAGCGCGCCAGGTCTGGAGGAACAGGATCACCACCAGCACGACCAGTGCAATCGCCTCAAGCAGCGTGTGAACAACCGCCTCGATCGACGCCCGCACAAATTGCGTCGGGTCATAGACGATCGAATAATCAACGCCTTCCGGCATGTTGTTCTTCAGATCGGCCATGGCTTTTCGGACGTTGTCCGAAATCGCGATGGCGTTCGAAGCCGGAGCCTGGAAGATGCCGATCGCTACCGCCGACTTGTTATCGAGCAGAGACCGCAAGGCATATTCCGATGCGCCGAGTTCGATGCGCGCGATATCCTTCAGGCGCGTCACATCGCCATTGGCGCCGCTCTTGACGACGATCTCGCCAAATTCTTCTTCGCTCTGCAGGCGCCCCTGCGCGTTGATCGAGAGCTGCAGATCGAGGCCGGGCAGACCCGGCGACGCGCCGACCACACCGGCCGCAGCCTGCACGTTCTGCGCACGGATTTCACGCACTACGTCGCCGGCCGACAATCCGCGCTCGGCGATCTTCTGCGGATCAAGCCAGACCCGCATCGAATAGTCGCCCGCGCCCCACATCAGCACCTGGCCGACACCATCGATCCGTGCGAGGCGATCCTTCACGTTCAGGATCGCGTAATTGCGCAGGTAGGTCATGTCGTAGCGGTCGTTCGGAGACAACAGGTGGACGACCATGGTCAGATCGGGCGAACTCTTCACCGTCGTGACGCCAAGACGGCGCACTTCCTCCGGCAAGCGCGGCTCTGCCTGCGTGACGCGGTTTTGCACGAGTTGTTGCGCCTTGTCGGGATCGGTGCCGAGCCTGAAGGTCACTGTCAGCATCATCAGGCCATCGGTCGTGGCCTGGCTGCTCATATAGAGCATGCCTTCGACGCCATTGATCGCTTCCTCGATCGGCGTCGCCACCGTTTCAGCGATGACCTTCGGATTGGCGCCGGGATATTGCGCCCGCACCACAACTGACGGTGGGGCGACCTCGGGATATTCGGTGATCGGGATCACGCGCAGAGCCAGCAAACCGGCAAGAAAGATCAAGACCGACAACACGCCGGCAAAAATCGGTCGATCAATGAAAAACCTGGAAATATTCATGTCACCCCTCCTCCGCGCAAGCGCGGCGGATCAATGCGAATAGAAACGATATCCGATCAGTTGGACGCCGATCCCAGATCCATGGAGACCATCTGCGGTTCGACCACCGCGCCAGGACGTACCCGCTGCAATCCGTTCACGACGATGCGCTCCCCGGATTTCAGCCCTTGCGTTACCACCCGCAACCCGTCCACGGCCGGTCCGAGCGTGACCTCGCGATACACGGCCTTGTTGTCGGGATCGACGATAAGGACGTATTTCTTGTCCTGATCGGTGCCGATGGCACGCTCGCTGACGGCAAGCGCAGGCTCGGTTTTCGCCTGACCCATGCGCAGCCGCGCAAACTGGCCTGGGATCAATCGACCGTCCGCATTGTCGAATACCGCGCGCACGCGCACCGTGCCGGTACGGGCGTCAAACTGGTTGTCGATCAGTTGCATCTTGCCCTTGAATGATGTTCCGTTGCTGGTGACCGTCGTCATCACCACCGGGATGCGATCAATCTGATCGTAATCATGTCCGCTTGCGCCAAGCGATTGCAGGGCGCGCCAGACAATCTGCTCGTCCGCATTGAAGCTCGCATAAATCGGATTGATCGAAACCAGTGTGGTCAGCACCGGCGCGCCGGGTCCGGCCGCAACCAGGTTACCGACGGTGATTTCCAGCTTGCCGACGCGGCCCGCGACCGGCGCGCGAACCTGCGTGTAATCCAGATTCAGTTTTGCCGACCGCAAGGCCGCCTGCGCCGCACGCAGATTGGCTTCCGCCTCGCGATGCGCATTGGTGCGCTGATCGAGATCGCGCGCGGAGATTGTGCGTGTGTCGGAAAGCTGCTGGCCGCGCTCGACCTCGTTCTTGGTCAGAAGCACGCGCGCCTGCGCTGCGGCAGCCTGCGCTTCGGCGCGCTCGACTTCCGCCGCATAGGGTGCCGGATCAATGGTAATGAGCAGATCGTTCTGCTTCACCAGCGCACCTTCGCGGAAATGTACCGATTGAACTGCGCCGGCGACGCGCGAACGCACCTCGACGCGCTCGATGGCTTCGAGGCGTCCCGAGAATTCGTCCCACAACGCCACATCGCGCTGCTGCACTACCGAAACCGACACCGGCAGCGCCGGCGCCGCCTTGGCTGCGGCTTCTCCGCTCGATGCCGTGTCCGACAGCGAAAGGATCGTGCCCGCCGTGGCGGCAACAGCGACGATGGCGACACTGCCAATCAGCAGCCGGCGGCGAAGGGTTGAAGTGATCATGGTGAACTCCTTGGCCGGTCAGGCCGGAACGTGATGATGAGAAGAAACGAAAGACGAAGGGCTCGCGGTGTCTGCGAAAAACGTCCTGAAAAGCTCGCGCAAGTCATCCGCCCAGGCGGGATCTTGCGACGCGTGCGCCTGAGAACCGTGCAAGGCACAGGGCCAGCCGGTCGGCCCGGATAAGACATGCTGCCGGACGGCGACACCCGATTCCCGAAGCCGCCGCGCATAGGTCAGCGTCTCGTCGCGCAACAGGTCGTCTTCGGCTGTGACCAGCAAGGCCGGTGCGACCCCGGCAAGACGCGACGAGCCGATCGGGGAGGCATAAGGATGAGCGGCTCTGGCAGGAGAACCGAGATATTGATGCCAGCCATCGGCCCATTGGCATCCGGCCGGACCGGCTTTGGCTTCGCGCACCGAACAGGTGGCAAGGGACGGATCGACCATCGGCGACAGCAGTATCTGGCCGGCAAGAACCGGTGAGCGCTGATCGCGCGCCATCAATGCCAGAGCGGCCGCGAGATTGCCGCCGGCTTCCTCGCCGGCAACATAAAAGGTGGCTTTCTTGTCGGCGAGATCGCTGCAGCGGCGACCCATCTGAGTCAGCACATCGAACGCAGCATCGAGCGCTTGCGGAAAGGGATGTTGAGGCGCGAGTGGGTAATCGATCGATACGACCGTCGCGCCGGCTTGCGCCAGCAGCGTCGAGATCGTCCCTCCGCTATCAAGCGAACCAGCGACAAAGGACCCGCTATGTAAATGAAGCACGACCTGCTTCGAGCGAGTGGCGCTTCCGCGATAGACGCGGGCACTTACATCCACTGAGCGCGTGCCCGGAACCATCTGATCGGTCCAGGTCACTCTATTGTCGGTCCCGTCGTTCGGACGTTTCGGCTGCATGGCGTGCAGGGCCTCGGCCCTAAACTTGCTGCGTTGCAGCAGAAATAGTGGATCTGATCGCGGAATAAATACTAGAATATTGGCATCACTGTTTCTATTGGTGAACAATAGGTCGCTATATCGTGCCAAAAGACCAGCAATCTGCCCGTTATGACCAGCTTGCCGCCATGCGGGCCTTTGCCCGCGTGGTCGAAGCCGGCACTTTTACCCGTGCCTCCGACTCACTCGCGATGCCGAAAGCTACGCTTACCAAGCTGGTTCAGACCCTCGAAGCGCATCTTCGGACGCGCCTGCTGAACCGGACCACGCGGCGGGTGACCGTCACGCCGGATGGCGCGGCCTATTATGAGCGTGTGGTGCGGCTGCTTGCCGATCTGGACGAAATTGATGGCAGCATGGCGCTGTCGCAGGCGAGCCCGAAGGGGCGGCTGCGCATCGATATCAGCGGTCCTCTCGCCAATCTTCTGCTTATTCCGGCCCTGTGGGATTTTCACGCCCGCTATCCCGACATCCAGATCGACATCGGGGTGACCGACCGGCCGGTGGATCTGGTCGCGGAAAATGTCGACTGCGTCGTGCGCGGCGGCGAGATCACCGACCAATCACTGATCGCGCGACGCATCGGCGAAATGTCATTCCTTGCCTGCGCCGCGCCATCCTACATCGAAAAATTTGGCGAACCGCAGCATCCAAGCGACCTTGATCGCGATCATTATGTTGTCGGTTATTTCAGTGCTCAATCTGGACGACGCTGGCCCTTCAGCTTCGTCTCCGGCGGCGAAACAGTCGAAGTGGCTGGCCGCTATATCGCAGCCTTTAATGATGGGAGTTCCTATGTCGAAGCCGCCGTTGCCGGTCTCGGCGTCATTCAGGCTCCGATCTTCATGGTCCGAGAGCATTTTGACGACGGGCGCTTGCTCCCCGTTCTGACAAACTGGACGACAGACCCGATGCCGTTGCACGTCGTCTATCCGCCGAACCGGCACCTCAGCGCCAAGCTTCGGATTTTCGTGGACTGGGTCGCGGAAATCTTTGCAAAGAACAAATTGATGCGGCCGATCGAACAAACCGCCTGGCGTATCGGGTGACCTCGAAGAGATTGCAAGACCCGCCGGGCGTCTCGAACCGCGACGCGTGGCCAAAACTCGGGATTCAAAATGCTTTGCATTCGGACCGCCCCAGACGAGTTTTTCTCGTCAACGCTTATGGATGCCGCTATTCCTGCGGCCGAATGATTCGCGATTTTGAACCAATACCTTATGCCTGATGAGTGAAAACGTGGCCCGTCGTTCCTTCATGACCGCGACGGCAGCGCTCGCGCTCCTCGCTGGCTTTCTGGTGCTATTTGTCGGCGGCGGCGCGCGTTTTGCGATCGGCCTTACCCTCAAACCCATCGTCGAACATTTTAATTGGGATCGCAGCGATCTTGGGTTGGCGGTTGCGGCTTTCCAAGTCGTATCGGCGATAGCCATGTTCATCGCAGGCTATTTGGCGGATCGCACCGGGCCGCGGCCGATCTTGATCGCCGGGACGCTCATAAGTGCCGTGGGTATCGGATTTATGAGCGCTGTCGCAGCACCTTGGCATGCGCTGGTGCTTTACGGCGTCATCTTCGCCATCGGCAACGGCGCAGCGTCGGTTATCCCGGTCGGCGTCATGGTCACCCGCATTTTTCCCGATCGCACGGGATTGGCCAATTCGGTCGCGATATCTGGCCTAAGCTTGGGCCAGCTTGTGATGATCGGTTCGTCAGCTGCTGTGCTCGTTACCATGAGTTGGCAGTCTGTGTTTGTGCTGTTGGGCCTAGCAAACCTGGCGATCGTACCTCTCCTGTTCTGGGCAATACCAAAAACGAAGGTTGGCCCGAGTGCATCGCGACCCGCGGTCGGCATGGGAGTGGCCGAGGCAGCCCGAACCCGGCAATTCTGGTTACTTCTTGCGGTATATGCGATCTGTGGGTTTGACGACTTCTTCGTGTCAACCCACGTCGTCGCGTTCGCGCAAGATCGCGGGTTCGGGACTTTTGTTGCAGGCAATCTCCTGGCTGTAATGGGCCTGACTGCCCTGCTGGGAGTTTTTGCGGCCGGCGCCATCAGCGATCGTTTGGGTCCGGTTTGGCCAACCGCCGTTTCATTTGTCGCCCGCCTACTCGTTTTCGGATTGTTGATGGTAGACCAATCTGCCGTTTCTGTTGCGATATTCGCGCTGGTCTTCGGCGCAACCTTCTTGGTGACGGCGCCGCTGACTGTTCTTTTTGTGTCAGAGCATTTTGGAACGCGCCATCTAGGCTCGCTTACCGGGTTGATCACATTGGTACATCACATGTGCGGTGGCGCCGGCGCTTATCTTGGATCCGCTGTTTTCGATTCAACCGGCAGCTATGATGTTGTTTTCCCTGTCATGCTAGGCTCGTCCGCAATCGCGCTCCTGTTGGTGCTGCCGCTGCGGAGATCACCGAGCTGAGCGCTAGTTGCCCGCAAAACAAGAGCGGGTACGCAGATTGGCGACGAGATGATCATGGACGTCATGACCCAAAACCGTAGGGCTTTACCGTTTCGCTCCAATTTTTGATGTGCACATCATTGCACTTTTTGCAGATGGGTAACCTGCTGCTGTCGTGCGCCACAAGCGTGCCTTAGTGCTCTCCCCGAATTGAGAGCAAAGGCCGACACGATTCGTGTGGAGCATATCATGGATTTTCTCACCGATGACTCCGAACAAAAGACGCTCAATACTCTTCTTCGAGCCTTCAACCTCTCCTGGAATTATTTAGACAGTCATGCAGTCCAACTTTTCGTTTCGGCAGAAACCGCGCGTGAGTTTCTCAAGCTTACAATCGTTGACCTGGCTCAATCAGGCGAACGAAACCCTGTTAGAATGGCCGATTTGGCAATCGTACAAATGCGTAAGCTCGGCCGAGAGAGCGCAGCGCTTGGACAATGGCGACGCACGAGTTCGGATGCAGGAGTCGAGTGATGACGGAGCTAAACCCGCCTTTGACGACATTGTAATGCTTGTGAGCGCGTGGAGCTTTGCGAAACGCCGCTCACCAAATCTGTCTGCTCAACGCGATCTACACTTCTGGAATTCTACAAGAGGATAAATGAGGCCTCCGATAGTTCCGGGTACGTTCGCATAAGGGTTCCCGGTGGTATTCAACGGAGTTGACCCGCTTATGTCACATTACCTATATGCGCTGCCTACTTAATGTCTGAATGGCTTCAAACAAAGCTCGCACATCGCGCTCAGCTACATTGCGCGTGATGAAGACCAGTCGGCTTCTACGATCCGCGTCTGGCCAAGCCAGTAACTCTACCGGCGGATGTGCAAGGTGCTGCACGATCTGTACCACCACCGGCCCCTTGCAGCCTTCAATGGCAAGCAGCCCCTTGGCGCGCAAAATGTCGGACCCACGAAGCGCCAGCAGTGTGTCCGTGGTCCTTGCAAACACAGGCCATCGTAGCGGCAAATCCCAGTTGATGGTGAAACTCAAAATTTCGTCGCTATGCTGCGCTTCAGCGGCCGGCGCGTCAGCGCGAAAAGGCAACGCACCATCGGTGGCCGTAAAGATTTCCGCGTTCACCTTGCCGTGCAGAGAAGTAATGACTGGCGCACGCGGATTGAGTTCGCGCAGACGTATAAGGAGCTGTTCGCGGGCAGCTGCAGATGCGACATCGCTTTTGGTGACTACGAGGGTATCGGCGAAGATCGCCTGTCGCCGCGCTTCAGCAAATCGATCGAGCGTAGTGACACCATTTAGCCCGTCGGCGACCGCTATCACGGTCTCGACATGAAATTCACCGCCAAGCGCACGATCTGTCGCAAAGCTTGTCAAGATCGGACCTGGATCTGCCAGACCGGACGTCTCGATCATCACGCGCCGGAAGTGTGGCACCAGCCCGCGCTCGCGTTCTGAGATTAAGCGCCGAAGTGTCAGCTGCAGATCGGAGCGCACGTTGCAGCACAGGCAGCCGTTGCCCAAGAGCCGCGTTTCGTCGGCGCTTGTACGCAGAAGTGCATCGTCGATGCCGGCTTCGCCAAACTCATTGACGATAAGCGCGGTGCCAGTGCCTGCCTCGCTCTCCAGAAAATGCTTCAGCAGCGTGGTTTTTCCGGCCCCAAGGAACCCCGTGACTACGATCACCGGAATTCGTGCGCCGCGTACCTGGCGCAGGCGGCGACCAAAGGGTCCGGCATCGGCAGAGCGGAACAGATCACTCACGCGCGGTCAAAACTCCATCTCCAGAATATACAGCCCGCCCACATGCCGGTCGACCGCATAGACGATGCCACGTTCATCGACGAACACGTCGTTGAGCTGGATGGTGCCACGCGGCGCAAGCGCGGGCGCTTCCGGAACGAAGGTAGCGATTTCCTTCGGCTGATATGGATTCGAAATGTCGTAGGCGCGAATTCCGCCATTGAAGAAGGTCCCGATCACGACCTCATCGGAGAACCAGGCATTCGGCGAGGGCACGTTCTCATGGATATTGTGAGCGCCGAACCGCCCACCTCGCGCCTTGAAGGCATCGTAAGGCAGCGGACATGTGGCGATCGGAACCGGATTGGTCTCGTCACGGCCGTCCAGAATCCAAATCAGCTTCGGCCAATCCCCGGCATCATCTACGACCAACTCGTCGGTGACGACGAGAAGGCCGCGGTCGAACAGCGGCATGATGGTATGCGTGAAGCCATGATAGGGTGGCGAGTTGTCCCAGCGAGCGACCGGTTTAGGTCGCGACATGTCCGAAATGTCCATGATGAACATGCCACCGTCGATGTAACCAAGATAGCAGCGATCCGGCCGCTGCGGGTAGACGTTGGTGTTGTGTGCACGAAATCCCATGTCACAAAGCGGCTTCGGATGGCGCACGGGCGGCGGCACCTCATCACCCTCACGGGTGCCGGGCAGCCACCAGCGCCCAACCTCTTTCGGCGCAGACAAATTGCGAACATCGAAGATCTGATAACATTGGTCGTCGAGAGGATTTGTCGACTTGAAGTCGGCTGCACCCGATGACATGTGAACGTAATTTCCGTCGCAGAACCACAATTGATGCACACCGCGTGAATGCGGACCGGAGCGATCAACGAATGCAATGCTCCTTGGTTTTTCCGGCACCGAAATGTCGAACAACTCGAAGCCTGCCGGCCCCTGCCCAACCTTCTGACATTGATAAGCCACCGCCATCACGTCGCCGACCACTTCCAGCGAATTCGAACGCATGAAGCTTTCGGGCAGGTCGGTCTGCACCACTATTCTCGGGTTGCGCGGATCCGTCACATCGACGGCGGTGAAATTCTTTGGGGCACTCTCATGCGCGAGCCAGATAATGCGACGACCGTCTTTGGCCGCCTGAATCGACATACCTTCGCCCATGCCGCCAAAGCCGGCCAGCTCATGGTGGCCGAGCAGCTTGAAATTCCAAAGAATTGAATCGGAGGCGCGGGACGTAAGCGGACTTTCGGGCATATGACATCTCGTTTGGCCGCTACGGCGGCATTGAATTCACTCTCCACCTCGGAGAGAACGTTGCTGTGATGAGGGTTAGACAGATCTAGAAAGTACGATCCCTCACCCCGCCTCTCCGGATTAGAGAGTTGTCACCGCGTTTGCCGCGATATCGATCAGGACGCTGCTCTCGCCTTCTCCATCAGGTCGGGGCGCAGCGCCTTTTTCCAGTCCGGGATTGCAGAAATTTTCTTCTCGCGAAGAAGTATCTGCGCCTGCTCTTGCATATAAGGTTCAAGATCGGTCGGAAAGCCGGGATTGACCTCGACCCGCGCGAGCGCGGCCCGGAACGTGTCCGGTGACATCTTGTAACCCTTGTCGGAATAGAAGTTAAAGATGACGTCAGCGACCTTGTTCGGCTGCTCCTTAAAGTCACGTGCCACATCGAGCCAAGCCTGCAGATAGGCGATTACCGCTTTCGGATTTTTCTCGAGAAAATCTGGCGTCGCCGCCATAAACACCGGCATTCTGTCGAAAGGCGAGAAATCCGTGACGATGGTTGCAATACCGTCAGCTTCGGCAATGGCGTTATATGGTTCCACCGGCACCGCGGCGTCGATGGTTTTCGCAGCCAGCGCTGCGACCATGTCGTTGACGTTCATGCGCACTTCCTGCCAGTCGCCCTTCTTCAGACCGGCCGACGGCGCGATGGTATCCGTAAAAATATTCCCAGTGGAAGCGCCGACCTGATTGCCGATTTTCTTGCCGCGCAATTCCTCAAGCTTTGTGATGTTGAGGTCCTTACGAGCGAGCACGGCAGCGGTCTTGCCGACATGTTCGATCTGGGCGATGGCGATCAGCCCGCCTTTGTCGTGACCGAGGATCAAGGATTGCCCGGCATAGGTCCCGAGATCGACCTGACGCGCGACCATCTGCTGCATGGTGAGATTGCCGGAGGGAACAGCAAATTCCTCTGCCTTGAGCCCGCGCTTCTCGAGGTAGCCTGACCGCATCAGGTAGTAGGTTGGCATCCCCCAGATGTTGGTCTGATAGCCTTGCCGCACTGTAGTTTGCTGCGCAGCAGAGGGCGCCATACCAAGACCCGCAGAAACGAAGCCGGCGCCGGTTGCTGCGAGATATTGCCGGCGGGTGATTTTTCGAACTGTCATCGCTGGTTCTCCCTGCTTCAATTTTGTATTTGGCCAAGCTCGCGCAACAGCCGTTTTTGGTAGTCGAGAAAGTCAACGCTGAGCGGGTCGCGTGGTCGTGGCAGCGCAATCGTAACTTCCCTTTTTACAGTACCCGGATGCGGCGTCATCACGATCACTCGGTCGGCGAGGTAGACAGCCTCCGACACATTGTGCGTCACGTAAATAACGGTCTTGCGTGTTTCACGCCAGACCTCGGCCAATAGCTGTTGCATGTCGTCGCGTGTCAGCGCGTCGAGGGCGGCGAACGGCTCGTCCATCAACAGCACCGCAGGATTGTAGGCGAGAGCGCGCGCGATGGCGACGCGCTGCTGCATGCCGCCCGAGAGATGGTGAGGATAGGATTTGACGAACTTATCGAGCTTGACGAGCCGCAACTGCTCGAGCGCGATCCTTTCGCGCTCCTCTTTAGCGACGCCTTTCATTTCCAGCCCGAAAGCGACGTTGCCGAGAGCTGTGCGCCAAGGGAAAAGCTGCGCAAAATCTTGAAATACCACACCGCGGTCCATTCCATGCCCGGTCACCGGCTTGCCGCTAATACGGATTTCGCCACCCGTTGGCGCGATAAAGCCAGCGATAATGTTAAGTAGGGTTGACTTGCCACATCCGGAGGGCCCGACGAGACACAGGAATTCGGATCGCTCAATGTCGAGCGACACATCCTGCACGCCCTGCACGCGCCCGGAAGGAGTATCATAACTTAGTGAAACGCCCCGTATTTCAATTTCGGACATTTTCTTCACATCGTTTTTCATTGCTCATAATCACATCCGAACTGCATTATTTCACTTTTCGATTCCATAAGCTTAGCTCTTTGCGGCCCTCACCATGCCCCAACGCATGACGGTCGCCTTTTCTACCGACCCGAACAACAGGCGCTCGAACGCAAAACCGATGACGCCAATCACGACCAGGGAAGCAATCATCAAGTCGGCATTGAGGAACTCCTTGGAATCAAATATCACCCAGCCGAGCCCGAAATCGGACGCCGCAAGAAATTCCGCACCGATCACCGCGATCCAGGCACGCAGGAAAGCCTGCCTGATCCCGGTAATGATGAACGGTAAAGAGGCCGGGATCATCACTTTCCAGAACAACGCAGTTCCATTCGCGCCCATTGCACCGGCAGCGCGCAGCCAAAGCGGATTGACCGCTCGCACGCCCGACCATGTATTGAGCAGGATCGGAAATGTGGCGGCATAGAACACGATCACGATCGCAACCGTGTTTCCGAGCCCAAACCAAAGGATGAAGACCGGCACCCATGCGAGCGAAGGGATCGGCATCAAAGCGCTGGTGAGAGGGAGGAAGAAGTTCTCGACCGGCTTGAAGCGAGCCATCAAGGCGCCGATTGGAACCGCGACAATGGCAGCGAGTGTCATACCAACCAGTACGCGGTACAGAGTCGCCGCCGCATGTTGCAGCATGCTTCCGTCAATCAAAGAATAGTACAGCGTGTTGGCGACTTTCGACAAAGGCGGGAGCAGCACTGCCGGGAAATATCCACTACGTGCTGCGATCTCGTAAAGAACGAGCACTGCGATGACAGAGGTCGCCGCTCTTCGCCAGGATCTCAGGCGTTCCGCTGAGAGCTTCATCGCATCATCCCCCAGCGCACCAGCGTGAATTCTTCCAACCGCTGAAAAACGAGCTTCTCCAGCGCAAATCCAATAATGCCGATCACGGCGACACCCGCGAGCATCACGTCTGTATTCAGGAATTCACGCGCGCCGAAAATGAGCCAGCCGAGCCCCCAGGAAACAGCTGCGAGCATTTCCACACCCACCAGCACCCGCCATGCCTGAGCGAGCCCGAGCCGAAGCCCAGTGAGGATATACGGCAGCGCTCCCGGCAGGATCACATGCCGAAATAACTTGCGGTCACTCGCACCCATAGCCTGCGCCGAGCGCAGCCAGATTTCCTTGACCGCCTTTACCCCGGTCCAGGTATTGAAGATTATCGGGAACGTGGAGACGAAGGCGACCAGCAGGATCGCCGGCAAGTTGCCGAGCCCAAACCACAGCATGAATAACGGCGCATAGGCGATACCGGGTATCGGCGCCAGCATTGCGACCAGCGGCAGAATATAATCTTCCGCCCGCTTCGACCGGCCCATTACGATGCCGATCGTGACTCCGATGACAGCTGCCAGCGCGAAGCCTGCAATCAAACGCAAGATGGTCTCGATTGCATGATGCGGCAATATGCCGGAAGCTGTGAGCCTCCAAAAGGTCTCCGCAATATCCCCGAGCGTAGGGAACAGCTTGCGCGGGAACGTCCCCGACCGCGCCACGACTTCCCAGGCGATGCCGACCACGACAAACGGGATGACATTGCGCATGACGGAGCGCCAGCGCGCTTCGCCCCGGGAAGCCTGACTTACGGGCGCGACCTGGACGGCATCGGTCATGACGATCCGAACATTTCCTTCCCCAGTCCGCTTTTTGCACTTATCGGCTAGTCGGACGGGTTAGGTTATTCACCATAACGCTTCTGGACAACCGCCTTGCTGTTCGGCTTTGCGTCGCGAGAGTTTTCGCCATGCGACATGGTGAAATCGACGTCAGCGCGGAAGGATGCAATCCGCGACGCGATACGCAGGGCGAATTTCGCTTCCGTGGGCGGGCTTTACACGTATGGCAACAACCACTTCCCTATCCAGAATTTCTAACTGCAAAAGACCATGAAGGACGGTTCGTGCCCAATCCTACAAGGCATTGGAATCGATCGATTGGCGCAGCGGGGAGTGGCGCGCGCTCGTCGCCTCCTCGCGGGCGCGGACGCTGAAAAGCGGCCTGATCCAGATCGTCGCCGAGAAGTCTCGAGCCATGGCGTGCTGGCCCGCGACGACGCCTGGGAATATCTCGCCAATGCACGTGATGCTTGGGCGAGCCGCGATAGCAGCGATTCAAAGCACCAACCCGATATTCGTGACGCCGGCAGAAATGCGCGCATGGTTGGAGTTCGATGAGATTACCGCATTCACAGATGCGGGTGACTGGCCACACCGGACACGGCCCACTTGTGGGCGCGCTTTAGGACGGAAGCACTCAGCGGTGGAATCCAGAAATGGACGATAGAGCGATACCGCCGACTGCTTGACGCCCCAACTTCTTCGGCGCCATCGCCGGGTCTTTATCGAATTGTTACGGATAAAGTCGACGGGAGGACATGGCTCGCTACACCGGACAGTCGCGTGGCGGCTGCTATCGACGTACAGGGGGACCTAGCTGGTATTCTGGCCATCGCCCAAGCAAAAACCCCACCGGCCGAGGCCGATGGGGTTTCGCAAGTAAAGCTGGTTGCGGGGATAGGATTTGAACCTATGACCTTCAGGTTATGAGCCTGACGAGCTACCGGGCTGCTCCACCCCGCGTTAACCGTTGACGTTGCGGATCAGCCTGGCCCTTTTGGGTCGACGGCCCAGCTTGCGCTCGACCGATGGCTGTTCCACCCCGCGTTAATTCTCATCGCGGCGCTAAGGATCGATCCGAAGACCGCCCCCGCCCGCGTTTGGCGTAGTTTGCTATCGCCGGGTTTCGTGCGCCGGGCGCGCGAGGCGACCCGGAAACACAGGCGCGGAACCAGCCCGCGCGCGCTATGTAACAACCGGGCGACAGTTTGCAAAGGATTCTTTTGGCCGCTCAAGGAAATAAGGCAGACGACGGCCGGGGCCAGCCTGTCTGAGCGACCCTCCGCCCCCAGGCTAATTGTGCTCGCTCGGCCCCATAATCACGATGCCCTCGGTTTTTTCCACATGCCGGACAAAGATGTATTTGTCCTCCCGGCCATCGCTGTGTTTGCGGCGGATATCCCGGCGGGACTCGCGGCTGACCTTGGCAACGATGACATAGGGGCTTTGCGCCTTCAGCCCGGCCGCACAATGCCTCTCAAAATCATCCAGAGTGTCGGCCTGATGCGCGTCGATGATACCTGCGCCATTGGCGATCCGCGCGATATTGACGCGCCCGGACGTGTGGGTTGGGGGGCCGCCGATCGATTGGTAACATTCGTTATCCCAGACCACGACCAGGAGGTTCTTCGGCTGCTCGTTGGCAAGGGTGGCCAGAATGCCCAGGTTGAACATCATCCCACCGTCGGTATCGAGCGAGACGACCCGCCGGTGAGGTAATCCGGCGGCAAGGCCGAAGGCCTGCGGGGTCACGCATCCGAGCTGCTGCTGGAACAGGCTGGCCTCGCGCATATGCGGCGCAGCGTTGTACCATTCGTCGACGCTGGCCCCGAGCGACAGTACGACGAGTTCGTCCCTGAGCATCGCCGCAAGCCGCTGCATGCAGTCGAAGCGGTTCATCGGACGACCTCGCCGGTCAGCGCCACCGCCGCGTGATAATAAGCCGCGTTCGTCCAGGTCACCGCATCCGTAATAGAGCGTCTGATGTCCTCTTCGCGATTGACCACGCGGTAGGGAATCCGCATGGCATTGAGAAGCGGCTCCATCGTCATCCCGTGTGGCACAGCCCACCAGTTATTTTCGCCGAGGTCGCCGCGATAGCTCATCAGCATGAAGACCGGAATGCCGGCGCCCATGCCCATGCGCGCCAGGGGCTCGATCGACGCGCGTAGCCCGGAATTCTCCATGACGAGCGCGGCCTTCTTGCCCGAGAGCCAGACGCCGCCACAGATGGCGGCGCCTTCGCCTTCATTCGTCACGCGGATGGTTCGGATATCCGGATCGGCATCGAGCGCCGGATAAAGCTCCTTGAAAAGCGAATCGGGCAAATAACAGACGACGCTGATCCCAGCCGCCTTCAATCCGGCAATGATGCAATCGACCGCGCTCTGTTTCATAGCGGTATTTCGGCGTTCAGCGCGTCAGTTGGACTTTGGCGTCACGGTAGAGCGCGATGCATTCCTCCTCGCGCACGCCCTCGATCACCGCGAGATCCCATCCCACCATTTTCGCGAAATTCTCGACCGAATAGTCCTTGAAGTTGAAAGCCGTGCCTGTGAATTTTCGGACATCGCGGTTTCGCGCTCCCATCACCAGCGTCATAACTCCGCCGTTGAGGATGGCGCCAAGACACATCGGACATGGCTCGCAGGTTGCGTAAAATACACAGCCGGCCGGCAGCGTCCGCTGCTTCAGCTTTTGCGTCGCCAGCTTGATCGCCGTCGTCTCCGAGTGCGCGGTAGTATCGGACAGCCCGACCTTGAGACTCGGTGTCTTGACGATCACCTCGCCATTTAGCGCGATCAGCGCGCCGAATGGCTGTTCGCCCTGCGCTGCACCCGTCCGCGCTTCGGCGATGGCGAGCGCCATAAAATGGTTGTGGTCGGTCATGTCTTTGCCCCTGATGAAGCGCGATGCGAGCTCAGTTGGCCGGCATCTTGATTTCACGTTCGGCCTTCGGCGGCAGGAAGCTGCGATTGAAAATCTCGCGCACATCCGGGGTTCGCTTCAGACCGTAAGCCTCGGCCACGGTCGCAATCGATGCAGCCAGGCGCTTGTCGTCGAGGTCACCGATGCCGATCGCCGTCGTTTCCGGCGTGATCATCAGGCTCTTTGCGGTGTAGATCAGCCGCTTCTTCTCGATATCTTCGTTGGTCAACGGCTCGACCTTCTTGATGACCGCGATACCTGCGTCGGGGTCGGCCATGACGTCCATGACGGCACGATTGATGGCTCTCACAAGACCGCGGACTGCCTGCGGCTTCTCCTTGAGCAATTGCTGTGAGACGATGACGCCGTTGGAATAAAGATCGAGACCGTTCTGGCTGTAGAAGAACCAGCGGAAGTCCTTCTCCGGATCGAGCTTCATGGCCAGGAAGTTCATGTAGCTGGTGATCGAGAATTGCGCGATCACGTCGGCTTGGCCCTGCACAAGCAACTGCTCGATCAGATTGGGTGCCGCGTTCAGAATTTTTACCTTGCTGTCGTCAATCCCGTTCTTCTTGGCGAGCGGCACAAACAATCGCAGGGTCGCCGAGCCGGCCGGCGCGCTGATGATCTTGCCTTCAACGTCCTTCAGCGTCTTGACCGGACCGTCCGCCTTGACGATTAGCACATTCGGCGCACCGTTATAGACGAGATAGACCATGACCGGCTGCTCACCCGGTCGTTCGGCCGCATTCTGCATGACGGCACTGATGTCGCCAATCCCGCGTCGTAGGCGCCGGACATCACCCGCGTGATCGCAGCCGCCGAGCCATCGCCTTGGTCGATTGCGACATCAAGACCCTCGGCCCGGAAATAACCCTTATCGCGCGCCAGATAATACCAGGCGTGAACACCCTGGATCTTCCAGTCGAGTGTGAACCTGATCTTGGTCAGGTCTTGCGCATGCGCCGCCGGACAGGCGAGTACGCCAACGGCGAATAAGGTCCAGCACGCAGCCAAGATCCTCAAGAGGACTGTCATCAGGCGATCTCCATGTGATTCCGGCGGCATGGGCAGAGCCTGACACGGAGAAGATGTGAGCGAATAGACGCAATTTTTTGTCGTAACTGTTGCCGTAATAGCAACATGTCCCATGAGTGGGCGCGCGATCTGAACGCAAAACCGGTATCCACTTTCGCTGGATCGCGCGCTAGTCCCGCTTCAAAGCGTCCATCGCCTCACCCAGCATCTTGGCGAAGGCGGCCGGCGCGCCGGGAAGATGAACTTTCGATCGCGCAACAAGAAGAAGCTTGCGCGGGCGAAGCTGCGGGTCGGCGAGCGGAACAAAGACAAGTTCCCGGCGCGCGAGCTCGCGCTCGACACCGACGCGTGTCTGCATCGTGACGCCCTGATTGCGCAAAGCGAGGTCGGCCATAAGCGCGATCGAGTTCGTGGTGGCGCGCACGCCGAGTTCGACGCCTGCATCCGCGATAGCGCCCTCGATCATCTTCCCGAGCGCGAGACTTGCGTCCGACAGCAGCAATCTCTCTCCAGCGAGGTCGCGCAGCCGCAACGTCCGCCGGCGTCCTAACGCATGGTCCGACCGCATGAGGGCGCCGAGCGGCAGATTGACCGATGCCAGCCGTTGCGCCGTTTTTGGCACGCGCACGTCAAAGGCGAGAGCCATGTCGCAATCGCTTTGCAGCATCGCCTCCAGCCCCTGCAGCGAGCCCATCGTAATGACATCGACTTTGATGTCCGGATGACGCTTCCAGAAGCGTGTCAACACGTCCGGCAGCAGTCCGCGCGTGACGCTTTCGACCGCGGCGATGCTGACAGAACCGCGGCGCAGCCCGGCTAGATCACCGATGAAGCTTGCCGCCCGATCGAGTTCTGAGGCGCTCGTACGCGCGTAATAAAGGAGGATTTCGCCCGCGCTGGTCAGGCGCAATCGCTGGCGTGTCCGCTCGAACAGCGGCGTACCGAGTTCATCCTCGAGCTGCCGGAGCGAGCGGCTGATGGCCGACGGCGCGATGTTCAACGATTGCGCCGCGCGGCGGATTGAGCCCGCGCGCACCACTGTCTGGAAATAGTGAAGCCGGACCGAAACGAGACTGGTCTTGCGTTGGGGCATCCGCGATTGTCACCAACACGCGGATCAAACGCAACGCGAAGCCTGTGTTTTAGCGAGCCGGGGCAGGCGCGACCGAAAGAAAGACCGTGCCCGCGTTATTCCGGCTGGATACCGGAGGCCTTGATCAGCTTGCCGCGCACATCGAGGCCCTCCTTGATGGTCTTGGCGAGCGCTTCCGGCGGATTCGCAGTGACCACGAGACCGGCGCCGGCGAGCTTCTTGGAGATGCCGGCGTCCCGGAGAATCCTGGACGACGCTTCGCTGATCTTTGCGATCACGTCCGGCGGCGTGCCGGCTGGCGCCATCAGGGCGACGAAGGACTGCATTTCGAACCCGGGGAGCGTCTCGGCGATGGTCGGGATATTCGGAAGCTCGGAATAGCGCTTCGGCTCGGCCACGCCGATGATGCGGATCTTGCCGCCATCGTGCAACGGCTTGGCGGCCGAAAGACTGAGGAAGGCCGAGGGGATGTGGCCGCCAGCGAGATCGTTGATGGTCTGGCCGCCGCCCTTGTAGGGAATGTGCTGCAGCTTGATATCGGCCATCTGCATCAGCAATTCGCCGGCGAGGTGATGCGGCGAGCCCGGGCCCGACGATCCGAAGGTCATCTTTCCGGGATTCTTCTTGGCCTGCGCGATGTAGTCCGACACCGACTGAATCGGCTGATCGGGATGCACGGCGAGCACCAGAATATTCGCGGCCGCATTCAGCACCGGCGCAAAATCCTTGACCGGATCGAACGAGATCGCCTTGAACAGGTAGGAATTGCTGGTGAGCATCGCGTCGGTTGCGACCAGGATGTTGTATCCGTCCGGCGCCGAGCGCGCGACAAACGCGGCCGCGATATTACCCGACGAGCCCGGCCGGCCGTCGACCACCACCGGCTGCCCCCATTGTTGCTGCAGCTGTTCGGCGAGCGCGCGCGCCAGCGTGTCGGAAGCGGCGCCTGCTGCATAGCCGGTGACAAGTGTGATCGGCTTCGAAGGATATTGCTGGGCAAACGCGGGGCCTGCAGCACCCGCGATCGCAAACAACGCGAAA
>CAVPRD010000004.1:0-240000 GCA_963707705.1 uncultured Pseudomonadota bacterium | reverse complement strand
GCTATTTCCCAGTTTGGTTGGCCTTTCACCCCTAGCCACAGTTCATCCGAGTCTTTTTCAACAGACACCGGTTCGGTCCTCCAGTGGGTGTTACCCCACCTTCAACCTGACCATGGCTAGATCACTAGGTTTCGGGTCTAATCCGACGAACTGAACGCCCTGTTCAAACTCGCTTTCGCTGCGCCTCCGCCTATCGGCTTAAGCTTGCTCGTCAAATTAAGTCGCTGGCCCATTATACAAAAGGTACGACGTCACCCAGAACGTATCTTGGGCTCCGTCTGTTTGTAGGCATCCGGTTTCAGGTCTTTTTCACTCCCCTCGTCGGGGTGCTTTTCACCTTTCCCTCACGGTACTGGTTCGCTATCGGTCGCTGAGGAGTACTTAGGCTTGGAGGGTGGTCCCCCCGTGTTCAGACAGGATTGCACGTGTCCCGCCTTACTCAAGTCTGATCCTTTGCATTACCCGTACGGGGCTATCACCCGCTAAGGCACGTCATTCCAAACGTTTCCGGTTGTCTCTGGATCAGCACTGGCCTGGTCCGCGTTCGCTCGCCACTACTAGCGGAGTCTCTGTTGATGTCCTTTCCTCCAGGTACTGAGATGTTTCAGTTCCCCGGGTTTGCTTGAAACCCTCTATTTTATTCAAGGATCTCATACCTTCACTTGATAACGGAAATCCGAAACCACGCCCTGCTTTCGCAAGGAGTTGGTCGTCGGAAAGATATCCGTCGCCTCGTTCAATGGGCTGTGCACCCGTCTCACATGGTCTCGGAATTCCGCTATCGAAGGTGGGTTTCCCCATTCGGAAATTCACGGATCAAAGCTTCTTCGCAGCTCCCCGTGACTTATCGCAGCGTAGCACGTCCTTCATAGCCTCTCAGCGCCAAGGCATCCACCGAATGCCCTTATCGACACTTGATCGCTCTTATCATCAATGCCCACCCCACTCGGCAGCAGGATAGACACTTCTCTTGGTCAGTCATTCGTCATCTCACTGCGCTTGCGCGCAGGGAAATTGACAGAAAGACCAGCTTTGCTTCTCAGGATCGAACCAACAGCAAAGCCGGGTAGGCTTGCTGACGAGTGTCACGCCGCAACGTGCTTTTCCGCACGATAATTCCCTCTCGAGAATTCTCTTGCGAAACAACACGACCACGACGCAACAGGATGTCGGCTTGCCGTAGCTGTACGGCAAACACATGTACGCGCGCGCACGATTTCTCATGCTCGCACGCCTGGTACGATCCCCTCTTCACGATGTCAGACAACACGCCACGCTCGATGCTTCGAGCGCGACGAATAAGTGTTCTCATGGACGAGAAATGATCCCGGCTGGTGGAGCCAGACGGGATCGAACCGACGACCTCATGCTTGCAAAGCACGCGCTCTCCCAGCTGAGCTATGGCCCCTAAGCCAGAACAGTCACCGGCAAACCGCGGCGGCTTGCCAACCGGAGATCGCTGAGCGAGCGAAGTTTGGTGGGCCTGGGAAGATTTGAACTTCCGACCTCACGCTTATCAAGCGCGCGCTCTAACCAACTGAGCTACAAGCCCGGTTCTGATGACCGGCCGGCATTTTACTGCGCAGATCGCGAAGATTGCGTTCGCAATTGAATGCGAAACCGCAATCCCGCAAAGATGCGAGAAGCCGGCACGGGCTCGTCCATGAAGAAAGAGAAACGTAGACGGCGGCGTCCCGCCAATGGACGTCATCGTTTTGAGGCGATGCGCCCTGATGTTTCCAAGAGATCCGATAGAAACGCGTGAGGCGCTTCTGAAGGATCATCCTTAGAAAGGAGGTGATCCAGCCGCAGGTTCCCCTACGGCTACCTTGTTACGACTTCACCCCAGTCGCTGACCCTACCGTGGCCGGCTGTCTCCCTTGCGGGTTAACGCACCGTCTTCAGGTAAAGCCAACTCCCATGGTGTGACGGGCGGTGTGTACAAGGCCCGGGAACGTATTCACCGTGGCATGCTGATCCACGATTACTAGCGATTCCGACTTCGTGGGGTCGAGTTGCAGACCCCAGTCCGAACTGAGACGGCTTTTTGAGATTTGCACAGGGTCACCCCTTTGCATCCCATTGTCACCGCCATTGTAGCACGTGTGTAGCCCAACCCGTAAGGGCCATGAGGACTTGACGTCATCCCCACCTTCCTCGCGGCTTATCACCGGCAGTCCCCCTAGAGTGCCCAACTAAATGATGGCAACTAAGGGCGAGGGTTGCGCTCGTTGCGGGACTTAACCCAACATCTCACGACACGAGCTGACGACAGCCATGCAGCACCTGTGTTCCAGCCAGCCGAACTGAAGGGTCTCATCTCTGAAACCCATACTGGACATGTCAAGGGTTGGTAAGGTTCTGCGCGTTGCTTCGAATTGAACCACATGCTCCACCGCTTGTGCGGGCCCCCGTCAATTCCTTTGAGTTTTAATCTTGCGACCGTACTCCCCAGGCGGGATGCTTAATGCGTTAGCTGCGCCACTGAACAGCAAGCTGTCCAACGGCTAGCATCCATCGTTTACGGCGTGGACTACCAGGGTATCTAATCCTGTTTGCTCCCCACGCTTTCGCACCTCAGCGTCAGTATCGGGCCAGTGAGCCGCCTTCGCCACTGGTGTTCTTGCGAATATCTACGAATTTCACCTCTACACTCGCAGTTCCACTCACCTCTCCCGAACTCAAGCTTTCCAGTATCAAAGGCAGTTCTGGAGTTGAGCTCCAGGATTTCACCCCTGACTTAGAAAGCCGCCTACGTGCGCTTTACGCCCAGTGATTCCGAGCAACGCTAGCCCCCTTCGTATTACCGCGGCTGCTGGCACGAAGTTAGCCGGGGCTTCTTCTTCAGGTACCGTCATTATCTTCCCTGACGAAAGAGCTTTACAACCCTAAGGCCTTCATCACTCACGCGGCATGGCTGGATCAGGCTTGCGCCCATTGTCCAATATTCCCCACTGCTGCCTCCCGTAGGAGTTTGGGCCGTGTCTCAGTCCCAGTGAGGCTGATCATCCTCTCAGACCAGCTACTGATCGTAGCCTTGGTGAGCCATTACCTCACCAACTAGCTAATCAGACGCGGGCCGATCTTTCAGCGATAAATCTTTCCCCTTACGGGCGTATCCGGTATTAGCCAAAGTTTCCCTTGGTTGTCCCGAACTGAAAGGTACGTTCCCACGTGTTACTCTCCCGTCTGCCGCTCCCCTTGCGGGGCGCTCGACTTGCATGTGTTAAGCCTGCCGCCAGCGTTCGCTCTGAGCCAGGATCAAACTCTCAAGTTTGAAGAGATTTGATCTCGGCTAAGTCTTCACGTTTGACGAGGTCCATACACTGACCTTTCGGCCAGCGATGTACCTTGAAACGTAGACCGCCGATATTCTCGTCTCGACCGCCACCCGCACATGCCGAAGCATGTATGGAGAAGCGGCCCGCAAGGACTCCGCCGTCCACGTTTCTCTTTCTTCCGATTCACTTTTCAAACAGCCCGGGAGCCGGGAGGCTCCCATCTCCGGAAAGCCGGAGACGTGAATAGTCGTCGAAGCCGTCTAGCTTCCGATAAACGATCGGAAGCTTGGTCACTGTTTCAAGTGAGGTGCTTCGACAGGCGCGTCATCACGCCGAGGCAGTGTGGCGCGCCGAGTGGGGGGTATATATTCGGGGCCCTAATTCATGTCAACACGATTACACTTAAAAATTCGCGCTGCACTGCATTCGGGCCAACACTAGATAGATGGTCGTCTAACCCCCGTTTTACAAGGGCTTGGGCGATTACATGCCGCACTCAAGCCACATTCCTAAGTCCGACTGGCGGTTCTGGGGACGTGGGGAGCCCGTTCGGGCGAAAATCCAGGCGCTTAATCAAAGCTAACGGCAGAGTTTGCGTAAAGAAACCGGCCAGAAACCGGTAATTGACGCCACTTTCCGGTCACGGCATCGTGCCGCGGCCGTGAATCCGGTGGGGAGCGCCGCAAGGCGCAGTGGCACGAATCGCCTTTGGAGCAGGGAGAAATTCCCGTCCGCCTGGCGCTCTGACGTGGAGCAGGATGCCAAAAACCGCGCAGCGGTTTGCGGACAACATCACGCTCCGAGCTATTAGAATCGATCGCGTTTACAATTTTGGATCGGCTCGATCCGGAACTAGCGTGATCCAGGGGGACGGCGAATTGGACCACGGCAGGCGCGCGGCAAACAGGCACCGGAGCGAGATCGATCGCATCGATCTTGGCAACGAGCCGCCGCTGTCAGTCGATGGGGGCACCGGCGTCACCGTCGATCGCCGCCGCGTCTCGGCCCAGTGGTTTTCCGGAACGATCCTGACCGGCCTGTGCGGCGCGGCCCTGATGGGCGGCGCCGTTTTCACGTCGCTCGACGGCGAAGCGCATTTTGCAGCACTGCCCGAACGCGTGGAAAATGCCTTGCGAGGCGCAATAAGCGGCGAACGCGCGTCCGGCCCGCGCAAGGCTGACCGCTTGCCGCCCGCGGGCGAAGCCAATGCCGCGCGTCAAGTAATCCGCGTCTCGATGACCTCGCGGCAGGGCAATCGCGAAGTGGTTCGCGTTCGGCCATTCGTGCGCGTGTCCTCGAACCTGGCCATGTCGCTTACCGAATTGTCGGCGAACATTCCGCCTTTCAATGCGCAAAAGATGCTCGCGGATGCTGACAACCCAACGACCGCGAATGATAACGCCAACGCCGCCGAGCCGGATGCTGAAGTCTCCTTCGTGCAGCGTGAACTGACCTCGATCCTGCCGCGCGCGAAAATTGCCGGCGCCGTACCGATGGAGGAAGTGCTCGCAGGCGTGCGCGAAGCCGCGAACTGGAGCGCGCGCGACAATACCCGCATCACGGTAGCTGGCCTCGGCGCCGCCGGCCGTCCCCTCGCCTATGCCGCCGAAGGAAATCCTGATCCCTATGCCGGTTTTGAGGCGCGCATTGTTCCCGAAAACATCACGCTTCTTCCCAAGACCGCGAGCCAGGCCACCGGCGGCAATGCCGCCAGCGAACGGTCGGGGTTGGTGAGGAAGGGCGACAACATATCCATCATCCTGCGCGAGCTCGGCGCCCTGCCCGACGAGATCCGCGCGATCGCAAACGCCCTTGGCCCGCGTGGCCGCGAGAACGGCCTGAAGGAAGGCCAGCGGCTTCGCATCCTGCTCTCGGCGCTTCCCGGCAGTGAACGCCAGGCACCGGTACGCGTAATCGTGGCAAACGAAACCGCGGCCGAAGCGGTGATCGCGCTGTCCGATCTCGGACGTTACGTTTCGGTCGACGTAAACGCCATCAATAACAGTTCGGTCGCCGACGCCGGCAGCGACGACGAGGAAGACGACGGCTCCGGCGTGCGACTTTACCAAAGCATCTACGAAACCGCTTTGCGCAACCAGATTCCCCGCGCGGTGATCGACGACATGATCCGCGTCTATTCCTATGACGTGGATTTCCAGCGCAAGGTGCAGCCGGGCGATTCGTTTGATGTGCTTTTTGCCGGCGAGGAAGAAAACGCCGGCTCCGACATTCGCAATGACGTGATGTTCGCGGCGCTGACGGTCGGCGGCGAAGCCAAAAAGTTCTATCGTTTCCAGACGCCCGACGACAACATCGTCGACTATTACGACGAGACCGGAAAGAGCGCGAAGAAGTTTCTGGTCCGCAAACCGGTAACCGACGGCATCATGCGATCGAGCTTCGGCGTTCGCAAACATCCGATCCTTGGCTACGCCAAGATGCACACCGGCGTCGACTGGGCGGCGGCCTATGGCACCCCGATTTTCGCCGCCGGCAACGGCACCATCGACAAGGTCGGCTGGGAAGGCGGCTACGGCAAATATGTGCGCATGAAGCACAATAATGGCTACGAGACCGCCTACGGCCACATGACCGCCTATGCCAAAGGCATCGAGCCGGGTGTCAAGGTGCGGCAGGGTCAGGTCATCGGCTTCGTCGGCTCAACTGGCCTTTCGACCGGCGCTCACGTCCACTACGAAATCATGGTCAACGGCCGCTTCGTCGATCCGATGCGTATCCGCCTGCCGCGTGGTCGCGTGCTTGAAAACCAGTTGCTGACCGCCTTTGAGACCGAACGCGACCGCCTCGACGGCATGATGGCGCGCGGCTCTCCGCGCGTTGCGCAGAACAGCGCCCGCTGATCGTCATTCCGGGGCGCGAGCAAAGCTCGCGAACCCCGAATCCATAAGCACCCATCGCGAATATGGATTTCGGATCGCGCACGAAATGCGCGCGTCCGGAATGACTGCTGCTGTTAAGCCGCTTCCTTCACAGCCTGACCATTGAAGGTCAGGCCGCTCTTGCCCGCGGAGACTTTCACCGCGTCACCGTCCTTGATCTTGCCGGACAGGATCAACTCGGCGAGCGGGTCCTGCAACTGCTTCTGGATCGCGCGTTTCAACGGCCGCGCGCCATAGGCCGGATCGTAACCCTTGTCGGCCAGCCATTCGCGCGCCGCTGGCTCGAGCTTGATCGTGATTTTTCGCTCGTCGAGCAGCTTCAGCAGCCGCTGCAACTGGATGTCGACGATGCGGCCCATGTCCTCCCGCCGCAGCCGGTGGAACAGCAGGATTTCGTCAATGCGGTTGAGAAATTCGGGCCGGAAATTCGCCCGCACCACCGCCATCACCTGATCGCGCACGGCTTCCGAATCCTCGCCTTCCTTCTGGCTGACCAGGAATTCCGCGCCGAGATTGGAAGTCATCACAATCAGGGTATTGCGGAAGTCGACGGTGCGGCCCTGCCCGTCGGTTAGCCGCCCGTCGTCAAGCACCTGAAGGAGCACGTTGAACACGTCCGGATGCGCTTTCTCGATCTCGTCGAACAGGATCACCTGATATGGCCGCCGCCGTACCGCTTCGGTGAGCGCGCCGCCCTCCTCGTAGCCGACATAGCCCGGAGGCGCTCCGATCAGGCGCGCGACCGAATGCTTCTCCATGTATTCCGACATGTCGACGCGCAGGAGCGCGTGCTCGTCATCGAACAGGAACTCCGCGAGCGCTTTCGTCAGTTCCGTCTTGCCGACGCCGGTGGGGCCCAAGAACATGAATGAGCCGATCGGCCGGTTCGGGTCCTGCAGTCCTGCACGGGCGCGCCGAACCGCGGTCGAAACCGCCTGCACGGCTTCCTTCTGACCGATGACGCGCTTGGTGATCTGCTCTTCCATCTTGAGCAGCTTCTCGCGCTCGCCTTCCATCATGCGATCGACCGGAATACCGGTCCAGCGCGACACCACCTGCGCGATATGGCTTGCGGTCACCGCCTCCTCGGCGAGCACCGCATGGGCGGCGCCCGCTTCTTCGGTCTCCTTCAGCTTCTTTTCGAGCTTCGGGATGCGGTCATATTGCAGTTCGCCTGCGCGCTGGTAATCGCCGCGCCGGGTCGCCTCGGCGAGATCGTTTTTCGCTTTGTCGAGCTCGGTCTGCAGGTCGGCGGTCTGGCTGAGCTTGTCCTTCTCGGACTTCCACTTTGCCGTGAGTGCGTCCGCCTTCTCTTCCAAATCGGCGAGTTCCTTGCTGAGCCGTTTCAGGCGCTCCTTAGAACCCGCATCGTTTTCCTTGCGCAAAGCCTCCTGCTCTATCTTCAGCCGGACGATCTCGCGGTCGAGATTGTCGAGTTCTTCGGGCTTGGAATCGATCTGCATACGCAGCCGCGCCGCAGCCTCATCGACCAAGTCGATCGCCTTGTCGGGCAGGAAACGGTCGGTGATATAGCGGTTCGAGAGCGTAGCCGCTGCGACCAGCGCCGCGTCGGCGACGCGAACCTTGTGGTGCGCCTCGTATTTTTCCTTCAGGCCCCGCAGGATCGAAATCGTATCCGGCACGGTTGGTTCGTCGACAAAGACCGGCTGGAAACGTCGTGCCAGCGCCGCGTCCTTCTCGACGTGCTTGCGATATTCGTCGAGCGTGGTCGCGCCAATGCAATGCAACTCGCCGCGTGCCAGCGCCGGTTTCAGCAGGTTGGACGCATCCATCGCGCCGTCGGTTTTACCGGCGCCGACCAGCGTATGCATTTCATCGATGAACAGGATGATCTGGCCGTCCGAGCCAGTCACCTCAGTCAGCACTGCCTTCAGCCGCTCCTCAAATTCGCCGCGATACTTCGCGCCCGCGATCAGCGCGCCGAGGTCGAGCGAGAGCAGCTTCTTGTCCTCGAGCGAATCCGGCACGTCACCATTGACGATACGCAGCGCCAAGCCCTCTACGATTGCAGTCTTGCCGACGCCAGGCTCCCCGATCAGCACCGGGTTGTTCTTGGTCCGGCGCGATAGCACCTGGACGGTGCGGCGGATTTCCTCGTCGCGCCCGATGACGGGATCGAGCTTGCCGTCGCGGGCGGCCTGGGTCAGATCGCGCGCGTATTTCTTCAGCGCGTCATAGGCGTTCTCGGCTGTGGCGGTATCGGCGGTCCGGCCTTTGCGGATCGCCTCGATCGCCGCATTGAGATTCTGCGGCGTAACGCCAGCCTTTTGCAGAATCTTGCCGGCGTCGCTCTCGCGGTCCATTGCGAAGGCGAGCAGCAGCCGTTCCACGGTGACGTAGGAATCGCCCGCTTTTTGCGCGATCTTTTCGGCCTGGTCGAAGATCCGAGCAAGACCCGGCGCCATTTGCGGTTGGGTGGCTCCGCCGCCCGAGACTTTCGGCAGCTTCTTCAGCGCCGCCTCAACGTCTTTCAGCGCCTGCTTGGCATTGCCACCGGAGCGGTCGATGAGACCGGCACAGAGCCCTTCCGGATCGTCCAGGAGGACTTTCAGGAGATGGTCAGGGGTGAACTGGGGGTGGCCCTCCCGAAGGGCCAAAGAATGCGCAGACTGAATGAAGCCGCGCACACGCTCGGTGTACTTTTCAAAATCCATAGGTCGCTCCCTCGGTCTGATCCGCGGCCCCCGAAAGGCGCCTGCGGAGCATCTGGGTTTTGCCCGGGCATCGTTGTCCGAAGAGGTTACGACACCAAGACTGTACCGGCGGACCCCGGCTGGGCGTCCGCGAGCACAGATTTAGGAAACCGGAGCGCAAGGCGATAGAGCCAACAGGATAAATTTCCCTTTCGAGCCGGCCGGAGGTCCGGTTTTTCGTGGCGCTTTCACGGTCCGCCGGTTAACAACC
Organism: uncultured Pseudomonadota bacterium; assembly: GCA_963707705.1. Taxonomy (GTDB): domain Bacteria; phylum Pseudomonadota; class Alphaproteobacteria; order Rhizobiales; family Xanthobacteraceae; genus Pseudorhodoplanes. The sequence continues at coordinate 230,894 of CAVPRD010000004.1, read as the reverse complement.
TGCGATGAATGGACGAATTTCGGCGATCTACCGCTACCCGGTGAAGGGGCTGTCGCCCGAGCCGATGCCGCAGGTGACGCTCTCTCCCGGCCAGCCCCTGCCATCAGACCGTCTGTACGCGATCGAGAATGGCCCCTCCGGCTTCGACCCGACCGCGCCGGTCTATTTTCCGAAATCGCGTTTCCTGATGCTCATGCGCAACGAGCGGCTCGCGGCCCTCGACACCCATTTTGACGACAACACCCACATTCTGACCGTCCGCCTCAACGGCGAGGAGGCCGCCTGCGGTGACCTGCGAATCACCTCCGGCCGGGCTGCGATCGAAAGCTTTTTTGCTACCTACAGCGGCGATGAATTGCGCGGACCGCCGAAGCTGCTGCAGGCCGACGGCCACAGCTTCTCAGACGTGGCCGCGAAGGTGGTCTCGATCATCAACCTGGCATCGGTCGCTACAGTCGAAGGCGTGGTCGGCGCCCCGGTCGATCCATTGCGCTTTCGCGCCAACCTCTATGTCGAAGACTGGCCGGCCTGGAACGAATTCGAGTTGCTCGGCCAGACGCTATCGATCGGCGATACCCGCTTGAAAGTGATGAAGGGGATCGTTCGCTGCGCCGCTACCAATGTGGAACCGCGCACCGGCATCCGCGACATGGAAATCCCGAACACGCTGATGCAGGCCTTCGGCCACATGGATTGCGGCATTTATGCCGAGGTCGTGGCGGGCGGAAAAATTTCCGCGGGCGATACAATCCTCGCTAAGAACGAAAACTAACTCGGAGTCGATTTAGTAGTTGGTGGGATAGCAACTCGCGAAAGTCGGGTAATTGCAACTCCGCTGCGGTTTCGGCGCAATGTAATTGCGCGCATCGATCGCACTGAGTTGGTTGATCTCGTCAATGCGATTCCAATCCGCCGTTTCGATCCGATTCGGGTCCGAGCCGTTATAGGGACCCTTCCCGATCACGGCGCCGTTCGAACTGACGATAATATACTCGCCCTTGCCGATAGTGATGCTGACGCCGTTCAGCAACTTCAATGTGGCCAATCCCTCGATCAGACCGACAAAAGTTTGATATGACGCCACCTTCAGATCCACGACCGTGCCGCGGATGCCGAGAGTCGCGACCGGCGTCTTGATCGCGTAATTGGTGGGATTCTGCGCACCGGTCACGAAGCGCATCGAACCTTGCACAGCATTGACGACGACCTGTCCCGAAGACCGGCTCGGATTATAGACGTACTTGTCGAGCACAAGCTCGGCCTTCGGGCCAAGGCTCATCACGGTCTTGTCGAGGAACATGAACTGGGCGGTAGCGGAATCGCCAGTGCGGATGCGCTCGTTCGCAAACACCTCGCTGCCGACCTCGATCGCGCGCGAGCCGCGACCCTGCACGTCGTTCTTCACCGCGGCTGCCACGCCAATCTTGCCATCGGCGAACGCGACTGCTCCGTTCAGCGAGAAACCGAGTGTCGTCGCCGCAATCAGGAGCATTCCTCGGGAGGTCATGCGCATCAAATCTCGCTACCCTAGTACCGATGACGGGTCCTCAGTGTTGTCGCTGGAACACGGACGCGACCCTATTCCACGAACAACGATTTCCTGAATAGCCGAGGAAAGCTGATTAAGCTAGACGAGCAAAATCGATTGATGCTCCGGTGTTGCCCGGAAGTCGAACTGGGAAGGCCTGCAATTGATTCGGTTTCTCGCCTGGCTTGTTCTGGTCGTGGTCGTGGTAGCCGGTTCGAGCACGGTCCGTGCCGACGAGTTGGATGCGCTCTACGCGCGTATCTTGCGTGAACCCGCAAACACTCCGCTCAATCTCGAATTCGCGAAAATGGCCGAAGACCGTGGCACGCCGCGCTGGGCGCTGATGGCCTATGAGCGGGTGCTGATCAACGACCCGGAAAATTTTGCAGCCAAGATGGGCCTGATGCGGGTCAAGGCCGCAATGGCGCCCAACACTACCGTCGTCACGGTCGAACTTGGCAGCGCCTACGAATCAAACCCGCTCTATTATCTGCCGGGCGGCCAAAGCGCCTGGCTTGGTCAGGGTCTCGTCTCCGTACAGGACGAGCGCAATATCAACGGTTTGCGCTGGCGCACGAGCGGTGCGGTGTTCGGCCAGGTAAATTCCCGTTACGGCGATCTGAACTACGCCTATGCCGGTGGCGAGACCGGCCCGATCTTCTACTGGCTGCCGGGGCTGTCGATTTCACCCGCGCTCGGCGGCGCCGTGTCCTACTTCAACGATCGCTTCTATTACGGCGAAGGCTCGGGCAGCCTCACCTTCGAAGGCACACAAAACGACGTAACGCGCGGCCTGCGCGTGCGTGCTGCCTATCGGTCCTACGACGACTACTTTCCCTCGCAGGAGGGCTGGTACTACGAAGCCCGTGGACGCGTTGCGTTTTCGAACGTGATCGGCGAGCGCACAGTGCTCGCATTTTCTCCCTGGTATGTTTGGAGCAACATTTCCGGTGTCGTGACCAACGCGCTCGTTCAGGAAATTCAGCCGGGCGCTTACGCGGAATGGGGCGGCAAGATCGAAGTCTACAAGACTATGACTGACTGGCTGCTGATTGGCGCGAACTTCTCGGCAAGCCTGCGCAATTATCGTAACGACTATGTGGTCTCGGTGCCCGGCGAAAAGCGGCGCGACACGCTGCTGGTGCCCGGCGTGATGGTGTTGTTCAAGGGCTTCTTCTGGCAGCAGGCCGACCTTCGGCTTGATTACCGCTATTTGCGCAACAATTCCAACGACCCGACCAAGGAATTCGAGGATCACCTGATCAGTGCTACCGCAGTCATGCGATTCGATCCGGCGCGGGGCTGGTCGACAATCCGCTGATTTACCGCTCTTTAACCTGACAGGCAGCATCTTGTCGGTCCGGCAATCGCAGGGCGGGCGATGGCGATCGCAAGACATGGGCTGGGCTGGATCGCGGGTCTCTTGACCGGCTTCTTCTTCACGTCCGCGCATGCCGACCTTAAGCTTTGCAATCGCATGAGCTATGTGATCGACGCCGCCATTGCGATCGATGATAGCGGCAATGCGAATTCGCGCGGCTGGTATCGCCTCGATCCCGGACAATGCCGCGCCACTTTGCAGGGTCCGCTGCCATCAGGCGATTTCTACCTGCATGTCCGGGTGCCGCAGCTTTACGGCCCCTCGCCGCTGCCACAACGCGGCGATACCGAATTCTGCATCGGCAGCGACAATTTCACCAACAGTAACGCCCGCAACTGTCGCGGCAGCCAGCGGCCGGCTTTATTCACCGCCGTAAAGCCTGCCGAAGGCGAACAGGGCCACGTCATTTCGCTTGCGGAAGAAGCCGGCTACGATTCCGATCAGGCACGCGACGCTGGCATTCAGCGGCTGCTCGCAGTCGCGGGCTATGATCCCGGCGCGATCGACGGTGTGCGCGGCGAGAAAACCGACATAGCAATCCGGCAATTCACGAACGAGAACAAGCTTTCCGTTACCGCCGCTGGGCGCGCAGATTTCTTCGCCCAATTGATGGATGCCGCTCAGAAGCCAGGCACCGGCTTCACCTGGTGCAACGACACCGCCAGTGCAGTGATGGCCGCGATCGGCGTCGAGGACGGCAACGCCGTCACCACGCGCGGCTGGTACCGGGTCGAGCCGGGCCGCTGCCTGCGCCCGGACATCGCAGGGACGCCGAAGAAGGTGTTTTCCTACGCCGAAGCGATCGACACCAATGGGCAAGCGCTTGCGAGCGGCGGCAAACCGCTGGCCTGGGGCGGAGAGACGACGCTTTGCACACGCTCGGCAAAGTTTGAGCTTTACGATCACCTTGATTGCGTGGCGCGCGGCCTGACGCAATCGGGCTTCGCCGCGATCGAGCTTGGCAAGGGCACCGCAACAATACGGTTCAAGTAGCGTTCGTCAGCGGCTTGCCGGGAGTGGTTGGAAACGCTAGCTCTTCGCGCATGGCAGCAAGCTTTTCCCGCGTCGACACTTGGGTGTTCGACCTCGACAACACGCTCTATCCGCATCACCTCAATCTCTGGCAGCAGGTCGACGAGCGGATCCGCGACTATATCGCGAAATATCTCGACATAGCCCACGACGACGCCTTCAAGCTGCAGAAAGATTATTATCGACGCTACGGCACCTCGATGCGTGGGCTGATGACCGAGCACGGCATGAAGCCCGACGATTTCCTGGACTTCGTGCATGAGATCGATCATTCGCCACTTACGCCCAATCCCGCGCTGGGCGCAGCGCTCGAAGCCCTGCCCGGCCGCAAGCTCATTCTCACCAACGGCACCCGCAAGCATGCGGACGCCGTGATGCGGCGGCTCGACATCCACGGCCATTTCGAGGACGTGTTTGGCATCATTGAGGCCGAGCTCGAGCCGAAACCTTCGGCCGCCACCTACGAGCGCTTCCTCGTCCGCCACGGCGTCGATCCGTCATGCTCTGCGATGTTCGAGGACCTCGCGCGCAATCTTGCTGTCCCCCATGCACTCGGCATGACCACGGTGCTGGTGGTGCCGGAGGGTACTCGCGAGGTGTTCCGCGAGGACTGGGAATTGGAAGGCCGCGACGCGGCACATGTCGATTTCGTGACCGACGATCTCGCGGGCTTTCTGCGCACCAATTGCGCGCGCTGAAAAACGCGGTCTAGCCTATGATATTCGGCAGCCACATCACCATCGATGGCACGAAGATTAATAGGGCCACCAGCACAAAATCGGCGGCGAGGAATGGCAGCGTGCCGAGGTAAATGCGCGCGACCGGGATATCTGGATGCTGCGCTTGAATCACGAACACCGTCATCCCGGTCGGTGGACTGATCAGGCCGATGGTGCACATGACGGTTACGAAGATGCCAAACCAGATGCCGTCATATCCGATGGAATTGATCAGCGGCAGCGTCACCGGCACCGTGATCAGGATGGTGGAGACTTCATCGAGGAAGGTGCCGAGCAGGATATAGAGCGCCATCACCATCATCAGGATCCAGAATGGCGAAAACCCCACCACCTGCACCCATTTGGTCAATTCGTTCGGAAACTGCGTCAGCACGATGAAGCGCGAGAAGATGAAGGCGCCGACCACGATAAAGAAAATCGACGCCGTGGTGTAGACGGTCTCGAGCAGGCAATCGATCAGATCGCGAAAGTTCATTGCGCGGGTACCGAAGGCGATCAGGATCGCGACAAAGGCTGCCATCGCCGCGGCCTCGGTCGGCGAAAACCAGCCGAGGTAGATGCCGAACACCGCGAAGAAGAACAACACGCCGAGCTTCCACATGCCGAGAGAGGCTTTTGCCCGCACGCGCAGCGGCATCGAATCCACCTTGGGAATCCAGTGCGGTTTGACCCAGGCGACGAGCCACACCGCGATCACGTAGAGTGCCGCGAGCACAAAGCCCGGCACGAAGGCGGCGGCGTAAAGCTTCACCAGCGACTGTTCTGCAACGATGGCGTAGATGGCGATCAGCACCGAGGGCGGGATAAGGACATCGAGCGTGCCGGCCGAAGCCACCGCGCCTGCGGAGAAGGCGGGGTCGTAGCCGTGCCGGCGCATTTCGGGGATCGCAACCTTGGAGAAGGTCGCAGCCGTCGCGATCGAGGAGCCGCAGATCGCGCCGAACATGGCGCAGGCCGCAATCGTCGCATTTGCGAGCGCGCCACGGATTCCGGAGAACACCGCGTTGCAGGCCTGGAACAGCTCTTGGGCCATGTTGCCGCGAGCCGCCACTGTACCCATCAGGATGAACAGCGGGATCACCGAAAAGGAATAAGAACTCGCGAGCTGATAGGGGGTGAGCCCGAACATGGTCAGCGCCTTGTGCCAGCCGTCCAGCGCGGCATAGCCAAGCAGGCCGCACGCCGCGAGCGCGATCGCGATCGGTATGCGCAGGAAAATCAGCACCAGGAGGAGCCCGACGCCGAGCAACCCAATCGCCGTCACGCTCATGGCTTGGGCTCCCGGCGCAGCGCCATATAGAGCGCTGCCAATGCCGCGCCAACCAAGCCGGTCAGGACCGCCGTCCAGTGCCACACACGTGGCAGACCGAGATCGGCGGTCACGTCGTTGAATTCGTAGCTGTCCTTTGCCGCGATCCATCCGCGCCAGGCCATCACCGCCAGCACGACGACCGCAATCAGCTCGGCGCAGCGCTTGAGAAAGGGAACCCATCGCGGCGCAAAATCGTCGATCGAATTGACCAGGATATTCTCGTCGCGCAGGAACACAGCCGGCAATGCGACGAAAAAAGTGCCGGCGAGCAAGAGCTCGATCAGCTCGAAGACGCCGCGCATCGGATAATTGAACAAACCCCTCAGCGTGACGTCCGCGACAGTCAGCAGCATCATAGCGCAAAGAAACACCGCCGCGATCAGGCCGCAGGCAAGCGAGCACAGGTCGGCCCAACGCTTCACGATGTCTCCGGAAAATTCGAAGAAGGGGAAAGTCCGGCGGGTGTTAGACCCGCCGGTCGCAGGTTCTTTTCTCAGTTGGCCCAGAAGTTCCTGGAATCCTTCGAGTGCTTGTCGGCAAGCGATTTCATGGTCTCGTAGACGGCGCTGGCGGGCATGCCCTTGCCGTCCAGTTCTTTCACCTTGGCGACCGCAACTTCAGCACCGATCTTGCGGAACTTGGCGTCTTCCTCCAGCGACAGCTTGATCGCTTCGCCGCCGCCATCGAGCAGCGCCTTCTTGCCGGGTGCATCGAGCGAATCCCAAGCCTGGCCGATTTCCTTTTCGATGCCGACCAGTGACTTGGCTATGAGCTGCTGCAGATCTGGCGGCAGCTTGTTCCAGGTGTCTTCGTTCATCGCGAGCCCGAAGCTTGCGACGTAGGAATACATCTCTGTCGAGTGCTTTACCGTGCCGCCCATCTTGAAAGCGATTTCGGCGCCGCCATAGTCGATCACCACGCCGTCGAGCGTACCCTTCTGCATCTGCTCGACCTGTTCGGTCGGTGCGACGCCGACCGGCGAACCGCCGAGCGCCGCGACGAAGTCGCGAATTTCTGGCGAAGCAAAGCGCAGTCGCATGCCCTTCACGTCGTCGACGGACTTGATTGGCTTTTTGGTGGTATGAATGTTGCCGGGCTGATGGGTGAAGAGTGCGAGCACCTTCACGCCCTTGTGCTCTGGATCGAGATATTTCGCGCGCAATTCGGGATCGTTCAGCACCTTGGTGCCGATCTCCGCGGATCCGACGAGATAGGGTACTTGCACGATTCCGGTCAGCGGGAAACGGCCTGGCGTCGCGCCATGCAGGAACCAGGAAATGTCGGCCTGGCCGGTGCGCGCGAAATCATAATGCTGCTGCACCGGACCCATCTGCGCACCGGGGAAGCGTTTCACGACGATGCGGCCACCCGAATCCTTCTCGAGTTGGTTGGCCCACTTGATCAGCCACTGAGACATGGCGTGCTGATCGCCGACATAATAGGCAAGCTTCAGTTCGACCGGCTGCTGCGGGGTCTGGGCCGTCGCCATGACGGCGCCAAGCGCCAGCAGCGCTGCCGCGGACAGCACGATTCTGCGCGAAATAAACGTCATTTCTGATCCTCCCGGTCGGCCTGAACCGGCCGAGCCATTGTTATGGGACGTAAGCTGCCAAAAGCCGCCGCGCGCCGCAATGGTCAAGGCCGTTAAGGATCATGCTTTGTGGGCGGTCGCCCTTCAGGGAAATTACGTAACCGCGCGTCACCCGGCAGTGACGCGGGTCTGGGCGCGCAGCAGCCAGCCAATGAACAGCATGCCGACAAACGCGCCGCACAATTCGGCGGCAATAAAACCCGGCAGATCGACCGGACGAATTCCCGAGAAGGTATTGGTCAAGGCACGGGCAATCGCGACCGCCGGATTTGCAAACGACGTCGAGGCCGTAAACCAATAGGCAGCGGTGATATAGAGGCCGACCAGCCACGGCACCGCGTTTGGCCGGAAACGAATTCCCGCAAGAATTGTCACGATCAATCCAAATGCAGCCACCGCCTCCGCGAACCATTGCGCGCCGCCGGTTCTGACTTTGGTGGATGCCTCGATGATCGGGAGCGCAAACATGATATGCGCTGCGATTGTGCCGGCAATGCCGCCCACGATCTGCGCCGCGACATATAATCCGGCGATGCTCGGCGACACTTCACTCCGGAGTGCAAAAACCATCGTAACGGCCGGGTTGAAATGCGCGCCGGAGATCGGGCCGAAAATCGAGATCAGCACCACCAGGATCGCGCCTGTCGGCAGAGTGTTGCCGAGCAGCGCAAGGCCGGTATCCTTGGTCAAAGTCTCCGCCATGATGCCGGAGCCGACGACGGTGGCAACGAGTAGCGCCGTGCCGGTGACTTCCGACACTAGGCGCCGGCTCACATCAAATCCCGCCATTAACTTGCTTGCGATTGGCCGGACGTGGAGCCGTCCAGGCGTCCGATTTCGCGCAGTTTCGTTCCAAGCGAGAGCGAGTTGATCGACGACAGCGGCAACGAAACAAAAACGGAAATGCGGTTCTTAAGATGCCGAAACGCCGTGACGAAGGCGGCCTCTTTCTGAATATCGGTACCCTCGACCACGGCCGGGTCTTCAATGCCCCAATGCGCGGTCATCGGCTGCCCCGGCCACAACGGGCAAGCTTCGCCGGCAGCGTTGTCACAGACGGTGAAAACGAAATCCATCACCGGTGCATCCGGCGCTGCAAATTCCTGCCAGTTCTTGGAGCGCAAGCGATCGGTCGGATAATCGGCGGCGCGAAGTACCTTGAGCGCGAATGGATTCACGACGCCTTTCGGCTGGCTTCCCGCAGAAAAGGATCTGAAACCTCCACCGCCGTCCTTGCGCAGGATCGATTCCGCCATGATCGAGCGCGCGTTGTTGCCGGTACACAGGAACAGAACGTTATACACGCGCCCTGACATTTGCTTTCTCCTTCGGCAGACAACACGGCTTCAGGCTCTCGATCAGCGACGCGCACAATTCGCGTTTTCCGCCGCAGCAGTCTTTCAGCAGAAACAAGGCGACGGATTTCAAAAGTCGCAAGATTGGCGCGATAAACGATGGATCGGCTTCGACGCTCCGACGACACCAGATCTGCCCGCGCCAAAATCGAAAGATGCGATGACAGGGTGTTGTGCGGAACCGCCAGTTCTTTCGCGATATCGCCGGCCGGCAGCCCACCGGGCTCGTGCTTGACGAGCAGCCGAAAGACATCGAGCCGCGTCTCTTGAGCTAGAGCGGACAACGCCAAAATGGCCATTTTTGATTCCATATGTCCAGACTTATCGAAATAATAGGAGTTGTCAATTCGAAATTCTTATCGAGCTTGTGATCTCTGAATTCTTCTTACCGAAGGACGAGGCCGAACAATGGACCTGTCATCCCTCGTCGTACGCCAGATAGCGGATGATCCGCCATTTGCCGTCGCTGTCCCGGCGAAAGACGTCAAGGCCCGGTTCAACTATCTTGGTTTCGACCCCACTCGTGGTCTGACGGATCGTCAGCGTCCAGGTTACGCGCGCGATCGCAATCTCGCCAAACACTAGGATTTCTTTGATCACGAGTGCGTAATGATAGCGGCGTGCGCCGTCGGCGAACGCAGCCTGCAGGATCTGGCATTGCCGTTCATAGCCGCGTTCGGGCACGCCGCGATAATCCGACATGAGGTCCTTGGCGAAGAGGTCGCACACCTTTTCGCCACGCGCCGCATTGAAATCCTCGGTCCATTGGGTAAAGGCAGCGCGGATTTCTGACTCGGCGCTGGACTGAGCAAATGCCTGAGAAACCAGAAGGACGGAAAGCAGGGCAACGGCTAACGCCACGTTTCGCACAAATCCGATGCATCGCGATGTCATGGTTTGCAGAATGGAAACCGGAACGGCGCTTGGCAATAGCGTCAAAGGACTTTAACCGCCGGCCGGGGCGCTGAGCCTATTTCTCGGCCGACGCGACAGTGGCCTTCTGCCCGCTGCGGGAGAGTGCATCGGCGACGAACCCGGAAGCCTTCATCTCCTCGACAAAAGCTTTCATATAAGCCGCACCGGCATCGCGTCCCTGCGGCGTACCCATAGCCTGACGGATCTCCTGAAACTTGCCACTCATCACCCGCACATTCGGATCGGTGCTGGCATAGTCCTCGAGCGGCTGGCGCACACCGGCCACAACGTCGAGATTTTCGCGGGAGAACAGCTTGATCATCGCCTCGCCGCCGCCGACCTCCGCGCGCACTAGCTCGGCGTGCTTCAGAGTGCGGGTGAGATAAAGATCATAAGCCGATTTCGGCCCGACCGCGATGCGAATGCCTGGGCGATCGACGTCGCCGATCTCTTTCAGCGGTGAATCCTTGCGCACCATGTAGGTGCCCTCGATCAGCACATAGGGCGCGGTGAAGGCGATTTCGGCGGCACGCACCGGCTCGATGGCGAGGAAGGCGATATCCCAGGTTTTCGCTTCATCCTTCTTGGCGAGAGCATCGAAAACGTGGCCCGCTGCATCGAAGCCGACGAAGCGAAGCGGCACGCCAAGCCGCTTCGCAAGCTCGCGCGCGAGAGCGGCGGATACACCCTGGGCGTCCTGGTCATTGGCGCCGCGCTGCGCCAGTACGCCGTTGCCGTAATTGATCGCGGCACGCAGCGTGCCGGTAGGTGCAAGGTCTTTCAGGACGGCAGGAGTCACGGGAGTCATTCCGGTTTGTGCGATGGCGGTGTGAACCGCCATCGCGTGGATTACAAGCGCAAGGCACAATCGGAGCATGCGTCCGCTACCTTTTCGCGAGCCAATGGTCGAGGCTCCACTTCCCAGGCCCGGTTACGAACAGCAGCAAAAGGCCGCCGGTCATGGAGAGGTTTTTCCAGAAGGCCGAATCCTGAATTCGCCGCTGCGCCACATCGGTAAAATTCCAATAGGCATGCGAGGAGAAGGTCGCGACCAGCATGAAGATGATGAAGCCGATCACCACATAGCGCGTGGCGAGGCCGAGGATGAGCGCAATTCCGCCCAGGAACTCGAACGGTACCGCGATCCAGGCCATCCAGGGCATCAGCCCGCGGGCAGGAAACCCCGCCGAATAGGCGGCAATATTGTCGATCTTGCCCCATCCGCTGCGCAGGAAAATCCATCCCAGCAGGATGCGTCCGCAAAGCAGCAGGAAATCGCCGGTCGACATCGCAATATTGTCGGTCATCGATAGGCATGGATGCGAGCTTCGCGTGGTATCGGTCATAGTTGCGTCTCCCCTCTTTTTTGGCGGTCTGCGCCGCCAGCCGGATTGTGACCGCGCGCGGCCCCGAAGTCGATAACCGCGCAACGCTGCACATATTCCGGGCTTTTCCCCAGTCGCGATGCCGCAACGCAACGCTACCTCACTTGGCCGGGATTCGCGAAAGCGCGCTCCCCGCGCCTTCCGTTTAGGGCTAGACTGCGCGGGGACGTTTTCGCACCGCACGCCTGAGGCGCTGCGGCGCGGTAGAGTCACGGGGAAGATTGTCATGCTCGGGTTGATCATCGGCGTCGTAGTCGGCGCGATCCTGCTGGCCGGCGCGTCGACGCTGCTGCCGGAAAGCTTCCGCAATGCAATCACCGTCAATCTGGTGCGGCTCGCCGGTGTAGCGCTGATTGCGATCGCTATCCTGTCGACGTCCTTCGTGCATGTGCCGGACGGTCATCTCGGACAGATGTTCCGCATCTATGGCGGCGGCTCGCTGACCGAAGGCCGCATCCTCGCAACCCACGGCGAAAACGGTCCGCAGGCGCATATCCTCACCCCCGGCTTTCATTTCTGGCCGCTGGTCAACGTGCTCTATTCGGTCGACACCAATCCAGTCGGAGATTCTGATCCCCACCGGCAAGGTCGGGGTGTTATCGGCGCGCGACGGCGCCGCGCTGCGGGCCGGCCAGGCCTTCGCCGATCCGTTCCCGGTCGCGATGGGCTACCGGATGCTGGATGCCGAAGTGTTCCTGAAGAATGGCGGCCAGCGCGGCCCGCAGCTGACCGTGCTGACACCCGGCAAGTATCGGCTCAACCGCTATCTGTGGGACGTGACGGAAGTCGACGCCAAGGAAGTCAAGGCGCGGCTTCGTCGGCGTCGTGAAGTCGAACGTGCATGCCGATATCGATCTCGGCACCTTGAAGCGCGAGCAAGCCGGACAAATGCGACTTGATCGTCAACAAGGATCAGCAATCGCAGCGGCTCGACGCGCCGATCGTGCCGGTCGGCTGCATCGGGGTGTGGGACAAGTCTCTGCAGCCAGGCAAATACTATTTCAATCCGGATGCCTTCGCGTATCACCGAGATCGATACCCGCGCGCAAGTGTGGACCTATGCCGGCGGCTACAAGCGCGCCAACGATCTCGCTCACCGTCGATGCCAAGGGCGATATCGTGCAGAACCGCACCGAAGTCGACGTGCCGAGGACAAGGACAACGCCGACCGGGCCGTGTTCGTGAAGATGGAAGGCTGGGACGTGCCGCTTGAACTGCGCGTCGTCGCGCAGGTATCTCCGACGGAGGCCTCGTGCGTGGTGGCGGGCGTCGGCACGCTCAAGGCAGGTCGAGGACCGCGTGCTCACGCCCTCGATCCGCGCCATCACCCGCGACGTCGCCGGCGGCAGCTACGAGGTGACCGAGGCGCAGCGTCGACGAGAACGGCAAGCCGATGCTGGAAAGCCGACGGCAAGCCGATCTTCGTCACCGTCAACCGGCCGACCAAGGTGCTCGACCTCATCAACCAGCGTCCGCTGATCGAGGGCGAGATCGAGCGCCGCATCCGGCCGGAGGCGCTGAAATCCTGCGTCACCATCCGCGAAGTGCGGCTGGGCGAGCCGGCCATCCCGCCTGAGCTTCTGGTCGCGGTGCGGCGCGAGCAGCTCGCGACGCAGCTCGCGAAGGCTTTCATTCAGGAGAAGGGCGCACAGGAAAAGCGCATCGAATCGGACAAGGCCAAAGCGACGGCCGACCAGCAGAGCGATCTGGTGCGCGCGGAAATCGCCGTGCAGACCTCGGTGCAGAATGCGCAGGCCTTGCGCAATCAGGGCCAGGGCGAACGCGACCGGCTGACATTCATCTCGGAAGGCCAGCGCGCCCAGACCGAGGTGCTGGGCGCCGACGCCACCGTAAAACTGCGGCAATACGAACTTATCCTGGACCGCGTATTCGGCTTCGTCGACAAGAACCCGAATGTGCTCGCGGTCGCCCTCGCCAACGCGCATAAATTCGTGCCGGAGCGGGTGACGAATATCGGCGGGGGTGGCGGAAGTGGCGGAGCGATTTGCTCCTTGGCGCTGCGACCATCCTCGGCGACTTGCTCAATCCCGGGACGCCGAGCCCGCGTCCGGCAGTGCCGGCCGCACCCGCAGCACCGCCGCGCCCGGCGCAACAGCGTTAGAGATTTAGCTTTGTCAGAAAGTCACGCACCGCCTGCAGGGCGCCGTGCTGATCAAGGTTTTCGTGCTCGCCGCGCGCGAACTGGACGAAATGCTTCGGCTCATTGGCGAGCGCAAACAACCGCTCGCCATAGGACACCGGAATGATGCGATCCTGCGCGCCATGCAACACGAGCAGCGGCGCCTTGACCTTGCCGATGCGTTCATCGGAACGGAATTGATCCTTCATCAGCAGCCGTACCGGAATGAAGGGATAGGCGGCGAACGCGATATCGGCGGTCGAAGTATACGGTGCTTCCAGCACAACGGCGGCGGCTTCCTGCTCCGCGGCAATCGCGACCGCAACGCCGGTTCCGAGCGATTCACCCCACAGCACGATCTTCGCATCCGGGTGTTGCGCTCGCGCGAAACCGTAAGCCGCACGCGCATCGTCGATCAGTCCCGCTTCGCTCGGCGACCCTTGCGAGCCGCCAAAACCGCGATAAGACAAGGCGACAAGTCCGGTGCCGTCCGCGACCAGGGGCAGGAAGCGCGCGACGCGATAGTGCAGCGATCCGCCATTGCCGTGGAAATAGACGACAACCGGCCTGCCCTCCTTTGGTGGCACATGCCAAGCAATCACATTTGTGCCGTCGGCCGCTTGCAGCATTATCTCGGCAGCCTGCGGAAATCCGGCATCGGCCGGCGCGATACGCGTGATGTCCGGAAAATACATCAGCGCGCGCTGCGCCACATACATGATCGCAAGGAGGCCGAGATAGCCGGCCAGTGCAATGATCAGGATAGATTTGAGCGCGGTCATGCGATTCTCCTAGCACAGCTTTACAGCGACGCTGCGACATGACTGCGAGGCTTGTGACGCAGGGCAAATCCACTATGGTGCGGCGCCCGAATGCCGGGGCCGAAAGCAAAATGACGACAGACCTCGAACTCGACTCCTATTTCAGACGCATTGGCTATGCCGGTGCACGCGCCCCTTCGCTCGAAGCACTGCGCGAACTGCATCTTCGCCATCCCTCCTCAATCCCGTTCGAGAATTTGGATGTGCTTCTGAAAGCGCCCATACGTCTCGACCTTCCCTCCCTGGTCGACAAGCTCATCACCCGCGGCCGCGGCGGCTATTGTTATGAGCACAATACGCTGCTCATGTCCGCGCTGCAGGCGATGGGCTTTCGCGTGCGCAGCCTGGCGGGTCGCGTACAATGGCAGGCGCCGGGCAAGGTCGCCGCGCGTCATCACATGGCGCTTCTGATCTCGCTGCCCGAAGGCGAATTCCTCGCCGATGTCGGCTTCGGAGGGTTGACGCTGACCGCGCCGCTGCGCTTCGTGGCCGACATCGAGCAGGAGACGCCGCACGGCAACTATCGGATCGTCGCCATGCACGAGGAATTTCAGATACAGGCCAAAATCGACGGCGACTGGCACCCGCTGTTTCAGCTATCGCTCGCCGAACAGGCGGCCGCTGACTGGGATTGGCGAACTGGTTCATTTCCACTTCGCCGGATTCGATCTTCACCCGCACGCTGATGGCAGCACTGCCGCTTGCCGACCACCGCTACACGCTACGCAATAACCGATTGAGCCTTCATCGCCGCGGCGGAGTGTCCGAGCACCGAATCATTTCGAGCGCCGACGAACTCATCGACGTGTTGCGACAGACATTCCACCTCAATATCCCGAAGGGGGCCGATCTGTCGGCTATTGCTTCCGTAGCCGGACTGTAGGGTCGCCATGAAATCCATCTTCATCGACTGCAATCATCAGCTTGAGCCGGTCTGGAACAGCGTTCACGGAGCGGGCGACCCGCCTGTCACGGTGAATACGGCGCCGTTCAAAGCTGAAGAACTGCCGCGTCTGCTCGACGGCTATGACGTCGTCCTCGACGACCATTCCTACATGCCGACGCCGATCGTCGCGAAATGCAAGAGTTCTCAAGCATGTCGTTTTCCTTGGCACGGGCGCGGAGAGCTACATGCATGTTGCGGAGCTGAAGGAACTCGGCGTCACCGTCCACACCATCAAGGGCTATGGCGACACCGCAGTCGCCGAGCATGCGATCGCGCTGATGTTCGATTGCGCTCGCGAGATCGCGCGCATGGACCGGACACTTCGCGTCGGCACCTGGAAACCTCTCGAAGGCATGCAGCTTCTCGGCAAGACGCTCGGCATCATCGGGCTCGGCGGCATCGGTTCGGAAACTGCGCGCATCGCCAAGGGCATCGGAATGAAGGTGATCGCGCATAATCGCAGCCCGCGCGCCGATGCGCCGGTCGAGCTGGTCGAACTCGACAATCTGCTGGCGCGATCGGACGTGGTGTCGCTCAATCTCGCCCTCAATGACGAAACCCGGGGTTTCATCGACGCCGCCCGCATCGCGCGAATGAAGAAAGGCGCAATCCTTATCAATACGGCACGAGGCGCGTTGGTGGACGAGGACGCCATGCTCGCCGCGCTGCGCTCTGGCCAGATCCGCCATGCCGGGCTCGACGTTTTCCGCAACGAGCCGCTAAACGGCGACCATCCGCTCACGCAGATGGAGAATGTCACGCTGTCGACGCACTCGGCGTTTCGCACGCGGGAAGCGTCGGAGACGCTGCTTCGGCGCGCGATCGATATCGTGAAGACTCTCTAGCGCTGAAACCTTTCGCCCTTCCGGCGGTTATTCCGCGTTGGAGGGCGTCGTCATGGCCGATAGCAAGACATTGATCGCGGTGGCGGCGCACGGAGCGGCGCGGCTACCGTCAGTCGAGGTCGACAGCTACAATGTCGAATTGAAGGACGATGAAGGCTTTCTCGGCGACCGGGCCAGCAAGGGCGCCTTCACCGACATCGTAGACAATTGGCGAAAGGCCTTGCGCAAGGTCGGCGACGATCCTTTCGGCGACACCCCGACCGACGACCTGAGCAAAAAGCAACTCGACGAATTGCTGACCAAAGGCGATCCCGAAGCGGCCGGGGTCATTCACGGTGCAATCGAAGACTTCGCTCAGGAATTGGCGCTGGTCATACGGCGCTTCCTGAAGCTGAAGGCTTGGATTGGTACAGAACGCATCGTGATCGGCGGCGGCTTTCGAGCCAGGCGCGTCGGCGAATTGGCGATCGGCCGCGCCTCCGTCATCCTGAAAGCAGACAAGGTAAAGGTCGACCTCGTTCCAATTCGCAATGAACCGGACGAAGCCGGATTGCTCGGTGCCGCACATCTCGCGCCTGCATGGATGTTCAAGGCGCATGGCGCGATTCTGGCAGTCGATATTGGCGGTTCGAATATCAGAGCCGGAATTGTCAATCTTAACCTGAACAAGAAAACCGATCTCTCCAAGGCCTGCGTGTGGAAATACGAGTTGTGGCGGCATGCCGACGAAGACGACGTCAAGCGCGAGGAAGCCATCGACAATCTCGTGGGAATGCTGAAGCGGCTGATCGAACGCGCGCAGACGGAGAAGGTCAAGCTGGCGCCGTTCATCGGCATCGGCTGCCCCGGCATGATTGAACCGGATGGTTCGATCGATCGCGGGGCGCAGAATCTGCCCGGCAACTGGGAATCCAGCCGCTTTAACCTGCCGACCCGGATCTATGAGGCGATACCGAAAATCGGCGGGGACGATACCGCGATCGTTCTGCATAACGACGCGGTGGTGCAGGGCCTGAGCGAGACGCCGTTCATGCAGGATGTCGACCATTGGGCGGCGCTCACGATCGGCACTGGGCTCGGCAATGCCCGCTTCACCAACCGGCATTCGGAATAGTTGGGGCAGTCATTCCGGGACGCCTGCGAAGCAGGCAAACCCGGATTCCAGAAATATACGCAGAGTGTGCCGCTGGATTTTGGCTCCGAGCACAAATGCGCGCCTCCCGGAATGACGGGTTGTGGTTGACGTGCGCGCTTTCCCCGCCAGAATAAGAAAAAAGAAAAACTGCAATGGGAGGTCAGTGTGAAGCCGGCGCCGTTTGCGTATGCGAAGGCACGTTCGGTCGAGGATGCGGTCAAGCTCCTTGGCGAACATGGCGAAGGCGCGAGGTTGCTAGCGGGTGGGCAAAGCCTGATGGCGACGCTCAACATGCGGCTGTCCCAACCGTCGATCCTGATCGACCTCAACGGCATCTCGGGCCTGGACGCCATCGCATTGAGAGACGGCTACGCCGAAATCGGTGCCATGGTGCGGCAAGCCGCCGCGGCGAAATCCGACGTGATTGCCAAGCACGCGCCGTTGATCGCAATGGCGCTGCCACATATCGCGCATCCCGCCATCCGCAACCGCGGCACAATCGGCGGCTCCATCGCATTCGCCGATCCAGCCGCTGAACTGCCGGCCTGTTTGCTCGCACTCGGCGGTGAAGTCGAAATCGTGGGGCCGCACGGCAAACGCAGCGTAAAGGCCGACGATTTCTTCAAGAGCCTTTACGAAACCTCGCTTGGCGCAGGCGACGTTCTTACCGCGATCCGCCTTCCGGCCGCGAAGCCGGAAATGCGCTACGGCTTTGCCGAATTGTCGCGCCGCCACGGCGATTATGCGCTAGCCGGGCTCGCCGCCTCCGCGCGCGCCGACGGTTCTACGTTGAACGATGTGCGGCTTGCCTATTTTGGGGTGGCGCTGACGCCGTTGCGCGCCAAGGGCGCGGAAGCGGCTCTGGCCGCAGGCAACGTTGATGCCGCCGTCAAGGCGTTGGTCTCCGATCTCGATCCGCCCGACGACATTCAGGAAGATGGTGCCGTGAAAAAACATCTCGCCGGAGTGCTGCTGCGACGAGTCGCTACGCAGTTGATGGGAGCGCGGGCATGACGAGCTACGACATCGCTTTGACCGTCAACGGCGAGCACGTCAACGCGCGCGTGGAAGCGCGAAAATCGCTGGTCGATTTCCTGCGTGACGATCTGATCCTTACCGGCAGCCATATCGGGTGCGAGCATGGCGTCTGCGGTGCCTGTTCGGTGCGCGTCAACGGCGAAGTGGTGCGCGGCTGTCTCATGCTCGCGGTGCAATGTGACGGCGCCAGCGTCGAGACCATCGAAGGCGTGTCGGACACCGGCGAGATCGCCGACCTTCAAGATGCGTTTGAGAAACGCAACGCGCTGCAATGCGGCTATTGCACGCCCGGCATGTTGCTGACGGCGCAGGAGTTGCTCGCCAGCGGCACGACCCCGAGCCGCGAGGAAATCCGCGAACATATCTCCGGCAATTACTGCCGCTGCACCGGCTATCACGCCATCGTCGATGCGGTGGAATCGGTGGCGGCGGCGCGCGCAACAAAAGCGTGAGGACGCACATGAGCCATCATCACGGTCATAACGGCCCTTTGAGCCCGTCGGAACGCGCCGACGCGCTCGAAGAAGAGAAGATGCACGAGATGGAGCGCATCATCACCAAATCGACCATCGGCTATCTGATGGAAGGACAGGTGACGTATGACACCGCTCCGGGAATGAAGGCAAAGCATCCCGGCAAGTTCTTCCTGATGGGCGAAGATCCGCGGCTGCCGCGCATGCCGGAGAAGCCGACACTGGTCGATTATTTCCGCAACCGCTTCGCCTCGACCGCACATCTGCTGCAGAGCGCCAACCATGCGCTGAAGGGCGGCCAGCCGGAAAAGGTCGTGCTGGCCTGCCTGCTTCATGACATTGCGGTCGTGAGTTTCATCCGCTGCGACCACGGCTATTGGGGCGCGCAGATGATCGAGCCTTACGTCGATGAGGAGATCGCCTGGGCCATAAAGACTCATCAGGCGCTGCGTTTCTTTCCCGATGAATCGGTTGGTTACGGCTATCCTGACCTCTACAAGGGATTTTTTGGCCCCGACTATCGGCCGGAGAACTACATCGTTGACGAATATCAGCGCGCGCGAAAGCACAAATGGTACATGACCTCGCGCCTGATCTGCCTGAACGACATCTATTCATTCGATCCGAACGCCAAGGTCGAGCTTGACGACTTCGTCGATATCATCGGCCGCAACTTCCGGCAGCCGAAGGAAGGCCTTGGCCTCGACAGCAGTCCCTCCGCCCATATGTGGCGCACTATTCTCTGGCCCACGCGGTTCTTGTAATGAAAATCGTCTCCGACCTGCCCTCGCCGCTCACCGCACTGGACCGGCCGAATTCCTATATCGGCCGCTCGGTGCCGCGCCCGAACCTGAAGCGGCTTTCGCAGGGCCGCGCGCAATATGTCAGCGACATGGTGCTACCGCGCATGGGCCACGTCGCCTATCTGCGTTCGCCGTTTGCGCATGCCCGCATCAGGAAGATCGACAAGAGCAAAGCCGAGAAGGCGCCGGGCGTCATCGCCGTCGTCACCGGGCCTGAACTCGCGAAAGTCATCACGCCCTGGGTCGGCGTGCTGACGCATCTGAAGGGCATTAAGTCGGCCCCACAGAACGCGCTCGCCATCGACCGCGCCTGCTGGCAGGGCGAGGCAGTCTGTGCAGTTGTGGCGCAGTCGCGCGCGCTTGCCGAAGACGCCTGCGAATTGATCGAGGTGGATTACGAGGAACTGACTCCCGTCACCGATCCGGAAACTGCACTCGATCCAAAGACGCCGGTGATCCATCCCGAGCTCGGCGACAACCTCACCTTCGAGCGCACGCTCGATGTCGGGGAGGTCGACAAGGCGGCCAAGGAATCCGACGCGGTTGTGGAGCAGACGTTCCTGTTCGGTCGCCATACCGGCGTCTGCAACGAAGGCCGCGCCATTTTGGCCGACTGGAATCCGGGCGACGAGCGGCTCACGGTCTATCACGCGACCCAGGCGCCGCACATGATGCAGAATCTGTTCGCCAAACATCTTGGCTTGCAAGAGCATCAGATCCGGGTCGTCACCAAGGATGTCGGCGGCTCCTTCGGCATCAAGGTGCATACTTATGCCGACGAGATGGCGGTAGTGGCGTTGTCGAAACTGCTTAAACGCCCGATCAAGTTCGTCGCTGACCGGCTCGAGAGCTTCGTCACCGACATTCACGCTCGCGACCATCGCGTGAAGGGCCGGATCGGCATCAACAAGGACGGCACGATCACCTTTTTCGAGATCGACGATCTCACCGGCATCGGACCTTATTCGGTCTATCCGCGTACCTCCGGCATCGAAGCCAATCAGGTGGTGAACCTCACTGGCGGGCCCTATGCCTGCCCGAACTATCGCGCCCGCGCGCGCGTCGTGTTCCAGAACAAGAACGTGATGTGCCAATACCGCGCGGTCGGTCATCCGATCGCGACGGCGGTGACCGAGGGGCTGGTCGATCTTGCCGCAGCAAAGATCGGCATGGACCCGATCGAGGTGAGAAAGAAAAACCTGTACCCGGACAATGCCTATCCGGCCACGGCGGCCTCCGGCATCAAGTTCGAGAAGCTTTCACACATCGCATCGACCGACAAAATTTTGAAGATGATGGATTACAAGGCGCTGCGCGCGGATCAGGCGGCGGCGCGCGCGAAGGGCATTCATCGCGGCATCGGCTTTGCGTCCTTCATCGAGGTGACCAATCCGAGCGCGGCCTTCTACGGCGTCGGCGGCGCCAAAATCTCGGCGCAGGACGGCGCGACCGTGCGGCTCGACGGCCAGGGCGCTATCTTCTGCCATACCGGCGTGTCCGAGCAGGGCCAGGGCGCGGAAGCCGTGATCGCGCAATGTGTCGCCTCGGCCTTCGGCGTGTCGATGAACAACGTGCGCGTCATCATGGGCGACACCGACAACACGCCCTATGGCGGCGGCACCTGGGCTTCGCGCGCGGCCGGCATTGGCGGCGAAGCGGCGTGGCAGGCGGGCAAGGCGTTACGCGAAAATGTGCTCGCGGCCGCGGCCTCGATCCTGCAAGCCAAGGCAGATGACCTCGACATCAACGACAGCGTCGTGGTCGACAAAGGCACCAAGAACGAGCGCATCAGCCTCAGCGAAGTCGCGCGCATCTGCTATTTCCGGCCCGATACGCTGCCGCCCGGCTTTCAGGCCGAAATGGTGGCGACGCGCCATTACGTGCCGCGCGCCTGGGCGTTCTCCTTCACCAACGGCATCCAGGCTTCGTATCTGGAAGTCGATACCGATACCGGCTTCATCAAGCTGCTGAAGCATTGGTGCGTCGAGGATTGCGGCACAGTAATTAACCCGCAGCTTGTCGATGAGCAGGTGCGCGGCGGCATCGTGCAGGGACTGGGCGGCGCCTTGTTCGAGCATTGCCTCTATGACGAACGCGGCCAGATGCTGAACGGCAACATGGCCGATTATCTCGTACCGATGGCGATGGAAATGCCGGACATGGAAGTGGGCCACGTCGTAACGCCGACAACCGACAGCGAACTCGGCGCCAAGGGCGCCGGCGAGGCCGGCACCGCGGGCGCACCGGCCTGCGTGATGAACGCGATCAACGATGCGCTGCGTCCGCTCGGTGCCAAACCGCTGACGGAAATGCCGTTCACGCCCGGGCGCGTGTTGCGGGCGCTGGGGAAGGTTTGACACGTGTGGTGTCCCGGCGCGGTGCAGCACGTGGCGATACACCGCGCCCGGGAAACGAGAACTAGAACTTCATCATGTCACTGCTGGTCAGTGTCGACTTGGCCGAAACACCGGGCGCATTGAGCATGTGCCACGCCGTATATTGTTCGGCGTAAGGATCGCCGCTGATGCCGTCGACCGGGATGATCACGTTCAGGCCCATCAACGCCGCCTGTGACGCAGTGTTCAGTACCGCGCCATTCGCCGCTGTGCCGACCACGATCACGGTCTGGACGCCCTTGTCCTTAAGGATTTTCTCGAGATCGGTGCGCAGAAATTTGTTCGGACCGGACGTCACCGAAGGCTCCCCTGCGATCGGCGCCACCTCCTTGATCACATCGTCGGCGGTTGAATTCGCGATAAAACTGTAGATCACGGGCGTCTTCGAGGTGCGCGCCGCCTCCAGCAACTTCTTCATGGCCGGAATCGATGCCAGGCAGCGTGGCCGCTTGCCGCAATTCTGATTCATGAAATCCAGCATCAGGAGCGCGGTGGTTTTCGGATCGACTGTAACCGGCTTCAACGCAGGAGCAGGCGGCGCCTTGACGCTGTCCCACTCCTCGATAATCGAGCCCGCCCCGACAGGCATGGTGAACGCGATGCTGACCGCCAAGGCCACAAACAAGTTTGCATTTAGGCGCATGAATACCTCCCGCAACGCGTCGACGCCGTCCCTGTCAAACCCATAGCAGCCAACGATATTCCACATCGTCAAAACTTTGTCAGCCCGCCGCTGATTGCACAATGTCCATAGACGGAACGCCCGCGCTTGATCAAAATCCCCGCGGGCCGCCCGCATTCCGGGAAGAGCCACAACGACAATGGGTGTGGAGGACGACGTGTCGATGAATATCAAGGTCGGGCGTGATGCCATCGAGCAAGCCTCGAAGAAGCTCTCGAACTGGGGCCGCTGGGGCAAGGACGACCATATCGGCACGCTCAATCACGTAACGCCGCAGGACATCGTCAATGCCGCGAAACTCGTGAAAACCGGCAAGGTGTTCGCACTCGGCATTCCGCTCGACCGCACCGGACCACAGACCGGCCTGTTCGGTGGCCGCTTCAACCCGATCCACCAGATGCTGGCAACCGGCACCGACGCGATTGCCGGCCAGCAGGACTGGAACAAGATCCGCTACGCCGACGACACGATCATGCTGTGCGTGCAGGGTGCTACGCATTGGGATGCGCTCGGCCACATCTTCTATGAGGACAAGGCCTATAACGGCCATGACGCCAAGCTGATCGATGCACGCGGCCTGTCGGTGCTCGGCATCGAGCATTCCAAGAGCAAGATGGTCGGCCGCGGCGTGCTGCTCGACATCGCGCGCTTCCGCGGCGTGAAGTGGATGCAGGATGGCGAAAGCATCTCTAACGATGAACTCGACAAATGCGCGAAGGCGCAAGGCGTCGAAATCCGCAAGGGCGATTTCGTGCATGTGCGCACCGGCCAGATGGAGCGCTGCATGTCGGAAGGCGAATGGGGCGGCTATGCCGGCGGCGATGCGCCCGGCGTGATGTTCGAGAATTGCTATTGGTGCCAGGACAAGCAAATCGGCGCGCTCTGCATGGACACCTGGGGCTGCGAGGTGCGGCCGAACGAAACCGACGAAGCCAACCAGCCCTGGCATTGGGTGGTGATCCCGGCCATGGGCCTTTGTATGGGCGAGATTTTCTATCTCAAGGAGTTGGCGGAAGATTGCGCCAAGGACAAGGTCTATGAGTTCTTCTTCTCCGGCCCGCCGCTGATCATCACCGGTGGCACCGGATCGCCGATCAACCCGCAGGCGATGAAATAGCGGCCGCATGATGGCAGAGGGCTGCGAGCTGTGCCAACTCGACCAAGTGCTTTTCGAGGCCGAAGATGCCTATGTGCGTTATGACAACAACGCGTTGTCTAGGGGCCACGTCCTGGTGGTGCCACGCAGGCACGTCGCCGATTTCTTCGAAATGACTGCGGCCGAGAAGGCGAGCGTCATCAAACTGCTCGACAAGGCGAAAGCGTTCATCGCCGCGGAACACAAGCCCGATGGCTATAACATCGGGGTGAATGTCGGCCGTGCCGGCGGCCAGTCGCGCATGCACGTTCACGTCCACCTCATCCCGCGCTATACAGGTGACGTGGCCGACCCGAGCGGCGGCATCCGCTGTGTGCTGGCCAATCGCCACACATCGTCGCACTAGTGCGGCGTTCACTGCCGCAGACAAAGGAAAGACCCATGGCACGCTTCCTCAAACGCGGCCCGTCCGCCGACGCCGTCGAGGCCGCCGACGCCAAGGTGCGCGCTACCGTCGAAAGCATCCTTGAAGACGTGAAGTCGCGCGGCGACGCTGCGATCCGCGACCTGTCGAAGAAATTCGACAATTGGGAGCCTGCCAATTTCCGCCTCGACGTGCAGGAAATCGAACGCGCGATCTCGCAAGTGTCCAGGCGCGACCTCGACGACATCCGGTTTGCGCAGGCTCAGGTTCGCAATTTCGCACAGAAGCAGCGCGAGACTTTGCAAGACCTCGAAGTAGAAACCCTCCCCGGCGTCATCCTTGGCCACAAGCATATTCCGGTGAACGCGATCGGCTGCTATGTGCCGGGCGGGCGCTATCCGATGGTGGCGTCCGCGCATATGTCGATTGTCACGGCGCGCGTCGCTGGCGTAAAGCGCATCATCGCTTGCGCGCCGCCGCATCGCGGCGGGCCGCATCCGGCGATCGTCGCCGCCATGCATTTCGGCGGCGCCGACGAAATCTATGTGCTGGGCGGCGTGCAGGCGGTGGCGGCGATGGCGCTCGGCACCGATACGATTTCGCCGGTCGACATGATCGTGGGCCCCGGAAATGCTTATGTCGCTGAAGCCAAGCGGCAACTCTTCGGCCGCATTGGCATCGACCTGCTCGCCGGCCCGACCGAGACGCTGATCATCGCCGACGACTCGGTGGACGCCGAGATCTGCGCGACCGACCTTCTCGGGCAGGCCGAGCATGGTCCGACATCGCCCGCCGTCCTCATCACCAACTCCGAAAAGCTCGCGAAGGAGACGATGGCGGAGGTGGAGCGGCTGCTTTCAATTTTGCCTACTGCAGATGCGGCGGGCCAGGCCTGGAAGGATTACGGCGAGGTGATTGTCTGCGATTCCGTGGACGAGATGGTGTCGGAAGCCGACCGCATCGCGTCCGAGCATGTGCAGGTGATGACCCGCGACCCGGACTATTTCCTCAACAACATGACGAATTACGGTTCGTTGTTTCTCGGACCCCGCACCAACGTCGCCTACGGCGACAAGGTGATCGGCACCAACCACACGCTGCCGACAAAGAAAGCCGCGCGCTATACCGGCGGACTCTGGGTCGGGAAATTCCTCAAGACCTGCACCTATCAGAAGGTGCTGACTGACGAGGCGTCGTCGATGATCGGCGAATATTGCTCGCGACTATGCGTGCTGGAAGGATTTCTCGGCCATGCCGAACAAGCCAATATCCGCGTGCGCCGGTACGGAGGGCGGAACATCGCCTATGCAACGGCGGCGGAGTGATGTCCCTCCCCTCCACCCCCTCCTTTCGCCTCGACGGGAAGCGCGCGCTGGTGACCGGCGCCGGACGCGGCATCGGGCTGGCGGCCGCCGCGGCGCTGGCGGATGCAGGCGCCGACGTCACGCTGATCTCACGCACGAAGCCGGAGACCGAAGCGGCGGCGAATGAGATTCGCGCCAAAGGCGGCAAGGCGGACGCGGCCGTGCTCGATGTGACAGATGTCGAGGCGGCACGATCCTTCGTCGCGAGCGCGGAACCCTTTGATATCCTCGTCAACAATGCCGGCTCCAATCGCCCAGCGCCGTTCGTCGAGGTGAAGGTCGAGGACTTCGACCACATCTTGAATCTCAACGTGCGTTCTGCCTTCTTCGTCGCGCAGGCGGTGGCGAAACGGCTGATCGAGGCGAAGCGGCCCGGCTCCATCATCAACATGTCCTCGCAGATGGGCCATGTCGGCAGCGCTCGGCGCAGCGTCTATTGCACCAGCAAACATGCGATGGAGGGCTTCAACAAAGCCATGGCGATCGAGCTCGCGCCATTTGGCATCCGCGTGAACGCGCTGGCGCCGACCTTCATCGAGACGCCGATGACCCGGCCGTTCTTTCAGGACGAGATGTTCCGCCGCTCGGTGCTGGACAAGATCAAGCTTGGCCGGCTCGGTCAGGTCGAGGACCTGATGGGTGCGATCGTGTTCCTTGCGTCCGACGCCGCGGCGCTGATGACCGGCACGTCGCTGGTGATCGATGGCGGCTGGACCGCGGAATGAAGCGGACCGCTCGTCTCACGCCCCTGGCGCGAACACCGTCGGATTGATGCAGTTCGGCGGCTCCTTGCCTTCGACAATCGCAGCGATGTTGTCGACCACGACATGCGCCATCTTTTCGCGCAATTCCATCACCGCGCTGCCGAGATGGGGGGTCAACACCACTTTGTCCATGGTCAGCAGCGCGCGCTCAATTTTCGGTTCGTTCTCGTAGACGTCGATACCGGCGCCGGCGAGACGGCCTTCCGACAGAGCGCGTATCAGCGCCGGTTCGTCGATGATCGGCCCGCGCGAGGTGTTGATCAGGAAGGCCGTGCGCTTCATCAGCGCGAATTGCCGGGTGCTGATCATGTGGCGGGTCTCGTCATTTAGCGCCGGGTGAAGCGAAATGAAATCGGATTGTCCGAGCAATTCGTCGATGCTGACCAGTGTCACGCCCAGCCGCTGCTCTTCTTCTACCGACAGCGCCTTCGGATCGGTATAGAGCACCTTCATGTCAAAACCGCGCGCCCGCCGCGCCACCGCTTGCCCGATGCGACCGATGCCCACAAGCCCCAGCGTCTTGCCGGCAACGCCGGTGCCTGCAAGGTGGTTGGATTGCGAGCCGGGGAATACGCCCGAGCGCACCACCTTGTCGCCCTCCACGACCCGGCGCGCCACCGCGAGCATCAATGCGAAGGCAAGATCGGCGGTGGCATCGGTGACCACGGCAGGAATGTTGGTGACGATGATCTTGCGCGTCGTTGCCTCGTCCACGTCGATGCGATCGGGTGTGATTGTCATCGAAGCGATCGCCTTCAGCGACGGATTGGCGGCCAGCACCTCGCGGTCGATCGTGTCATGCAGGAGGCACAGGATGATATCGTTGCGCTTTGCGGCATCGACCAGCTTGGATTTCGGCAGGACGCGGCTGGAATCGTCATTAATCTCGACCTCGGCGATCTCGCGCAACCTTATCAGCGCGCTTTCGGCAATCGGCTGTGTGACATAAACTCGCGGACGCATGACGGCCCCTGCATTTACGACGGGACACTTGCCCGCGTGGCAAGGCATATAGTAACCGACGCGCGCGGCCAAGATCGCGCCGCAACGGAGAAACCATCGTGGCACGCAAGAGCAAAGGCAAGGTCGGTATCATCGGTCTCGGGATCATGGGCGGCGCTTTCGCCCGTAATCTGATCGCCGATGGCTGGGAGGTAATCGGCATCGATACCGATCCAGCGCGGCGCAAGGCGATGGCAAAAGCCGGCGTTACCATTTGCGATCACGTGAAAGAGTTGCTGCCGCGGGTTCCGATGGTGATTACCAGCTTGCCAAGCCCGAAGGCCTTGCATGCGGTGGTGAGCGAGATCGCGGCTGCAAACGCAAAGCCGCATATCGTGGTCGAGGCCTCGACCTTCGCCTTGGACGACAAGCTCGCCGCCGAGAAAGTGCTGCGCAAGGCGGGCCATACCATGCTGGATTGCCCGGTCAGCGGTACCGGGGCGCAGGCCGCGGTGAAGGACCTCGTGATCTATGCGAGCGGCGACACCAAGGCGATCAAGAAGACATTGCCGGTCTTTGCCGGATTTTCCCGGCAGACGCATGACCTCGGCGCTTTCGGCAACGGCAGCAAGATGAAATATGTCGCGAACCTGCTGGTCGCGATCCACAATGTCGCCGCCGCCGAAGCGATGGTGCTCGGCATGAAGGCAGGCCTCGAGCCTGAGCAGATTTTCAAATTTGCCACCGGTGGGGCCGGCAATTCGCGCATGCTCGAAATTCGCGGTCCGATGATGGTGAAGGATGATTACACCGAAGCCACGATGAAGAATTATGTCTGGCAAAAGGACATGACGGTGATCGGCGAATTTGCAGCGAAGCTCGGCGCGCCGACGCCGATGTTCAGCGCGACGCTGCCGGTCTACGCCTCCGCCATGTCTATCGGCTATGCCGAGCAGGATACCGGGGCGGTCTGCGGCGTGCTGGAGAAAATGGCGGGCGTAAAGCGGCGAAAGAAGAGGCGGTGACGCATTACGCGTAGAGGAAATCCAGCGTCGCGGTCTCGTCCAGCACCGCTTCCGGAATTGAGTGCTTTGCCGAATGCGCGGCTTCTTCGGAGTTGCGCGCGGCCTGCAGATAGGCGCCGAGATGGCGCGCGCGCTTCACCATCAGCCTGCCGGCCGGCAAGCGTTCTGCCTCGAACCGACGCAAGGCCGCCGGCACATCAGAGTTTCCAGACAATGCCGCAACCAGCGCCTGCGCGTCGCCAGCGGCTTTGGCGACGCCGGCGCCAACATGCGGCCGCGCGACGAAGGCCGCGTCGCCGATGATCGCCACCCGCCCAAAGGCTAGCGCGCGCGATTCCAGATCGAAGATCGGCTGCAGGATCGGCTGCTCGAAAAGACCTACGGCTTCGAGAAACTGCGGCGCCAGCAGTCGGCGTGCCGCATCGCGCATCGCCGAAATGGAAGCACTCGCAATCAACGGCGGCGGAATCGACATGGCATGTGCAATGCCATGCTTGTCGGTCAGCAGCGCCGCAAGTTCGGTCTTCTCACCGGCCGGACGGTACCAGATCATGTTGTAGCGCAGGTGCCCGGGCCGAAGATCGTTGTCGGCGCCGGCCACCGGATAACCCAGCATCTGCTCACCGGGCGGCAGACAGAAAGCCATGTACGGGAAGATGTCGCGATGAACTTCGCGCGGCATCGAACTTTCGGAGATCAACGCGCGCCACGCTACGTAACCGGCATAGAGCGGATCGCTCCCCGGCGCACACAGGTCACGCACCGTTGAGCGGATGCCGTCAGCGCCGATCAGCAGATCGGCACTTTCGCGCGCGCCGTCGGCGAATATCGCGGTAACGCCGAGATCGTCTTGCTCCAGCGCCGACAACGACCGGCCCCGATGGTAATGCGCCGGCGGAAACGCATCGCGCAGGATGCGATAGACCCGTTCCCAGGCCGTCATCACCTGCGGGCATTCGGTCTCCAGCGTGATGCGGCCAGAGCCATCGAACAGGCGCCGCTTTTGCACCGGTACGCCAAGCTCGGTCGCCTGGATTCCGAGTTTACGCAATGCAGCGATGATTTCCGGCTGCGCCACGATGCCGGCCCCGCGGCCCGACAATTCGCCCGCGACCTTCTCGTAGATATCCACCTGCCAGCCTGCCGACCGCAGCATCAGTCCCGCAAACAACCCGCTCATCGAGCCGCCGATGATGATGGCGCGGGCCTGCCCCTTACTTTCTACATTGCCGGCGGGCATTGGCTGGTCCCCGAAACTGCTGTATATTTACACACAATAGGCAGGAGGAACTGCGATGGCATTGTCGATGATGGAAAAGGCGGCGCTCAAGACCGAGCATGCGGCTTGGCCGGAGGCGATCGCCAAGGAGTTCGAGCGCGAGGGCGATAATCCGAACCCCTGCGTCGGCTCCCGGCTCTTGTCCGAGAATGAGCGGGTCCGGGTTTGGGAAATCCGCCTGCAGCCGGGCGAACGGATCGGGTTCCATCGCCATGTGCTGGATTATTTCTGGACCTCGGTCTCGGGCGGGCGCGGGCGCCAGCATGTGCACGATGGCACGACCGTCGAATATACCTATCAGCCGGGCGAGACCCGACACGAGACTTACGGCGCCGGGGAGTTCAAGGTGCATGACCTCGAAAATCTCGGGGACAAGGAGATGGTATTCATGACCATCGAATTCCTGAATTCCGCCAATAAACCGATGGCACTGCCGGCGCATGCGCGCCGCGAAGCCGCCTGAGGAACTGAAATTTTTTGGCAGTGCGAAAGCCGCCGGCGCCGCCGGCGGCTTTTTTGCATCCAGGCGCGGATTGCGGGTCATCGGACATCCGGTCAATAATGGTTGCCAAGCGCTCGCCCGTCGAAAAAAGCGAGCGCATTTTAGGGAGTGACAGATCATGGAAACCTTGCCGCGCAAGGGCCTCCGCCGCGAGGACATGCTCAAGCGTGTCGCCTATTACCGGGACCTGAAAGGCTATGATGGCGGATTGCCGGACAGCTATCACGCCAGCGCGATACGCACGCTGTTCAACGTGATTGGCTTCCAACCGCCGAAGGGCGAAGGCGGTGCGGTGAGCTCGCCGGTGGGCGAAGATGCCGCGCGCATGGCCGCAATCAAGATTTCGGAAGGCTTCAATCTCGGATATTGCCGCGCCAAGCCCGGCAAAGGTCCGATGATGCACAATCACGACACCAACGAGACTTTCATTCCCATGACCGGCACCTGGCGCTGTTCGTGGATCAACGAGAAGGGAGAGGTCGATTTTGTCGATGCCGGTCCGCTCGACGTTGTGTCGTTCCCGCCGGGCTGCGCGCGCCGCTTCGAGAATATCACCAAGGGTGATCCGAACGAGGATGCAATCCTGATGTTCGTCATCGGCGGCGACGGCCCGCGCGCGGAATTCACCGACGAGTCGATGAAGGAGCTGGAAGACGCCGGAGTCTGGCCGACCAGATAGCGACCCGCGAGCCATGCACGGTTTGTCGCAGTACCGCGCCATG
This sequence comes from uncultured Pseudomonadota bacterium, assembly GCA_963707705.1. GTDB lineage: Bacteria > Pseudomonadota > Alphaproteobacteria > Rhizobiales > Xanthobacteraceae > Pseudorhodoplanes. The sequence goes on along the minus strand of CAVPRD010000004.1, from coordinate 200,258 downwards.
ACGTGTCTGCGCCCACGATACGGGCTGAAAATCCTGCAGGGCCCATCAATTAGGCTAGCCAAGGCTTTCGGCTTGCGGCAATACTCGCTCGCAAGCGCAAAGCGGCGGGTTGGCTTCCAGCGACCCGGCCTCACAAATAACAAGCGCGCGCGGGGGAGGATCATGACGTCACGCGATCTGCGTAACGAGCTGGCATCTTAGCGGGCAGACCGGAATGGATTTTCCCGTCCAGCTTTTCATCAATGCGCTGATTGCCGGCATCCTGCTCGGCGGCTTCTACGCCGCCGTGACAGTCGGCATTTCGATCTCGTTCGGTATCCTAGATATCGTCAACATCGCGCATCCGGCTTTCATCATTCTCGGCTCCTACATCGCCTATATCGCCAATCAGCGGCTCGGCCTCGACCCGATCCTGACCAGCATTCTCGTGCTGCCGGCCTTCTATTATCTCGGCTCGCTGGTCTATCAGGTCTATTATCTCTCGTTCGAAAAGCGCGGACAGGAGGCGTTACGGGGCTTAGCCTTTTTCTTCGGCTTGCTGTTTGTCACCGAAGTGGCGCTGATCCTGGTCTTCGGCGTCGACTATCGCTACGTGCAGGCGGGCTATATCGACACCACTCTCCGTTTCGGATTTTTCGACCTGCCTCTGCGTATGGTCGTGCCCTTTGTGGTCTCGATGCTGATGCTGGGCGGATTGCAACTGTTCCTCAGCAAGACCTTTACCGGCCGGGCCATCAATGCGGTGGCGCAGGATCAGCTCGCGCTGTCGCTGATGGCGGCGGATCCGATCCGTATCAAGCGCATCGCGTTCGCGATCTCGATTGCGACGGCCTCCGTCGCCGGCGCGTTGCTGATCGTGATCCAGCCGGTCGAGCCTTCTGTCGGCCGCGAATATATCGGGCGCGTGTTCGCCATCTGCGTGCTCGGCGGCATGGGCAGCCTACCCGGCACCGTCATCGCAGCCCTGCTGCTTGGCATTGTCGAAAGCATTACCTCGACCTTCTATGGGCCGTCCTGGGCACCAGCGGTCGCCTTCGGCTTCCTGTTGCTGACGCTCGCCGTGCGGCCATCTGGTATTATGGGACGATAGCCCGTGCGCACCTGGCAATTCTTCCTCGTCTCGCTCGCCGTCGCGCTCGCGGTCTTTTTTGCCGCACGATTGTACCAGAACGATTATCTGTTCTTCGCGGGATATGTGGTGCTGCAATTCATTGTGCTCGCAACCGCCTGGAACATCCTTGGCGGCTATTGCGGCTATGTGAATTTCGGCTCCGCCGCGTTCTTCGCGATCGGTGCCTATACCACCGTCGTCATGACCAAGCTGCCGGCCTTTGCAAACCGCAATCTGCCGCCTGAAATCGCCTCTTTCGTCGGATCGATTACGCCGCCGCCGATCCCGGTGCTGATCGTGCTTGGAGGACTGGTGGCGGGACTGGTCGGACTCGGCACCGGCTATCTGACGCTGCGGCTGCGCGGAGTTTTCTTTGCAATCGCGACGCTCGCACTGGCGGTAGTGCTGCAGACATTGATCGTGAACTGGGATTTTGTCGGCGGCTCGCGCGGCGCCTATGTGATCCGTCCGGCAACAGTCGCCTGGCTCGGCATCGGCTATATCGAATATCTATTCCTGGTGATGCTGGTGCTGGTTGTGGTCTCGCTCACGACCGCGAGAGCGATCGAACGTTCGCGGCTCGGCTATGGCTTCGCTACGATCCGCGACGATGAACTGGCCGCCGAGGCTTCCGGCGTGCCGACATTGCGCCTGAAGCTTGTCGCCACAACATTGAGCGGCGCCTTTATGGGCATGGCGGGAGCGCCCTTCCCCTATTACATCGGCTTCCTTGAGCCTTCCTCCGCTTTCGGCCTCGCCTATGCGGTGAACGCGATCGCGATGCCGATGATCGGCGGCACCACGAGCTGGGTCGGCCCGCTGGTCGGCGCCGTGCTGCTCGGAACCCTGCAACAGCTTGCCACCGTCACGATCTCGTCGGCGGTGAGCCTCCTGATCGTCGGCCTGCTGCTGGTGTTCTTCGTCATCATCGCGCCGAACGGCATCATCGGCTGGTTCCAGTATTTCTCCAGCCGAAAATCGACTGACCTCAAAGAACAACCCGCACCGGTGAAGTCGTCATGACCGAACCGCTCCTTAAGATCACAAATGTCGGCAAGCGCTTCGGCGGCTTCGTCGCGCTCGATGGCATCAATCTCGATGTCGCTCCGGGAGAGCGGCTCGGCCTGATCGGGCCGAACGGCTCGGGAAAGTCGACTCTAGTCAACTGCATGTCCGGCACACTGCACAACGATACCGGTACCGTAACTTTCGACGGCAAGCCGATGAACGGCCTCCAGGCCCATGAACGCACCCATATGGGTCTGGCACGCTCGTTTCAGCTTCCGCGGCCCTTTCACAGCCTGACGGTTGCCGAAAATCTGCGTGTGCCGCTGCTCTATACCGTGCGCATCCGTCGCGACGTCCCGCATACCAAGGACGAGATGGACCATCGCTGCCATGAGGTGCTGTCGCTCGTTTCGCTCCAGCACAAGGCCAACAGGCTGCCGAAGGACCTGACCCAGGTCGAGATGCGCAAGCTGGAACTCGCCCGTGCCATGGCTGCGGACCCGAAACTTCTAATCGCCGACGAGGCGATGGCCGGCTTGTCCGGTTCCGAGGTCAAGGACATCGTCGCGCTGCTGATACGGCTGAACGAGCGCGGCATCACCATTATCCTGATCGAACATATCATGGCTGCGGTGATGAGCTTCTCGCAGCGTCTCGTCGTGCTGGTAAGCGGCAAGATGATTGCCGAGGGCGACCCGCAGGATGTGATCCGCGATCCGGAAGTGGAGAAGGCATATCTTGGCCAATAGCCTCGCCATCCACCACGTTCACGCCGGCTACGGCGCCGTCCGCGTCATCGAAGACGTGTCGATGGACGTCGATTCTGGCAAGACCGTTGTGCTGCTCGGCACCAACGGTAACGGCAAATCGACGCTGATCAAGTGCGTGATGGGTCTGTGCCGGCCGAGCGAGGGCACGATCACGGCCGAGATCGACGGCGTGAAGCATAACCTCGTCGGCAAGACCACCGAGGAGATCGTCGATCTAGGCATCGCGCTGGTGCCGGAAGGCCGTCGCCTGTTTCCGCGTTTGACCGTGGAGGAAAATCTGCTGCTCGGCGCGTTCCGCAAAAAGGCGCGCGAACAGCTCAAGCAAAATCTCGATTTCTGCCTCACGACCTTTCCGCGGCTCGCCGAGCGCAAGAATCAGCTTGCCGGCTCGATGTCGGGCGGCGAGCAGCAGATGCTGGCGCTCGCGCGCGCACTCATGCTGGCACCGAAAATCCTGCTGATCGACGAGCCGTCGGTCGGACTGTCGCCGTTGCTGGTCAGCCGCACCATCGACACCATCCGCGAGCTGAAATCCAGGTATCAGCTGACGGTGCTGATGGCCGAGCAGAACTTCAACCAAGCCATCCGTATCGCCGATTCAGGCTACGTGATTGTCCATGGCAAGATCGCGTTCAGCGGCAAGTCGGCGGACGAGCTCAACAACAACGACCTGATCCGGAAGTTCTATCTGGGCCTCTGACGTGCGGCCGTCACTTCGTCGCCTCCCCGCCCTCGACCATGATGGTCTCCACCTCGCCCGCCCCGCTTCGGCGAAACGCCGCCGCGTCATCGTATTCCTTCGATTGGAAACAGGCGACACCCTGCTCGAAAGTCGGAAATTCGATCACCACGAAGCGCTGGAACTTGTCGGGCCCTTCCATGATCTGAAACTTGCCGCCGCGCGCCAGAACCTTGCCGCCGTATTTTGCGATGATGCCGGGCACGAGGTCGGTATATTTCTTGTATTCGACCGGATCGTTGATTTTTGAGCGCGCGACCCAATAGGCGGGCATGTTTCACTCCGTTATCGTCGTCAGCAGACCTGATGTAACGGGCATGATGGAGGAAGCAAAGTGCCGCGCAAGATCATCGATATTTCCGTGCCGCTCGAAAATGATGTGCTCGCCGATCCGCCCGGCTACGGACCGCAGATCGAATACAAGTCGCACAAAGACACTGCGTCCGACATCTGCAAGTTCTTTCCCGGTTTGAAGGAAAACGACCTGCCCGACAGCGAGGGCTGGGCGATCGAATGGATCCGGCTCTCCACGCATTGCACGACCCATCTCGATGCGCCGTGGCACTTCGCCTCGACAATGGATGGCGGCAAGCGCGCCATCACCATCGACGAAGTACCGCTGGAATGGTGCTTCAATCCCGGCGTGAAGCTCGACTTCCGGCAATTTGTCGATGGCTATGTGGTGACGGCCGCCGACGTCGAAGCGGAACTCAAACGCATCGGACATCACCTTTCACCATTTGAAATCGTAGTGGTGAACACCTCCGCCGGCAAAGCCTATGGCGAGCCCGATTATGTATCGAAGGGCTGCGGCATGGGGCGCGAAGCCACGCTATATCTGCTGGAGCGCGGCGTGCGCGTCACCGGCACCGATGGCTGGAGCTGGGATGCACCTTTCGTGCATACCCGCGACAAATACCTGGCAAGCCGCAATCCCGCGCTGATCTGGGAAGGCCACAAGGCCGGACGCGAAATCGGTTACTGCCACATCGAGAAACTGCACAATCTGGAGGCGCTGCCGACAACCGGATTCTCCATTGCCTGCTTCCCGGTGAAAGTGCGCGGAGGTTCCGCCGGCTGGACGCGCGCGGTAGCGATCCTCGATTGACGCGCCGGATCGAGCGGTTAGGCTTCTCTGCACAAAATCGAACCGGCCCACAGAAGGCCGCGCGCCGCTCGGGAGACGCTTATGGATCGTCGACAATTCGTCGCGGGATCGACCGCGGCTGTTGCAAGCTTCACATCGCTGCCTTCCTTCGCGCAGGACGTCTATCCGTCACGTCCGATCACGCTGATCAATCCGTTTCCGCCGGGCGGCGCCGCTGATGTCGTCGGGCGTCCGTTTGCTGCCGTGCTCGAACCGGTGATCAAGCAGCCGGTGGTGATCGAAACCAAGGCGGGAGCCGCCGGCGCAGTCGGCGCTCAGGTTGCGGCGAGCGCAAAGCCCGACGGCTACACCATGTTGGTGCATATCGTGTCGATCTCGGGTTTCGCGGAAGTCGACAAGCTGTTCGGCCGCACGCCGAAATTCACCCGCGAAAATTTTATCCCGATCGCCCGCTTCACCGAAGGTCCGATGGTGCTCGTGGTCAATGCCGAGACGCCCTACAAGACGCTGAAGGAACTGGTCGACGACGCCAAGAAGAATCCGGACAAGATCGTATTCTCGTCGTCCGGTCTTTACGGCGCGCTGCATCTGCCGACACAGCTTTTCATGAACGCCGCCGGCATCAAGATGCGGCATCTGCCAACCAATGGCGGCGGACCGGCGCTCACGGCGCTGCTCGGCAACAATTCGCAGGTGCTTGCCTCTTCGGTCGCAGCCGCTTCCGGCCACATCAGGGCCGGCAAGCTGCGCGCGCTTGCAAGCTATTCGGACAAGCGCGCGGCCTCCCTGCCCGACGTACCGACCCTGAAGGAGCAGGGCTACGACGTCGAATTCTATCTTTGGGTCGGTTTGTTCGCGCCCAAAGGCACGCCCGATGCCGTGATCAAGACGATGCGCGAGGCAGCTAAAACCGCCGCGTCGACCGACGTCTTCAAGACCGCGATCGGAAATCTCGGCGACACGCTGAGCTATCTTGATCAGCCGGAATTCGCCAAGTTCTGGGACATTGACGCCAAGCGCGTAGAGGACGCGGTGCGCTCGATCGGCAAGGTTGAAGGGTGAGCCTCCCGCAGCGACCGGAAGCGCCGCACGCGAAGCTTCGCGCCGATCACATCGCCGGCGGCGCCTTCATTGCTCTTGGCGTCGCCGTATTCATCATCGGATGGGATCTGCCGTTCGGGCGCATTTGGGCGCCCGGCGCCGGCATGCTGCCGAAGCTGATGGCTGCGTTCATGATCCTGCTGGCGGCCGGAATTTTCATCAACGGCAAGAGCCAGGACAGGTTCTCCGACATTTCCTGGAGCGACTGGCGGCACGCCGCCTTGATCCTCGGCATCAGCGCCGTGGCCGTGTCAGTCTATTCTTGGCTCGGCTTTCTGATCACCATGTCGCTTCTGGTATTCGCGCTGCTCACGCTTGTCGAGCGCAAGCGCATCCTGCCGTCCGCCATCTATGCCATAAGCCTCACCGTCTTCGCCTATTGGCTGTTCAGCGTCATCCTGAAGTCGCCACTCGAACACGGCGTGCTGTGGTTCTAGGCAGCTCATGGGACCGGTTCTCGACAATCTTGCACTCGGATTTTCGGTCGCGCTTCAGCCCGATGTACTGCTCTATGCGCTGATCGGCTGCCTGGTCGGCACCTTGGTCGGCATGCTGCCCGGCATCGGACCTCTCGCGGGCGTCTCGATCCTGCTGCCGCTTACCTTCGGGCTCGATCCCACCAAAGCGATCATCATGCTTGCCGGCATCTATTACGGCTCGCAATATGGCGGCTCGACCACTTCGATCCTGCTGCGCATCCCCGGCGAAGCCGCATCGGTGATGACCTGCATCGATGGCAACGCGATGGCCAAGAAGGGACGCGCCGGCGCCGCGCTCTGTATTGCCGCCGTCGGTTCCTTCATCGCCGGCACTTTCGGCGTGATCCTGCTGACGCTGATCGCGCCGCCGCTCGCAACTTTCGCGCTGCGCTTCGGGCCGCCGGAATATACTGCGCTGCTGATCCTCGGCCTGATCTTCCTCGCCTATATGTCGACCTCGTCACTGCCGCGCACTTTGCTGATGGCTGCCTTCGGCATCCTGCTCGGCACCATCGGCATCGACGTGATCTCCGGACATTTCCGTTTCTCCTTCGACATCCCCGAGCTTGGCGACGGCATCGGCATAGTGCCAGTCGCGGTCGGCCTGTTCGGGCTTGGTGAAATCCTCTCCACGCCCTCAAGCGAGGTGAAAGGAGACGTGGCTTCGCCAAAATTACGCGAGCTGTTGCCTACGAAAGAGGAATGGCAGCAATCGGCCTGGCCGATCGCACGCGGCTCGGTGCTGGGCTTCTTCATCGGCATCATTCCGGGCTCGGCGCATATCATCTCGAGCTTCGTATCCTATGCGCTGGAGCGGCGCATCTCGAAGCATCCGGAGGAGTTCGGCAAAGGCGCGGTCGCAGGCGTTGCCGGTCCGGAATCGGCCAACAACGCGGCCTCAACCGGCGCGTTCGTGCCGATGTTGGCGCTCGGCATCCCCACCGGTCCCGTGATCGCGGTGCTGATGGCGGCTTTGCTCATTCACGGCATCGCGCCCGGGCCCGCGCTGGTTAACGAGCAACCGAAGCTGTTCTGGGGCTTCGTCGCATCCATGTATGTCGGCAACCTGATGCTGCTCGCACTCAACCTGCCGCTGGTCGGCGCCTTCGTCAGCATCCTGCGCATTCCCTATTCGTATCTCTATCCGATGATCATCATGTTCTGCGTCATCGGCGTGTACGAGGTGAACAATTCGGTGGTCGATGTCTGGATCATGCTGATCTTCGGCGCCGTCGGGTATGCGCTGAAGAAGTTCAATTTCGATCCGGCGCCTTTGGTGCTGGGGCTTGTGATCGCGCCAATTTTTGAATTGAGTCTGCGCCAATCGCTGATTATGTCAGGCGGGTCGTGGACAATCTTCCTGCAGCGGCCGATCTCGCTCGGCTTGATTGCGTTCAGCCTTCTCCTTCTCGGTCTCGCAGCCTGGGGCATGATCACAGCACATCGCGACTGGCGCGCGAAGCTTGCGGAAGCAGAGGCCGGAGAGAAGGTGTAAGCTCTCCAGGACGGATTTTCACCGCCACGGGAGAGAACCGATGAACGACCTCATCGTATCGTTCGCTTTCCTCGCTACAATGATGTCAGTCGCGCACGCGCAAGCCGTTCCCGATCTGAAAGGCAATTGGGCCGGCAAAGGCAAGGCCGTGGTGGTCGGGACCAACGCCCATCATCCCGGCTCGCAGAAAGCCACCGATCCCGCGCGCGTGCGCGAGATCGAGGCGACCCATGTGGTCGAAGGCCAGGACGGTCGTGTCGCCTGGGGGCATTCGTCGTCGGCCGCAGCGGATACCAAGGAGCCGTTCGTGTGGGCGCTTGCAAGCGACAACAAGTCGATCATCGGCGCCGATATGGACGGCTATTTCCGCATCACCCTGCTCGGCCGTGACCGGATGGAAAAATGCTACGTGCATAACGGCACGAGCCCGACCGGCTCGATTGTCGCCGCCTGCTACACCATGCAGCGAAAGAAGTAGCGTTCGGCCTCGATCGGACTAAGCGGCGATGATCTCATCATCCGGCTTGGCATCGCGCTTGCGCCGGGCACGCCAGCGGCCGGATTGCAGGCGCTCGGGGATCGCCAAGAGCGTATCGAGAAGGCCCGACCATTGCTGTCCGCGCGCAAGTTCGCGGTCGAGCACCGACATAGTCTTCGCCAGGCCCGGGTCCTCATCCTCCGCCCAAGTGGCGACCACGCGCGCATAAAGGAGCGTCAGCGCCTGCGCCCGCACGATGCCGCGCGGGCCTGCGGTCGAGATGTCGGCGGCCGTCATCATCCAGCTCATGGAACGGGCTGCAAAGCTGTTGAGCGCAAGCGCAAGCGGCGGATTGCGAAAGCTCGATTTCAGAAGCGAGCGGATCGCCGCCTTGTGTGGCGCATGCGCCTCGAGCCGGCGCATGAGAATATCAAAGAGCTTTTCGCGAACCGGCTCATCACCCATGTCAGACATGTCGGCGGCCAATACCTGCCGGTCGATTTCCTTCATGTGCGCGGACAGGATCGCCATTACGGAGGAAAATTCCTCACGCAGATCGGCGAGCGAGACGCCTGCGGTCTTCGAAATGTCGCCGAGCCCAATGCGCTCGATCGGCTGCTCGGCCAGCAGCGTCAACAGCGCCTCGATGATCTTCTTGCGATTGGCGGCATCGGTCATGGTTAACTCCATACTCGGTCCCTACCAATGTAGGATACCGAAGGCGGCAGTACCATGACCGCTCCGGCGTTAACCGGCCAATTCGCGAGAGCGCCTGGTGGCCGCCGCAACGGCTTCGCGCATCAGGGGATCGAGCCCGTCGGCACGCATGAGCACGTCAAGCGCCGCTGCCGTGGTGCCACCCGGAGAGGTCACATTCTTGCGAAGCGTTGCGGGATCAAGCGGGGAGCGATGCAGCAATTCCCCGGCCCCTGCCACGGTCTCGCGTGCGAGTTTCGCTGCCAGGGCTTCCGGGAGACCCGCGGCGATACCAGCCTTCGTCAGCGTCTCGGCCAACAGGAAAACGTAGGCGGGACCTGAGCCCGAAACGGCGGTCACGGCGTCCATCAGCACCTCGTCGGAAATCCACTCGACGCTACCCGACGCTTCAAGCAGATGTTGCGCGCGAATTTTCTGTTCTCCCGTCACTGCCCCATTCGCCACCGCAACCGTGATGCCGCGCCCTATCGCGGCCGGGGTATTCGGCATCGCCCGCACGATCGCAGCTTTCGGCAGGCCGGACTGCAAAAAGTCGAGCGTCTTGCCGGCCATGATCGAGAGCACGAGTGTGCTGCTTCCGATCATCGCGGCAACCGACGACAGAATGTCCGCGGCGACCTGCGGCTTCACCGCCACGACAATGGTCGCGATGTTCGAAACCGCGCGCGCGGGCGGATTGAGCGCAATGCCTTTCTGCGAGAGCGCGACGATCTCGGAAGACGGATGAGGCTCGATCACCATCACATTTTTAGGATCGAGTCCGAGCGCGAGCCAGCCCTCCAGCATGGCGCCGCCCATCTTGCCGGCGCCGACCAGCGCCAGAATGCCGATATCGTCGAGTCGCGTTTTGTCAGTTTTCGTCATGACCACATACCGATCGTCCCCGCGCATATGAGGGCCAAGATAAGCATGCAGGATTTCCGCGTTCGCGGGAACGCGCCAAGGCAAATTCTGTTGGCAGGATTAAGCTTCGCCCGAGGTCTCGAACATGGCCGCGTCCAGCGCCTCGCGGGCGGATTTGCCGGCCCAGAGTACGAACTGGAAAGCGGGGAAATATCGCTCGCAGGTGTCGAGCGCAGTGCCGAGCACGGCTTTGCATTGCTCGTCGGTGGCATCGAGGCCGCCGGTCAGCACCAGCGCATGGCGGAACATCACCATGCCGTCGTCCGGCCAAAGGTCGAAATGTCCGATCCACATCTGCTCGTTCATGTGGGCGATCAATTGCTGCACCTCGACGCGACGTCGCTCCGCGACCTTGATGTCGAAGGCGCAAGCCAGATGCAGCGCCTCGAGATTGCCCATCCAGGTGAACGAGACCTGATAGTCCGTGCACTTGCCACGGATCAGGATATTGATCTCATCCTCGCAGGCTCGCTCGAAGGTCCAGTCATTGACTGAAGCCATTCGCTCGACTGCGTCGAGCGGATTGATCCGCGCGCTTTCAACGATTTCCGTCAGTGCCATTTCCGCCTTCACCCGCAATTTGCGAGGCCGCCCCGCGTAACACTGACGCACGCGCACCCTACGCAACACGAAGCTCCCGACCGGGGATCTTCTGACGCAGGCCAAGCCGGATTCAGCAGATTGACTCCCCCCTGCCGAATCACTTGGCCCCTCGACTATATCCGCCCGGATTCCGCGCAACCAAGCCAAGATTAGGCCGTCAGGAATTTGGTCGTGGATTGTCTGAATCGGGGCAAGCGGCGGCGCGGGTCTGTCCACAATGTGGAGCCGCGACCGTTTGACTCAGGGTCTGAGGAACAGCGACGGCACGATCCCGAAGCGGGTACCGGATTCCTGATACGACGATGCCGAAACCAAATCAGTCGAAGAGGCTGGAAACAGAACTCTTCGTGAGCGGTGCGGCCGATGGCTTCGCCGATCAGGTTTGCGATCGGAAGCACGCGGATATTGGCCGCGCCCTTCACTTCCCTGGTCGGCTGAATCGAGTCGGTGATGACCAGCTCCTTCAGCCGGGAACCGGTGACCCTTGCCACCGCTCCGCCCGACAATACGCCGTGGGTGATATAGGCATAGACCGCAATCGCGCCCTGCCCGAGCAGCGCGTCGGCGGCATTCACCAGCGTGCCGCCTGAATCGACGATGTCGTCGACCAGAATGCAGGTATGACCGGCGACCTCGCCGATCACGTTCATGACCTCCGACTTGCCGGCGCGCTCACGCCGCTTGTCGATGATGGCCAGCGGCGCGTTGATGCGCTTCGCAAGTCCGCGCGCACGCACCACACCGCCGACGTCAGGCGAGACCACCATCAGGTTGGCGAGATCGAAGCGCTCCTTGATGTCGCGCACCATGACCGGAGACGCGAACAGGTTGTCGGTCGGGATGTCGAAAAAGCCCTGGATCTGGCCGGCATGCAGGTCGAGCGTCATCACGCGGTCGGCGCCGGCATGGGTGATCAGGTTGGCAACGAGTTTTGCGGAGATCGGGGTGCGCGGGCCGGGTTTGCGGTCTTGGCGGGCATATCCGAAATAGGGCACCACCGCCGTGATCCGCCGCGCCGAGGATCGTCGCAGCGCGTCGATGATGATCAGCAATTCCATCAGATGGTCATTGGCCGGAAATGACGTGGATTGCACCACGAACACGTCCGCTCCGCGCACGTTCTCCTGGATTTCTACGAAGATTTCCATGTCGGCAAAACGGCGCACCACCGCCTTGGTCATGGACAATTTGAGGTAGGCGCAAATCTCGGCCGCAAGCGCAGGATTAGAATTGCCGGCGACGAGCTTGATCGCTCCGTTTTTCGCCATCCGTCTCCTCGCTCAGTCTCAGGCGGCGCGCGACTGATACAGGCGGGACCGGAACTGCGCAAGTTTCCGGTTTTCGTTGTCCCGGAGGAATTTTAGGAGCCTGTGGCCACTCTATTCGGCCTGCGCGACCGTCCCCATACGTGCGCCTGACCGCCTCGAGGGAGACGCATTTGGAGCTGCGGCAGCCGCGGAGGCCGCGCCTTCCTGCGACCTGCGGGTGATCCCGTAGGTCTCTGGGCGGAAATCGTCGGTACGGGCCATGACCGGGCCGGACACCGGCGGATCGGAGGCAACCACGGCGGCGGCGGGCGCAGCATCGGGATTGCGGAAATAGACCGAAAGTTGCTCCATGCCGCTGCGGGCGACCCGTGCCAGGACCTCGTCAGTGACGGCGGCCCAGGCGTCGCGGCCGGCCTTGCTGGCCTTTTCCTCGCCGCTCAGGCGCATCGTTCGACCGGCCTGAGCATCGTAGACATCCCAGACCCAAGACACCACCGCCTGCCCGCGCCGGACACCAACCGCGACATAGCCGCGAATGCGATACGGCGCATAGCCCTCGCGGGTCACGACCGGAACCTGCCGAACTTCCGCTTCCTGATTGAGTTTGCGGACCAGCCGTTCGAACACCGCAGGCGGCGGTCCGTCGATGGACTCGAACGCAACCGTCGAGCGCTGGTCGGTCTGCAAACCGCCCTGCCCCGTTGTGTTGCAAGCAGCAACCGACAACGCCAATGCAAGGACGCCGGCAAGACGCGCCGCCCTACTCTGCATGAAACCCCCGGTGCCGGAGCAGATCAGACTCTGACGGTCTGTAGCCCAACGCCGGAATCCGTAGCCGGAATCAGTTGTCCGGTCCAGCCGATGAATCAGCCCCTGAGGACAACGGCGTTCACATGCCGCCCATAGTCCGGCTCGGCCCGGTGCACCGAGCGCCGATAGCTGTAGAAGCGCTCTTCGTCAGCATAGGTGCAAAGTCCCAGGTCCTCGAACGAGCCGATGCCCGATTGCTCGATACGCGCGGCAACAAATCCGGGCAGATCGAACATCGCGTGGCCTTCGCGCGAAGCGGTCGAAAAAAACCGTGCATGGGCCTTATCGGCTCGCAGGAATTCGTCGACGAAGCCTCGGCTCACTTCATAATTCTGTTTGCGGATCAGCGGACCCAGGGCCGCCACGATGCGACCGCGGTCGGCGCCAAGCTTTTCCATCTCGCCGACGGTCTTTTCGATCACGCCCGTGAAGGCGCCACGCCAGCCTGCATGCGCTGCGCCAATCACGCCCGCCTCTTCATCGGCGAACAAAAGTGGCCCGCAATCGGCGGTAGAAACGCCGATGGCAAGGCCGGACACTTTTGTAACGATGGCATCCGCCTTCGGACGCGCCGCCGGCGTCCAGGGCTTTTCGGCGACAACTACATCCGGCGAATGAATCTGAAAGCAGGTGACGAAATTTGCCGGTTCCACCTGGAGCGCGCGCGCCATTCGGGCACGATTTTCGCCGACCCGCTGCGCGTCGTCTTTCGAGCCGACACCACCATTCAGGCTTGCATAGATGCCGTCCGACACCCCACCCGCGCGGGTGAAAAAGCCGTGACTGATGCCGTCGAGGCTACTTAGCGACTTGGCCTGCAACATCATGTCGGCTGTAGCCCTGGAAGTGGCCCGAGTTTCGGGTCGCAGATCGCCATAACCTTGAAAAGGTCGCCCATGCCGGTGCGGCCGGATTCGGTGAGCCGCGCGACTGCCGCAGTAATATTGGCCGCCTGCTCGCCGCTCGCACCTTTGCGCAACGCTTCCGCGCGGGCCTCGATCCCAAGTTCGCTCAGGAACCGGCCTTGGGTGACCGGCCCCTGCACCATGGCACCCATACTTTCGGCCGCCTGTCCGAAAATCTCGAAATCGACATGAGCCGTAATGTCGGCAAGGCCTGGCGCCGATAGCGGGTCGGCGAACGCATGCTCGTTGACCGACTGCAAGGTCTCCCCGATACCGCTTTCAGCGTGCCCGTAATCAATGATCAGCGCAGCGCCGCGATCACGCACCCGGCGTGCGATGTCGAGCACATGCAGGTCGTTGCGCCATTCGAAGATCGAGCCCACCGGGGCCTGCTTGATCCTCGCGGGCATGAAGCGGTCAAATTGCGGTACCGGATCCGGCGAAAGCCCCAGCCTGAAAGCTCCGTTAGCATCGAGCCCGATCACGCGCTCATGCCAGCCGCCGGATTGCCGCATCATCTGATGCACCGGCAGCGCATCGACATATTCGTTGGCCAAGATAATCGTCCCGCCGCTTTCCGGAACGTCCAGCAGGCTGCGATGCCAGAACAGTGGGGCATCGACATCGCTCAGCGTGCTGCGCTGCAATTGCTCGAGCGTTGGGCTGATCTCGACCATGTGTATCGACAAGGCCTTTCGGAAAGCAGGCAGCACCTTTGCGGCGCGCAACGCGTCGCGCATCATGGTGCCGCGGCCCGGCCCAAGCTCGATCAGCCGCACGGTTTCCGGCTGGTCCATCATCCGCCATACCGACAGCGCCCACAGGCCGAGCAGTTCGCCGAAGATCTGGCTCACCTCGGGGGCGGTTGTGAAATCGCCCTGAGTCCCGAACGGATCGCGCGTGATGTAATAGCCGTATTTCGGATGCGTCAGGCAGAGTTGCATGTAGCGCGCAATCGGCATTGGACCGGTGACCGCAATCAGCCGCCGGATCTCATTTTCGAGCGGCGCTGGATTGCTCATGCGGCGCGGCTTTCGAGAGTGGGACGGCGCATGGCATTCAAGACGAAGGCCACGCCGGCAAGGAACAATGGGACCGACAGCAGCATGCCCATGGTCAACCCGCCCCACAAGAATCCCAGCTGCGGATCGGGCTCGCGGAAGAATTCGCAGAACGAGCGCGCCATTGCGTAGATTATTGCGAACAGACCAACGACCAGTCCCGGCCGCTTCAGTGCGCCGGCACGCACCGCAATCGCAAGAATCACGAACAGCAGCAGGCCCTCCGTCGCCGCCTCATAAAGCTGGCTTGGATGGCGTGGTAGCGGGCCGGCACCGGGGAACACGAAAGTCCATGGAACATCGCCCGGCCGGCCCCACAATTCGCCATTGATGAAATTGGCGAGCCGCCCGAGGAAAATTCCGATCGGACCTCCGGCACAAGTGAGATCACCGAGCGAGAGGATCGAAATGCCCCGCTTTTTTGCGAACAGCACCACCGCCGCGACACATCCAGCGAAGCCACCGTGGAAGGACATTCCGCCCGACCAGAGCTGCACAATTTCCGCCGGATGAGCGGCGAAATATGCCGGGTTGTAAAAAAGCACGTAGCCGATGCGCCCGCCAAGGATGATGCCGAGCGTCACCCAGACCACGTAATCGTCGAAATCCTCGACCTGCATCGGCGCCTTGCCGCCCCACAGGGCCGCATTGCGGATCAGCATCCGGGCGTAAAGCCAGCCCAGCAGGATGCCGAAGATATAGGCCAGCGCATACCAGCGGATCGACAGCGGCCCGATACTGATCAGGACCGGATCGAAATCCGGAAAAGGCAGGGCCGACACGGGCATTTTCATGCGTTCCAAGTCGAGGGAAGGCCAACGCGCATGTTTATGGGGCAGCCGGAACGGGCGGGCAACCACCGGCCAAACTTGCTAGCTGGCGGCGGGTGCTCCATATCAGAAAAAAGCGTGTGGCAAGGAGAACGCCATGACCCAGACATCCAGCCGCTTCTTCGACGAAATCGCCCGCCTGATGAACGACGCGGCCGGTGTGGCGCAGGGGGTGCGGCGCGAATTCGATACGCTTTTCAAAACCCAGGCCGAGCGCTGGCTTCGCGATCTCGACCTCGTGAAGCGCGAAGAATTCGAAGCCGTGAAGGACATGGCGCGGCTCGCCCGCGAGGAAAACGAGGCGTTGAAAGCCCGGTTGGCGGTGCTGGAGGCCAAGGCCGGGATCACCGCTCCCAAAGGCGCCGGTGGGCAGCCGGACATCAGCGACATGCGGCTGGACGGCTAAAAGTCCGCCGACACCCCTAATTTCAGGCTTTTCTTGCCAATCCGGCGCTTCGCCGGTATAAGCCCGCGCGACCTCGGCCCCCGCACCCCTGGAGGCAGCCGTGGTTGAAATCTTTAATCTCTGACAAGGACTTACGCCATGACCGCCGTCAAGGAAATCAAGGCGACGTTGCGTCCGAAGGCCGGCAAGGGGGCCGCCCGGGCAGTTCGTCGCGATGGCCGCACCCCGGCCGTGATCTACGGAGCCAAGGAAGCCCCCCTCGCAATCGCAGTCGACCACCGCGATATCCGCACCAAGATCTATGCGGGCCACTTTCTCACCACGCTGTACGACATCGAGATCGACGGCAAGAAGCATCGCGTGATCCCGCGCGACTATCAGCTCGATCCGGTGCGGGACTTCCCGATCCATGTCGACTTCATGCGGCTGTCGGAAGGCGCGCTGATCCGCGTCAACGTACCGGTGCATGTCATCAATTCCGACCAGTCGCCCGGCGTGAAGCGCGGTGGCGCGGTCAATATCGTGACGCATGCCATTCCGGTTCGCTGCCCGCCCGACCGCATCCCGCAGTCGATTGAGGTCGATGTCGCCGGGCTTGAGATCAACAATTCCAAGCATCTTAGCGACGTAAAGCTGCCTGACGGCGTGAAGCCGATTGCCCGCGAGGACATGACGCTGGTCACCATTGTGCCGCCGTCCGGCTACGCGGAAGAACTCAAAGCCGCCGCCGACGCCGCTGCTGCTGCCGCGACTGCCGCCGCTACTCCGGCTGCCGGCGCTGCTCCTGCTGCCGGCGCTGCCGCTCCTGCTGCCGGCGCTGCTGCCCCGGCCGCAGGTGGCGACAAGGGCGCGAAGAAGTAACGAGACGGCGGGGCGAAAAGCCCCGCCGCGACCCCCATGCAGCTCTTTGTCGGGCTCGGCAATCCGGGCGCCCGCCACGCGGGCAATCGGCACAATATCGGTTTCATGGCGGTGGATGCGATTGCCAAGCGCCACGGCTTCGCGCCGTGGCGCAGGCGTTTTCAGGGCGTCGCGACCGAAGGCACGCTTGGCGGCAAGAAGACGCTGCTGCTTCTGCCGGGTACATTCATGAACGAATCCGGCAGCGCCGTTGCGGAAGCGGCAGGCTTCTACAAAATTGCACTCGACAATATCCTCGTCTTTCACGACGAACTCGATCTCGCGCCAGCCAAAGTGCGGATCAAGGTCGGCGGCGGAGTTGCCGGCCATAACGGGTTGCGCTCGATCTCCGCGCATCTGGGCAACGACTACAAGCGAGTGCGCATCGGCATCGGACATCCGGGCGACAAGAATATCGTGCATTCCTACGTGCTGTCCGATTTCGCCAAAGCAGAGCGCAATGGCTGGGTCCAAACGCTGATCGATGCAGCCGCCGACAACGCCGAACTGCTGACACGCGGCGAGGACGCAAGCTTTCAAAACAAAATTCACCTGGCGCTGGCGGCGAAGGGTTTCGTAGATCCCAAGTCACCAAGCGACGCAACCTAAGACGATTTGGAATTTCAAATGGGCTTCAAATGCGGCATCGTCGGACTGCCGAATGTCGGCAAGTCGACGCTCTTCAATGCGTTGACCGAAACCGCCGCGGCTCAAGCCGCAAATTACCCATTTTGCACGATCGAACCCAACGTCGGTGAAGTCGCCGTTCCTGATCCGCGGCTTGATAAACTTGCCGTGCTGGGCAAGTCGGAGAAGATCGTGCCGACACGGCTCACCTTCGTCGATATTGCGGGACTTGTTCGGGGCGCGAGCAAGGGCGAAGGGCTCGGCAACCAGTTCCTTGCCAATATCCGCGAGGTCGACGCCATCGCCCATGTCGTGCGGTGCTTCGAAGATTCCGACGTCACCCATGTCGAGGGCAAGATCGATCCGGTTGCCGATATCGAGACCATCGAGACCGAATTGATGCTGGCCGATCTCGACAGTCTGGAGCGGCGGGTCGACGCGCTGGAAAAGAAGATCCGCGGCAACGACCGCGAGGCTAAGGAAACTCTCGATCTCGTGCTGCGCTCGCTTGCGCTTCTGCGCGAGGGCAAGCCCGCCCGCGTCGTCGAGCGCAAGCCCGAGGAGGAAAAGACCTTCCAGATGCTCGGCCTGCTCACCGCAAAACCGGTGCTCTATGTCTGCAATGTCGAAGAAGCTGCGGCCGCGACCGGCAATTCCTATTCGGCCAAAGTCGAGGCGCGCGCGAAGGAAGAAGGCGCGGTTGCGGTCGTGATCTCGGCCAAGATCGAATCCGAGATCGCCGTGCTCTCAAAGGAAGAGCGCGCCGAATATCTCGAAGCCGTGGGCCTGAAGGAGCCCGGCCTCGACCGCCTGATCCGCAAGGGCTACGAGCTGCTGCATCTCGTGACCTATTTCACGGTCGGCCCCAAAGAAGCGCGCGCCTGGACCATCACCACCGGCACCAGGGCGCCGCAGGCCGCAGGCGTGATCCATACCGATTTCGAGCGCGGCTTCATTCGCGCAGAAACCATCGCGTTTGACGATTATGTCGCGCTGTCGGGCGAGGCCGGCGCCCGCGATGCCGGCAAACTCAGGCTCGAAGGCAAAGAGTACGTGGTCGCCGATGGCGACGTGATGCATTTCCGCTTTGCGACCTGAATTGCAGGCGGCTCCCTCGAAGCGCGCTCAAGCCCGTTTCGCCTGCTCACTGTTCGCGGACATCTTCGAAACAGCATCGATAGCGGCGCTGTAGCCGTGCGGCCCCAATCCGCAAATGACGCCGGTCGCAACCGAAGATATGATGGAATGTCGGTGATACTTGTCGCGGGCATGAATGTTTGAGATGTGGATCTCTATGACCGGCCCGTCGAAGGCTTTTAGCGCATCCAAAATCGCGACAGACGTGAACGAATAGCCGGCTGGGTTGATGATAATGGCGTCCGATGCACTTCTCGCAGACTGGATTAGGTCGACCAGTTCACCCTCGTGATTAGATTGGTGAAACGAAAGATCAAGCCCAAGTCCAGAGGCTTGCTGCTCGCAGCTCTTTTTGATCTCGGACAGGGTCGTCGTTCCATAGATGTGTGGCTCCCGCTCTCCGAGAAGGTTGAGATTGGGCCCATTCAAAATCATCAGTCGTTTCATTGTCGATCTTTCTCGCATCGCTAACCGCCAAACCATTTTGCAGGGCCGGTTACGAGCACCGGGAACAATGTCAGCAACAGCAGCACCACGAGCTGCGCGATCATGAACGGCCAGACCCCGCGCATGAGGTCGTCCATGCTGACTTTCGACACGCCACAAACGACGTTCAGAACGGCGCCAACCGGCGGAGTGATCAGGCCGATCGCATTGTTGATGATGAACAGCACACCGAAATAGACCGGATCGATGCCGGCTTCCTTGACGATTGGCATGAGAATCGGCGTCAAGATCAGAATGGTCGGCGTCATATCCAGCGCAGTGCCGACCACGACCACCAACAGCATCAGCACGATCAGGAGCATCGTCTGATTGCCCATGAAGGGTTTAGTCAGGGCGACAATTTGATCGGCAATCTCCGCAACGGTAATTAGCCAGGACGACACCAGCGCGGCGGCGACGAGAAACATCACGACTGCAGTGATTTGCGCCGTGCGGACAAGCAGCGCCGGCAACTGGGAAGGCTTGAGCTCCCGGTACACCAGCATTGAGATGACCAGCGCGTAGACAGCGACAACGACGGCCGCTTCAGTCGGCGTGAAAATCCCGAACCGCAGACCGAATACGATGATCAAAGGCAGCATCAATGCCCAGAATCCGTCGATCAGCGCGCGCCATACCTCCCATGGCGTCTTTCTCGGCATGACCGCGGATTTTTCTGTGCGCGCGACCCACCACCACGCGACGCACAGTCCGGCCCCCAGCATCAGGCCGGGAAAGATTCCGGCGAGAAACAGCTTGGTGACCGAAACGCCGGCTGCAACGCCGAAAATCACAAATCCGATCGATGGCGGAATTACCGGGGCAATGATGCTTCCGGCTGCGATCAATCCTGCTGAAGATGCCCGATTGTGACCCGCAGCGACCATCATCGGGACCAGAAGCGCGCCAAGAGCGGCCGCGTCCGCAACCGCTGATCCCGACAATGACGCCAGGATGCACGAAGCTAGGATTGCAACGTAGCCAAGACCTCCGCGCAAATGGCCGACCAGCGCGATCGCAAAATTGATGATCCTCCTTGCGAGGCCGCCGGTATTCATCACCTCGCCGGCGAGGATGAAGAACGGCACCGCCATCAACGGAAACGAGTCCACGCCGTTGATCACGTTTTGAGCGATGATCTGTGAATCGAAGATGCCCAGATACGCCATCAGGGCGATGCCGCTGACGATCAATGCAAAGGCGATGGGCATGCCGATCGCCATCGCGCCGAGCAGCGAAAAGATGAAAACCGCGATCGTCATTTGAGACGGCTTTCTGTTCGCAGCTCGCGGTCAGACTCGTTCTTCGGATTCGCTGACGGCAATCAGGTCCGAGCTTGCGAGCTTGCCGGTCAGAAGCAGATAAAGTTCGTGAACCAGGATCACGGTAGAGGAAACGCCGAAGACGAGGCCTGCGGCGTAGAAAATTCCAACGGAGAGTCCGGACGCCGGCGCGATCGTGTCCCAATTCAGAATCGCCTGCTTCCACGAGCCTTCCGTCAGCAAGACGGAAGCGTAAATCATCAGGGCGTGACTGACCGCATAGCAGGCCTTGCGGCCGGCAGGTGGCAGGGCCTTGACGAGACTGTCGACGCCAAGATGCGCATGTTCGCGCAATCCGACGATCGCACCGAGAAACACCATCCACACAAACAGCCAGCGCGACAATTCTTCGGAGATGGCGATGCCGGAATTGAAGCAGTAACGCAGAACGACATTTCCGAAGACCAGCACGACCATAGCGATCAGCAGAATCGCGATAATGGCCTTGATCGTCCAGAAATAGGCATCTGCAATCTTGCGCATCGCAGCCTTCGCCTTTCTACCAGTCAGAGGGGCGGTTTCAGACTTGAGCGGCTAAAGAGCGGCGTCACAAGTACGCAGCAAAATCAGTTCTTTTGAGCGTGGACGCGATCGAGTTCGCTGTTGAACAGCTTGACGATTTCCGGATCGTATTCCGCCGAAAATTTCTCTGCGATGGGCTTCGTTTTCTCCCGCATCCGGGCGAGTTCGGCGGCCGAGAGATCGTTGACCTCCATGCCCTTAGCCTTGAGCTCATTGATGGCAGACGTCGCCTGCTCGCGGCTTATCTTGCGCTGATAATCCCGTGCCTCGTTGGCGGAGTCCTGCAGGATTTTCTGCTCGTCGGGAGACAATTGATCCCAGAATTTCTTGCTCACCAGGATGATGTTGGTGCTGTAGGTATGATTGGTCACGCTGAGGTACTTCTGAACCTCATAGAACTTGTTTGAATAGATCACCGAGAACGGATTCTCCTGGCCGTCCACTGTCTTGGTTTCAAGCGCCGCGTAGAGTTCGGTGAAACTCATCGGCACCGGGTTTGCGTTAAAGGCCCTGAACGTCTCCAGATAAACAGGATTGGGGATGACTCGTATCTTGATGCCCGAAAGATCCTCGCCTTTGGTGATCGGCCTGCGGCTGTTGGTGACGTTGCGGAAGCCAAGGTCCCAATAGCCGAGACCGACCAGGCCTCTTTCGGGAAGCTTCGCGAGCAGCGCGGAACCGAGCGGGCCGTCGAGCAACGCATCTGCCTGCTGTGACGTGCTGACGATGAATGGGAAGTCGATCAGTCCGTAGTCTTTGACGATTCCAACGAGCGAGGTAGTGGCCGGCGATTGCATTTCCTGGGTGCCGGCACGCAGCGCCGATTGCTGCTGCATCTCGCTGCCGAGCTGATTGGACGGATATTCCCTGACCTTGATTTTTCCTCCGCTCTTGGCGGCGACAAGCTCAATGAATTTCTGAACGCCTTTGCTGACCGGGTGATCCGGATTGTTCAAATGACCCCAGCGGATCGTGCGCTCCTGAATGTTTTGGCCGCCGGCAGGAGCGACCAGCGCTGCCAGCGCAACGGCGATGACGGATGCGCGGGCAAAAAGCATCGGTCCAACAGACATTGATAAACTCCCTGACGACGGATTTTCCGTTCTTGCAGGCAGATTATCTAGTACAAAACCGAAATCAACCTATATTATCGTTTTCATATGATATTATGGACGAGGCTTGACGCTTCGGATGGGCCGCGCACTAGGATTGCCGATGCAAGATTCTCCCAACTTGGACAGGATCGGCGAGACAGTCGGCGACAGCGCCTACCGGCGCATACGCACCGACGTCATTTTTGGACGGCTCGAACCTGGCCAAAAATTGAAGCTGGAAAAAATGAGCGCGGTTTACGGCACCAGCGTCAGCACCTTGCGCGAAACGCTGAACCGGCTCTGCTCCGAAGGATTTGTCGTCGCTGAGGGACAACGCGGATTCGAAGTGACCTCGATATCCGCAGACGAATTCAGGCAGATTGCGGAACTGCGCGAGCTTCTGGAAGGTCACGCCATTGAGGAATCGTTCAAATCAGGAGACCTCGATTGGGAGGCCCGCGTCGTCTCTGCCCATCACAAACTGGCGTCTATGGAGCGATCGATGCTCGCCGGCGACAAATCCAAGACCGAGACATGGAAGCAATGTGATTGGCAGTTTCATCACGCCCTCATCTCCGCGTGCGGCTCAAAGGTGCTGCTGGATGCCCACGCTGCGGCATACGACAAGTATCTTCGATATCAGATGCTGGCGGTGGTATTTCGTGGCGAGATCGCCGCGGTCGAACATCAGAAACTCATGGACACAGCACTTCGCCGCGATGCTCCCGAAGCTCGGAGGATCTTGCACTCTCACATTCAGGACTGCGTCACGCACGCGCTAACCAAATCGGAGTGGCTCAGACCGGCAGCCACGCCAGCGAGAGCCCAGAGTGCTGAAAATACGAAAAGAATGAAAGCCCGCTGAACCGGCTCTCGGCGCTCGGGCAGCAAGCGTTGACGGCCCTGCCCGCTCCGGCTACCCAACCCGCCTTCCCCTGCCGGTGAGACGACCTTGGCCAAATTCTATTACGAGGACTTTACGCCCGGAAAAACGATCGAGTACGGCCCTCGACTGATCACGCGCGAGGAAATCATAGCCTTTGCCGCGCAATACGATCCACAGCCAATGCATCTCGACGAGGAGGCCGGGCGCAATTCGCTGCTGGGCGGGCTTGGCGCCTCGGGCTGGCATAGTTGCGGGATCATGATGCGCATGATCTGCGACGCCTTCCTGCTCGATGCCGCCTCGTTGGGTGCCGGCAGCGTGGACGAGGTGCAATGGCTGCGGCCGATCCGGCCGGGCGACCGGCTCACATTGCGCTGCATCGTTTTGGAGACGCGGACGTCGCGCTCGCGGCCTGAATTGGGCATCGTTCACACCCGCCATGAACTTTACAACGCGCATGGCGAGCACGTCATGACGATGGTGGCACCCCAGATGCTGCGCCGGCGCAATCCGGGGGCGCCGTCATGATGCGCTTCTTCGAGGACATCCGGGTCGGCGACAAGGTGACGATCGGGTCGCATGTTTTCCTCGCCGAGGAGATCATGACCTTCGCGCGGCAATACGATCCGCAGCCCTTTCACATTGACGAGAAACTCGGCGAGACGTCGCATTTCGGCGCGCTGGTGGCATCCGGCTGGCACACCGCTGCGCTGTGGATGCGCAAGACGGTCGATTATCGCAAGCGCGAGGCCGATGCGATGCGGCGCCGCGGCGAACCGGTTCCGGTCATTGGACCTTCACCCGGCTTCAAGGACATGCGCTGGCTCAAGCCAGTCTTTGCGGGTGATACGATCGCCTATACGACAGAGGCGATCGAAACGCGGGTGTCGAAAACGCGCCCCGAATGGGGGCTGGTACGATTGCTCAATTCCGGCACCAACCAGCGTGGCGTGCAGGTGATCTCTTTTATCAGCACCGCCTTTATCGAAAGACGGGACAAGACGCCGCTATGACCGCGATCACCGGGACCGACATGACCAAGCGCGACGAACGCCGCGCCATGTCGGTGGCGTCCGGTGCGCATGCGGTTCATGACGGCTATACCGATCTGATCTACGTCATGCTGCCGATCTGGCAGGCGGAATTCGGCCTGTCCTTTGCGGCGGTTGGCCTGCTGCGCGGATTGTTCGCCGGCACGATGGCGGGCCTGCAGATTCCGGCAAGTCACCTGGCGGAGCGCTATAGCGCACCCGTGATCCTTGCCGGCGGCACCGCCCTCGCCGGTTTCGGCTATTGCCTGGCCGGTCTGTCCGGCAGCTTCGCGATGCTGCTGTTCGCGCTCCTGGTCGGAGGCCTAGGAGCCTCGACCCAACATCCGATCGCTTCTTCCCTCGTGGCCCGCGCCTTCTCCGGCCCGCGCTCGATGAAAGCACTCGGCGGCTATAATTTCGCGGGTGACATCGGCAAGATGACGGTGCCGGCGCTGGCAGCGCTGATGATCGCGGCGATGCCTTGGCGGCCGGTGCTGATCCTGCTCGGGATGGCTGGCTTCGTCGCAGCGCTCCTGATCGTTTTGCTGATGCCGCGTTTCGGTGCCGAACCGGCCGCAGCCGACAACGACAATAACCAAGAGCGAAAAATCCTGCGCGGCGGCCGTTATGCCTTTCCGATGCTGCTTTCGATCGGCGTCATCGATAGCGCGACACGCATGGGCTTTCTCACCTTCCTGCCCTTCATCCTGACCGCGAAAGGCGCGACCCTGCCGACCATCGGCTTCGCGCTGACGCTGGTATTCGCGGGAGGCGCGGTCGGCAAACTGGTCTGCGCCTATATCGGCGCGCGCATCGGAGCCATCGGCACAGTGTTCCTGACCGAGATCATGACGCTAGTCCTGATCTTTGCGATCCTGCCGCTGCCGCTTGACGCCGCTATGGTGATGCTCCCGCTGCTTGGCATCGCCCTCAACGGCACTTCGTCTGTGCTCTATGGCTCTGTGCCGGAGCTTGTGCCTGCCGAGCGGCGTACGCGCGCTTTCGGCATTTTCTATACCGGCACTATCGGCGCCGGTGCGGTGGCTCCGATCGTTTATGGCCTCGTCAGCGATGCCGTCGGATTGACGGGCGGGATGATCTTGGTGGCGAGTTTTGTGGTCCTGACGCTTCCGCTCGCCTTCGCGCTACGGCCCGCGTTCGTCCGCGCATGATGCCGAAAAGTGTGAAGCGGTTTTCGGTAAACATCATGCGCCGGGTTAACTCTTAGCGCGCGATCGGACGCAAAACCGGTACCCACTTTTGCTGATCGCGCGCTATCCCCAGTCGCCGACCACCGCCTGAACGAGCGAGAGGGCCGCTACCGCAGCGGTATCGGCACGCAGAATGCGCGGACCGAGCGCGAGCCGCACGACTTTCGGCTGGCGCGACAGCAGTACGCGCTCGTCTTCCGCAAACCCGCCCTCTGGACCGATCAGGACGGCAAGCGGATTGCCACGTGCAATGTCCGAAAGCGCTGCGACCGGATCACGCCGCTCTGCGTCCTCGTCGCAGAAGATCAGCACACGCCCGGGCGACAATCTCTCGATCGCTTCCACAAGCGGCAACGCCTCGGCGACGTCGGCAATCGTGAGAATGCCGCATTGCTCGGCCGCCTCGATCGCATTCGCTCGCATGCGTTCGAGATTGACCCGCGCGGCCTGGGTGTGGCGCGTCGTCACCGGCTGAAGCAGCGAGACGCCGAGTTCGATCGTCTTCTGCACCATATAGTCGAGCCGCGCATGCTTGAGCGGCGCGAACAGGTAATGCAGGTCGCAGGCGCGCTCCTGCGGGCGGGTCTGTTCGCCGACCAATAGCGATACCGACTTCTTGCCCTCGCGCTGCAAGGCCGCTCGCCATTCGCCGTCGCGGGCGTTGAACAACAGCACCGGATCGCCGGGCGCTAGGCGCAGCACATTCACGAGATAATTGGCCTGCGCCTTGTCGAGCGCGACGCTCGCCCCCTCATGGAGCGCGGCTTCGACGAACAGACGCGGCGTGCGGAAATCGTATCGGGGCATGGGGCATATTCGCTGGGAGGCGGATGAGATCCTTGCGTGGGCCCATCCCTTGGTCAGAAGGCCAAGGACCTCTATTATGGCCTGAATCGTGATTTGCCGCCGTCTCGCCGGAATTACCGGCTTGAACGGCAAACAACCCGACGACCGGGCCGGGAGAGAACGCAATGAGGCTGATACCAAGCCTTTCCGCTGCGCTGACAGGCGCGCTCATTTGGGCCGCCATTTTGGCGCCGGGGCTCGCCTTGGCCGAAAATGCGCCGATTCGACTGGCTCAGGCACCGACCTCCGGCTGGGCCGCCCCTGGGGCGGCTCCGCAGGCCGCTCCTCAAGCTGCACCCCAAGCCGCTCCGGCAGCTCCGCCGCCGATGTCAGGCTGGGCGCCTCCGGCAGCGCCCAATCCGGGCGCAGGCCCCGGCCCGGCTGCGCCTGGAATGGGCGCTCCCGGCATGGCTGGCCCTGGGATGGCAGGTCCTGGCGCTGGGGCGCCTCCGGCCGGTTGGAGCGGGTCCGGCGGCGGGCAGCGCGATTGCGGGGGCGAATTCCTGCCGCTTCGCGCCGAGGCTGAAAAGAAGGCGGGAGCCATCAAGGTTGCCGCCGCGACCAAGAAGCAGCCGGTAGTCTGCGCGGCGTTCAAGAATTTCGCCGCCGCTGAAGCCAAGGTGGTGAAATATATCGAAGATTACGGGACTGAATGCCGCATCCCGCCCGATGCGCTTAAGGCGATGAAGGCCAATCACGCCAAGACGCTGGAGATTCGCACCAGGGTATGCGACGTCACCGCAGCGCCTGCCCCGCGCGCGCCAAGTCTCAGCGATGCGCTCGGCACCTCGCGCGTTCCGACGGCGCCGGTTGAAAACGCTGTCGGCAAGAAGAGCGGCAGCACCTTCGACACGCTGACCGGAAACTCACTCAACCGATGAGCGAGGGCGCCGGCCGCGTCGCCGATTCGACCGGCAACTGGGTCGATACGGCCGCACCGTCCTGGCTTCGCCCCTATCTGCGCCTCGCCCGGCTCGACCGTCCGATCGGTTCGTGGCTGTTGCTCTTGCCGTGCTGGTGGTCGGCAGGCATCGCCGCGATCGCGGCCGGCAAGCCCTATCCCGATCCGTGGCATTGCCTGCTGTTCTTCGTTGGCGCTTTTGTCATGCGTGGCGCCGGCTGCACCTGGAACGACATCACCGACCGCGACCTGGACGCGATGGTCGAGCGTACACGCTCGCGTCCGATCCCGTCTGGACAGGTGACGGTCGAACAGGCAACGGCGTTCCTGATTTTGCAGGCGCTGGTCGGGCTTGCGGTGCTGGTGCAATTCAACCCGTTCACAATCCTGATCGGCATCCTGTCGCTGGCAACGGTCGTGATCTATCCGTTTCTCAAGCGAGTAACGCATTGGCCGCAGATCGGATTGGGCCTCGCCTTTTCCTGGGGCGCGCTGATGGGCTGGCCGGCGGTATTCGGGCGGCTCGATCTGGCGGCGTTGGTCCTATATGCCGGGTCGATTGCCTGGGTGATCGGCTATGACACGATCTACGCGCACCAGGACCGCGAGGATGACGCGCTGATCGGCATCGGCTCGACGGCGATCCTGTTCGCGGACCACACCAAGCCGATGCTGTCGGTATTCTATTCGCTCGCGGTTCTGCTGATCGGGATTGCCGGCTGGCTCGCTGGCGCCGGCCTCGTCTTCGCGCTTGGGCTCGCCGCCTTTGCGTTACAACTCGCATGGCAGGTAAAGCGACTCGATATCTCCGATCCGGCTTTGTGCCTGCGGATTTTCAAGACCAACCGCGATGCCGGGCTGATCCTGTTTGCCGGAATGATTCTGGATTCCACCCTGCGGCATGCCGGATAAACCTCAGTTGCGCGCGATGATCTCGCGTTCGCAACGATGCACTGTCGACAATGCGATGTGACGGCCGGGCTTCCTGCGCATCAGGATCGACGGCCGCCGTTTCTTGATGGTCGCGCGACGGCGGCGGCGGCCGGTATCGGGAGCTGCGACGAGCGTGCGGCGGCCGGTCTGCACCATCGAAACATCGCCATCCGGATCGCGGCACCACAGCGACAGGCCGAGCACCCGGCCCCATGCGCGCCATGTGGCTGCCGCGTCATCGAGCGCAGTGACGTCCAGAAGCGGAACCGACAAGGCCGGATCGCAATGATCAAGAATGACGGAAGCGGTATTTCCGGAAGCATCGGAAGACACCAGCGTGATGCCGACGAATGCCTCGACCGGCAGGCGGATCTTCATCCGCATCCCGCGAACCGCACGACGTAACACGACGCGGTCGCGATCGAGTTCTACATGCCGCATCTGCCCGTCCGCCCCGGCATCGTTGGCCGGAAAGTGGACGGGCAAAGCGAAGGGGTCGAGCCGCGTGGTGCGGCTCGCCCCGGCAAGGATGGCCCCGCCGGCTTCCATTTGACGCCTCAATTAGCTCCCCCGGACTTTTTCGTCCGTTATGTGCAGGACTATGCCATGCACATGTCGGAAAGCGCTTAAAAAGGCTGGTTAATCAGGGGTTTCGGGCATTTCCTCGATTCGCATGATTGACAAGTCGTTGCGCGCCGTAGCTGCCGCCCCCAGCTTGTGCTTGTCAGAGCGCAAAGCGGCCCCTAAATCGGCGCTGCAAACAGAAATGAAAAACCTCCTCGATCAATCCGCACTCACCGATCTGGCCGAGCGACTGGTGCAGGCCGCGCGACAGGCCGGCGCCGACACCGCCGACGCGGTCGCCGTGCGCTCGGTCTCGGTCGGCGTCGAAATCCGCGACGGCGCGCTGGAAGAATCCGAGCGCTCCGAAGGCGATGACGTTGGCCTGCGAGTTTTTGTCGGACGCAAACAGGCGGTCGTATCCACGAACGATATCGGCCGCGCCAATCCGAAGACGCTTGCCGAGCGCGCGGTCGCGATGGCGAAGGTCGCGCCCGACGATCAATATTCCGGGCTCGCCGATCCCGAACGCCTTGCGCACGATTATCCCGATCTCGATCTGGTCGATGCGGAGATTCCGGGCGTCGCGGAACTCGAAGCCAGGGCGCACGCGACGGAGCGCGCGGGGCTTGCGGTCAAAGGCGTGTCGAAATCCGGCGGCGTTTCGGCGTCGGCCGGCATCGGCGGCATGGTGCTGGTGACGAGCGCCGGATTTCACGGCGCCTATCTCGCATCAAGACGCAGCCTTTGGATGACGGCCATCGCCGGTGAAGGCACCGGCATGGAGCGGGACCACGATTTCACATCAGCCTTGCATGAGAGCGATCTCGAAGCGCCGGAAACAATTGGCAAGACCGCCGGCGAACGCGCGATCCGAAGGCTCAATCCGCGCAAGGTGAAGACGCAAAGCGTGCCAGTAATTTTCGAGCCGCGCGTTGCGGGCTCGCTTCTCGGCCATCTCGCGGGCGCGGCGAACGGCGCCTCGATCGCCCGTAAGTCAAGCTTCCTGAAGGACAAGCTCGGCCAGCAGATTTTCGGAAGCGGTATCCGCGTCGTCGACGATCCGCTGCGGCCGCGAGGCTTGCGCTCGCATCCCTTTGACGGCGAAGGCGTCGCCGTGCGCAAGATGAACCTGGTCGAGGACGGCGTTCTCACCTCATGGTTCCTCGACAGCGCGACCGCTCGCGAGCTCGGCATGACCACCACCGGACACGCTTCGCGCGGCGTCTCCTCACCACCCTCCCCGTCTCCGACCAACCTGCATCTCGAGCCGGGCACGCTCACGCCCGAGCAACTTATCAGGGAAACCGGCACCGGCTTCTACGTCACCGACCTGATCGGCATGGGCACGAATCTCGTCACCGGCGATTACAGCCGCGGCGCCGCCGGTTTCTGGATCGAGAATGGCGAATTGACCTATGCAGTCTCCGAAGTGACGATTGCCGGGCATCTGTCCGACATGTTCCGCACGCTTGTTCCCGCCAATGATCTCAAGTTTAAGTACGGCACCAATGCACCGACCTTGCGCGTGGAGGGATTGACCGTTGCCGGTCAGTGAAGCGCAGTTCGATCCTCTTGCGCTCGCCAGTGAGCTGGGCACCGCCTTGCGCGAAGCCGGACCGATCGCGCTTCGCACCTTCCGCGCCGACGTGAAAAGCTGGACCAAGAACGGCAATTCACCGGTTTCGGAAGCCGACATCGCAGTCGACAATTTTCTGCGCAAGAGACTCCGCCGCGACGGCTTCGGCTGGCTCTCGGAAGAAAGTCAGGACGATCGCGAGCGGCTCAATGCCGCGCGGCTTTTTATCGTCGATCCGATCGACGGAACACGTTCCTATCTCGCGGGCCTTGCGGACTGGTCGATCGTCGCCGCGGTTGTGGAGAGGGGCCGGCCGGTGGCGGCCGCGGTCTATGTTCCGGTCGACGACGCGCTTTATCTCGCCGCCGCCGGATCGGGCGCCACTCGCAACGGCGAAACTATCCTGGCCTCGGAGGGCAAGTCGCTCGCGCAAGCGCGCGTCGCCGGTCCCAAGAAATTTCTTGATCGGCTCAGCGCCATCGATCCCGCTACCATCCACGAACCGAAAATCCACTCGCTCGCGCTGCGCATGACCCGCGTCGCCGAAGGCCGTATCGACGCCGCCTTCGCCTCGATCCATGCGTATGATTGGGACCTTGCGGCGGCCGATCTTTTGGTGCACGAAGCCGGCGGCGTGATGACGAATCTCGCCGGAGAATTGCTGGTCTACAATTTGCATGACCCTGTGCACGGCGCGGTTCTCGCGGCCGGGCGCGCCCGACACGCAGCGATGCTCGATCTGGTGCGTAGCCGCCGCAAGGAATTCGCCTGACCATCAGGAACTCCATCATGTCCGATCAGGCCCCTAACAAACAGCTTCTTCATCTCGTGCTCGGCGGCGAGCTGTCGCGCATCGACGACGTCGAATTCAAGGATTTGTCCAAAGTAGACGTCGTCGGCGTCTACCCGAATTACGCGACCGCCTATGCGGCCTGGCGCGCGAAGGCGCAGCAGACCGTGGACAATGCGCAGATGCGCTACTTCATCGTTCATCTGCATCGCCTGCTCGATCCCGAGCTGCCCAGCCCTTCGGCGCGCTGAGCTTCGCGGAACCCGGCATGCTGTCGTCACGACGATTGGCGCGCGCGCGCTGGGTTCAGAAAATCACCGGGATAATTGCAGCCGAATTCCTGCGTTTCGTGAATTTGACAAGCCGGACCGTCACCGTGCCCGGCGACATCTACGAACGCGCCGGACGGGAACTCCCGGTCATCATCGCGATGTGGCATGGTCAGCACTTCATGGCGCCCTTCATCAAGAAGAAAGGCCACAAGGCCAAGACGCTGATTTCCCGCCATCGCGACGGCGAAATGAACGCGGTGGCGGCGGAATGGCTGGGAGTTGAGACGATCCGCGGGTCAGGCGATCATGGCGACGGTTTCTATCGCAAGGGTGGGGTCAGCGCGTATTTCCAGATGCTGGAGGCGCTTGCGGAGGGCTACAACGTGGCATTGACTGCCGACGTGCCAAAGATATCGCGCGTGGCGGGGTCGGGGATCATCCGGCTCGCTCGCGATTCCGGCCGCGCGATCTATCCGGTCGCACTGGCCTCGAACCGGCGCAAGGTGCTCGACAACTGGGATCGCAGCACTATCAACTTGCCGTTCAGCCGGATCGCAGGCGTGGTCGGCGACCCCATTCGGGTCGCTGCCGACGCAAGCGATGCGGACCTTGAAGCTGCCAGGATCGCTCTCGAGACCGCCCTTAATAGTGCCACCGACCGCGCCTATGCGATTGCCGACGGCAAGAGCAGTGAGCCCCGTGGCTGAACGCCTTCCCATGACCTTGCGCGCCTATCGGCGCGCCATGTCAGTGGCAACGCCGCTTGCTTCGCTTTGGCTGAAACGCCGCCTGCGCCGCGGCAAAGAACTGGAAGACCGGATTGGAGAGCGATACGGTCGACCGACCCTGCAACGGCCCGAAGGTCCGCTGGTCTGGCTGCACGGCGCAAGCGTCGGCGAACTGACTGCGGTCTTTCCCCTGATTGAGAAACTTCGCGACAAGCACGTTCGGGTGCTGGTGACCTCCGGCACCGTGACCTCTGCCGCTATCGTGAAGAGCCGGCTGCCGGAAGACGTGCTGCACCAATTCATCCCGCTCGATGCACCGCGCTTCGTCTATCGTTTCCTTTCGCACTGGAAGCCCGATCTCGGCATTTTCATCGAATCCGATCTGTGGCCGAACCTGATCATCTCGAGCTCCAAGGCGCGTATTCCGCTGGTGCTGATCAACGGCCGCATGTCGGAGGAATCATTCAAGGCCTGGCGTTCGCTGAAACGCACCGCGGCCGCCATTCTCGGCAAGTTCGACGTCGGCCTCGCGCAATCGGCGCTTGATGCGGAGCGCTATTCGGAGCTTGGCATGCCGATCGTGCGGGTCACCGGCAATCTCAAGCTCGACGTCCCGGCACCACCGGCCGATCCGACCAAGCTCATCGAAATGCAGAACGCTGTCGGCGAGCGCCAGGTCTTCGTCGCCGCTTCCACCCATCCGGGCGAGGAAGCAGCGATCATCGAGGCCCACCGTCGCATCCGAAAGACACGGCCGCGGCTCCTGACCGTGATCGTACCGCGCCATCCGGAACGCGGCATGGAAGTCCTGCAACAGGCGGTCGCGGTCGGCGCACGCGGGATGCTGCGCTCGCGCAACGTCACACCCGATCTTCGCACCGACATCTATGTTGCCGACACGATCGGTGAGCTCGGCTTGTTCTACCGGCTCGCGCATGTCGTGTTCATGGGCGGCTCGATCGTCGAGCATGGCGGACAAAATCCGATCGAGGCGGCCAAGCTGGCGCGTCCGATCCTGCATGGCCCGCATGTGTGGAATTTCGCCGACATCTACGCGGCCCTCGACGCCGCGCGCGGCGCTGAGGAGGTGGAGAATATCGGTCATCTGGCAATGCGGGTCGCCGAACTGCTGCAGGACCCGGCGAAACGCAAGGCGGTCGGCGAAGCGGGCCTGCGCACCGTCGAGCGGCTGGGCGGCGCGCTCGGCCGCACGGTGTCGGAGCTTGATCCTTATCTCCTGCAATTGCGTCTGGTGCATCAGGCGTCCGATGCGTGAGCCGGACTTCTGGTGGGAGAGGCCCGGCCCGCTTGCACGATTGGTGTGGCCCATTTCGCTGATCTATGGCGCCATCGCCGGCTGGCGAATGAACCGCATCGGCACCCGCGCCGGCATTCCAGTGGTCTGCGTCGGCAATTTCACCCATGGCGGCACCGGCAAGACCCCGACTGCGATCTCGATCGCAAAGCTGCTCACCGCAAGCGGAGAGAAGCCGTTCTTTCTGTCGCGCGGTTACGGCGGCAAGCTTGCCGGTCCGTTGAAGGTCGATCCGACACGTCATTCAGCGGCGGATGTGGGCGACGAGCCGCTGCTGCTCGCGCGCGCGGCGCCGGTCATCGTCGCGCGTGACCGCGTCAAGGGCGCCGCGTTCGCCAAGTCATCCGGCGCAACCGCGATCGTGATGGACGACGGCTTGCAAAATCCGTCGCTTGCCAAGGATCTTTCGATCGCAGTGGTGGACGGGCGGCGCGGCTTCGGCAATGGCCTGGTGTTTCCGGCGGGTCCGCTGCGCGCACCGATGAAAGCGCAACTCGGCCATGTCCGCGCCCTGCTGTTAATCGGAAAGGGTTCGGGTGCAGCGCAGGCGGCGGAAATTTCACGGACCCACGGCTGCGCATTGCTGCGTGCAAGGCTTGAACCCGCACCCGATGCGATCAAGGCGCTCGGGCGGCGCAAGGTGTTTGCCTTTGCCGGGATCGGCGATCCGGAAAAATTCTTTACGACGCTGGCCTCGGCCGGCATCGAGGCGCAGGTCGAGGAGAGCTTCGCCGATCATCATCCCTATTCGGAAGCCGACGCGCTTCGAA
The DNA here is from genome assembly GCA_963707705.1 of uncultured Pseudomonadota bacterium. GTDB lineage: Bacteria > Pseudomonadota > Alphaproteobacteria > Rhizobiales > Xanthobacteraceae > Pseudorhodoplanes. The sequence continues at coordinate 166,555 of CAVPRD010000004.1, read as the reverse complement.
TCCTTGCGCGCAGCGAGAGCGAGAAGCTGGTACCGGTCACGACCGAGAAAGATCTGGTGCGGCTCGGTCGCACCGGAGGCGCTTGCGCGAAGCTCGCCAATGCCGCGAAGGCCATCCCGGTGTCGCTCGTCTGCGAGGATGCCGATGCGCTGCGCCGTATGCTGCGCGAGGCGCTGACAACGGCCCGCACGCAACCTTAATATTTGTTCAGCGATGATCCTGCGTCAGACGCTGCAACACAGCCTGCGGCGAGGCATAGGCTTCCTGCAGATCGACGCTCCAATATTTCAGCTCCTCGAGCGGTATGGGAACGCTGGTCACGGCACAGCGCACGAACGCTCCCGGCCGCACAATGCGAAAATCGCCATCCAGGAACTTCACTTCGGCCTCGCCGGCCATCGGAGGGGGGCGATCGAAGCGATTTAGCACTGAATTTCCTCCAAGGATGTCGGGACAGGGACTAATGATCGGTGGCCGCGGTTTTGCAAGATAATGGTCTATCGCCGAAGGTCAAAGGGACGGCACGCCGCTTTCCCGCCATGATGGCGATATGGGATGAAGTTCGGCTGGATTCAGGCCTGCTATGCAATTCGTGCTTTCCCTCGCGATCCTTTTGGCGCTCGGCGGCGGGTCGAGGGCGTCCGAATTTTTCGAAATTCCAAGCGACGACAAGCCGCTCCAGGCCTTGATGTTCCGGCCGGCGGGCGACGGTCCGTTTCCGGCGATTGTCGCGATGCACGGCTGCGACGGACTGAAGAAAAGTGTAGGCAAGCTGCGCCCGGATATCGAGGATTGGGGCAAGCGTCTTTCGGCCGAGGGCTACGTAGTTCTGTTTCCCGACAGCTACAGCTCGCGCGGTCTTGAACACCAATGCCGTGTCAGCGCGCAGCGCCTGCGACCGGATCGCGAGCGCGTCGCCGATGCACGCGCCGCGCGCGACTGGCTGCAGCAGCAGGATTTCGTGCGCAAGGATCGCATCTCGCTGCTCGGTTGGGCCAATGGAGGCGTGGCGGTCCTGTGGGCCGTGCGTCCGAATCTTGCGCCAAGCGACGAGCGGCCGGATTTTCGCTCCGCTGCGGTATTCTATCCGGGATGCCGCAGGCTGGGCGATACCGCCTGGAGTGGACGCATTCCGACCCTGATCCTGCTCGGTGCGCTCGACGACTGGGCGCTGGCGAAAAACTGCGAACAAATGGTGGCCGGTGCGCGCGGGCGTTCCGCACGCGCGGTGATCGTCAAATACAAAAGCGCACATCACTATTTCGATCGTGAGAATGTGCCGGTCCGGCAGCGGCGCAATGTCAGCTTTTCCCCGGACGGCTCCGGCCGCGTGACGGTCGGCAGCAATCAGGAAGCGCGCGCGGACGCGATCAAGCGCGTCCCCGAATGGTTCGCGCGCTAAAATAACGTTCCCTGCCCGGCCGGACCCTTGCGCGGCTTTTCTTTCGGTGCCGTCACGCCGCCGGTCGCGCCATCCGCGGTTGCGCCGATGCGGCCATCGGAGAACTCGATTTCAAGCCGCGCGCCTGCACTGACCGACGCGGCCGCGCGCAGCGGATGGCCATCGGCATCGCGCACCAGCGCAAAACCACGACTGAGCACACCGCGATAGGAAAAGGCGTTCAGCAATTGCCCGGCCGAAATCAGGCGGTCGCGCCTCCGCGCCAGGTAGGTTTCGCGCGCGACCTTGCCGCGCCGGGCCAACACCTCGACCCGCTCCAGGCATTGCTTCGTACGCTCGGTGAGAAGCCGAAGCGACAGCCGCCCGGCAAGTCGCGCGAATTCCTGATGATGCACATGTGCGTTCGCGCGCAAAGCGCGTGGCAGCCGCTCGCCTGCCGCATCGAGCCGCTGGCGCGGAATGGCGAGCAGCGCATCGAGCGACGGCAACGCACGTGCCGCCGCGCGCAATTCGGTGCGGCGATGCTCCTGTCCACGCAGCCAACAGGCTCCCATGCGCCGGACTTGCGTCGCGATCCGCGACAGCAGTTCCGAGCGCACTGGCACGGCCATCTCGGCGGCGGCCGTCGGTGTCGGCGCACGCCGGTCGGAGGCGAAATCGATCAGCGTGATGTCGGTCTCGTGCCCGACCGCCGAGATCAGCGGGATCATGGAGCCTGCCGCCGCCCGCACCACGATCTCTTCGTTGAAGCACCACAGATCCTCCAGCGAGCCGCCGCCGCGCGCCACGATCAGTACATCGGGACGCGGGATTGGTCCGTCTTCCGGCAGCGCATTGAAGCCCTCGATGGCTGCTGCGATTTCGGCGGCGGCGCCATCGCCCTGCACCCGCACCGGCCAGACCAGCACGCGGCGCGGAAAGCGATCGTCGAGCCGGTGCAAAATATCGCGGATCACGGCGCCGGTCGGCGATGTCACCACGCCGATCACGCGCGGCAGGAACGGCAGCAACTGCTTGCGCGCCTCGTCGAACAGCCCTTCGGCGGCGAGCTTCTTCTTGCGCTCCTCGAGCAGCATCATCAGCGCGCCGAGGCCGGCGGGCTCCAGCGTCTCGACCACGATCTGGTAATTGGAGCGGCCGGGATAGGTGGTGATCCTGCCGGTGACGACGACCTCGAGCCCATCCTCGGGCTTGATCCGCATGCGGCCGAACACGCCCTTCCAGATCACCGCATCGAGGCGCGCGCCCTCGTCCTTGATCGCGAAATAGCACATGGCCGGAGGAATGCGGCCCGCGATAGCCGGAAATCTCGCCGCGCACCCGCACATAGCCGAAACTGGTCCTCGACCGTCGCGCTTGAGCGCGGCCGAGAGCTCGGAGACGGTCAATTCCACAACATTCAGGCGGTCGGCATCGGTCATGTCTGGCGATTCGCTTGCGGGTCCAAGGGTCCATGCTACATCAACGTCCTCGAAATAAGGCCTGTTTCCCGAATGAACATCCTCCTGCTCGGTTCCGGCGGACGCGAACATGCGCTGGCCTGGAAGATCGCGGCGAGCCCGCTGCTGGAGCGGCTCTATTGCGCGCCCGGGCAATGCCGGCATCGCGCAGGAGGCGGAGATCGTGGCGCTCGATCCGGGCGACCATGCTGCGGTGATCGCCTTCTGCAAAGCGAACAAGATCGACCTCGTCGTGGTCGGGCCGGAGGCTCCGCTCTGCGCCGGCATCGTCGACGATCTGGAGGCCGCAGGCATCAAGGCTTTCGGCCCATCAAAGGCGGCCGCTCGGCTGGAGGGCTCCAAGGGCTTCACCAAGGATATCTGCCGTAACAACAACATCCCGACCGCCGCCTATGAACGCTTCACCGCCGCGGAACCGGCGAAGGCTTATGTGCGCAAACAGGGCGCGCCGATCGTGGTCAAGGCCGACGGCCTCGCCGCCGGCAAGGGTGTGGTGGTGGCCGAGACGCTCGAGCAGGCGCTCGACGCCATCGACATGATGTTCGACGGAGGATTGGGCGAAGCCGGCGCCGAGGTGGTCGTTGAAGAATTTCTGGAGGGCGAGGAAGCATCCTTCTTTGCACTATGTGACGGTACGACGGCGATACCGCTGGCCTCCGCGCAGGATCACAAGCGCGTCTTCGACGATGACAAGGGCCCGAATACCGGCGGCATGGGCGCCTATTCGCCAGCGCCGGTTATGACCGACGAGATGACCACGCGCACCATGTCGGAGATCATCCAGCCGACGATGCGCGCGATGACCGCGATGGGCTCGCCCTACAAGGGCGTACTGTTCGCCGGTCTGATGATCACGAAGCAAGGCCCGAAGCTGATCGAATACAACGTGCGCTTCGGCGATCCGGAAACGCAGGTGCTGATGCTGCGGCTGATGTCGGACCTCGTGCCGGCGCTTACTTGCATCGCGCGACGGCGTGCTGAAGGATTTCGATCTGCGCTGGTATGACGACGCAGCCCTCACGGTCGTGATGGCGGCGAACGGCTATCCCGGCGACTACGCAAAGGGTACGGTCATCGACGGTCTCGATCGAGGCCGCGACAGATCGAAAGCGTAGAGATTTTCCATGCCGGCACCAAGACGGTGGACGGAAAAATCCTGGCCAATGGCGGTCGCGTGCTGAATGTCTGCGGCACCGGCAAGACCGTCGCTGAGGCGCGAGAGCAGCGCCTACGCGGCGGTCGACAGGATCGACTGGCCGGACGGCTTCTGCCGGCGCGATATCGGGCGCCGGGCGATCGAGCGGGAAATCAGTTAAGAATCGCGCCATGCCAGACCTCGCCGATCTCTTTCCCGGATTCGAATCGCACTGGATCGACACCGCGGTCGGCAGCATCTTCGCGCGCTCCGGCGGCGACGGCCCGCCGCTCCTGCTGCATCCACGGCTACGCGCAAACCAACGTGATGTGGCACGAGGTGGCGCCCGCGCTCGCGCAGAACTTCACGCTCGTCATTCCCGACCTGCCCGGCTATGGCTGGTCGGAGGCGCCGCGATCTGGCGACGGTCACGCGCCCTACGACAAGCGCTCGATGGCGAACGCATGATCGAGCTGATGGAAAAGATCGGCCACGTCGCGCTTCCATCTCGCCGGCCACGACCGCGGCGGCCGCGTCGCCTATCGCCTCGCGCTCGACCATCCCGGCCGCCTGATCGAAGCTCGCCGTGCTCGACATCATTCCGACCTACGAGATGTGGCACCGCATGGACCACAAGTTCGCCATGAAGGTGTGGCACTGGCCATTCCTGGCGCAGAAATATCCGATGCCGGAAATGCTGATCGAAAAGGACCCGATCGACTATCTCGACTACAAGATGGCGAGCTGGACCAAGGCGAAGGACCTGTCGGCCTTCGATCCGCGCGCGCTCGCGCATTACCACGCTTTCTTCTCCGATCCGCTGCGCATCCACGCGACCTGCGAGGATTACCGCGCCGGCGAGACCACCGATCTCGGCCACGACGAAGTCGACCAGCCGCCCGCAAGAAGATCTCCACCCCGATGTTCGCGCTGTGGGGCACGACCGGTATTCCGGACGAGCGCGGCCCGCTCGCGATCTGGAAGAACTGGGCCGACGATGTGTCCGGCAAGGCGATCGATTCCGGACATTTCCTGCCCGAGGAAAATCCCGACGCGACGGCGGCCGCACTGCTCGAATTTTTCCGCCCCTGAGACATGACCAGCATCGACCGGCAGGCGGCGTTTTCCGGCACCAAGGACGTCGCGCCGGCTCTGCGATCGATGCGGCGCGGCTTTCCGACTATCTCGCCGAAAGCTCGCGGACTTCGAGGCCCGCTGACCATCAAGCAATTCAACGGCGGGCAGTCCAACCCGACCTATCTCCTGGAAACGCCGCGCCGGCGCTATGTGCTGCGGCGGAAGCCGCCCGGCAAGCTGCTGCCCTCCGCGCATGCGGTGGATCGCGAATTTCGGGTCATCAGCGCGCTGCACGCACAAAGCTTTCCGGTGCCGCAAACCGTTCGTCTATTGCGCCGACGAGACCGTCGCCGGCACCGCGTTCTATGTCATGGGCTTCGCCGACGGCCGCGTGTTCTGGGAGCCGCAGATGCCGGACTCGAACCCGGCAGAACGCGCAGCCGTCTACGACTCCATGAACGCGACGCTGGCGCGGCTGCATTCCTTCGATCCGGCGGCAATCGGACTCTCCGATTTCGGCAAGGGCGAGAATTATGTCGCGCGGCAAGTCGACCGCTGGTCGAAGCAATATCGCGCGTCGGAGACCGAAACGATCGCCGAGATGGACCGGCTGATCGAGTGGCTGCCGCACAACTGCCGCCGCAATCGGCCGTGCGGCTCGTGCATGGCGACTACCGGCTCGACAACACGATCGTCGCCCCGAACGAGCCAGACATCATCGCGGTGCTCGACTGGGAATTGTCCACGCTTGGCGATCCGCTCGCCGATTTCACCTATCACCTGATGCAATGGCACATGCCGCATTCGGAAAGCGGCGCCGGCACCGGCTCGCTGGTCGGACGCGACCTGAAGGCGCTCGGGCTGCCGTCGCTGTCCGACTACGTCGATCTTTATGTGGCGCGCACCGGGCTCGATCCGCGACCGCATCTGCCGATCTATCTCGCCTATAATTTCTTCCGCCTCGCCGCGATCCTGCAGGGCATCATCGGGCGCGTGCGCGACGGCACCGCGACCAGCGAGCACGCGCCCGCCAAGGCCGCCATGATCCGGCCGCTGGCCGAAACCGCCTGGCGCTTTGCGCAAGAGGCCGGTGCAAAATGAAAAGTGTGGCGCTCGCGCTCGGCGGCGGCGGTGCACGCGGACTTGCGCATATCGCCGTGTTCGAAACCCTCGACGAGATGGGCATCCGGCCCGCTGCCATCGCCGGCACCTCGATCGGCGCGCTGTTGGGCGCGTCTTATGCCGCAGGCATCAGCGGCCGCGATCTCCGAAAGCACGTAACGGCGCTGGCAAACGATCGCGCCGGCCTGTTCCGCAAACTGCTCGCGGTGAGAGCTGGCGGCGGCATTGGATCGCTGATCGCCTCGGGCTTTCGGGCTGCAACCCTGATCGATGCCGAGAAATTCTGCGCACAATTCCTGCCCGATACCGTGCCTGAGGATTTCGAACAGCTCTCCGTTCCGCTCACGGTGATCGCCTCCGACCTCTATGCGCGACGCGAAGCCGCGATCTCGTCAGGACCGCTGAAAACGGCGCTGGCAGCCTCGATGGCGATCCCTGGCCTGAGCCGGCCGGTGCGGCGCGGCGGGCGGGTGCTGGTCGACGGCGGCGCCACCAATCCCTTGCCCTTCGACCGGTTGCGCGACCTGGCCGATATCGTGATCGCGGTGGATGTCGCTGGCCTGCCAGCCGAGCCGCGGCAAGAAATTCCGAATGCACTTGAAACCTATCTCGCAACCATTCTCGTCATGGGCCAGACCATCATCGAGGAAAAGCTCCGACATGGTGCGCCCGACATCACGCTCAGACCGAATGTCGGCGTTTTCCGGACACTCGATTTCCTGCGAGTCAGCGCAATCCTGCGCGCTGCTGATCCCGTGAAGGCAGAGTTGCGGGAACAGCTCTCGAAACTGCTCTAGTCGCGCCTCGCCTTGAAAAATTCCTTGAGGAGCCCGCCGGCTTCGCTCTCTCCGATCCCGCCATAGAGCTCCGGCCGGTGATGGCAGGAGGGTGAGGCGAAGAATCGCACGCCATTCTCCACCGCACCGCCTTTCGGATCGGCGGCGCCGTAATAGAGCCGCCGGATGCGGGCAAACGAGATCGCACCCGCGCACATGGCGCAGGGCTCGAGCGTGACATAGACGTCGCAATCGGTCAGCCGTTCGCTGCCGAGGGTGCGCGCGGCCTCGCGGATCGCCAGCATTTCGGCATGTCCGGTCGGGTCGCGGTCGGTGAGCGTGCGATTGCGACGCCCGTGCCACCACCTCGCCGCCCCGCACCACCACGCAGCCGACCGGCACCTCCCCGGCCTCGCCTGCGGCGCGCGCCAGGTCCAGCGCCAGATCCATGAAGCTTTGCGACATCTGCGCTTTATAAAGCCGCCAAGGCCCGGCATAAAGCCGCGCATGACAAATCAAAAAGCGGCCCCAGCGGGCGACCGGATCGCCAAGGTGATGGCGCGCGCCGGATTGTGCTCGCGGCGCGAAGCCGAGGCCTGGGTCGCCGCCGGCCGCGTGACGGTGAATGGCGCCGCAATCTCCTCGCCGGCGCTGAACGTCACCGCAAAGGACACCATCCTGGTCGACGGCAAGCCACTGCCCGCCCGCGAACGCACGCGGCTGTTCCTTTACCACAAGCCGCGCGGGCTCGTGACCACGCATGCCGACCCGGAAAAGCGACCGACCATTTTCGAGAAGCTGCCGAAGACCATGCCGCGCGTGGTCAGCGTCGGGCGGCTTGATCTCAATACCGAAGGGCTGCTGCTGCTGACCAACGATGGCGGGCTTGCGCGCGTGCTCGAATTGCCTGCGACAGGATGGCTCCGCCGCTACCGCGTGCGTGCGCATGGCTCCATCCTGCAGCCGCAGCTCGACGCGCTTCGCAAGGGCGTGACCGTGGATGGCGTGCGCTATGGTGCAATCGAGGCGACGGTCGATCGGTTGCAGGGCGCCAATGTCTGGCTCACCTTCGCGATCCGCGAGGGCAAAAACCGCGAAGTGCGCAACGTGCTGGAGCATCTCGGGTTGAAGGTGAACCGCCTGATCCGCATTTCGTTCGGACCGTTCCAGCTCGGCGAACTTGCCTGAAGGCGCCGTCGAGGAAATTCGCACCCGGCACTTGCGCGAACAGCTAGGCGAGCGCATCGCGACGGCGGCGGAAGCGGATTTCGCCGGGCCATTGTCGGAAATCGATGCGGAAATTGACGAAGAAGCCGCCCCTGTTAAAGAGGATGCCCGGCAAGCGCGACGCGCCACAGGAAAAGCCGGCGCAAGACTCCCAAGAGCAAGAGCCGGCTGTTGCGCGAACGTTTCAGGAAAAGCGAACGCCCTGCGACCGGCCGCGCGAAACGCGACCGCAGACAAAAGCGACCGAAACGCAAACCCTGATGCGCGTCGTGGGGGGAAAATTCCGCGGACGGCCGCTCGCCGGTCCGAACACCACGCAAATCCGCCCGACCGCGGATCGCCTGCGCGAGTCGATCTTCAACATCCTCGCGCATGCTTATGACGATCCGATCGCGGGCGCGCGCGTGCTCGACCTGTTCGCGGGCACCGGAGCGCTCGGACTTGAGGCGTTGTCGCGTGGTGCGACGTTCGTGCTGTTTGTCGATGATGGTGCGGAAGCGCGCGCGCTGATCCGGCAGAATGTCGAGACGCTGGGCACGGCCGGCGTCACCCGCATATTCCGCAGAGACGCGACGAAACTCGGTACCGTGCATCCCAATGATCCGTTCTCGCTGATCTTCCTCGATCCGCCCTATGGCAAGGGGCTCGCCGAACAGGCGCTCGTCTCTGCCCGCGAGGGCGGATGGCTTACGCCCGACGCGTTGATTGTTGTCGAGGAAGCAAAGGCCGTATTCGTTACGCCGGAGGGGTTCGAAGAGATCGAACGGCGCGATTACGACGACACGGAAATCGCGTTCCTGCGTCTCGCCTAAGGCTCATCGTCGTCCAAACAGCCTTTCGATATCCGTCAGCTTCAATTCCACATAGGTCGGCCGGCCGTGATTGCACTGGCCGGAATTGGGCGTGACTTCCATCTCGCGAAGGAGCGCGTTCATCTCCTCGGCCTTCAAACGGCGGCCGGCGCGCACCGAGCCGTAGCAAGCCATGGTGGCCGCGACATGCATCAGGCGGCGTTCCAGCGGCAGGCCGTCGTCCCATTCCGCCATATGTTCGGCAAGGTCGCGCACCAGCGCTGCGGCATCGATCTCGCCAAGCAGCGACGGGCGTCTCGCGGACGGCGACCGCACCGGGGCCGAAGCCCTCCAGCACCAATCCATATTGAGCAAGTTCGTCCGCGCGCGCGACCAGCCGCTCGACATCGGTCGCATCCAGTTCGACGATGTCGGGGATCAGCAGGATCTGCCGCGCGACGCCCTGCTTTGCGACCGCGGCCTTCAGCCGCTCGTAAACCAGCCGCTCATGCGCAGCGTGCTGATCGACAACGACCAGGCCGTCGCGGGTCTGCGAAACGATGTAGGTATCATGCACCTGCGCGCGGGCAGCGCCGAGCGGCTTGTCGAGTGCATCGGCAGCCGGCTCCAAAGCCTCCACCCGCGCGGTGGCGGCCGAAGCCCCGACATCGAAAGCCACCTGCGCGGCTTCGGCAAAACCCAAAGCCGCATTGCCCTGCACCGGCCATGACGGCGCGGCGGGCGAGCGGCGCCAATCCCAGCCGCCACGCGCCATCGCGGCCGGGCGGAAGGCCGCCACTGTCGCATCACCGCCGGTCGTTGCCGCGCGTCCGCTCTCGCGCGCCAGCGCCTCCCGCAACGCGCCGTGGATCACGCTGCGTACCAATCCGGCGTCACGGAAGCGCACCTCGGTCTTGGCCGGATGCACGTTTACGTCCACCTCGCGCGGCTCGATGGAAAGAAACAGCGCCACCACCGGCTGCCGTCCGCGCGGCAGGTAGTCGGCATAGGCCGCATGCAACGCGCCGATCATCAGCTTGTCGCGCACCGGACGTCCGTTGACGAACAGATATTGCCCAAGCGAATTCGCGCGAGTGTAGGTCGGCAACGCCGCGAAGCCTTCCACATGCAGGCCTTCGCGTCCCGCCGCGACCGCGACCGCATTGGCGCGGAAATCCGCGCCAAGAATGTCGCCAAGCCGCGCGAGGCGTCCTGCTTCACCTGGCAAGGCAGCGGGCCATGTCACATGCGCACGCTCCTCGCCCGCGAGCGTGAAGGCGACATCGGGACGGCTCATCGCTAGCCGGCGCACGGTCTCTCGCACCGCTTCGCCCTCGGCGCGTTCGCTCTTCATGAATTTCAACCGCGCCGGTGTCGCGTAGAACAGGTCGCGCACCTCGATGCGGGTACCGCTGTTCAAAGCGGCCGGCGCGATCCCGGATTTCGTGCCGCCTTCGACCGACAAGGCCCAGGCATGCGGTTCGCTTGCATGCCGGGTCGCAATCGAGAGCTTCGCCACCGCGCCGATCGAAGGCAGAGCCTCGCCGCGAAAGCCGAGCGTCGCAATCGCCATCAGGTCGTCGCCGTCGGAAAGCTTGGAGGTGGCGTGCCGCTCGACCGAAAGTGAAAGATCGTCGCGCGTCATGCCGAGGCCGTCGTCGGTGACACGGATCAGCCGGCGCCCGCCGCCATCGGTGACGATCTCGATCTTGGTCGCGCCGGCATCGAGCGCATTTTCGATCAGCTCCTTCACCACGCTCGCAGGCCGCTCCACCACCTCGCCGGCGGCGATGCGGTTGACGGTGGTCTGGGAAAGCTGGCGAACGGGCATGGAGGGAGTTTACCGGATTCGGCGGACGAGAAGGGCCTGCGGGCCTTTTATCCCTTCCCCACTCGCAGTGAGGGATATGAACGACATAGCTCCGCCGTCCCTATTTTTTAGCCGGCGCGGGGTACGCCGTAGGCAGACCTCGCATTCCCATTCACATTCTTGCCCTTGAAAACAAGGGCGCGCGGAACGCCGGGCTCTCAGCCTGCCCGCGGCCTCGTGTGGGAAGTGAGAAGAACCACACGAGCATAGTCATCACGAACCGCCGAAAGTCCGGCGTTCCGCGCGCGGTGTTTGAGGCTTGCTCTGCGACAACCCCGGAGGACAGACACCCTGGCGGGGGCGGCCAACTTTTTATCCTCCGCTGGTGACCCACGGCCGGTGAGCCGGATCATCGCAGCTTGGGCCTCCGCTGCATGTGCCACGTCCTGCACACAACAACGGCCACCGCATCCCGCCCCGCGTCTCATGACGCTGATCAGACGCCCCTTGCAGCAGGAGCGGGATGAATAGGAATTTAGTCTTATATTGAGGCGGGATTATGACGGCGTGATCCGATTCAATCGTGAGCCACGCGGCCCCCACGCATCTTCTTGATATCGCCCCGGATTTTCTTGCCTTCCAGGCGCTTGGTCTTGGACGCCTTGGTCGGCTTGGTGGCGCGGCGCGGCACCGGTCGTACGGACGCCTCTCGGATCAGGTCGACCAGCCGCTCCCGCGCCTCGGCACGGTTGCGCTCCTGGGTACGGTTGGTCTGCGCGATCAGTACAATCACGCCGTCCTTGGTCAGCCTTCTTCCAGCAAGCCGCATCAGGCGAATCGCGACATCGTTCGGCAGTGACGGCGAGCGCCGGACATCGAAGCGCAATTGAACCGCGGTCGAGAGCTTGTTGACGTTCTGCCCGCCCGGCCCCGACGAGCGCACAAAACTTTCCTCGATCTCGTCTTCGCTGATGCTGATGGTGTCGGTGACGCGGATCATGGTCTATTCTAGACTTTCATCGCAAAGTCTCAATCGGCCTCACCCTAAGGAGCCGTGCAAAACGCGGCGTCTCGAAGGAAGAGGGCGAATTGGAAATTCGTCCGTCAGGCTTTTCCCGCCAGATATTTCTTCGCCAGAATTTTTCCCTCTTCCACCGCCGGCTGATCGAAGGCATCGACGCCGAGCAGATGCGCGGAGATGATCGTCTCCAGCATGAAATGCATCAGCAATTCGCCGAGGCTCCGCTCGTCGATGGTCTCGAGATGGAAAGTGCGGACCGGCAAGCCGTTTTTCGCCAGCGTCTCGGCGGTGGCGCGGCCCTGTGCGGCGACGAGGTCGCCGATGGTCCTGTCACCAAAGTCCGTCTCACCCGCGCGCTTCGCAAGCGCAGGATCGATTTTCGGGCCCTTCCCGGCTGCTGCGGTCGTGATCACGGTGAACATCTTGTCACGCGGGCCGGCGATGAACAATTGTAACTGGCTGTGCTGGTCGACCGGACCGAGCGCGCCAATCGGCGTCGTACCCTTGCCGTCCTTGCCGAGGCTTTCAGCCCAGAGCTGCACGTACCATTTCGAGAATTTCTCGAGCTTGTCGGCATAGGCCATGACTACGCTGATGGTCTTGCCCTTCTCCGCAAGCGCGATCGAAAGCGCCGCGCCAAGCGCAGCTGGGACTTCAGGCGCAGGCTTTTTTTCCAGCACTGGCGCAAGCGCCTTCGCAGCGCCTTCGCGCAGCGCGACGATATCGAGACCGAGTATCGCCGCCGGCAACAGCCCGACATTGGTCAGCGCCGAGAAGCGTCCGCCGACGCCGGTATCGTGTTCGAGGAAAGCGACGCCTTCAGGCTCAAGCAGATCGCGCAAGCCATTGCGCTTGCCGCTCTTCGTAGGTTCGGAGAGGCCGAGGAAAATCTCGGCGATCTTCAGCCCCTTCGCTTTGCAGGCCGACAAGGCGGCTGCGGTCTGCATCAAGGTCTCGCCGGTGCCGCCGGATTTCGAGATCGCGACAAAGCGCGAGGTCGCAAGCGGCAATTTCGCGAGCAAACCTCCGAAGCTTTGCGGATCGAGATTGTCCATGAAATGGATACGCGGACCGGTGCGCAAGGCGCCAAGCCCCGGCACCGCATAATCCGCAAGCTGCGCAAGCGTCTGGCCGCCAAGGCTCGAGCCGCCGGTGCCGAGAAACACGATGTCGGTCGCGCCCGCATTCAGGCGATTGGCTGCGTCCTTCACCGCAGGCAGGTCGGCGCGCTCGGCCGGCAGATGCAGGAGACGCAAGCTGCGATCGGCGTGGCGCGCGCGCAGCCAATCCAGCGCCTTCTCGGAACGCGCAAGCGCGTCGTTCAGTGCGCGATCGGAAATGCCCTCTTGGCCGATCGCGACCTCGCGGGCGAGTTCTATATTTTGATGAATTGGCATAAACTACGAACGTCCGTTCGTCCCCGCGGAGGCGGGGACCCAGACGGAAGCTCTACTGGATTTCCGCTGGAGTTTACACTCAGCCGCCCTGCTTGGCCGGGATCGGCTGGGCGCGGCCGACGACAGTGGTGAGGACACCGCCTTCGAGCAGGCGCTTGGCGACCCGCCTCACGTCTTCGAGCGTTACGGCGTCGATCAGGCCGTTGCGGCGCTCCCAATAATCAATGCCCAGTTCATCCACCTGCAACTGGACAAGCTGCGCCGCAATCTTCGTGGAAGTGTCGAAGTTCAGCGCGTAGGAGCCCCGAAGATAGGACTTCGCCTTGTCCAGCTCTTCCTCGCTCGGACCGCTCAGCGCCAGCCGCTTGATCTCGTCCTCGATCAACCCGACCGTCTCCTGCGACTTGTCGGTGCGGGTCTGGGTCCCGCCCATGAACAGCGACGTGGAATCCAGCGGCAGCAGATAGGAATAGACCGAATAGGCCAGCCCGCGCTTCTCGCGCACTTCCCGGTACAGTCTCGACGAGAACGAACCGCCGCCCAAAATATGGTTGACGATGAAGGCCGGGATGTAGTCCGGGTCCTTGCGCGGGATGCCGACGCCACCGAACGAAACCACGGTCTGCGGCACGTCGAGCTCGACCTGCAGCGTCTTTCCGACGGAAGCGAGCCTCACGTCCGGCACATTGCGCAGACCCGCCTTGGCGGGCAGCGAGCCGAAAATCCGGTCGAGCACGACGCCGAGTTCCGCAGCGTCGATGTCGCCGACCACGCCGATCTTGAGATTGTCGCGCGCCAGCACGCGCCCGGTGAACGCCGTCAGGTCGTCGCGCTGAATGCCCGGCACCGATTCGAGAGTGCCGTTGGTCGGCCGGCCATAAGGATGATCCGGGAACGCCGTGCGCCACCATAGCCGCGCGCCGATATCGTTCGGGCTGGTGGTCTCGCGCTTCAGCGCCGTCAGCATCTGCGCGCGGATACGTTCCACCGGCTCGCTGTCGAAGCGCGGCTGGGTCAGCGCAAGTTTCAACAAATCGAAGCCCACATCCTTGCGGGCGGACAGGACCTTCAGCGATCCGCGGAAATCGTCGCGATTGGCGGTGAACGACAATTCGACCGCGTTGCGTTCCATGCGCTGCTGAAACGCCTTCGAATCGAGGTCGCCGGCGCCCTCATCGAGCGCGGACGCGCTCATATAAGCAACGCCCGGCTTGCCTTCGGGGTCCTGGCTGGTGCCACCCTTGAACGCGAATTGCATCGCAATCAGCGGTACCGAAGGCTCGCGCACGAGCCAGGCTTCGATGCCGCCCGGGCTCACCACGCGCTCGATCTTGGTCATCGCCTGCACCGGCGAAGCGGCCAGCAAAGCGGCGGTCAATGCCACACCGGCAAACCCGAGCGGCGCCTTACGCAAAAGGATCATGAGCGCCTCTCCTCCGGCTTGGCCGGGCCTTTGACCAGATAGCCTGTAACCGAACGGCGCTTGTCGAGCCATTGCCTGGCCGCGGCCTGGACATCGTCGGCAGAGACCTTCTCCACCCGGTCGGGCCAGGTCTTCAGACTATCGACGGTCAATCCGGTGGTCAGAGCCCCGCCATACCAGCGCGCCATCGTCGCCTGGCTGTCCTGGGCATAGACCACGTCGGCGACGAGCTTGATCTTGCAGCGCTCGAGTTCTTCGTTGGTGACACCCTTGTCGGCGACTTCCTGGATCACGGCGTCCATCGCCTCTTCCAGTTCTTTCAGCGTCACCTCGTTGCGCGGCGTGCCGTAGACGCCAAACCGCGTCCAGTCGAGCGCTGTGCCTTGGTACCAGGCACCGATCGAGGTCGCGAGCGGCTTCTCGACCACCAGCTTGGAATAGAGCCGACTGTTGGAGCCGGAGCCGAGGATCTGCGAAAGGACTTCGAGCGCTTCGGATTCGCCGGTCTTGCCGGTCGCCGCGGAAGGTACGAGATAGCTTCGCTGCAAGCTCGGCTGCGTCACGCGAGGGTCGGCGAAGGTCACGCTGCGTACCGAGCGTTGCTCCGGCTCCTGCGGGCGGATGCGCGGGCCGATCTCGGCGCGCGGAGCGATCTTGCCGTAGGTTTCCTCGGCAAGCTTCTTGACTTCGTCGGCAGTGATGTCGCCCGCGACCACCAGCACCGCGTTATTGGGCGTGTACCATCGATTGTAGAAATCGATCGCGTCCTTGCGGTCGAGTTTCTCGATCTCGTGGCGCCAGCCGATCACCGGCCGGCCATACGGATGGTTGAGATACAAGGCCGCCTGGATTTCCTCGCCCAGCTTCGCAGACGGACTGTTGGCGACGCGGCTATTCTGCTCTTCCAGCACCACGTTGCGTTCCGGCAGCACGGCCTCGTCGGTCAGCTTCAGGCCGGTCATGCGGTCGGCCTCGAATTCCATCACCATCTGAAGCCGGTCGCGCGTCACGCGCTGGAAATAACCGGTATAGTCGCTCGCGGTGAATGCGTTTTCCTGACCACCGATGGTGGCGAGTGTCTGCGAGAAGCGGCCGGCCGGATTCTTCTCGGTGCCCTTGAACATCAGATGTTCGAGGAAGTGCGCGATGCCGGACTTGCCCGGCGCTTCATCCGCTGCGCCGACGCGATACCAGACCATGTGCGTGACGACCGGTGTGCGGCGATCCGGGATCACCACAACTTCCATGCCGTTCTGCAATTTGAAATGACTGATGTCGGGACCGGAGGCGGCGCCGGTTGCTGCTGTGAAACAGGAAATCGCGAGCGCGGTCGCGAGCGACGCAAAAACCGTTTGTTGCTTTTTTTTCATGTTTATCTCTGAACGCCGGATTCATTCCGGCGCGTGATACCGAACAGATGATAGTGCAATGACGCAATTGGAAGGGCCCGCAATTCGAGGCCCAATCACTAATCGCCTTCGCCGCGCCGCGAGAGGTCGTACGGCTTGGCCTTTTCCTGCCGCGGCGTGAGGCCGTATGGCTGCGCCGCCGACGGCGTACGGTAGCCGGGGGGCGGCTCGGTGAGATCGGAGCGCGCGGGCTCTCCTTTGAATTGCACAACGTCCGGCTTGGAAGTGTCCTTGAATAACTTGCTGAAAAGACCGCCCTTGGTACCAAGCTCATCGGGCTTCAGCATACGCCAGCCGTCGGTTGTCGCATCGGCCGGTCCGGTAGGATTTGGAGTCCGGCCTGCGCCAGCCTTGGGACCGACCACATTGAGCTCGGCGGGTGTAAGCGCCCGATTGTCTTCCTCAGGAGAGGACCGCCGCTGAGCCTTTTTGGCGGCTGCGCGCTTCTTCGCCTCGACCACCTCGGGATCTTTCGGCCAGGCCGGCGAATTCACCAGCGCATTCGCTTCGGGGGCCGGCAAGCGGTCGAGGTTCGGTGGAACAACCAGCGGAGCGCGTTCGCGATAATTGATCGAATCGCGATTGTTGATGCCGAACAGACCCTTGATGAATTTCGTCTCGACGGTCTCATCGTCGTCTTCGTCGGCCGCGCGAACCTGCGACGACAATGGGCCGGACAAGACGATGGCAATGGAGAATACCGCCACACAGGACAGCACCGCACGGCGCCAGGTGCTGGCGCCCGAACCGGACTTAACGGTCAAGCCGTCGATTGAATATCGCACAACCTACTCCCCCCACGGGGCTGGAATGCCGTCGGCCCGGTCCCGGAAATGCCCACAGATCAGGGCGCTTTTGCGGCGCGGTCACCCAGTAGAGTTTCATACAACAAACCCGCCACCCCAGCAACGATGGCCACATCGGCAAGGTTGAAGACGTACCAGTTGAACGTGAATGACGCAGTTGTGAGGTGCAAAAGCGCGAAATCCACAACCGCACCGTGAGCGAAGCGGTCGATGGCATTGCCCACCGCACCGCCGATAATGAGGCCGAGGCAGACCGCCATCAGCCGGCTTTCGGCCCGAGCGAGCCACGCCCACAGGAATACCGCCGCCACCAGCTTGAAACCGAGCAGGGCCCATTGCCCGAGCGCGGTATCCTGGGCGAACAGGCCGTAGCTGATGCCCTTGTTCCAGACCAGCACGAGATCGAAAAATGGCAGCACCGGCACCCGCCCGCGCGAACCGAGATCATAACCGTAGAGCAGCCACAACTTGCTCGCCTGATCGAGCAAGGCGGTGATCAGCGCCGCCGACAAGCCGTCGCGCGTGAGCGGACCGTAGAGGTAGTTTTTCACGCCGGCCGCATCCGTCATTCCGCCGCCTTGCGGAGCGCGTCCCATTCGCGCAAAGCCTGCGCGTCGCGCGGCGTCACGTCTGGATAGGCTGGGTCTTCGCCGACGCTTTCGGTGATCTTCCACGAGCGCGCGCATTTTTTGCCATGCGCGCGCGAAGGCACCACCGCGACGCCTCGCACATCGTCGAGACGAAACGCCTCGACCGGCCCCTCACCTTCGGCGAGCGTCGCCGCCGAGGTGATGCAGATTTCGGCGAGGTCGGCATCGACGATTGCCGCGAACAGGTCCGGATCGGAGACGTGGATGATAGGAGCCGCCTCGAGCGAGGACCCGATGCGCTTCTGCGCCCGCTCCAGTTCGAGCGCGCCGGTCACCACGCGCCGAACATTCCTGATACTTCGCCACTTCTCGGCGAGCGCATCGTCGCGCCACTCGACCGGCGCCTTCGGAAAGGTCTGCAAATGGACCGACGGCGCATCGTCGCCATAGCGCGACAGCCAAGCCTCTTCCGCGGTGAAGCACAGCATCGGCGCGAGCCACTTCACGGTGCCGCGAAACAGATGATCGATGACCGTAAGCGCGGCCTTGCGCTTCTTCGAGGAGATCGGATCGCAATAGAGCGCATCTTTTCGGATGTCGAAATAGAACGCCGACAGATCGCTGGTCAGGAAGGCGTTGAGCTGCGCGAAGATGCGCTTGTAGTCGAAATCGGCATAGGCCTGCCGGATTGAGCCTTCGAGTTCGGCCAGCCGGTGCAGCATCAGCCGCTCGAGTTCGGGCATGTCGGCGACCGCGACATGGTCGTCCTGCCGGAAATGCGCGAGCGAGCCCAGCATCCAGCGGATGGTGTTGCGCAGCTTGCGATAGGTTTCGACATTGGTTTTGAGGATTTCCGCCCCGATGCGCTGGTCGTCGGCATAGTCGGACGCGCAAGCCCATAGTCGCAGAATATCGGCGCCCGACTGCTTGATCACCTGTTGCGGTTCGATGGTGTTGCCGAGCGACTTCGACATCTTGCGGCCGTGCTCGTCCATCGTGAAGCCGTGCGTCAGCACCATGTCGAACGGCGCGTGCCCGCGTGTGCCGCAGCTTTCCAGCAGCGAAGACTGGAACCAGCCACGATGCTGGTCGGAGCCTTCCAGATACATGACGAGGTCGTCGCCCGCAGGCTTGCGCTTGATGCCGGCAAGTTGCGGAAAGTTTTTCGGGTCTTCCAGCACGAAAGCGTGGGTGGAGCCGGAATCGAACCAGACGTCGAGAATGTCGTCGACCTTCTTCCAGCCCTCGTTCGCGCGCGGCCCGAGGAACCGCGCGGCAGCGCCATCCGCATACCAGGCGTCGGCGCCTTCCTGCTCAAAGGCATCGCCGATGCGCTTGTCGATTGCGGGATCGTCGAGAATTTCGACCGAGCCGTCGCCCTTTTCCTTGACGAACACCGTGATCGGCACACCCCAGGCGCGCTGGCGCGAGATCACCCAGTCCGGGCGGCTGTCGATCATGCCGGTGATGCGGTTTTCGCCGGCGGGCGGAACCCATTGCGTGGCGGCGATCGCATCGAGGGCGCGATGGCGAAGCGTGTCGCCTTTGCCTGCAATATCCTTATCCATCGCAATGAACCATTGCGGCGTATTGCGAAAAATCACCGGCTTCTTCGAGCGCCAGGAATGCGGATATTGGTGCTTGAGGCGGCCGCGCGCGATGATGTTGCCGGCCTCGACCAGCGCCTTGATCACGGCGTCGTTGGCGTCGCCCTTCTCGCCCTTGTCGTTGATGACGCGCCTGCCGGTAAAGCCCGGCACCTGCGATGTGAAAGCGCCGTTCTCGTCGACCGTGTACGGAATGTGCGACTTCACGCCATCCGCTTCGAGTTCGCGCGCATTCGCGGTCCAGATTTCAAAGTCCTCGCGGCCGTGGCCGGGAGCAGTATGGACAAAGCCGGTGCCGGTATCGTCGGTGACGTGATCGCCCGGCAGCAGCGGCACGACGAAATCGTAGCCGAGCTTGCGCAGCGGATGACGGCAGCCGAGCTCCGCAAGATCGGCGGCCGGCACATCGGCCACCTTGTCATAGGCCGTGACGCGCGCCTGCTTGAACACATCGCCGGCGAGATTTTCCGACAAGATGAAGAGATCGCCGAACTTCGCCCAGTTGTCGGGGGCCGCGTCGGTGACCTTGTAGAGACCGTATTTGATTTTCGGCGAGTAACTGATGGCGCGATTGCCGGGCAGCGTCCAGGGCGTGGTGGTCCAGATCACCACCGAGGCACCGCCATATTTCTTTTCCAGCTCTTTGTGGCGCGGGCCGCGCGCAAGCCGCACCGGAAACTTCACCCACACCGTGTCGCTTTGATAATCCTCGTATTCGACTTCGGCTTCGGCGAGCGCGGTCTTTTCCACCACGCTCCACATCACCGGCTTGCTGCCACGATAGAGCGTGCCGTTCTTGGCGAATTTCATCAATTCGCGCGCGATCTGCGCCTCGGCCGGAAAGCGCATGGTCGAGTAATAATGCGCCCAGTCGCCCTCGACGCCGAGCCGCTTGAACTCGGCCATCTGCACGCCGATCCAGTGTTGCGCGAAGGCGCGGCATTCTTTGCGGAATTCGTTGATCGGGATCGCGTCCTTGTTCTTGCCCTTGGCGCGATATTCCTCCTCGATCTTCCACTCGATCGGCAGGCCGTGACAGTCCCAGCCCGGCACGTAATTGGAATCGAAGCCAAGCATCTGCTGACTGCGCGTCACTACGTCCTTCAGGATCTTGTTGAGCGCGGTGCCGATGTGAATGTTGCCGTTGGCGTAAGGCGGGCCGTCATGCAGGATGAATTTGCGCCGGCCCTTCGCCGCCTCGCGCAGCTTGCCGTACAGGTTTTCCTTTTCCCAGCGCGCGAGCAGAACCGGCTCGCGCTCGGGCAAGCCGGCGCGCATCGGAAATTCGGTCTGCGGCAGGAACAGGGTCTCGGAATAGTCGCGTTCGGGATTCGTCATTTCGGGTCCGCATTTGGCACGCGATCAGCAAAAGTGGGGACCGGTTTTGCGTCCCGATCGCGCGCCCTGAATTTAAGTCGGCGCTATGTAACCCAATCGGGGGAAGGCGTCACCCGACCGCTTGAGGGCATCGCGCGCACGTGCGGAGTCCACGTTCATCTGCGCCACCAGCGCCTCGGCCGAAGTGAACTTCTCCTCCGGCCGGATCCAGCCGATCAGCGCGACATCGAGGATCTTGCCGTAGAGATCGCCGGAAAAATCGAACAGGAACACCTCAAGCAGTGGCGCCCCATTGTCGAAGGTGGGCCTGCGGCCAAAGCTCGCAACGCCGTTGTAGCGGGCATCGCCGATCCCGACCCGCACGGCATAGATGCCGTGTTTCAGCTGACAGGCCGGATCGAGTTTCAGATTTGCGGTCGGAAAACCGAGCTCGCGGCCGCGCTTCTCGCCGTGCAGGACCTCGCCCGAAACGAACCAGGGATAGCCAAGCAGTTCGGCTGCCTCCACCACCCGCCCGGCCTCAAGCGCGCCGCGGATGGTGCCGGACGAAACCGGGCGGCCCTCATCCTCGAGCGGGGCGGCGATGTCGACCGGGAAGCCGTGGCGCGCACCAGCCTCTTTCAGAAAGCTCGGCGAGCCGCCCCGTCCCTGCCCGAAATGAAAATCAAAGCCGATGGCGACCCCGCTCACGGCCAGCCGCTCGACCAGAATGCGCCTGACGAATTCCTCGGCCGGCAGGCCGGCCAACGCCGCGTTGAAGCTCAGCACCACAGCACCATCGAGACCGGTGGCGGCCAGCAGGCGCAATTTCTGCCGTTCGTCGGTCAACCGGAACAGCTTCTCGTCGGCACGGAAATAGCTGCGCGGATGCGGCTCGAGCGTCAGCACGGCGCAAGGTTTGCCGGACGCCCTGGCGCGGCGCATTGCAAGCTCGATCACCGAGCGATGGCCGCGATGCACGCCGTCGAAATTGCCGATCGCCAGCACCGCCGTTCGCAAGGCGGCGGTCTGCGGGCCGTTATCGCGGACGACGACAAAAGGGCTGGCATTGGCGGGATGGGACATGACCGAAAAGACTGAATGGAATTGGCGCCACCGTGTCGGCCCAGCGTCGGCTCAAGTCAAGCCAACCGGGCAAAACCGAGCTCAGGCCACAGCCTCTTTCGGACGCGCTGGCACCGATACGATGGCCTCGCCATCGAGCACCAGCGCATGGTCCACCAACGCCTCGCAATGCAGCCGCACCTGGCGACCTTTCGGCACCAGCTCGACCACCTCGACGATGACGGTCACCACGTCGCCAATCTTCACCGGCGCATGAAAATTCAGCGTCTGCGAACGATACACCGCGCCTGCGCCCGGCAGCCGCGTACCAAGCACCGCCGAAATCAGGCTCGCGGTGTAAAGTCCGTGCGCGATGCGCTGCCCGAAGCGCGTGCCCGACGCATAGGTGTCGCAAAGATGGATCGGGTTTTCGTCGCCCGAGACATTGGCGAAGCCGACCACGTCGGTCTCCATCACCGACTTCATCAAAATCTCGCGCATGCCGACATGCAGATCCTCAAAGCACATCGTGCGGATCATGCGGGGATCAACGGCAGCTTTGGCGGGTACGGCGGTCATGTCAGATCGTGTGTCACGGTTCACATGCGGTAAATAGCGGCAAGCCCCGCCAGCGGACAATGAGCCTTTAGCCCGAAACTCGCAGCCTTTGCCAGAAACCCGCCGGCCCCACAAATCTTGCGGATTAACCTGATTTTCAAGGCAGCCATCTACAATCTCGTTCCGGAGCGGAAATAAATTCGGGTACCGACCGCAAAAAATGCGGCCGCGAAGACGGAGATTGTCACGATGTCTGTCGATTTCGCTATGCCGGTGTTGGTCGTTGACGATTACAACACCATGGTCCGTATCATCCGCAACCTGCTGCGCCAGATCGGTTTCCATGACATCGACGATGCATCGGACGGCTATTCGGCGCTGAACCGCCTGCGTGAGAAGAACTACGGTCTGGTCATTTGCGACTGGAACATGGAGCTCATGACCGGCTACGAACTGCTCAAGGAAATGCGCGCCGATCCGACGCTCGCTACCGTGCCCTTCATCATGATCACTGCGGAATCGAAGCGCGAGAACGTGATCGCGGCGAAGGAGGCCGGCGCCTCGAACTACATCGTCAAGCCATTCAACGCGCAGACGCTGAAGCACAAGATCGTCACGATCTTTCCGGATCAACCGCACGCGGCGTAATCAACCGTCCGTACCGGTCCGTTCAGAGTCGTCCCTGCGAAGGCGGGGACCGATAACCACGAACTCTGGAACATGGGTCCCCGCCGCGGGGACGACACCGTCCGTTCCTTTTACCCTCCAAAAACCGTAACCGTTACAATCTCGATATATCTTGACTTTCGATATATCTAGATTATATCTCGCTCCATGAAACACAGACATGGAGGCGGCCGAGACCGCCAATTCGACAATCCCGGGGCTTCTGACGAACGTCACCCCGGGGAACTGCACCGTCATCATCGACACCGTGGAGGCCCTGGTGGCGGGCGCCGCGGCAGGCTGTTCGACTACGGCGAGCTTCGCCTGGTCGTGCTCGCCCTGATCGTCGAGCAACCGCGTCACGGTTACGAGCTGATGCGCGCAATCGAGGAACGCATGGGTGGCAGCTACAGCCCTAGTCCCGGCGTGATCTACCCCACCCTCTCCTGGCTTGAGGACATGGGCTATGCCGCGGTTGAAACCGACGAAGCCGGACGCAAGCGCTATCAAGTCACGCCCGAGGGAAACGCCTTCCTCGCCGCGAACCGCGCGTCGGTCGATGCGCTGTTCTCCCGCATCGGCACGGCCGGCAGAGAAGGTCGCTATGAAGGCGTACCGGCCCCCATCATTCGGGGAATGGAAAATCTGAAGCTCGCGCTGCGACTACGTCTTCGGAGCGGGGCAATAGACCAGGCGGCAGCGGAAAACATTGCAGCCGCACTCGATCTTGCCGCGCAGAGTGTCGAACGAAGCTGAGTAATCCAGTCGTTCCCGCTTTCGCGAGGACGACATTGACTCACCAGGCAAGCTTCCGTGCAATCGCGCGAGGCTTGCCGCCGGCGGCGATCAATACCCGCTCGACCGCGTTCGGATCGGGGTCCTCGCGTCCGCCGAATTCGGCGGAGTGAATGCCGGCGGTGACGAACAGGCAGTCGATGCCGTAGGTCGCGGCGCCGGTGAAATCGGTGCGCACGGAATCGCCGATCGCCAGCACGCGCTTTTTCTCGACCGGCTTGTTGCGCATGCCCTGCGCAAGCTTGAGCGCGAGATCGTAGATCGGAGCATAGGGCTTGCCGGCGTAAAGCACATCGCCACCGGATTTCACATAAAGGTCGGCAATCGCGCCGGCGCAATAGAGCAGCGTCTCCCCGCGCTCGACGACGACGTCAGGATTGCCGCAGACCATGAAAAGCTCGCGCTCGTGCATCTTGTCGAGCAGCGGCCGGTAATCTTCCGGCGATTCGGTATCCTCGTGGAACAATCCCGAGCAGATCACGTAATCGGCGCTTTCGACCGGCGCGAAGCGCACGTCGAGACCCTCGAAGATCGCAAGATCGCGCTTCGGTCCAATATGCAGGATGGTCTGCCCCGGGCGGTTTGCAATTTCGCTTCGAGTCACGTCGCCGGAACTCACGATGGCGTCGTAGATCGAGCGCGGCGCGCCGAATTGCTCGACCTGGCTTGCGACGACTCCGTTCGGACGCGGCGCGTTGGTGATCAAAACCACCGTGCCGCCCTTTTCGCGAAAGCGCGTCAGCGCGTCGCAGGCCTCCGGAAATGCGGCGACGCCGTTATGCACGACGCCCCAGACATCGGACAAAACCACGTCATAGTCGGGCGCCAGCGCCGAGAAGCGATCGGTAAAAATGGTCAATTGGGGAAGCCTGGTCGATGAGGTGGGACCGACGATGTAGCGCGCCCAGCGCGTTTCGTCACGCCTCAGATCGCAGCACGAGCCGCGAGGCCCATACTATCCGAGGCCGGGAGGACATTGTCGGCCACATTACCTTGCAGAGCTTCGGCGCGAACCGGACGCGGCGGCGAGAACAGAAAGCCCTGGCCGAAGCGCACATCGTAGTCGAGCAGATCCACCACAGCCGCTTCGGCCTCGATCCGCTCGGCGATCAGACTGACGCCGTGACGCCCAAGCTGGTCCGACAGTTCGGCGGCGTGGATGTCGGCGGCGGAGCCGGTCTTGCTCAGAAGCATCGTCGCCGGGATTTTTACGAAACGAATGCCAAGGTCGGGCAGATCGCGCGGGCCGATACGCAGATCGGTTACATGGTCCATCGAGAAGCGGAAGCCGAACCCGATCAGCGAGGCGAGGCTTTCCTGCTCGAGCGGACCCATACCGCGCAATGCCGCCTGGGTGAATTCCAGCGTCAGCGATGAACTGAGCGCGCGATTGGCTTCGAGAAAATCGAAAAACTGCCGGGAAATTTCGGGATCTTTCAAGGTCTGCACCGAAACGTTGCAGAACAACCCGATCTCGCGGTTTTTCAGAAGCAGCCGCCGCAGCACCTGCACGCAGCGGAACAACTGCACATTGTCGATGCGCGGCATCAGGCCGGATTTCTCGGCATGAACCAGAAAATCGCTTGGCAGGATAAGCGTACCGTCCTCGGTACGCAGGCGCGTCATGGCCTCGTAATAGCGGACCCTGCGCTGCGGCAGCGTCACCACCGGCTGCAGGTACAAATCGATGCGGTTGTTGTCGATCGCGCTCTTCAGGATCGACGTCACCTCGTCGGCGCTCTTGCCCTTGAGCGGCCCGGTGGCGTTGAATTCGCGATGCGCGGGTGGCGCGCCCTCCGCAGCCACCGGCGCGGATTTTGCCGGTTCGGCCGGCACAGGCGCCGCGGCCGGCGCCAGCAATGGACTTTCTATCCTTTCGGTCGACGACACGACCGGGCTTGCCTGAAAATCGGCAAGCCGCGCGTCAAGCCGCGCCTCATGAATCGCGACCGTTTCGGCAAGTTGCTTGATCAGCACGCCGAGTTCGCCGATTTCAGCCGCCAGCGGATCGCTCGGGCTACGGGCGCGCCGGCTGGCCTCCTGGTTTTCTATGGCTGCGACCCGCCGGCCGATCTCGGCGACCTGGCGGGCCAGATCGGCGGTACCCCGCGACAGGTCGGTAATCTGTTCTCCCAGATCGCTGCGATCGCGCAATCGGGAAGTGACCGCGTTGTAGAGCGCGAGCGCCGTCATGACGGCAAGCGCCACGATCGAGGCCTCGGCCAAAGTCAGCCCGAATATCAGATAACCCACTGCGCCGAGCGAGCCGGCGATCAGGACCACGCAGAAAGCGATGAAAATGGCCGTCAGCCGCAGCATGGTTATCCCGTCGCCGGCGGAAAAAGGCAGCATTGCGCCGATTGATTCGTCCGGCTGGTGGCTAATGTCCACGAGCCCCGCGCGAAGCGCAAGCAAAGCTGCGCGGAACCGGATGGCGCCGCCAAATTTTTTGCGAACGTGTCAGGGTCTGGGAGGAACAATCCAATACCGGATAACTACCGGCTCTGCCTGACGCCGTGTGTGGCGGGGAAATTCGCGTACGCTGGGCTCGCCTTGCGCCCCGAACCGATTGCGCCATTCGTCGACATGAGAGCCTGGCAGCCCCTGTTCCCAAAGGATCAGCGCGCCGCGCTTTCTCAAATCGTTCATGTCGACCCAGGGACTGATTTGCGGGCGACCATGCACAACGACATGCGGGCGGTCCGGCGAATAGACCGCGACATTGTTGACGGCAAATTCCGTTCCCCCGACGTAAGACAATTCCTTTCCGGTTTTCTCGCGCCATTCACGCGTCAGTTGTTCGGCCATGTCACGGCCCGGAAATTCGGTCGCTTTGGGGCGCCCGCGCGAATGCTGTTCGGCGATGTAGGTGCCGATATAGATCGCCGGCCCCAGCAGGAACAGGAACACCACGCCGATGGCAAAAACACGCAGCTTGAGCGCGTCGGTGATCGGACCGAACCACAGGATCGCCGCCAGCGGCAGGAACGACCACAGCGGATAGCCCCACATGGTGATCGGAGCGCGCCCGCTAAGTGCCGCAGCGAGCGTGACCACAACGAACGGCCCGAACGCGAGCAATGTCGCATAGCGACGGGCGAAGGCTGCGGAAGGCGGCAATGGCTCCTGCAGTTGCAGCCGCGGGAACAGCGTAACTCCGAGCAATATGAGCGTCGGGTGGATGAAGAAGGCCTGCGCCAACGTCCAGATGAGCGGATAGGTGAGCCATTGATACCAATGCTGCGCATTGCGCGCGCGGTCGGTGACATATTGAAACGGCAGGAAGCCACTCTGGACCAGCCAGATCGCATTGGGCGCGATCACGACGCAGAATGCCAGCGCCATGAGATAAGGACCTGGCCTGCGCAGGGTCCGCCGCGCCAACGGATCGGCGATCAGAAACACCACCAGGCAGATCGCGAGCGCAAAGGCCGCGTATTTGGACCAGAAGGCCAATGCCAGCATGGCACCGGCCAGCAGCCAGTCCCGGTTCGCGCCCCGCGCCACCGCGCGATAGAAAAACAGGGCGGTGAAGACCCAGAACGGCAATTGCATCTGGTCATGCGCGAATTTCACCGCCGAATAATTGTAATAATGGATGCCGATCAGCGAGAGCGTCGCGATCAGGGCCTGCAGGCGTCCGGCGATGTCGCGCGCGAGCAGGTAGACGCCGATATAGCAGGCGATCACCGCCAGCGGCCCGAGCAGGTAAACCGAATTGATCTGCCCGGTGAGCCGGTAGACGAGATCGGCAATCCACCAGGGCAGCGGCGGATGCTTCCAGTATCCGAGCTGCCATTCCTTGCCGAGCGCAAGGTCCTCGGCGAGATCGAGTTCGAGATTGCTCGCGGTCAGAAGCGGCAGCGCGGTCCAGACCACAAGATGGGCGCACAGCACGATGGCCAGCACTCGGCCCGGATACCGCAGCGCAAAATTTATGACGGGAGCGAGAAAATCGTCGTCATACCTGGTCGTTCTCGCGTCCATGCAGCTGTCGTAGTATGCCAATCAGGACCCCTGCCGCCGGCGGCGGTTCAGGCGCGGGCATGAGTGCCCGGACCGGACCGTTCCGTCAACAAAGGCAATGGTCCCTGTGACGTTGTGTTGAATGCTTGGCGTTGGATGCCTTGATGAACGAGCCTGTTCCCGACATTTCGGTGGTGCTGCCGGCCCATAACGAAGCCGGCAATGTCGGACCGATGACTGCTTCACTTGAGCGCATCCTGAAAGCTTTCGGGCGCAGCGAGATCATTTTCGTCGATGACGGATCGAGCGATGGCACGTTGGCCGCGATCCGCGCCGCGGCCGCAGCCAATCCGGCGATCCGCTTTATCTCCTTCACCCGCAATTTCGGTCACCAGGAGGCCTTGCGCGCGGGACTGCGACATGCGCGCGGGCGCGCCGTGATCGTGATGGATGCCGATTTCGAGCACCCGCCGGAACTGATCCCCGAGCTGATCGCGGCCTGGAAGGACGGCGCCAAGGTGGTGGCGACGCGGCGCGAGGATACCGACGCCTCGCTGCCGGCGATGAAGAGCTTCACGTCGCGCCTCTATTACAGATTTCTCGACGCCATCGGCGACGTGAGCATCGAGCCCGGCAGCGCCGATTACATGCTGCTCGACCGCAGCGTGGTCGACACCATCAACGCTTTCGGCGACCAGGACGTATTCCTGCGCGGGACCGTGCGCTGGTTCGGCTATCCGACCACGACCGTGACCTTCTCGCGCGGTGCGCGCACCTATGGAGAGAGCAAATACACCTTCAAGCGGATGATCGATCTTGCGGTCATGGGCATCGCGGCACACAGCGTGCGGCCCCTGCGGCTCGCGATCTGGCTCGCTCTCGTTTTCGCCGCGGTCGGGCTGATGCTGCTGGTCTATTCGGTGGTGAGTTTCTTCCTGGTCGAGCGGACGGTCACCGGCTGGACGTCGCTGATGGCGACCGTGGCGCTGCTCGGTGCCGCCCAATTGCTGGTGCTCGGCATTATCGGCGAATATGTCGGTCGAATCCTGCGCGAGGCGCGCGGCCGCCCGACCTATATCGTGGCCGAGACCGAAACGGATCAGAAAGGCGAAGGCGAGGTTATCGGGTTTCGCCGGCCGGGGAATTAGCCAAGCGCCTTGATCACCTTCGCGGTCTTGTCGAAAATCTCGCCGATCTGGTTTTCGCTGACGATCAGCGGCGGCGACATGGCAAGCGAATCGCCGACTGCGCGCAGCATCAGCCCCTCCTCGTGGAAGCCGCGATCCATCGCCTCGAAGCCGCGTTTGCCGACTTCGTCGGGCTTCGATGCGAGATCGATGCCGACGGTGAGGCCGACGCAGCGGATATCGAGCACATTCGGCAGGCCCTTGAGCGACATCGCGGTGTCGCACCAGAGCGGCTCGAGCTTTTTCGCACGCTCGAACAGGCCTTCGTCGCGATAAAGATCGAGCGTCGCGAGCCCGGCCGCAACCGCGAGCGGATGCGCCGAATAAGTGTAACCGTGGAAGAATTCCACCACGTGCTCCGGCCCGTGCATAAAGGCCTCGTGGATGCCCTTGCGCACCAGCACGCCACCCATCGGCACCGAGCCCGAGGTGACGCCCTTTGCAAAGGTGATCATGTCCGGCACCACGCCGTAGCGTTCGGCGGCGAAGGCATGTCCGAGCCGCCCGAATCCGGTGATGACCTCATCGAACACCAGCAGGATTTTGTATTTGTCGCAGATCGCGCGCAGCCTCTGCAGATAGCCCTTGGGCGCCGGCAGCACCGCGGTCGAGCCCGCCATCGGCTCGACGAATACCGCGGCGATGGTGTTGTCGCCATGCAGCGTCACAAGACGTTCCAGCTCGTCCGCCAGATGCGCGCCCCATTCCGGCTCGCCTTTCGAGAACGCCTGATGCTCGCGGTTATAGGTGTGCGGCAGATGATCGACGCCCGCCAGCATGGTGCCGAACGCCTTGCGGTTGTTGCCAAGGCCGCCGACCGACATGCCGCCGAAACCGACGCCGTGATAGCCGCGCTCGCGGCCGATGAAGCGCGCGCGCTGCGCCTGCCCCGTCGCATTCCAATAGGCGAGCGCGATTTTCATCGCGGTATCGACCGCTTCCGAGCCTGAATTGCAGAAGAATACGTGGTCGAGATCGGCCGGCGCCATGGCGGCGATCCGGCTCGCGAGTTCGAACGATTTGGGGTTGGCGTATTGGAAGGGCGGCGCGAAATCCATCTCGGCTGCCTGCGCCTGGATCGCCGCCACGATCGGCTCGCGGTTATGCCCGGCATTGGTGCACCAGAGCCCGGCGGCACCGTCGAGGATCGGCCTGCCTTCGGGCGTGAAATAATGCATGTCCTTGGCGCGCGAGATCATGCGCGGCCGCGCCTTGAAGGCCCGGTTCGCGGTGAATGGCATCCAGAAGGCTTCGAGGTCGTTGGGGACGGCGGTGGCGACTGGCTTGCGGCTGGCTTGGGTCATGGCCGCCTCCTATCTTGCAAAATAATGACAAAGCGGGATCGCGCTGATACCTACCGCGCGGAAAGTACACATCAAACGTGTACAGCAAACATTGAAGCTCTTATGACCGACAAACCGAGCAAAGTGAAGGCGCGGCTGCCGCGCGGCCTTGTGGACCGCGGCCCTTCCGAACTCGCGTCCACGCGCGCGATGCTGGAGAAGATTCGCAAGGTCTACTGGGGTCGAGGCTTCGATCCGGTGGAGACGCCCGCGATCGAATATACCGACGCGCTCGGCAAGTTCCTGCCCGACCAAGACCGCCCGAACGAGGGCGTGTTCTCGTTCCAGGACGACGACGAGCAATGGCTGTCGCTGCGCTACGACCTGACCGCGCCGCTGGCGCGCTATGTCGCCGAGAATTTCGACGCTCTGCCCAAGCCCTATCGCAGCTATCGAGAGGGCTGGGTGTTTCGCAACGAAAAGCCGGGACCGGGACGCTACCGGCAATTCATGCAGTTCGATGCCGATACGGTCGGAAGCGCCGCGATGGCAGCCGATGCCGAGATCTGCATGATGGCCGCCGACACCATGAAAAAACTTGGATTTAAGGTTGGTCAGTACGTGGTCAAAGTTAACAATCGCAAGGTGTTAGACGGAGTAATGGACGCGATTGGACTAGGTGGAGAGGAAAACGCGATCAAGCGCCTCACCATCTTGCGCGCATTCGACAAGATCGATCGGTTGGGCAGAGATGGAGTTCGTCAACTACTAGGCGCGGGTCGGTGGGACGGAGGAGAAGAAGGAAAAGGTGACTTTGCAAAAGGAGCCGGCCTGTCTACCGAGCAAATTGATCGCCTCATTTGGATTACGTTGTCGACTGTCAAGCGTTCAACACCAGCTAAGGAGATTAGCCAACAACTACGAAAAGATATGATGAAAGCGCCTTCTTCTGGAAGAGTCATTGACAATATTGCGTTGCTGAATGACTGGGAAGAGCACGAAGGCGGAAATGCTTTAGTGAGAGAGGGTATTGCTGAGCTGCGCGAATTTACAGAACTGTGTTACTCAGCACATTTTGGAACGCGGCGAATTGTTATCGACCCCTCCGTCGTCCGCGGCCTCGAATATTACACCGGCCCGGTCTACGAAGTAGAACTCCTGCTCGAAACCAAGGACGAGAAAGGCCGGCCCGTTCGCTTCGGCTCGGTCGGCGGCGGCGGGCGCTATGACGGCCTCGTGTCGCGCTTTCGCGGCGAGCCGGTGCCGGCGACCGGATTCTCCATCGGCGTGTCGCGGCTCGCTGCGGCTCTCGCGCTTGTGAACAAGGTCGATACACAGCCAAATTTCGGCCCCGTGGTCGTCACGGTTTTCGATCAAGACCGAATCGCAGATTATCAGCGCATGGTGGCGGAGCTTCGCGCAGCGAAAATCCGCGCCGAGCTCTATCTCGGTTCAGGAAAGTTCAATCCGCAGATGAAATATGCCGACAAGCGCAATGCGCCCTGCGTGGTGATTCAGGGCAGCGATGAGAAGAACGACCCGGCGGGCGAACAGGTGGTGATCAAGGACCTCGTCGTCGGCGCCCAGCTTTCGAAGCTCGAAAAGGGCCGCGACGAATATCTGCAGAAGCAGGCGGAAGCGCAGCGCAAGGTGCCGCGCGATCAGCTCGTGAAGGTGGTGCAGGAAATCCTGGCCAAGCACGGGGTGCGCACCCAGCTCGCCTGAGCGGATCGAGCCCCCGGTGCAAATGCCCAGGGTTGCCCTATTCCCAAATCTGTTTTCGCAGCGTATTTCTCTAGCGCGCTGGCCCCGTAGCTCAGCTGGATAGAGCATCGCTTTCCTAAAGCGAGGGTCGCATGTTCGAATCATGCCGGGGTCGCGCGTTTTCTCGTCGAGGGCGCGGCGCGGTTCGAGGGATGGAAACAAGCTCATGCCCGATCCGATGATCCCCAGCCAGCGCTCTGACTTCTCCGCCATCGTCGACCGGCCGCCATTGAAGCTACCGGGCGGGGCGCGGATGGTGATCTGGACCATCGTGAATTACGAGGTCTGGGACATCTCAAAGCCAATGGCACGGCAGGTGCTGCCGGCACCGACCGGCGTGCCGCTCTTGCCGGACGTACCGAACTGGTCCTGGCACGAATACGGCATGCGCGTCGGCTGCTGGCGCTTCTTCGAGCTCTACAAGCGCCTCAACATCCGCCCGACGCTCTCGATCAACGCGCGGGTCTGCGAGGATTATCCGCGCGTCGCCGGAGAGGCGCGCGATCTTGGCTGGGAATTCATGGGCCACGCCTATGAGCAGGGGCCGATCCACAAGGTCGAGGATCAGCGCGGCATGATCTTCAAGTCGATGGACGTGATCGAGAAATTCACCGGCAAGCGGCCGGTCGGCTGGCTCGGCCCCGGCCTGACGCAGACCTTCGAGACCCCGGACCTGCTGGCCGAAGCCGGCGTCAAATATATCGGCGACTGGGTCTATGACGACGAGCCGACCGTGATCCGCACCACCAGGGGTCCGCTGGTCACCCTGCCCTATACCGCCGAGTTGAACGACATCCCGATGATGATCGTGCAGCATCACGAGAGCGATCATCTCCAAAAGCGTGCGCTGGAAAGTTTCGAGCGGCTTTATGAGGAGAGCAAGGAGCGGCCGAAATTCATGGCGATCGCAATCCACCCGTACATTTCGGGCCAGCCGTTCCGCATCAAGGCGCTGGAAGCGATCTATCACCACGTCAACCAATTCGACGGCGTGCTGCACTGGAACGGCGAGCAGATTCTCGACTGGTACGTGAAAACGGCCGGCGTGAAATTCGGCGCGGCGTAGGCGCCTCAGATAGCCTTCAGCCGCGGATGGGTTTCGTTGCCATGCAGTGTGACCTGGATGGCGTCGCGAAGCGCGGCATGTTCGGATGACGGCCAGTTTGCCACGCGGATATCGGCCAGGACCGACGCCGCCTTTCCAAAAACGATGATGCGGTCGCCGACCGCGATCGCTTCCTCCAACTGATGCGTGATCAGAATGGCGGTGGCACCGGTTTCGCGCGCCATTGCAACGAAGGTCTCGCGCAATTCACGCGCCGTGACCTCATCGAGGTGTCCGAAAGCCTCGTCGGCGAGCAGGATCTGCGGCTGCACCACGAAGGCGCGGGCGATCGCTATGCGCTGACGCATGCCGCCGGACAATTCGTGCGGGTAAGCGCCGGCAAAGTTTTGCAGCCGCAGGCGTTCGAGCCAGACCAGCGCGCGCTTTTTCTGGTCGTCCTCGGAGAGGCCGAGCAATTCGAGCGGCAATCTTGCGTTGTCGAGGGCGGATCGCCACGGCAGCAGCCGGTCCTGCTGGAACACGGTCGCGATCCGGCCGCGGAAATCGTCGAAATTGCCGTACGGAGTCTTTCCGCCGACGGAAATGCTGCCGGCGGTCGGGCTCTGCAGGCCGATCATCAGGTCGAAGAAGGTCGATTTCCCGCAGCCGGTCTGTCCGACGATGGCGATGATTTCGTGTGGCTCGAAACGGATGTCGAGACGATCGATCGCAACAATGTCCTGTCCGGTCGCAACCTGTCGAAAGACCTTGCGAAGCCCCGACACCAAAATCGGTGCTGGCTCGATCATGTGCGCCATCGCAGCATCCGGCCTTCGACGCGCACGATGATGCCTTCGAGCAGAAACAGCAGCACGACCAGCACCAGCGTCCAGGCGAACACGTCAGCGACCGAGAACAATTCCTGCGCCACCGACAATTGATGGCCGATGCCGGTGACCGCGCCGACCAACTCCGCGATCGTCACGACGCGGATCGCCAGGCTGAGTGCGATTTTCCAGCTTGTGAAGATGCCGGGAAGGATCGCTGGCAGCATCAGCTTGCGGAAGAACTGAAACGAGGTCGGGCGAAACGAGCGCATCATGTCGCGCAATTCGCGCGATACGTCGCGCATGGAATCGAGCGTGTCGACCACAAAGACCGGCGCGCACACCACCACCAGCACGAACAGAATGCGAAACTCGACGCCGCGAAACCAGAGCACCGCGAACAGGATCCACGACACCACCGGCACCGCCATCAGGATACGGATCAGCGGCCGCAGATAGCGCTCAAGACTGCCGGAAAGATACATACCGATCGCGATCATGACGCCGAGGATGAAGGAGACGACCAGCGCGCCCAGCACGCGCAGCAGCGTTACCAGGACATCGATCGGCGTGATCTTGGTGAAGCTCTGGGCGATGCGAAACAGGCTCGGCACCGCAAACGGCGGGATGCCGAGCCAGGGCGCCGCAAGCGACAGCAACTCCCAGGCGATGAAGAAGAGGACGATAGAAACTATGGTCTCGCGCGGAAACGCTCCGCCCAGGACCGAATATCGGCCTTCCTCATGCGACATCCCTAGAGCCCTCTCGGTTCTGATTGAATCAGAACCGAGGCTCTATGTTTTTGCTTTGGCGCGTTTTCTTTACGCGAACCGGTGCCCACTTCGCTCAAAAACGCTTTAGGGGACATAGATGAAGGCTTCATCCGGCAATTTGGGATGGAAGCCCGCGGAGACCGCGCGCTCCAGCATGTTCCAGATCACCTTGCGCTCATCGGCCCACGCGGGCTTGGCGTCGAACGCCCAGCGTCCGGATGCCACCGCTTCTTTCAGTATCCCGGGCGGCAGCTTCACCGTCTCGGACGCGATCTTGTCGGCTTCGTCGGGATTGGATTTCAGGAAGGCCGTGACGTCCTGCAGGGCCGCGAGGAACATCTTCGGCATATCCGGCACCCGCTTGATGGAGTCTTCGCGCATCGCATAGACGAGCTCCCAGCCTTCGCTGCCGGACAATTCCTTCCAGGCTTTGTTGGCCTCGAATACCGGCTTCAGATTGGGATTTTCCTTCATCATCATGGTGGCGATCGGCTCGATCACCATCGCGGCTTCGACGCGGCCGGCGGCGAGCTGCGCGCGCGCGACCGCAAAATTCGCGTTGACGATGGTGATGTCCTTTTTGAGATCGAGCCCTTTCGAGGCCGCGTAGATCGCAAGGATCTGATACTGGCCCGAGCCCATATCGGCCGCGATCTGCTTGCCCTTGAGATCGGCGAGAGTCTTGATGGCGGGATCGGCGGTGAGCACCAGCAGATCGGAGAGGGTCGCGCCGGTCGCGACAATCTTGATCGGCACGCCTTCGAGACGCAGCTTCTGGAAGAAGGTCGGACCGCCGATCAAAGTATCCACCTCGCCCGTCGCCAGACCTGCATAATAAGCCGCGATCGACGGATAGGTGACGATGTCGAGTTCGAAACCGTTCTTCGCATCGAAGCCCTTGGCCTTCATGATGTTGACCACGATCGGCGCGAATACCGGAAGCGTCAGACTGCCGACCTTGATGCGCGGCTTGTCCTGCGCCGCAGCCGGCGCGATGGCGAGCGACAGCAATAGGCCTGCCGCTGCAACGAGACGAAAGGCTTTTGAAATCATCGATGTCTCCGCTGGCTCACCTTTGCCAAAGCCGATGCTTGCGAACGGCGAAAATCCTACTACGATGTCGTTTGCACACAAACGAAAATGTTTATGCAGCGACTGCTCATTTTGAGTGCCATTGGCATGGTGCCAATGTGATCCATCGTGACGTACTGGAGTAGCCATGCCGCATATTGCGATGAAAGACGGCGTCAAACTCTACTATGAGGAGACCGGGCGCGGAACGCCGATCGTGTTCGTCCACGAGTATGCGGCAGACTACCGCACCTGGGAGCCGCAGCTTCGTTTCTTCTCGCGCTCGCACCGCTGCATCACTTTCAGCCAGCGAGGCTATCCGCCGTCGGATATCCCAGACAAGCCCGAGATGTATTCGCAGGATATCGCGCGCAACGATGTGATCGGCGTGATGGACGCACTGAAGATCGACAAGGCGCATGTCGTCGGCCATTCGATGGGCGCCTATACATCGCTGCATGTGGGCTTTAATTTTCCGAAGCGCTGCATTTCCGTAACCGCCGCCGGCTGCGGCTGGGGCTCGACGCCCGATGTGACGCAGCGCGAAGCGATGAAGGCGATGGCCGCCGAAACCGGCAAGATGTTCATGGAGGAAGGCATCGTGTCGGCCGCCGCGAAATATGCCGACGCGCCGATGCGGCAGACGCACAAGCACAAGGACCCGCGCGGCTGGGCCGAATTCGCGCGCATGCTGTCGGAGCATTCCGCGCTCGGCCATGCGCTGACCATGTACAATCTGCAGCTCAAGCGGCCGACTTTGTGGGAAATGGAAGAGCAATTGAAGGGCTTTGCGGTGCCGCTGCTGGTGGTCGTGGGCGATGAGGATTTTCCCTGTCTCGACGGCAGCCTGTTTCTCAAACGCATCGTGCCGACGGCAGCTTTACTCGTGGTGCCGCGCTCGGGCCACACCATCACGAGCGAGGAGCCCGCGATCTTCAACGCCGCGCTCGCCGATCTGTTTTCCGCCACCGAGACCGGCGGCTGGATGTCACACCGGGCCGCGAGCTGAGGGCCGATTGATGGCGGGCGATATCGCGGTCCATGTAGAAAACGGTCTTGCGACGTTGAGCTTGCGCAATCCGGAACGGCGCAACGCGATCTCGGCTGCGATGTGGCAGTCGATCAGGGAATTCGCGCAATCGGCAGCGGGACGCACCGATGTGCGTGTAGTCCTGGTTCGCGGCGACGGGGAAATCTTCTCCGCCGGCGCCGATATCGTGGGCTTCAACGAGGCGCGTTCGGGAACGTCCAATGCCAAGGACTATGACGATTTGGTGGAAGATACCTGCAGCGCGATCGAAGCCGTCGCACAGCCGACCATTGCGTTGATCAGAGGCCCCTGCATGGGCGCCGGCGCCTCGCTCGCCGCAAGTTGCGATCTGCGGATCGCATCGCAAAATGCATTTTTTGCGGTGCCGGCCGGAAGACTCGGGCTCGGCTACGATCCGCGCGGCATCAAGCGCATGTTGCGCGTTTACGGCCCGCTCACGCCGGAAATCCTTTTCACCGCCCAGCGCATCCCGACGACGCGCGCTCATCAACTCGGCATTGTCCACGCCATCGCGCCGGAGGATCAGGTCGACATTGTCGCGGAAACCTTTGCGCGGACCATAGCGGCCAATGCTCCGCTGACCCTGAAGGCCGCCAAGGCGGCGATCCGTGCGCTGGTGCTGAACGATACCGTTCTGCTTACGGAAGCGGAACGGCTCGGCGCCAAGGCCGATGCAAGCAAAGACTACGCCGAGGGCCGCGCTGCCTTCGCCGACAAGCGAACACCCCGATTTACCGGCAGCTGACATTCAAGAGTGAATACCCAATCAAACACATGGGAGCGTTACGATGGAGTTGAAGCTTAACGGAAAGACCGCGCTGGTGACCGGCGGCAGCGAAGGCATCGGCAAGGGCATCGCACTCGCGCTTGCGAAGGAAGGCGTCGATGTCGCGATCTGCGCGCGCCGGATGGAGCCGCTCGAAGCTACCGCCAAGGAAATCGCGGCTGCCACCGGCCGCAAGATCGTGCCCATCACCGCCGACCTGCGCAAAGACGCCGACGCCAAGAACTTCATCGAGCAGGCCCACAAGGCGCTCGGCAAGGTCGATATCATGATCAACAATGCCGGCTCCGCGGCCGGCGGCGTGATCGAACACCTGACCGAAGATGACTGGGAGAAAGGCCTTCAGCTCAAATTCATGGGCTATGTGCGCTGCCTGCGCTACGTGCTGCCGATCATGGTCAAGCAGGGCGGCGGCCGGGTCGTGAATCTGATCGGCAATGACGGCGTGAAGCCGTCCTATTGGGAAATCTGCCCCGGGGCCGCCAATGCCGCGGGCCAGAACCTCACGCTTTCGCTCGCCGGGCAATATGGCCGCAACAATATCAGCTTCTGCGCGGTCAATCCGGGGCCTGTGCGCACCGAACGCTGGGCCGGTCTCGTCAAGGCGATGTCGCGCGACATGAAGCTGTCTTACGAGGAAGCCGACAAGCTCGCGCCCGCTTCGATCCCGATGGGACGCATTGCCGAGGTCGAGGAAGTCGCCAATCTGGTGGTGATGCTCGCCTCCCCGCTGATGCACATGGTCAATGGAACGATGATCGAGATCGACGGCGGCCAGGACAAGCCGTTGATGGACCGCTTCCGCGACAAGAAGTGAGCGACCGGCTTCCTGCGACAGATCCCTTCAACGCTTTCCTGACGCGGCGCGCCGAAAGCGCAAATGCGTCGGGGCCGTTGAGCGGGCTTCGGCTTGCCGTGAAAGACAATATCTCGGTGAAAGGCGAACCTTTCGCCGCCGGTCTTGCGCTCTTTGCGCATCGCGTCGCCGATAAGGATGCTGCCTGTGTCGAACAACTGCGCAACGCCGGCGCGCAGTTTGTCGGGACGACCCGCAGCGATGCGGCCGGCTTCGGCGTCGTTACGCCGGACGTGAAAAACCCGATCTGGCCCGATCGCATTGCCGGAGGCTCATCCGGCGGATCGGCGGCCGCGGTTGCAGCCGGGCTCGCCGATATCGGGCTCGGCACCGATACCGGCGGCTCCACACGCATTCCCGCGGCATGCTGTGGCCTGTACGGATTCAAGCCCAGTCACGGTCGCATTCCGCTCGACGGTGTCTGGCCGCTGGCGCCTAGCTTCGACGCCGTCGGATGGATGACGCGCGACCTGGCGTCGCTGCAAATGACGGCGCAAGTCCTGCTGAAACTTCCTTCCGCAAGCGGGCTCGCGCCAAGCGGGTTGCGGCTCGGCATCGATCTGAGGCGACTCAGCCAATGCGCGCCTGAAGTGCGATCCGAATTCGAACGGATTGAAACCCAGCTTGCGCAAGCCGGCGTCACGCTTGTCCCCGTTGCCCTGCCCGGCCGCGATGTCACGACCTTCGCACACGCGGTCACCGTTCTTGGCGAAGCCCGGGCGATTTATCCCGACTGGAAAGAATCCGTCGATCTGTTTCCGGAGACGGCATGGCGAGCGCTTGCGGCAGCCCAAGGCATCAAACCGGAAATCTTTGCGAAAGCCCAAGAGCAGACTGAGGCGATCGTCACAGCTTTTGAGAAAGCCTGCTCCAATGTCGATGCGCTGATCGGGCCCACCTTGCCGGTCCTGCCGCCGCCCACAGGCGTGCGGCGCATTCGGCTCAACGGCGAAGATCAGCCGGTCATCTCGATCCTGGTCGCCGAGACTTGCCTTGCCAACGTCACGGGCGCGCCGGCCCTGTCCGTCCCGCTTGCATCCGCCGATTGCCCTGCGGTCAGCCTGCAAATTCTGGCGCCGCGCAATCGCGACGATCGTGTATTTGCTGTTGCACATGCAATTGAAACGGTGATCGGCGACTGAGCATGCGGCACTGTCTTGAATGATACAAGGTTCATCGAGCGTGCTTGCTTTTGAAGCATAATCGGGCGAAAGGGATCATTCGCCGCAGCGTCCAGCTTTATCTTGACAACCACCCGGCACGGCCAGATTATTTGTGTGCAAACTAATTTTGCGACCAAAGGACGCCTGTTTCCGTGACCGTTGATGGCATGACCGCAGCGCATCGCGAATACGGCACGCAGCCGCGCGGCGCTTCGATTGCCATATCCTCAGGCCGTACAATCCGGCATCACTTTCCAGCTTCCGTTATCGGATCGAGGAGTTTGACTATGTCCAAGCGTTTCGCCCTGCATGTCGCGCTTGCTGCATCGGTTGCCATCGGGCTGGCAACTTCGGCCTTCGCGCAAGACACCATCAAGATCGGCGAATTGAACAGCTACAAGTCGCAGCCGGCCTTCCTCGACCCCTACAAGAAGGGCTGGGAAATGGCGGTCGAGGAAATCAACGCCAAGGGCGGCGTGCTCGGAAAGAAGCTTGAAGTGGTGTCGCGTGATGACGGCGCCAATCCCGGTGACGCCGTGCGCGTCGCGGAAGAGCTGATCACTCGCGAAGGCGTCAATGTCATCGCCGGTACCTTCCTCTCCCATATCGGGCTCGCGGTCACCGAATTCGCCGGCAAGAAGCAGGTATTTTTTCTGGCCGCCGAGCCGCTGACCGACAAGATCACCTGGTCGAACGGCAATCGCTACACCTTCCGGCTGCGCGCTTCGACCTACATGCAGGTTGCGATGCTGATGCCGGACGCCGTAGCCGCGAAGAAGAAGCGCTGGGCGCTGGTCTATCCAAATTTTGAATATGGTCAGAGCGCGGCCGCCGCGTTCAAGGAGATGCTGAAGAAGGCGCAGCCGGACGTGGAATTCGTCACCGAACAGGCGCCGCCGCTCGGCAAAGTGGATGCCGGCGCGGTGGTGCAGGCGATCGACGATGCCAAGCCCGACGCCATCTTCAATGTGCTGTTCGGCGCCGATCTCGCCAAGTTCGTGCGCGAGGGCAATACCCGCGGCGCCTTCAAGGATCGCATGGTCGTGAGCCTGCTGTCCGGCGAACCGGAATATCTCGATCCGCTGAAGGATGAAGCCCCGGTCGGCTGGGTCGTCACCGGCTATCCCTGGAACGCGATCAACACGCCGGAGCACAAGGCATTCGTCGATGCCTATCGCAAGCGCTGGAACGACTATCCAAGGCTCGGTTCGATCGTGGGTTATTCCACGATCTATTCGCTCGCCGAGGGCATCAAGAAGGCCGGCTCGACCGACACCGAAAAGCTGATCGCAGCTTTCCGCGGCCTGAAACTCGACAGCC
The DNA here is from genome assembly GCA_963707705.1 of uncultured Pseudomonadota bacterium. Taxonomy (GTDB): domain Bacteria; phylum Pseudomonadota; class Alphaproteobacteria; order Rhizobiales; family Xanthobacteraceae; genus Pseudorhodoplanes. The sequence goes on along the minus strand of CAVPRD010000004.1, from coordinate 126,011 downwards.
CGTTCGGACCGTTCGAATATCGCGCCAGCGATCATCAGGCGACGATGGGCGCCTATGTCGGCAAGATCGCGCTCAAGGATGGCGTGGGTACGATGTCGGACTTCAAATATGTCGACGGCAAGGATGTGCTGCCGGGAGCCGAAGAAGTGAAGAAGCTCCGTCCGGCGGCTCCATAACGTAAGAGTGAGCCTCCTTTCGCCGGCAGGAGGCTCGCGCCATGTCGTTCGATGCTCTGGCGATCTGGGCGCTGAATGGTCTCGCTTCGGCGTCGGGACTGTTCTTCATCGCAGCCGGTTTGTCGCTCATCTTCGGAGTCACGCGCATCATCAATATCGCGCATGGCTCCCTCTACATGATCGGAATTTATCTGGCCTATACCTTCGCCACGCGGGTCGGCGGGGGATTGGGCTTTTGGGGCGGCATCGTCGCGGCCGCCCTGATCGTGGCGGTGATCGGCGCGTTCATTGAGATCGTGCTCCTGCGCCGCATCTATCGCGCGCCCGAACTGTTCCAGCTGCTCGCGACTTTCGCGCTCGTCCTTGTCATCAACGATCTGACGCTCTGGATCTGGGGCCCGGAAGATCTGCTTGGCCCTCGCGCGCCGGGGCTGCGCGGCGCGGTCGAAATCTTCGGCAGGAAGTTTCCATCCTACGATCTGTTCCTGATCGCGATGGGTCCCACCGTTCTCATTCTTCTGCATCTGGCGCTGGCCAAGACGCGCTTTGGCCGCCTCGTGCGCGCGGCGACGCAGGACCGCGAAATGGTCGGCGCGCTCGGCATCAACCAGGCGATCCTGTTCACCGCAGTGTTCGCGCTTGGCTCCTTCCTTGCCGGCCTTGGTGGCGCCATGCAGGTGGCGCGCGAGCCCGCCAATCTGCTGATGGACCTGAGCGTGATCGGCGACGCCTTCGTGGTCGTGGTGGTCGGTGGCATGGGCTCGATTGCCGGCGCCTATCTCGCTGCCGTGCTGATCGCCGAAATCAAGGCGATCTGCATCGGCATCGGCGTCGTGCATATCGGCGACTTCTCGGTCAACTTCTCGAAGTTCACGCTGGTCGCCGAATTCATTGTGATGGCGGTCGTGCTAATCTTTCGGCCGCATGGCCTGCTCGGCCGCCCGCAAGGCGCGGTGCGCGCCACCGGCGATGTCGAAGCTCCGATCCGGCCGGCTTCCAATGCGGTCAAGATCGCGGCGATCGCAGCACTGGTGTTGCTGGCCCTGCTGCCGCTATTGGCCAAGACCTCTCCCTACAGCCTGGTGCTCGGTACCGACGTTTTGATCGCGGTCATTTTTGCCACCTCACTGCATTTCATCATGGGCCCGGGCGGCATGCATTCGTTCGGACATGCCGCCTATTTCGGCCTTGGCGCCTACGGCGCAGCTTTGCTGGTCAAGTTCGCCGCGATGCCGATGCTGGGCGCGATCGTGCTGGCGCCGTTCGTAGCCCTCGCCGGTGCACTTTTGTTCGGATGGTTCGCGGTGCGCTTGTCGGGCGTGTATCTCGCGATGCTGACGCTCGCCTTCGCGCAGATCGTGTGGTCGATCGTGTTCCAATGGGAGAACGTGACCGGCGGCTCGAACGGAGTTGTCGGCATCTGGCCAACCGCGCCGTTCAATACTTATGGCACCTATTATCTGCTGACCCTGTTCTTCGCCGTTATCAGCATCCTGTTGTTGCGCCGCATGCTGTTCGCGCCGTTCGGCTATGCGATGCGAGCCGGCCGCGACTCGCCGCTGCGCGCCGAGGCGATCGGCATCGACGTCAAGCGCGTGCACTGGATCGGCTTCGCCATTGCCGGCGGGATATGCGGGATCGCGGGCGGGCTGTTTGCTTTTGCGAAAGGTTCGATCTCGCCCGAAACCATCTCGGTCGGCCGCTCGATCGACGGTCTGGTCATGGTGTTGCTTGGCGGCATCCAGACCCTGAGCGGGCCGATTGTCGGCGCCGCCGCCTTCACGCTGTTGCAGGACACCATCATGCGGCAGGCCGAATATTGGCGCGCACTGCTCGGCGGCATCATCCTTCTGCTGGTTCTGGTTTTCCCCGGCGGGATCATGGGCTCGATCGCCAAATACGCCGCCGAATGGAAGCAGCGCCGATGAGCGTGCTCGCAGTCCAAAACCTGTGCAAATCCTTCGGCGGCGTCCATGCCGTCAGTCACGTTAGCTTCACGATCGACAAAGGCGAATTCCTTGCGCTGATCGGCCCGAATGGTGCCGGCAAATCGACCTGCTTCAACATGATCAACGGACAGCTCCGCCCGGACAGCGGCAAAATCCTGTTCGGCGGTCAGGACATCACCGGGCGCACGCCAAGGCAGATCTGGCGTCTGGGTGTCGGGCGCACCTTTCAGATCGCCGCCACTTTCGGCTCTATGACGGTCGTCGAGAATGTGCAGATGGCGCTTCTGTCGCATTTCGGCGAAATCTTTTCGATGTGGGTTGCAGCAAGCACGCGCCATCGCGAGCGCGCGATAGAATTGCTGGCGCAGGTCGGCATGGCTGACGCGGCGGAGCGGCCATGCCACGAACTTGCCTATGGCGACGTCAAGCGCGTCGAGCTTGCAATCGCGCTCGCCAACGATCCGCGCCTGCTGCTGATGGACGAGCCGACCGCCGGCATGGCGCCGCGCGAACGCAACGAACTCATCGCACTGATCAAGCGGCTGGTCGAGAAGCGGCAGATGTCGGTGCTGTTCACCGAACATTCGATGGACGTAGTGTTCGCCTTTGCCGACCGCATCATCGTGCTGGCGCGCGGCAAGCTGATCGCGGACGGCAACGCCAAGGAAATCCGACAAAATCCGCAGGTGCAGGAGGTCTATTTCGGCACCGGCAAGACCTTCGAACGCGCGACGCCGGCATCGCCATGACCGACAGCGCGATCCTCACAGTTCACGAGCTGAATGCGTGGTATGGCGGCGCCCGCATCCTCTATGACATGTCGCTGGAGGTACGGCCGGGCGAAGTGGTGGCGCTGATGGGACGCAACGGCGCGGGCAAATCCACCACCATGAAATCGATCATGGGTCTGGTCGCCAAGCGTCAGGGCCTTGTGACCTTCTGCCACCATAACATCTCGCGACTGAAATCTTTCGAGATCGCGCGTCTCGGCCTGGGCTTCGTGCCGGAAGATCGGCGCATCTTCTCCGACCTCACCGTGATGGAAAATCTCGATATCGGGCGCCAGCCGCAGCGCAATCTCCCGGATGGCAGACCGGCGCCGGTCTGGACGCCGGAGACGCTGTTTACGCTGTTTCCCAACCTTGGCGGCATGCCGACGAGGCTCGGCAGCCACATGAGCGGCGGCGAGCAGCAGATGCTGACGGTGGCGCGCACGCTGATGGGAAATCCGATCCTGGTGCTGCTCGACGAGCCGTCGGAAGGGGTGGCGCCCGTGATCGTCGAGCAGATGATCCAGACCATTCAGGAATTGAAGAAGCAGGGCCTGTCGATCCTGCTCTCCGAACAGAACATCCATTTCGCCGAACTGGTGTCGGATCGCGCCTATGTTCTGGAAAAGGGCCAGATACACTGGCATGGCTCCATGCAGGCACTGGCCGGCAATGTCGAAATCCAGCGAAGCTTCCTCACCGTGTGAGAACGAAATGCTCGACCGCGCCAAAGCGAAGCCCCCCTCGCGCCGTCCGGCGGCGAAGTCACCACCCTATGTGCTGGACGACCAGATCGGATTTCTGCTGCGGGTGGCGATGCAGCGTCACACCGCGATCTTCATGTCGCAGATGGCCGACAAGCTGACGCAGACGCAATTTGCGGCGCTCGCCAAACTTTTGGAAGTCGGCCCCTGTTCGCAGAACCAGCTGGGGCGCCTGATCTATCTCGATGCGGCCACCATCAAGGGGGTCGTCGACCGCCTGAAGCTGCGCAAATTCATTACCACGCAGGCCGATCCCGGCGACCGCAGGCTGCGCGCCATTACCCTGACCGAGCATGGCCGGGCGGTGACCAAGGCCGCGACCGAGCTTGCTTCGCTGATCACTGCGCAGACGCTCACGCCGCTAACCTCCGAAGAGCAGCGCACGATCGCTCGGCTGTTGAAGAAGCTGACGTAGAAGGGCAACCATTAGCCGAACAAGCGCGAAGCGCTACCCATCCTGTCAATGATCTCCTTCAGCCGCTGCGGCGTGACCGGAAGCCGGGTCACCGCGCCCGGCATTTGCAGCGCGTCATCGATCGCGGACGCGACCGCGGCGCCGACAGCGTTGGTGCCGCCCTCGCCTGCGCCTTTCAGTCCAAGCGGATTAAGCGGGCTCGGCGCATCCTCGCAGATCATCACGTCGAGTGCCGGCACTTCCCGCGCCGTCGGCATCAGATAATCCGCGAAGGTGACGTTCATCGGCTCGCCACGTTCGTCGTAGGTGAATTCCTCGAACAACGCCCCGCCGATCCCTTGCGCAAAACCGCCGGCAATCTGCCCTTGCACCAGCATCGGATTGACCGCGCGCCCGATATCATAGGCCACGAGATAGCGCTCGACCTCGGCATGGCCGGTATCGCGGTCGATGCGCACCACGGCGACATGGACGCCGTAGGGGTAGTTCATGTGGTCGGAGAAAAACCAGCCTTCGCCGGCGAGCCCCGGCTCGCGATCGCCACGCGTGCGCGAAGACGGCAGCAGATGCCGCGCAATCTCGGCAACCGAGATCGAAGGCCCCGACGATTGCCGCGACTTCCCGATCTCGCCATCGATAATGTCGAGATCTTCCGGCGCACTCTGGAGCAACTCGGCGGCCATCGCGATCGCCTTCTCCCGAACTTTCAGCGCCGCAAGCCGTGTCGCCTCGCCGGTCATCACCGTCGCGCGCGAGGCGAAGGCACCCAGGCCGTAATCGATGCGGTCGGTCTGGCCATGCACGACCCGCACGCACTCGTAATCGACGCCGAGCGTCTGTGCGCAGATCTGCGCGACCACCGTCTCGACCCCCTGACCGACCGACGCGGCGCCGGTGACGACTTCGACGGCGCCTGTGACATCGACCGCAATCTTCACATTGTCGAACGGACCAAGTCCGCTCTTCTCCACGAAGATGCCGAGCCCTGCGCCGACCATTTCGCCGTTGGCGCGGCGAGCCTTGATCTCGCTTTGTAATGCCGGCCAGCCGATGCGCTGCAGCGCCTTGTCGAGCAGCCCGGCATAATCGCCGGAATCGAACACCACTTCGGTGCCGAGCGTTTCCACCCTCCGGTCATAAGGCATCTCGGCGGTCGCGATGAAATTGCGCCGCCGCACCTCGACCGGGGACAACCCGGCCTTCGCCGCGATGGCATCCATCAGCCGTTCGCGCACGAAGGTACTCTCGAAGCGGCCTGGCGCCCGATAGGTGCCGGCCGGCGTCTTGTTGGTCAGGCGGATGCGGCCGACCACGCGATAATTCGGAATCCGATACGGGCCCGGCAGCATCGCAGCGGCGAGGTCCGGCACGGTGCCGCCATGCGTGCGCACATAGGCGCCCTGGTCGTGGAAGAATTCATCGTCGACCGCCAGGATATGTCCTTGTTCGTCGATCGCGGCGCGGATGCGGTGGCGCTGCTGGCGCGAATGATTGGCGGCGATCAGATGCTCGCGCCGGTCCTCGATCCATTTCACCGGCCGGCCAAGCCGCAGCGCGGCCGCGCAAACCAGCACGTCCTCGGGATAAAGCTCTCCACGAATTCCGAAACCTCCGCCGACATGGCCCTCGTACAGATGCATACTGGACGGGCTGCGTCCGAGCATGCGGGCGAGCTGGTCGCGGTTCCAGTGCGGCACCTTGGCCGCGCCATACATTTCCAGGATGTCGCGCGCGGCGTCATAGCGGCCGATCGCGCCGCGCGTTTCCATCGGCACCCCGGAATGCCGCCCGACTGAAAGATCGAGTTCGACGACCGCATGCGCGTTGCGGAATGCGGTCTCAATATCGCCGTAGCCTTTGCGGATGACTGCAGCTTCGGTAACGCGCCCCGGCTCGAATTCGGCCGGCGCTGCGCTCGCATCGAGTGCGACCGGAAGCTCCTCGATATCGAGTTCGACCAGGTCCGCGGCGTCTTCCGCAAGATACGGGTCGGTTGCAAACACCGCGGCGACAGGATCGCCGACATATCGAACCCGATCCTTCGCCAGCACGCACTGGCGATAGGCCTCGAGCCCCTCGATCCGCGTCAGCCGGAAATCGATCGGCGGAATATCCCCGACATCGGCGGCGGTCCAGATCGCCACCACGCCAGGCGCGGCAAGCGCAGCGCCCGTGTCGATGTTGCGGATGCGGCCATGCGCGAAGGTCGAGCGCACGACACGCATGTGCAGTTGACGCGGGAACGAGACATCGGCCGCAAAGCTTCCCCGTCCGGTAACCAGAGGGGGGTCCTCCTTGCGGCGGACGGATCGACCGATCAAGGACATCAGCGTGTCCGCGTCACAGATCGCATTCCGGTCCGCATTTCTTGAGCCGCCGCGCGGACCGCCTTGATGATGTTCTGATAGCCGGTGCAGCGGCAGAGATTCGACGACAGCACGTCGACCAGATCCTCGTCGCTGATATCGGGCTCACGCTCGAGAACGCCGGTGGCCAGCATCAGAAATCCCGGCGTGCAGAAGCCGCATTGCAGACCGTGATGCTCCATGAAGGCCTCCTGCAGCGGGTGCATCTGGCCATTTTCGGCAAGGCCCTCCACGGTCCGGATGCGCTTGCCGTTCGCCTGAATGGCGAACATCAGGCACGAGCGCGCGGGAACGTCATCCACCAGCACGGTGCAGGCGCCGCACACTCCATGCTCGCAGCCGATATGCGTGCCGGTCTGTCCGCAATCTTCGCGAATGGCGTCAGCGAGCGTTCGTCGCGGCTCGACCTCCAGGCTGTGTTTCTCGCCGTTGATGACGAGCGTGATGTTCGCCTTCTTGGTCACGATTGCCTCTTGGTAGTTTCCTTGGCCGTTTCAAGCGCCGCATGGATGCGCTGCGGGGTTACCGGAATTTCGTCGAGAGAGACGCCGAACGGCGACAATGCGTCGTTGATCGCGTTCACAATCGCCGCCGGCGCGCCGATGGCACCGCCCTCGCCCAGCCCCTTGGCTTGCGTGATGGTATCGCCGGTGAGCGTTTCGAGATGGAAAATCTCGATCCGCGGAATCTCATGCGACGTCGGCGGCAGGTAATCGGCGAGCGTGGTGGTCAGGATGTTGCCGGTCTCGTCATAGATGATCTCTTCATACAGGGCGTTGGCGATGCCCTGCGCCACGCCGCCGTGGATCTGCCCTTCGGCAATTATCGGATTGATGAGACGGCCTGCATCTTCGGCGACGATGTAGCGTTCGATCTTCACGCCGCCGGTTCCGATATCAACCTCGAGGATCACAGCGTGACAGGCATTGGAGAAGGTACCGCTCGGATCGTAGCTTGCGCTCTCGCTCAGGCCCGGCCCGAGGTCGGGGAAAAGATGAGCCCGATGATAAGCCGCCCGCGCCACCTGCTCGATCGGAATGGCGCGGTCGGTGCCCTTCACACGCGCCACGCCTTCGACAAGCTCGACATCGTCTGCGGATGCTTCAAGCAAATGCGCCGCGATGCTGACGAGCTTGCTGCGGACCTTGCGAGCCGCCAGCAGCGAGGCGCCACCCGAGATCACTGCCGACCGGCTGGCAAAAGTGCCGAAGCCGTATGGCGTACGATCGGTATCGCCGTGAATGATGCTGACCTTGCCCGGCTCGATGCCGAGTTCGTCGGCGATGATTTGCGCGAGCGATGTCCGCAAGCCCTGCCCGTGCGGCGAGGCGCCGATACGCGCTTCGACGCGGCCCGATGGGTCCATGCCGAGCTCAACGATTTCCCAGCCCGGCGTGATTTCCATGCCGCGAGCGGCGAAGGCCGGCGTGCCGTAACCCGTGCGCTCTGAAAAAGTCGAAATGCCGAGACCAAGATAGCGGCCTTGCGCGCGCGCTTCACCTTGCCGCTTGCGGAAGGCGGGAATGTCGAGCGCCTCGACCGCAAGCTCCATGGTTTCAAGATAGGACGCGTCGTCGAAAACTAGCCCCATCGCCGAGGTATAGGGGAAATTGGTAACAAGATTGCGCCGGCGCAGATCGACAGGGTCGATCCCCATTGTCGCCGCCGACCTGTCCATCAGGCGTTCGAGCGCAAGAGTAATGACCGGACGCGACACGCCGCGATAAGGCGCCATCGGGCAGGTATTGGTGACGACGCCGCGCGCATGGCAGGAATATTCTCGAACGGTATATGGCCCTGGCATTTCGGCCATGGCCATCAGCGGCTCGACCGCGCAGGTGGTCGGAAAACATGAATAGGCGCCGATATTGGCGAGCACATCGGCGGACAAAGCGAGCAGCTTGCCATCGCGATCGAACGCCCCTTGCAGCGTGACGTATTGATCGCGGCTGTGAAAGCAGGCGATCAGGTTCTCGCGGCGATCCTCGGTCCAGGCGACCGAGGTGCGAAGCTTGCGGGCCAGCCAGACCAGCGTGACGTATTCGGTCGGCAGCGACATCTTTTGCCCGAAGCCACCGCCCACATCTGGCGCGATGACCCGCAGATCGGCTTCCGGCATATTCGCCAGGTCGGCGATCACGGTGCGCATCAGATGCGGCATCTGGGTCGAGCATGTGAGCGTGACGCGGCCGGTGGCGAGGTCGTAACTCGCATGCCCGCCGCGCGGCTCTAGCGGTAGCGCATTCTGGCGCCGCGATCTCACCTCGACCCCTACGATATGAGCCGCGGCCGCCCAGGTCGCGTCGAAGCCGCCGGTCTTCACCTTGCCTTCCACGATCACGTTGGTGGGCGCCATGCCGTGTACCGCTTGCGCGCCTTGCGCGATTGCCGCCTTCGCATCGACGACCGGAGCGATTTCCTCGATCTCGACTTCAACCAGATCGACGATGTCCTCCGCCTCCTCCTCGCTCGAAGCGACCACCGCCGCGACCGGCTCGCCGACAAAGCGCACAACGCCATCGGCGAGGATCGGCTGCTCGATCGGGACATAATTGAACTTGTGCAGCATCGGCCGCAGCGGCTTCACGCCGGCGAGTTCAGGCATGGCGATCACCATCGCACCCGGCGGCGCCTTGATGCTCTTGATCCTGCCGGACGCCACCGGGCTTCGCACGAAACGCACCCAGCGCTTGGCAGGAAGATCGCCGGTGAAGCGTCCGAGCCCCGCCACAAGCGCGGGGTCCTCGACCCGGCGGATCGAGCGGCCAACCCAGGTCTTGATGTCATGCGAATGCGCGCTCATGCCGCGGCACGCTCCAGCGCACGGCGGGTGACGGTGCGCACGAGATCGCGCCGGTACTTCGCATTGGCCTGCAAATCCTCCATCGGATCGACCGCGGCGGCCGCGGCTTCTGCGGCGGCGGCGAAGGCTTCGGCGGACGGTATCTTGCCGTTGAGTGCCGCTTCCGCTTCAGCGATGCGGCGCGCACGTCCTTCGGCACCGCCCACGCCGACATGCGCAGCGGCGATGACGCCGTTATGCAATCGATAAGTCACGAGCGACATCGCGATCGCGTAATCACCGGCGCGGCGGCTGAATTCGTAGAAGCCGAAGCGCGTTTCTGGTGCGAGCAGCGGAAGATGCGCTTCCACCAGCAACTCGTCCTCGGCCAGATTCGTGGTCATCGCCCAGTCGAAGAAATCGTCGGCAGCAAGCTCACGCGTGCCGCGCGTGCTTCTCGCTGTCATCTTGGCGCCGAGCGTCGCCGCCACCAGGCACCATTCCGAGGACGGATCGGCATGCGCGAGGCTGCCGCAGAAGGTGCCGCGCGTTCGGATCGGATAATGCGCGATATGGCGCACGACAAAGGAAAGCAGGTTGCCGAGTGGCCCCTCGACCACCGGCCGATGAAAGGCGGCATGGCGCACGCAGGCGCCGATTGAAAGCTTGCCATTGGCGACGCCGATGCGGTCCAGCCCGGCGACGCCGTTGATGTCGACCAGATGCGCCGGGCGCGCCATCCGGAAAGCCATGGTCGGGACCAGGCTCTGTCCGCCGGCGAGCACCCGTCCATCTTCCGGAGCGACCTGCCCGATGAGCGTGACGGCTTCATCAATCGTCTTCGGCGCGTGATACTGGAAGGCTGCTGGCTTCATCGGATCGGCGCTTTAAGCCCCGTTGCCCCTGCGGAAAGATTGCTTGTATGCTAACAATCTCTCCGAGTGCGTCAATGCGCAGTCATGGGCTCCCGGCTGGTGCCTGCCGGCACTTTTCCGGAGCACGACGCAAAGGCGCAAGGCCCCGGCACTGCGACTAAAGGTGAAGCGATGAAAATTGTCGATCTGTCCCACACCATGAACGTGCACACGCCGGGCTGGGTCGGCTATGCCGGCAACAAGATGTATTACGCTCAGAATCTTCAGACCGTCCGCATCGTCGCCCAGCGCATCGACACGTCGCTGCATGTCGGCACCCATTTCGACGGCGCGATGCACGCCACCGACGATCCCAAGGGCGACATGGCGCATTTGCCGATGGACTATCTGGTTAACCGCGGCGTCGTCGTCGACATCTCCAAGCACATGACGGACTGGGCGGTGATCACGCCCGAGATCATCGAGAGTTCGGGCGCCGACATCCGCGAAGGCGACATCCTCATCCTGCACACCGGCTGGCATCGCCATTACGAGGGCCAGAAGCAGCAGGACCTGGTGCGCTACTTCTGCTACCACCCCGGCCCCAACCTCGACACGCTGCACTGGATGTTCAAGAAGAAGATCAAGTGGTGGGGCATGGACACCGGCTCCTGCGACCACGCGATGAATACCTCGATTCGCTACATGCGGCCGGAGCTCGCCGAGGAATTCACGAAGAAGCACGGCAAGACGCCGGGTGAATTCTTCGGCACCTTTCACTACACGCACAAGCGGTCCGGCCGGAAGGCATCGGCGGACGTGTTTCCGTTCCACACCTGGGCCTTCCAGGAGGGGCTGCTGCATGCCGAGAATATCGGCGGCGACATCGAGCTGATGCTCAACAAGCGCGCGCTGATCGGCGCGTTCCCCTGGCGCTACGAGGGCCTCGAGAGCTGCCCGTGCCGCATCCTTGCCTTCCTGGATTGCGGCGAGGACGTCGAGGCGATCGGCCCGGCCGCGCAGGGCATCGTCAACGCGAGAGAATGAAACGGAGGACGATGTGCCGAAGGTTTACTTCCTGAACGGGCCCAACGCCAATCTCTACGGGCTCGATACGATGGGCGCTTACGGCACGGAGAGCTATCCGCAGATCAAGGCACGATGCCTTGAGCATGCGAAAGGGCTTGGCATCGCGCTCGACTTTCGCCAGTCGAACCATGAGGGCGAATTGATCGACTGGATCCAGGAAGCACGGCGCGATGCCGAGGGACTGATCATCAACGGCGCCGGCCTGACTTATACTTCGGTCGCAATCCTCGACGCACTTCTAGCGTTTGAAAAACCTATCATCGAAGTCCACATGAGCAATATCTACAAACGCGAGCCGTTCCGGCATCACTCCTTCATCTCGAAGGCCGCAACCGGGATCGTCGCCGGGCTTGGACCGCTCGGCTATGAGCTTTCGATCACCGCGATCGCTAAGGTGCTCGAAAAGGCAAACAAGGCATGAGCCGCGACGCGCTGATCTTCTACAGCGAGTTCGACGACCCGGAGGCCTGGAAGAGAACGCTCACCGCCGAGCTTCCGGACCTCGACTTCCAAATTGATGCCGACGCCGTTGATCCCACGAGCGTGCATTACGCGCTCGCCTGGAAGCCGCCACGCGGCTTCTTCGCGCGCTTTCCGAATCTGAAGCTTGTCACCAATCTCGGCGCCGGCGTGGATTTGCTGGTCGGACGCGACGACCTGCCTGACGTTCCGATCTCACGCCTATCGGACGACGGGATGGTGCAGCTCATGACCTCGTATGTTCTGTTCTCGGTCATACGCTATGCGCGCGACATCCACATTTTCGAACGCGCGCAACGCCGCAGCGAATGGCATTACGTGCACCCGCGCGCGCTGTCCGACATCCGCGTCGGCGTGCTGGGCCTCGGCGAACTCGGCGCGCCGGCGGCCAAGGCGCTTGCCGGTGTGGGGTTTAACGTGCGCGGCTGGAGCCGCAGCCGGAAATTCATCGACGGCGTGGCATGCACCGCCGGCGTGGAGACGCTCGACGCGTTTCTGGCTCAAACCGAAATCCTGGTCATCCTGCTGCCGCTGACGCCCGACACCCGTGGCCTGCTCGATGCGCGGCGGCTGTCGCTACTGCCGCGCGGCGCCAAGCTGATCAATGCCTCGCGTGGCGCTGTGACCGACGAGCCCGCGCTGATCGCGGCGCTGCAATCCGGAGGCATCGCGGAAGCGACACTCGACGTGTTCGCGGTCGAACCGCTGCCCACGGATCACGCTTTCTGGCGCATGGAGAATGTGCTGATCACGCCGCATCTCGCCAGCATCACGGTGCCGGAAGCAGCCGCGCGCGAAGTCGCCGAAAGCATACGGCGCGTGCGCGCAGGCCTAGAGCCGCTTCACCGCATCGACCCGCGGCGGGGTTATTGATCCCGGCGCGAATATGCCGTCGCGTGAAAACGCGCCCAGCACATAGCTTTGGAACGCCTGCACCGCGGGGCGCGACGGATAATGCTTCAGCCGCAGCGTCATGATCCGCGTCGGCGGCAATTCCTCGTCCAGCGCCAGCACCGCGATGCTGTTGCCATCATAGGCGATGGTGGTTGCAGGAATGGCATTCTGGATCGCGAAGCCGTGGCCATGCGCGACCAAGCCACGGATCAGTTCCTGCGAGCGGGACTTGAACACCACCCGCGGCGCGCGCCCGATGGCGCGGAAAAGGCCAAAGAAATAATCTCGGGAATACGGCAGATCGAGCAGGATGAAGGGTTCGTCGGCTAGTTCGTTCAGGCTCACCGACTGGCGCTTTGCCAGTGGATGGTTGGCGGCGACGATCGCATAAGGCGGCAGGTCGATCAGCGGCTCGGCGTGGATTTCATCCGGGACCGCAAGGCTGTAGGCGAGCGCAAGTTCGCTCTTGCCGCTCAGCAGGTTTGAAATCAGCTCCTCCTGGTCACCCTCCTGGAGTGCAACCGTGATCCCCGGAAATCTCTGCGCGAAACCCGCAAGCAGCCCGGGCATGAAACGGATCGCAAGCGTCAGAAAGCAGCCGACCGCGATCTCGCCCTTCAGCGCGTCGCCGAGTTCGACCGCATTCTGAGCGAAATCCTGCGCGTGTTTCAGAAGCAGCCGCGCCTCGTTGACCACCTTTTCGCCGACCGGCGTCAGAGTTACGCCCCGCGCATGGTGGCGGATGAAGAGCTGGCAACCGATCTCGGCTTCGACTTCGGCGATCGCGCTCGAAATAGAAGGCTGCGACACATTGAGGCGTTTGGCCGCATCGGTGACGTGGCTGCAATCGGCAGCGGCCACCACGTAGCGCAACTGGCGCAGGGACAGGTTCATGGATATCCTGAATCAGAAAAACAAATGCAAATTGCCAGAAGAAACTATTTTACCGATTTAGTTGCACCGCGCAAACTTTGATCCAGATCAATGCTCAGCGGAGGCGGGACGATGATCCGGACGGGTGAACAATACCGGGAACGGCCTTCGCGACGGACGCGAAATCTGGATCGACGGCGAGCGCGTCCAGGACGTCACCAAGCACCCGGCCACCAAGCCGATCGTCGATATCCGTGCCCGCATGTACGACATGCAGCACGAGGACAAATACGCTTCGGCGCTGACCTACGTGGAAGACAACAACCGTCATTCCATCTTCAACCGGCTGCCGCGCGAACAGAAGGACTGGCACGACAAATGGGCCGCCTGCGACGCCGTGATGAACGACATCAAGGGCGTGGTGACCCGCGTCGGCGACGAGACCGTGGGCGAGATGTGGTCGCTCTATGACGGCCGCAGCGTACTGAACGAGATCGATCCGCGCTTCGGCAACAATATCGCCAACCACATCCAGGCGGCGATCGAGAACGATCCCTTCCACGTCTCCGCCAACACCGATCCGAAGGGCGACCGCTCCAAGGCGCCGCAGGATCAGGACCCCGACATGATGGTGCATGTGGTCAAGGAGACCGATGCCGGCATCATCATCCGCGGCGCGAAATACGAGACCGCGTCCGGCTATGCCGATCAGGGCTTCCTGAAGCCGACCGTCGGCGCGTGGACCAACGAGCAGCTTTCCGATTACGCGATCGGCGGCATCGTGCGTATGGGCGCACCGGGCGTGAAGCATATCGCCCGCTCCGGCTTTGCCGGCCGCAACAGCGCTGCCGATTATCCGCTCGCCAACAAGTTCGACGAAGTCGATTTCCTGATGGTGCTGGACAACGTCCTGATCCCCTGGGAGGACGTATTCTTCTATCGCCACACCAAGGCCGCGCAATATATCCGCGGCACGCTGCATCGCTATTCGGCATTCCCCTACACGCTGCGCGTTCTTTACTACGCCGACCTGATGATCGGCGCCGCCATGTGGAACGCCAAGCAGACCGGCCTCGACAAGCTGCAGGCGGTGCGCGAGAAGCTCGCCGATCTGGTCTGCTACCGCGAGGGCATCAACGCGCATCTGACGGCCTCTATCGCCGCCGCGCAGAAAAGTCCCGGCGGATCTCCTGATGCCGAACCAGTCGATGCTTTATGCCGGGCGCATCTTTGCCTGCGCGAATCTGCCGCAGATGATGCACATCGCGCGCGAACTCTGTGGCGGACAGATCTGCGTCACGCCGAACGAGGCCGCCTTCAAGTCCGCAGGCTCCGGAAGCTGGCTCGAAAAGTTCTACAGCCTCAACGACAATTGGCAGGCCGAGGATCGCCGCAAGCTGCTCGCCTTCGCGCGCGACCTGTTGAACTCGGATTATGCCGGCCACCGGCTGACCTTCATCCAGTTCGCGCAGGCGCCGCATTTCAATCATCTGGCCGCGGTCTATAATTCGTTCGATTTTTCCGGCCCGCTCGATTTCGTCAAGCGCGCCGCAGACCTTTCCGATCGCGTGAATGGCGGGAAGTGATGACGCATCTTCGTATCCGCAAGTTCAATACGCGCGAAGCCTACCCCGAACAGAAGCTCGACAACGACGTCTGCATGGCGGTACGCGCCGGCAATACGGTGTATCTGCGTGGTCAGACCGCGATGGATCTCGACGGCAAGATCATAGGCATCGGCGATGCCGCGGCGCAGACCGAGAACGCCATGAAATGCGCCAAGATCCTGCTGGAGGAAGCCGGCGCCAAGCTCGAGGATGTGGTCAAGATCACGATCTACATCACCGATCGCGCCTATCGCGAAGCTGTTTACGGCGTGGTCGGCAAATGGCTCAAGGGCGTGTTTCCGGTCTCGACCGGGATCATCGTCAACGGGTTGGCCAAGCCCGAATATCTGATGGAGATCGACATCATCGCTGAAATCCCCGACGCGAAGTGAGGGCGCAAATGTCTGTATGACGAGTTCGCCGCAAACTATCAGTCTTCGCTTCCTGAACCGCGCGCAGGTCGAAAGCCTGTCGCCGGACGAAGACGAATTGGTTAGCGTGATCGAGTTGGGGCTGCGCGCGCATGGGATGAAGCAAACGGTGCTGCCGCCGAAGGCGCACCTCGTGCTCGACCACCTGGTCAACGGGCATTTCAACATCCTGTCCGGCTATGTCGGGCCGATCCGTCAGGCCGGTGTGAAGGTGATTGGCGACTATGTCGACAACTGGAAGCGGCGATTGCCCTCTGAAGTCGCGCTGCTGACGCTGTACGATCCCGAGACCGGCGTACCATCCTGTCTGATGGATGCGACCAGCCTCACCTGGCAGCGCACCGGTGCCGTCACCTGCGTCGGCGCCCGCATGCTGGCGCGACCCGATTCCCGCGTTGTCACGCATATCGGCGCGCGCGGCACCGCGTTTCAAAATCTGAAGCTGCTCGCAGGCCAATTCGATCTGGAGGAAATCCGAATCAGCAGCCTTCGCGCAGAAAGCCGTGAGCGACTGGCGGCGCGTGTGCGCGAGGAAATCGGCGTGCATTGCATAGCGGTCGACGACACCGCAAAGGCGTGCCGCGATGCCGACATCATCGTTGAGGCGACCCGGCTCGAGAAACCTGAAATCTTGATTCCCGCCGATGCCGTGAAAGCCGGTGCGCTGATCGTCACCTATGGCTGGATGATGGCGGTCGATCCCGAACTAGCCTTTCGCATGGACAAGCTTGTGGTCGACGATTGGGCACAATGCCGCCATGGCGGCGCGCTTTATCCGCTGATCCAAAGTGGCCGGCTGACCGGCGATCACATCCATGCCGAGATCGGCGAGATCGTTTGCGGCGCGAAGAGTGGCCGCGAGCGCGATGACGAGCGCATCCTGTTCTGGCACCGTGGCTTCGCCATCAGCGATATCGTGCTGGGAGATGCGATCCATCGTCGCGCGCAACAGCAAGGTGTCGGAACCATGCTGCCGCTGCTGGAGGCGCAAGAAGAATGATCCGCGCCGCGCGAACCGAGAAAGCGTCATCGCCGGCTCGCTCGGCCACCGATGATCTTTTGGATTCCACCGCTGCAACGGCTGTCATTGGCAGGAAATTTGCAAGCGCATTGGCAGCTTACCTCAATGTGAGGAACCGGATGCCACTTCGATTCATGCTCTCGCTCGCCGCCGCCATTTGCTTGTTATCTTCGCCGCTTCGCGCCCAGGACGCGGCGGCGGATTATCCAAGCAACACCATTCGCATTGTGATCGGCTTTTCGCCGGGCGGCGGCTCAGACGTTGCCGGCCGCGCCGTCGCCGACAAGCTTTCGGAGAAATGGGGCAAGCCGGTTATCGTCGAGAACAAGACCGGCGCGCAAGGCAACCTTGCGATGGCATTCGTCGCCAAGGCGCCGGCCGACGGCTATACGCTGATCGTCGTGCCGATCGGCAACGCCGCGGTCAATCCGTCGCTGTTCAAGGAACTACCCTACGACATGAAGGAATTCGCACCGGTCTCGATGATCGCCGAGATCGAGAATGTGCTGGTCGTGAGTTCGAAGTTGCCGGCCAAGAATTTGAAAGAGCTGATTGCGCTCGGCAAGAGCAAGGAAAAGCCCTTCACGTTTTCGTCGCCCGGCGCCGGAAGCCAGGCGCATCTTGCCGGCGAGTTGCTGGCGCGCGCGATCGATGTCGATATCGCGCACATTCCCTATCGGGGGCTTGGGCCGGCGCTGAATGACGTCCTGAGCGGCGAGATCACGCTCACCTTCGCGCAGCTCTCCAACGCCAAGCAATTCATCGAGAATGGACAATTGCGCGCGATCGGGGTCGCAAGCCCGAAGCGAAGTCCCGCTTTGCCCGACGTGCCGACGCTTGCGGAAGCCGGATTACCCGGATTCGTGGCCGTTTCCTGGTATGCCCTGATGGCGCCGGCAAAGACTCCGCGCGCCATCATCGATAAGCTCGCAGGCGAAATCGGAAAGATCGTGCAACTGCCCGACGTGACAAAAACCTTCGCAGCGCTCGGCGCGCAGCCCGTCGGCGGCACGCCTGAAGAGCTTCAACGAACCATCGCCGAAGACACCGCAAGGTGGGCGAAGGTGATCAAGGATGCCGGAATTCCTCTGCAGTGAAACTCTCGTCTCGTACTGAAGTGCGTTCAAACAGGGTCAAACAGGAGTGGTCGTCATGAGAATGCCCATTGCAATTCTGGCTGCGGCGGGGATCGCGTTGTCCTCCACGGCGTCGCTTGCGGCCGAGAAACTTGTCATCTCGGTCTGGGGCGGAAGCTGGAAGGATCTGGTCGAGCAGACCGTGGTGAAGAAATTCAAGGCCGAGACCGGCGCCGATGTCGAATTCATCACCGGCGGCACCATCGACCGGCTGAACAAGGCCAAGCTGGCCAAGGGCAATCCCGAAAGCGACCTCACCTTCACGACGTCGCATGTCGGCTGGCTTTATGCCACGGACGGCCTCTATGAGCCGCTCGATCTCGGCAAAATTCCGAATGCCAAGTGGCTGGTCGAACAAGCCAAGATCAGCCCCTATCACATCGGCTCCTGGGCCTATGTCTACACCATCGGCTATCGCCCGGACCTGCTGCCAGCAGGCTTCAAGTTCGAATCCTGGAACGATCTGTGGAAGCCCGAGCTGAAGGGCAAAATTTCAGCGCCGGATTTCGATGCGAGCCACCTCGTGGTCGTATCGGCGGTGCTCTCGGGCGGCGACGCCGCAACCTGGCAAAAGGGTGGCGACAAGCTCAAGGCGCTGAAGCCGAACTTCAAGGCCTATTACGCGAACGACGCGGCCTCGCAGCAATTGATGCAGAACGGCGAAGCGCCGGTTCAGGTGATGCTGTCGATGAACGCCTATTACATCGCAAGCCAGGGCGTGCCAGTTGAGCTTGCGATCCCGAAGGAAGGCGCCGTGCTCGGCATCGACACCATCGGCATCATGAAGGGCTCGAAGAATGTCGATCTCGCCTACAAGTTCATCAACGTGCTGCTCGATCCTGCGGTGCAGGCCGAAATCGCGACCCTGAAGAAGGGCAGCCCGGTGGTGACGAGCGCAAAGCTCGCGCCGGAAATTGCAAAGCTGCCGGGCGTGTTCACGACGCCCGACCAGTGGAACAAGGAAGCTTTGGTGATCGATCACAAGCTCCGCGGCGAGCTGACCGGTGAATGGAGAAAATGGTTCACCGAGAACGTCATTAACTGACAAGCGATGGCGGCGCACCGGGCCCGCAGCTTTGCGGGCTCGGTCGCTGCGTTTGCGTTTGTAAGGCCTCGTCTTGAACGCGCACGATACAATCTCACCGACCGCAACACGCCGGCCGTTCCTGAAGCTGTTCACGGCGCCTGCCGTGATCACGGCTGCGATTTTCGCCATCTCGATGCTGGCGATCCTGCAATTCAGCATCCGCAAGCATATCCCGGGGTCGCTCGACGTCGGCGGCTTCACGCTCGCCAATTTCGCCGGGATGCTGCATCCGCTTTACGCCAAGGTCTTTTTCCAGACCGTCTGGCTATGCCTCCTGACCGCAGTGATCAGCCTCGTGCTCGGCTATCCGCTGGCCTATGCGCTGGTGCGCTCCACCAATCTGTTCGTGAAGTCGTTCATTCTGATCACGACCGTAACGCCGCTGTTTCTGGGCGAAGTTGTGCGCACCTATTCGTGGATCGTGGTGCTCGGCAATAACGGCTTCGTCAATTCGGTGCTGATGCAGACCGGCATCATCGCAACGCCGCTGCAGCTCTTGTTCACGGTGACCGGCGTCACCATCGCGCTCGTGCATGTGACGTTGCCGGTCGTGGTCATCATGCTGGCGGCGGCCATCGCCCATATCGACCCGGACTACGAGAAAGCCGCCGAAAGCCTCGGCGCCGGCCCGGTGCGGGTGTTTCTCACGGTGACGCTGCCGCTGTCTGGGCCCGGCATCGTCGCAGGCCTCACCACCGCATTCGCCTGGACCTTCAGCGCGTTTGCGACGCCGCAACTGGTCGGCGGCGGCAAGGTCAACATGGTGTCGAACCTCGTCTACCAGCTCGGCTTTGCCAATTTCAACTTTCCGTTCGCAGCGGCGCTTTGCGTCGCGGGGCTTGCGCTTACCTATGTGTCCATCTTCGTGATGCGAACTTCGCTTCGGCCGCTCGAAAAAGTCGGGCTGCATTGATGGCAAGACCGCTGTCTCACCGGGTGATGAGCTTCGCCGGCCGCGCGCTGGTGGTCGCCATTCTGGGCTTCATCATCCTGCCGGCCTTTGTGGTTGCGGTCGCCTCCTTCAACGAGAAGGCACTGCTCTCATTTCCGCCGCAGCAATTGTCGCTGCGTTGGTTCTACAACGCCATCAACTACAAGGATTTCCAGAGCGGTTTCTATAACGGCCTGATCGTGATGCTGGCGTCATCCTTCCTCGCGCTGTTCGTCGGCGCGGCTTTCGCCTACGTCATCGACCGCTACGAATTCCGTGGCAAAAATGTCATCGAAGGGCTGCTGCTGGCGCCGCTGGTGGTGCCGCACTTCACCGTGGGCCTTGGCATGCTGATCCTGGCGGCGCAGATCGGCGCTGCCCGCACCTTCTCGCTCGTGATCGTCTGCCACGTGGTGCTGGTGCTGCCGTTCGTGCTGCGTTCGGTCTATATCTCGCTCCGCAATCTCGACCAGCGGTTGGAGCTTGCGGCTGCGAGCCTTGGCGCGAAACCCGGCCGTGTGCTCGCAACCGTGACACTGCCGCTTCTGATGCCGGGCCTGGTGAGCGGCTGGCTGTTCGCGGCGATCCTGTCATTCAACGAATTCACCGCCTCGCTGTTTGTCACGGTACAGCGCACCCAGACGCTGCCGGTGGCGATGTATAATTACGTGCGCGAATATGCCGATCCGACCATGGCGGCAATCTCGGTCATCTTCATCGTGGTGACGGCGACGTTGCTCGCGCTTGCCAATTCGTTCCTCGGTCTTGGAAAGGTGCTGAATGTTGAGCAGGCCCGCTGATCGTGCCGCGGAGGCGCCTGCGGATGTTGCGCGCGACGAGGCCGTGCGCCAAGAAGCTGTGCGTTTAGACGGCGTGAGCAAGCGGTTCGGCACCAGCGTAGCGCTCGACCAGGCATGGCTGAAGATCGGCCGCGGCGAATTCATGACCCTGCTTGGCCCGTCCGGCTGCGGCAAGACCACATTGCTCAATCTGGTCGCCGGATTTCTTGGGCCGGATGAAGGCGAGATATTCATCGACAATGCGCTGGTGACGGACGTGCCGGCCTATGCCCGCAAGACCGGCATCGTGTTTCAGAACTATGCGCTATTTCCGCATATGAATGTGGCAACGAACGTTGCCTACGGCCTGAAGGCAAGAGGCGTAGCGAAAGAGGATATCAGAACGCGCGTCGCCGAAGTGCTGGCGATGATGAAGCTTACGGGCTTCGAGGATCGCAGGCCCCGGCAATTATCCGGCGGCCAGCAGCAGCGGGTGGCGCTGGCACGCGCGCTCGTGATCCAGCCCAAGGTGCTGCTGCTCGACGAACCGTTTTCTGCGCTCGACAAGAATTTACGTGCCTCGATGCAGGTCGAGGTGAAGGAAATCCAGCGACGTCTCGGCGTCACCACGATCTTTGTCACCCACGACCAGAGTGAGGCGTTGTCGCTGTCCGACCGCATTGCCGTGATGTCGGGAGGCCGCATTTGCCAGATCGATACGCCGGAGCGGCTCTATCGCAAGCCCGCGGACCGTTTCGTCGCCTCCTTCATCGGCGAAGGATCGCTCCTGAAAGGCAAGCTCGTGCGGCTTGAGGGCGATAGTGCGATCATCGCGGTCGGGAGCGCAACCGTCACCGTGCCGGCGAAGCCGCTTGACGGCGTCGAACCCGGGTCGCAGGTCGACCTATTCATCCGGCCCGAACATTTTCATCTATCGAACCCCGCCGAAGCGGCGCTGGATGGCATTGTCGCCGCCTCGATCTATCAGGGCGACCATGTCGATCTTTATATCGACGTTCCGCAGGCGTCCGCCGCGCGTATTCACATGCGGCTGAGCGCGCGCGAGGCGGCGGGACTTGCGGGAAACGGCACAAAAATCGGGATCGGCATCGGCAGCGAGGATCTGGTCGCGTTTCCGGAAAACCGGAGCCAGACGTGACGCGATCAGAAACTCGGCGCGCTGCCGGGCGCGCGCGCGCGCGCTTCATAGGCGGCGCGTTGCGGTGCGTACAAGGTCCAGATCCGGCGCAGTTCGGCAATCGGCTCGTCATGCCAGTCGACGCGCAGGTCAACCACCGGCCAGTCATAGACATCCGCCACATGCAGACCGGCGGCATGCTCATCGCCGGTCTCTCCACCGGCATCGAACCCCGCTTCCAGCCCGCGCATCAGCCGCTCCGCGAGCGTTTCGCCGGCGGCTTCGGTAAACGCCGCGATCATAAGAGAAGGGACTTCGCTCGCGGCCAGCAGGTTGCCAAGCGCAATGCAGGATGGACCTTGTGCAAAGGCAGCGAGCGGCAGCGCTTCTTTGCCGGAATGCAGCGCGGTCATGCCATAGCGGTCGATCACACCGACCTGCCGATAATCCGGCTGCGGCGTGCCGGCGAGCAAAAGATCGAGTACCGCACCGGCGCCGAGTCCCTGACGCAGCAACGCGAGCCCCGCGGGACCGAGTGCGGGATCGGTGATATTCTGCGTCGATACCGCCCCGAGCGGTCCGACCCAGGCACAGCGACTGGCCACGCAAATCGAAGACGAAGTGATCGCAATGCCGAACGCGCCGGATTTCTCGCAGCGGGCGGCGATGGAGTATGTCATTGCGTGTCACTCCGTGAATTTCGCGCAGACTAGATGACCTATCATGGCCGATCAACAAACCATCGGGATTCTTAAGTCGCTCGTTGGATTTCCATCGATCAGCAGCGAATCGAATCTGGATATCGTGGCCTGGATCGAAAATTATCTGGCGCGGTACAGTATCGCCTCGCGCCGCATTCCCGACCGCACCGGCAAGAAGGCGTCTCTTCTCGCAACCATCGGCCCGCAGGATCGCAGCGGCATCGTGTTGTCCGCGCATACCGATGTCGTCCCGGTCGCCGGTCAGGACTGGACGAGCCCGCCCTTTACCGCGACGCAAAACGCAAACCGCGTCGTCGGACGGGGCACGTCCGACATGAAAGGCTTCGTCGCCTGCGTGCTCGCCCATGTCCCGCATTTCAAGGCGACGGCGCGCGCAACGCCCATTCATATCTCGCTTTCGTATGACGAAGAGGTCGGTTGTCTGGGCGCGCCGGATCTCGTGGACGAAGTGGCAAAGCTGAAGGCGAAACCCGCCCTGTGCATCGTCGGCGAGCCGACCGGGCTTCGTGTGGTCCACGCCCACAAGGGCAAGGTTGCGCGCCGCGTGATCTTCACAGGACGCGGCGGCCATTCGGCGCTGCCGCATCGCGCGGCCAATGCCGTGACGGCGGCGGCGCGGTTTTGCACCTTCCTCGATGAACTTGCCCGCAGGACGCGACAAGGCCCGCAGGATGCCGCCTTCGAACCACCTTACACGACCATCCATGTCGGATCGTTGCATGGCGGCACCGCGCTCAATTTCGTTCCGGATCGCGCCGTGGTCGAATTCGAAATCCGCGACATACCAGGGGCTGATGTGTCGACGCTGCTTCGCGCCGTCGAGATGCTGATCGCGTCCGAAGATGCAGCGCTCAAGCAGGAAGCGCCGGAAGCCGGCATCGCGGTCGAGCCGATATCGTCCTATCCGTCGCTGATGACACCAGCGCAAAGTGCCGCGGTCGCCGCGGTGCAATCTCTCAGCCTACGCAGCGATCCGGCCGGAACCGTGAGCTTCGGCACCGAAGCCGGCATCTATGCAAAAGCTGGAATCCCGACCGTCGTTTGCGGCCCCGGCGACATCGGCCGCGCCCACAAGGCCGACGAGTGGATCGGCATCGATGAACTGCAAGAAGCAGACAAGATGATGGAGCGGCTCGCCGCAAACTTAAGCCGCCCGGCGGAGGAATGGATCAAGCTATGACCAACGACAACAAGCCGATCACCCGGCCGTTCCTGAAACTCACTCACCAAGGCGCGATGATCGCGCTGCAGGCGGCCGTTGCGAAAGCCGAAGCGCTCGGCGTGCCGCAGAACATCACCATCGTCGACGACGGCGGCAACATGCTGGCGTATATCCGCATGGATGGCGCGAAGCTGCTTTCGGCCGAAACCTCGAAATCGAAGGCCATCACCGCCGCATCGCATCGCCAGCCGTCCTCGCGCCTCGATCCGAAGCTGGAAGTGAAGCTTGCCATCGCCGCTGGCGGCCGCCTGACCAATCTCGAAGGCGGCCTGCCGATCATCATCGACGGCGTTTGCATCGGCGCGGTCGGGGTCGGTTCCGGCACGGGCGCGCAGGATGTGGAAGTGGCGCGTGCCGCTCTCGCGGCGTTAGGGGCGGAAGATCAGGTGCCGTAACGCTCACGCGTTGACCGGCCGCTCCGGCAACGCCGCGCCGCCAAGCTTGCGCTTTGGCAGCGCCAGCATGATCAGGACGAACAGCCCGGTGACCAGCTTGAGATCGGACGGATGCACGCCGAGCGCAAGCCCGGCCGAGATCACCTGATAATAGACGATCGAGCCGACGAACGGCGCCACGGCCTGCTGCAGGATGGTGGCGCGGCCTATGACGGTCTCGCCGATGATCAGAGCCGCCAGCGCGTTGATCAGAATGCCGAAGCCCATCGCGACATCGGCATAGCCTTGCACCTGCGCAACCGAAGCGCCCGCGAAAGCGGTCAAGGCATTGGCAACCCCGACGCCGGCGATGGTGATCCACCAGGTATTGATGCCTTGCGCGCGCGCCATCGCCTCGTTGGCGCCGGTCGCCCGCACCGCAAGGCCGAGATCGGTGCGCAGGAACCAGCACAGGATCGCGATCAGCGCGATCGCCACGATCAGCCAGAACACGATCTGCACGGGCACATTCAGCGTGAAGCCGCCATAGATATTGTCGAAGAAGGACGGCGCCGCGAACAGCGGAATATTGGACTTCCCCATGATGCGGAGATTGATGCTCCAGAGGATGGTGATCATCAGGATGCCGGCGAGCAGCGTGTTGATCTTGAAGCGCAAATGGATGAACGCGGTGGCGCAACCGGCCAGGAATCCGGCGGTGACCGCAATCAGCATCGCGAGCACCGGGGAAATGCCGGCAACGAGCAGAGCCGCGCACAGGCAACCACCGAGCGGAAAAGCGCCTTCGCAGGTCAGGTCGGGAAAGCTCAGGAGACGGAACGGAATCATGATCCCGAGCGCGACAAAGCCATAGAGCAGGCTTTGCGCCAGCGTCACCGGCACCAGATTCACGAAGCTGTTGACGAAATCCATCATCTCAGCGCACCAGCAACAGCTTGTCGTCGGCGGATTGAAAGCGCTTCACGAGCTGTTCGACTGTCAACCCGGATTTTTCCGCGCCACCGGCCTCGAACACGATCGTGCCCTCGTCCATCATCACCAGACGATTTCCGTGGTCGATCGCGTGATGCATGTTGTGCGTCACCATGATGGTGGTGATGCGCGAATGCCGCACGGCTTCGAGTGTCGCCTTCATCACCGCATCCGCCGTGCGCGGATCGAGCGCCGCGCAATGTTCGTCCAGCACCAGAATTTCCGGCTTGAGCAGACAGGCCATGGTGAGCGACAAAGCCTGCCGCTGGCCGCCCGACAAAAGATCGACGCGCGTGTCCAGCCGCTGTTCGAGTCCAAGACCGAGCGGCGCCAATGCCTCCCGGAACAGCTTGCGCCGGTCCGCCGTCACCGCTGTGTGCAGATAGCGGCCAAGCCCACGCTTGAAGGCGATGGCGAGATTTTCTTCGACCGTGAGGCCGGGCGCAGTGCCGCGCGCGGGGTCCTGAAACACCCGCGCGACCAGACCGGCGCGCCGCTGCACCGGCACGTCGGTCACATCCTTTCCGTCGATCGAGACCGAGCCCTTATCGGGCGCGACGTCGCCGGCAACAACCGCGAGCAAGGTGCTCTTGCCGGCGCCGTTGCTGCCGATCAGCACCGCGAAATCGCCTTCCGACAGCGACAGGTCGATACCGTTCAACGCACGCCGTTCGGTCGAGGTGCCGCGATTGAAGATCTTGGAGACGCCCGCGATGCGCAGCGCCGCTTTGTCTTCCGCCGTCACTTCACCACGCATGTCGGGCAATTGGCATAAGCCGGCGGCAGCTTCAGATTCCACTTGTCGAGCTGTTGCTGGCTGATCGTCACCGAGTGATCGGCGGGAGTTGGCACGGTCGGCGTAATGGCGGAGACTTTCTCGCCCTTGAACAGACGATCGACCAGGCCCGCCGCCTTTGCACCGATGGCCGGGAAGTCGACCGAATAGGAAGCGAGCATCTCGTTCTTCAGCACCGGCGCCGAAAGCCCGTTAAAGGCCGGAATGCCGAGCCGGCCGGCAATGGCGCCGATCTGGGCGGTGGCGGGCTGAAACAGGTTCGACGGGAAGACATAGATGGCGTCGACCTTGCCGGCGAAGGTTTGAATGCGCTGCGGAATGTCGTTGGTGTTGTCGACACTGACCAGCACGAGTTCGAGATTGTATTTGGGGGCCGCGGCCACCAGCTTTTCGCGCAAGGCGTTGTCGGCGTCGTCACCGGGATTGAACGGCACGCCGACGCGCTTGGCATTCGGCAGCATCTCCTTGATGAATTTCAGGGTGCCGTCCATGTCGACCAGATTGGCGGCGCCGGTCATGTTGGGGCTCGCCTTGTCCCAGGCCGGGATCACACCCGCTACCACCGGATCCTGAACGGCGGCGAACACCACCGGCGTCGCCGGATCGGTCAGCGCGCGCACCGCCGATTGCGTCACAGGCGTCGTGATGGTGACGACCACGTCCGGCTTGTCGGAGGCGACCTTTGTCAGCATTTGCGGGATCAGATTGCGGTCCCAGTTGACATGCGTGAAGGTGATGGTGACGTCCTTGCCCTCGGTATAGCCGCGCTCCTTCATCGAGGCCTTGAAGCCGTCGACCACGCCCTGCAGGGCCGGATGCTCGCCGAAGCTCGTGATTGCGATGCGTTTGGGTTGCTGCGCGCTTGCAGCAGCGGTTGCTGCAACCAGCACGGCCATCGCCGTCAAAAGTCGTCTCACTCTAAATCTCCATCGTGCTTGAGCAGCCTTGGACCAGTCCGTTGGACCCGATACAGACCCCATTTCCGGGACTATTGCTAGGCTGCGATTTGCCGCTCGGGCAAGGCATAAGCTCCAGTCCGGCACGGCTTGTTTGGGTGCATGGGGCGAAGCGTTGCACAGGCCGTGCCAATCGTGGAAATATCGGGGGAAGTCATATCACCCGACGGTCGGGACCTATCCGAAAGCCAATGCCATGACTACCGAACCGCGCCGCGTCGTCATTACCGGCGGAGCGACCGGAATTGGTCGTGCCTGCGCGCAGGAGATGGCGCGCAATGGCGATCGGGTCTTTGTCCTCAACCGCGACCCGAAAAAGACCGCATCGGTGGTAACGGAAATCCAAAATGCCGGCGGGCTTGCCGACGGCCTGCAGGCGGACGTGACCGACCGGGCTTCGCTCGCGAAAGCGTTCGATTTGGTCGGGCGCTGCGACGTCCTGATCAACTCTGCCGGCACCATGTCGCAGGCGCCGTTTGAGTTGGTCACGGAGGAGGAATTTCAAAGACTGCTCTCGGTGAATCTGCAGGGCCTGTTCGCCTCCTGCCAGCTTGCCGTGCGCGCCATGCCGTCCGGTGGCCGCATCGTGAACATTTCCTCGCGCGCAGCGCTCGGCGGAAAGGGCATTTCGCACTACGGCGCGACCAAAGCCGCCGTGAACGGCCTCACCCGCTCGCTTGCGATCGAATTATTGCCGCGCGGCATCACCGTCAATGCGGTGGCGCCCGGCTTCGTCGACACGCCGCTCTCTCGTTCGGCCCTGACCGATAGCCAGTTCGACGCTTTCGTAGCGCTTCAGCCGATGAAGCGCGCCGGCACGCCGGAAGACGTCGCCTTTGCAGTGGCGTATTTTGCCTCGGAGCGTGCCGGCTTCGTCACCGGACAATGTCTTTATGTCGACGGCGGCAAGAGCCTGCCGGCGTGAGGCCGCTTCTCGGGGCTGCAAATCACATCGGCGGAGCGACGCCGCGTCCGACATTCACGCGCGCCGAAGTGAAGGTGCCGTCCGGTTGCGGCACCGCCGCGATGATGAAGATTTTAGCGCCAGCGACGAGTTCGGCCTTGTCGCCCGGCACATAGGTCACGAGCACCGCATCCTTCGGCACGATGATCTTCTTCTCGCCGTCCTTGTATTTCACCATGATGGTCTGGCCGTCTACGCCGGCCACCGTCTCGACGACCGTCGCGTTGGTCATGGTGCTGCCCGGCTGCACATCCCACGGCCCGAAGCCTTCAGCGACACCGCGCAAGGCTTCCGGGAAGATGTGGACATGCATCGCGCGCTGGCTGCCGTCGGGCTGCGGCATCGCGGAAACGCCGATATAGGAATTCGGTTTGATGTCCTCGATCTTGATCGGAACGATTGCGGCGACGCTCACATTGTCGGCGAGCTTGATCTTCATTTCCTTGCCGTCACGCGACTTGACCGTCATCATCGGTCCATCGATCGCGATCACGTCGCCGCGGACGCGGATCGGCTTGTCCTGTGCGATTGCCTGCCCTGCAAGACAGACAACGGCCAAAGCCGCCAAGATGGATGACATTCTGATCTGAGCGCTCATGACATACTCCCTGAAGCCGACGGCGTTAAACGCTGCGCACAACGGAACAACACCGCGCCAATGGCGCTATTCCTTTTAATAATATCCCGGCGTCGAACCGCCATCGACCGGGATCGCGGCGCCCTGGATGTGCCGGCCTTTCTCGCTGCACAAGAACAGGGTCAGTTCCGCGATATCGGCAGGTTCGGCCATCCGCTTGATGCCGTCGCGGGCGACCGCAGCGGCGCTGATTTCGCCGATGGTCTTGCCGGCGGCGCTGGCACGCTGCGCGAACAGGTCCTGAACCCGGTCCGTCGCTGTCAACCCCGGATGGATGATGTTGACGTTGACACCGTCTTTCATGCCGAGCCGCGACAACCCTTTTGTGAAGTTCGCCATCGCCGAATTGCAAGAGCCGCCGATCAGAAAATCAGAACTTGGCGTGCGCGCGGCGCCGCCGCCGATATTGACGACGCAGCCCTGCGCCTCCGTCAGCATCGGCCAGAACAACCGCGATAGCCGAACGCAACCGAAAAACTTCAGCATGAAACCATCGAACCAGGTTTCGTCGGTGAGTTCGAGAAAATTTCCGGCCTTGGTCGCTCCCGCGTTGTTAATGAGCACGTCGCAGCGCCCGAGTTTCTCCGTCACCAGCGCATGAAGCGTTTCGCAATCGGCAAGCTTGCGCAGGTCGAGCGCGGCCGTGAGCGGCTTCAGAGCGCCGGATTTTTCGATCGCGTCGGCCGCGGTGGCAAGATTTCGTTCGGAGGTTGAGGCAATTACGGTTTGCGCGCCTTCGCGCGCGAACACTTCCGCAATACCGCGACCGATGCCACGGCTGCCGCCGGTGATGACGACGACTTTGGATTTGAATTCGGACATTGCGACCTCTAGGTCATTCCGGGGCCGACCGAAGGTCGGAACCCGGAATCCATTCGCAAATACAGGGATTAAATCTGGATTCCGGGCTCGCGACCGCCAGTCGGCTATAGCCGACTGGCGCATGAATATTGGTGAACTCGGGCAAGCCCGAGCGCGCCCCGGAATGACAACAGCTAGAGCCCATCCGCCACGCCATTGCACAGAGTGCCGATCTCCGGGACCGTCACCTCGATCACGTCGCCCGGCACCAGCCATTTCGGCGGATCGAAGCGCGCACCGGCGCCGGTCGGCGTGCCGGAGACGATCATGTCGCCAGGCTTCAAGGTGGTGAAGATCGTGATGTAGGACAGGAGCGCTCCGAAATCGAAAATCAGATTTGCGGTGGTGTCGTTCTGCCGGATTTCGCCATTGACCGTTGTGGTCAGATGCATCGGCCTGCCGTAGTCGATTTCGTCTGCGGTCACCATCCAGGGCCCAATCGAGCCTGAACGGTCGAAATTCTTGCCCTGGGTCACGTTGAACTTCGCGTGCCGCAGCCAGTCGCGGATCGTCCCCTCGTTACAGAGCGTGTAACCCGCGATGTGGTCCGCAGCTTGAGCGGACGCGATGCGATGGCATTCCTTGCCGATCACAAGGACGATCTCGCCCTCATAATCGAGCTGCGGCGATTCCGGTGGACGGATCAACTCCGCGCCGTGCCCAACGAAGGATCCCGGCGTACGAAAGAACAGGCTCGGATATTTGGGCAGCTCCGAATTGTCTTTGTATTCGTCGTTGCGGTTGGCGTAGTTGACGCCGACGCAGAGAATCTTCTCGGGCGCCACCACCGGTGGCAGCAATTCAATCTCGGCCAGCGGCAGATCCGGACGGACGTTTTCGACCGCTTCTCGCACCTCGTCCAGCGCACCGGCGCGCATGACTTCCAGCAAGGTGTGAAAACGCGGCATTCGCAGGCGGACGTCGATCACGGCGTCGCCCAGCACCACGCCATAGCTCGGCCGGCCGCGATGATTGAAACTGGCGAGTTTCATTCGCTGGTTTCGCTGGTCGGCAACCCGGGGAACGCGCCGCCCACCGGTCTCGACATGGCCCCAGGCAGCGTGGGCATCGGGGCTTTCAGGCGGTTGGGCGCTAGAGGCATGGCATTCAGGTCCGGGGCTCGGAATGGCTGCAAGACGGCTTGATCGGCAGCCCGCTATCCACTTAGTTAGGGGCAGCAATTGGCGGCGTCAAAATCGAAGGTCTTCGACCAAAGGTCAAGCCGCGCCGTACCGCAAAATGGGAGCGAAATATGCCACATATCATCGTTGAATATTCGTCCAATCTGGACAACGCGATGGATGTCCAGGGCCTGCTCGACGCCCTGCATCAGGCCATGATCGAGAGCGGCGCGGCGCCGTTACCGGGCATCCGCACGCGCGCTGCACGCCGCGAGCATTACTGCGTGGCGGATCGCGACCCTGAAAACGCATTCGTGCATATCATTGTCCGGATGCGGGAGGGACGCCCGAAGGAGGTCTATCAGAAGGTCGGCGAAATGATCATGGCGGCGGCGGAGAAGTCGCTCGAGCGCACGCTGGCGCAGCACCCCATGCAGCTCGCCCTCGAAATGCACGAGATCACCCAACTCACCTTCCGCCGCGACACCATCCGCAAGGCCGAGAAGGCCGCATGAGCACCGCACTCGACACGACCTTGGCGCGCGCGGACGGCTATCTCGGCCGCTTCAAGACCGGCGTGGTCGGGCATCTGATCGACGGCAAGTCTGATCTCGGCAACGGCGAGACGTTCGAGACCGCCTCGCCGGTCGATAACGCCGTGATCGGAAAAGTCGCGCGCGGTGGCGCGGCCGATATCGATCGCGCCGCAAAAGCTGCGATGAAGGCCTTCCGCACCGGCTGGGGTCACACATCCGGCGAGAAACGGCGGGCCATCCTGCACAAGATTGCCGACGCCATCGAGGCGCGCGCCGACGAGATTGCTTATGTCGAATGCATGGATACCGGGCAGCCGATCCGCTACATGTCGAAGGCAGCGTTGCGCGGGGCGGAAAATTTCCGCTTCTACGCTGACAGAGCGCCGAACTCCGCCGACGGATTGTCGCTGCCAACCGAGACGCATCTGAACTACACCATGCGCCAGCCGATCGGGCCCGTGGGCGTGATTACGCCCTGGAATACGCCCTTCATGCTGTCGACCTGGAAGATCGCGCCTGCGCTCGCGGCGGGATGCACGGTCGTGCACAAGCCGGCGGAATGGTCTCCCCTCACCGCCACTCTGCTCGCTGAAATCTGCCTCGAGGCGGGGCTGCCGGCGGGTGTGCTCAATGTCGTGCACGGCTTTGGCGAGGATGCCGGGCGCGCGCTGACCGAACATCCGGACATAAAAGCGATTGGCTTTGTCGGCGAAAGCGCGACCGGCTCCGCCATCATGCGGCAGGGCGCGGCTACGCTGAAGCGCGTGCATTTCGAGCTCGGCGGCAAGAATCCGGTGATCGTGTTCGGCGATGCCGATATCGATCGCGCGCTGGATGCTTGTCTGTTCATGATCTATTCGCTGAACGGCGAGCGCTGCACCTCCTCCAGCCGAGCCTTGGTCGAGGCCTCCATCTACGAAGAATTCGCCAAGCGCGCCGCCGAGCGCATCAAGAAGATCAAGGTCGGCCATCCTCTCGATCCTTCCACCGAGATCGGACCGCTGATCCATCCGCGCCACGTCGAGAAGGTGCTGAGCTATGTCGATGTGGCACGCAAGGCCGGCGCCACGGTCGCGGTCGGCGGCGGGCGCGCCAATGGCGGGCAAGGAACCGAAAACGGCAATTTCGTCGAGCCGACGCTCTATACCAATGCGCGCAACGACATGAAGATCGCGCAGGACGAGATTTTCGGTCCGGTTCTGACCATGATCCCGTTTGCCGACGAGAAGGAAGCGATAGCGCTGGCCAACGATGTACGATACGGCCTCGCCGGGTATTTATGGACGCGCGATGTCGGCCGCGCGCACCGCATGGCACAGGCGTTGGAAGCCGGCATGATCTGGGTAAATTCGGAAAATGTCCGCCATCTGCCGACGCCGTTCGGCGGGGTAAAGTCTTCCGGCATCGGCCGCGACGGGGGCGATTTTTCGTTCGACTTCTACATGGAGACGAAGAACATCGCGATCGCGCTCGACAACCACAAGATACCGAAGATCGGAGCATGAGGTTACGCGCAGATTGAAGTTATCCGTCACCCTGAGGTGGCTGCGCAAGGCGCAACCCTCGAAGGGCGACGGCCAAGTCCCAAAAATCCTGGCCGTCCATCCTTCGAGGCTCGCTACGCTCGCACCTCAGGATGACGGTGAAAGAAAAAAGGAAACGCCGCATGCCCATCCGCAAACCGAATTTCGCCCCGCCCTTCAACATCGTGCGCGCGAGCCATGTCGAATTCGGCGTGCGCGACCTTGCGAAATCGCGCGCCTTCTATGTCGATTGCCTCGGCTATCTGATCTCCGACGAAGACAACGACGCGCTCTATCTGCGGGCGGTGGAGGAACGCAACCATCATTCGATCGTACTGCGCAAGTCGAAGGACATTTCGGTGCCGGCGCTCGGCTACAAGGTCGCGAGCGAGGAGGACCTCGACCGTGCCGCCTTCTGGTTCGCGCACAAGGGCTACCCGACTTCTTTTCCCGAAATTCCGCATCAGGGCCGCACGCTTCGCACCTGCGACCTGTTCGGCATGCCGCTCGACTTCTATTTCCGCATGGAGCAGGCCGACTGCATGCTGCGCAAATATGCAGAGTACAAAGGCGCGCGCATCCAACGCATCGATCATCTGAACTGCTTCACGCCGGACGTGCAGGCGTCATACGATTTCTACACCGAGCTCGGCTTCCGGCTCACCGAATATACCGAGACTGACGGCGACAATCCGCAGCTCTGGGCGGTGTGGATGCATCGCAAGGGCAACGTGCACGACCTGGCCTTCACCAACGGCCGCGGCCCGCGCCTGCATCATATCGGTGTGTGGACCGCGAGCTCGCTCGACATCCTGCATATCTGCGACGTGATGGCCTCGTCCGGCTTCCTCGCCAATATGGAGCGCGGGCCCGGACGGCACGGCATCTCGAACGCATTCTTCCTCTACATCCGCGATCCCGACGGCCACCGCGTCGAGCTGTTCACCTCGGATTATCTGACGGTCGATCCGGATTTCGAGCCGCTGCGCTGGGCCTTGCAGGATGCACAGCGCCAGACGCTGTGGGGCCACCCGGCGCCGAAATCCTGGTTCGAGGAAGGGTCGACCTTCACCGGCGTGCCAGTGCGCGAGCCAGTGCTGGAAGCGCAGCCGATCGTGGCGAGGTAAGTCCGCTCACGCCTTGACGGCGTGGCCCCAGGCCGCCTGCCAATCCTGGCCGGCGAGATCCTTCACACGTCCCTGTTCGTCGAAAAACTTGTTCGGCACCTGGAAAATCGCGAGCATCACGCCGCCGTCCGGACACCACGCGGAATGCCGGCTCCCGGCCTCGCGCCAGACAAACTCCCCCGGCCCGACAGCAAGGCCGGCACCGGGCCTTCCTTGTCGACCAGCGAGCCTTCAATGACCCAAGTCTGTTCGATGCCCACATGTTGATGATCGGGCAATACCGCGCCGGGCGCCAAACGCATCAGCGCAGTGGCCATCCCCGACTTCTTGTCGAACATCAGGTTCTTGACTTCGCATCCCTCGAAACGGGTTTTTTGCCATTCCATGTTGTCGGGCCGCACAACGTGAGAATGATTGTCCGGTGCCTTCACGATGTCCTCCACCAAAAAAGCGATGCGAGCTTCATTCCATCAGTCTTTCAGGCCCGCGATAAACTCCCGCACGGTCTGCAACGCGCCAAACCGATCGAGATTCTCGTGGCCGCCGTCCGGGAAGGATACGAAACGTTTCGGCTCGTGCGCGAGTGAAAAGAGCCTGCGACCGAGCGCAATCGGGATTGCAGGATCACGCTCGCCGTGCAGGACCAGGAGTGGGACCTTGATCTGGGCGACCCGGTCATCCGACCTGAATTGATCGCGCATCAGCCAGCGAACCGGCATCATCGGAAGGATGCCGGCGGCCACATCCGCGGTCGAAGTGTAGGGCGCCTCGAGAATCAAGGCGCGCACCGACTTTTCAGCGGCGAGCGCGGTGGCGACGCCGCTGCCAAGCGAGAATCCCCAGACAACGATCCGATGGGTCGAATAGCGCGACGCTGCAAAGGCATAGGCCGCCTCGGCGTCACGCAGCAGTCCCTGTTCGGACGGACGCCCGGTCGAACCGGCATAGCCGCGGTACGACAAGGCAACGAGACCAATTCCGTCCTCCGTCAGCTCGCGAAAGCGCGGCACCCGCCATGCAAGGATGTCGCCGTTGCCGTGGAAAAACAGCACGACCGGCTTTCCGTCTCTCGGCGGCACGTGCCACACGATGACGTTCTCGCCGTCCGAGGTTGTGAGATTGTGCTCTTCGGCTTGCGGAAATCCGGCTGACGGCGGACTCGTGCGCCAGGCTTGCGGTACCGGAAAAAGCAACGCGCCTTGCGCGAGGTAGAACCCTGCCACGGCCGCGCAATAGGCGGCAGCCAGTAGACCAATCAGCCATTTCAGAACGATCATATTCAGGCCGCGTCGCGGCGCTGCGCGTCGCGCCTAGGACATCGACTTGACGATTTGCTCAGTCATCTTCTTGGCGTCGCCAAGCAACATCATGGTGTTGTCGCGGTAGAACAGCGGATTGTCGATGCCGGCATAGCCCGACGCGAGCGATCGCTTGATGAACATCACCGTGCCCGCCTTCCACACCTGCAACACCGGCATGCCGTAAATCGGCGACGACTTGTCGTCCTCCGCTGCCGGGTTGGTGACATCGTTGGCACCGATGACGAAGGCGACGTCGGCCTGCGCAAATTCGGAGTTGATGTCCTCAAGCTCGAACACCTCGTCGTAGGGGACGTTAGCTTCCGCGAGCAGTACGTTCATGTGGCCCGGCATGCGGCCTGCGACCGGATGGATGGCGTATTTGACCTCGACGCCCTCTTTCTTGAGATGGTCGGCAAGTTCACGCAGCGCATGCTGCGCCTGCGCCACCGCCATGCCATAGCCCGGCACGATAATGACCTTCGACGCATTCTTCATGATGTAGGCGGCATCTTCCGCAGAGCCGAGTTTCACCGGCTTCTGCTCGCCGCCGCCCGCGGGGCCCGCGACCTCGCCGCCGAAGCCGCCCAGGATCACGGAGATGAAGCTGCGGTTCATGCCCTTGCACATGATGTAGGACAGGATCGCACCCGACGAACCCACCAGCGCGCCGGTGATGATCAGCGCGGTATTGCCGAGCGTGAAGCCGATGCCGGCGGCGGCCCAGCCGGAATAGGAATTCAGCATCGAGATCACGACCGGCATGTCGGCGCCGCCGATCGGGATGATGATGAGCACGCCGAACAGAAGCGACGCGGCGACCAGGAGCCAGAACAGCATGTAGCTCTCGGTGCGCGCGAACAGCACGATCAGCACGACGACGGCCACAGCGAGTGCGATATTGATAGCGTGCCGGGCCGGCAGCATGATCGGCGCGCCGCTCATGCGGCCCGACAATTTCAGGAAGGCGATGATCGAGCCGGTAAATGTGACGGCGCCGATGGCGGTGCCAATCGACATCTCCACCAGGCTCGCGCCCCGGATCGTCCCGACCTGTCCGATGCCGAACGCCGCCGGTGCATAAAGCGCGCCCGCCGCGACCAGCACCGCCGCCATGCCGACCAGCGAGTGGAAGGCCGCGACCAGTTCCGGCATTGACGTCATCGGCACCTTGCGCGCGATCACCGCGCCGATGCTGCCGCCGATACCTATGCCGAGGATCACCAGCAACCATGACAAGCCGGAAGCCGGCGGATGCGCCGCGAGCGTGGTCACGATCGCGATCGCCATGCCGATCATGCCGAACAGATTGCCCTGCCGGCTGGTTTCCGGGGACGATAATCCGCGCAGCGACAGAATGAACAGGACGCCGGCGACGAGATAAAGCAGCGCGACGATATTCGGGCTCATGTCGCGCTCACTTCTTCTTTTCTTTCTTCTGGTACATCGCAAGCATGCGCTGCGTGACCAGGAAGCCGCCGAAGATATTGATCGACGCGAACACGAGTGCGACGAATCCGAGCGTGACAGCGATCACAGAACCCGAATTCGTCATCTGCACGCCGACCGCAAGCAACGCGCCGACCACGATCACCGAGGAGATCGCGTTGGTGACCGACATCAGCGGGGTGTGCAACGCTGGCGTCACCGACCAGACCACGTAATAGCCGACGAAAACCGCCATCACGAAGACCGAGAATTCGAAGACGAAGGGATCGATGTGTTCCATGCTCGACGCTTCCCGCTCTAGGCCTTCGGCTGGAAATTCGGATGCACGATGTTGCCGTCGCGCGTCAGCGTGACTGCCTTCAAAATCTCGTCGTCCCAGTTGATCGCAAGCTTCTTTTCTTTCTTGTCGATCAGGATTTCGAGAAAGGTCAGAAGATTTTTCGCATACAGCGCCGATGACGATGCGGCGAGACGGCCCGGCACGTTGGCGAAGCCTGCGATCTTCACCCCGTTGACGTTCACCACCTCGCCGAGCTTCGCACCCTCGACATTGCCGCCGCGCTCGACCGCAAGATCGACCAGCACCGAGCCGGGCCGCATCGACGCCACCATCTCCTTGCTCACGAGTTTCGGCGCCGGACGTCCCGGAATGAGCGCGGTGGTGATGACGATGTCCTGCTTCTTGATGTGCTCGGCGACCAGGGCTGCCTGCTTCGCCTGATAGTCTTTCGACATTTCCTTGGCGTAGCCGCCCGCGGTCTCGGCCTGCTTGAATTCGTCGTCCTCGACCGCGATGAACTTGGCACCGAGGCTCTGCACCTGCTCCTTCACCGCCGGCCGCACATCGGTCGCGGTGACGATGGCGCCGAGCCGGCGCGCGGTCGCGATCGCCTGCAGTCCGGCGACGCCGACGCCCATCACGAACGCCTTGGCGGCGGGTATGGTGCCGGCTGCCGTCATCATCATCGGCAGTGCGCGGCCATATTCGGCCGCGCCGTCGATGACGGCGCGATAGCCCGCGAGATTGGCCTGGCTCGACAACACGTCCATGGATTGCGCGCGGGTGATACGCGGCATCAATTCCATCGCAAATGCCACCACCCCGGCATCGGCCATCGCCTTCAGCGCGGCCTCGTTGCCGTAAGGGTCCATGATCGCGATGACGAGGGCGCCCTTCTTGTAGTTTTTGAGGTCTTCGGCGGTTGGCCGGCGAACCTTCAGGACGATATCGGCGTCTTTGGCTGCACCGGCCGCGACAGTCGCGCCGGCGGCAGCATAATCAACATCCGGAATGCCCGATTGAACGCCCGCGCCAGGCTCGACTGCCACGCTGGCGCCAAGCCCGATCAGTTTCTTGACGGTTTCCGGCGTGCCGGCGACCCGCGGCTCGGCCTTGTCGGATTCCGCAGCTACCGCGATCTTCATTGTGCCCCCCGGCCCAAAATTCAGGCCGTCAGACCAAAAAATAGGCCATCAGGATCAGGATCACCACGACGATGCCGATGACCCACTTGGTCAGGGTCAGGAACAGCAGATAGGTCTGCTCGTGCTCCTTATAGTCGTTGCCGTCCGCGGTCGTGTAGGCCACTTCGCTGTGGTCAGCCATTGCGATCCCCAAAACTTGGAAAGTCTCAATTCCGGTTACCGCAATTGCGCCACAAGGGCAACGGGCGCCGGAAAAACCTGACGCTCAGGCTGCCGGTGCGGCCATGAGGCCGGCTTTCTGCAGGGCCGCCGCCTGCCGCGCTTCCACCTGCGCTATCTCGAAATTCTCGATCGCCTCGTTGAACAGACGGTAGAAATTCAGTTCGGCATGCAAATGCAGGAACACCCCGCCGAGCCCAATGGCCGCGCGATCCATGAACACGAATTCCCGCGGCACGGTGACCGGACCCATCCGCTTCAGTGCCTGGTGGACGCGGAAGGCCTCGCGCCGCCCATATTCGCCGGGTTTCACGCCATCGGCGATGCTGCGCACCCGGTCGTCGAGCAGCGGGCCGTAAATGAAGCGCGCCCAGATATTGAGAATATCGATCAATTCGCGCGTCAGATTCTTGAAACCCCAGGTCTCATAGGCCTTCACCACCAGCGCTTCGTCGCCGTCGCGCAGACCATGATAGAGATCGACCACACCGCCGACGAAACGCGGCGGAAAAATGCGGATACAGCCATAGTCGAGCAGGTTGATCCCGCCCGGCACGCCGTCCTCGACGAACACGCTGTAATTTCCGAGATGTGGATCGCCGTGAATGACGCCGAAGCGGCTGAAGGGAAACCACCAGGCGGTGAACATGGCCTGCGCCAGCCGGTTGCGATGCTCGAGCGGCGCGTCCTTGTAGGACAGCATCTTGCCGCCTTCGAGCCAGTCGAGCGTAAGCAGCCGCGCGGTCGAAAGCTCAGGCCACACCCGCGGCACCCGGATAAGATCGCTGCCGGCCAGCATGTCGCGATAGAGCGCGACGTGCTTTGCCTCGCGAATGTAATCAAGCTCTTCGCGGATGCGCGCGCCGATTTCCTTATTGATCTCGGTGGTGTCGATCGCGGGCTCCATGCGCCGATGAAGCGCGAACAAAAGATTGAGCTGCTTGAGATCGGCTTCGACCGCCGACTGCATATCGGGATATTGCAGTTTACAGGCGAGCTCGGTTCCCTCATGTGACCGCGCCTTGTGGACCTGCCCCAGCGAGGCCGCGGCGGAAGGCTTGTGCTCGAACTCGGCGAATTTCGACTGCCAGTCGGCGCCAAGCTCCGCGCTCATCCGGCGCTTCACGAACGCCCAGCCCATCGGCGGCGCCTCGCTCTGGAGCTTGGCGAGCTCGGCGACATATTCCTGCGGCAGCGCATCCGGGATGGTGGAGAGAAGCTGCGCCACCTTCATGATTGGGCCTTTCAGCCCGCCAAGCGCTGCCGCAAGCTGGGCGGCATTCTTCGCACGGTCGAGGTCAAGGCCGAAAAAACGAGCGCCGGCGATGCGTGCCGCCACTCCGCCAACGTCGGTCCCGACGCGCGCATAACGCCGCGCGCGGGCGGAAAAGCGGTTTGCTTCGGAATTTGTCATGCCACTGAGAGTTAGGCGCTCGCGGGCACAAGCGCCAGTCTCTGGCCCGCAAAGCGCCGGCGTGACAGGATGAAACGCGAAAGGGAGCCTGAAATATGCGTGGCGTTGCGGCGCTTATCGTTCTTGCCGTTGTTGGCGCTGCCCTGCCGGCAGCGGCGCAGGATGGACCGAAGGCTGCGCGCGGCGCGGTCCAGGCCGGCAAGGATCTCGAAAGCTATATCGGCAAGACGGCCGCTGCGAAGGAGAAACTCAACCTTTCCGCCCCTCCCGCGGCCCCGCTGTTCGCCAGGGTGTTCGACAACAAGACGCTGCGCGCGCTGCCGCCGTCTGGGAGCGCCGACCTGCCCTGGCTGTCGGACTGGCTCAATGCGACAGCGAGCTCCTATTTGGCGATCGTCAATTTCGGTACCGATCCGAAAAGCGAAAGCTATCTGCAGGGCGTGCAGACAAATGTCGAAAACTATGAAGACGAGATCACCACCGCGCTCGACTTCATGCTGCGGCTGTTTCCGCGCGTCGTGAATTCGGTGAATGCTTATGCGCAATCGCTGACGGAAGCGGAGCGCAATCAGCCACAGCGTCTAAGCGGATTGGCAAATGTGCGCGGCGGCTACGTCAAGTCGCTGTCGGGTGCGATCATGTTCATGGGCGGTGGTGTCAAACCGGCCAACGCACGGATCGCTTCTCTGGTGCTGCGCGACACCGTGCAGGACTGGGCCGCGATCGCGACGCCGGAACAGCGCGCCGAAATCAAAAACCTGCTCTCACAGGCACAGGCTGCCGTGAACGACCCGCAAGCGCAGGGCGATCTTGCTGCGGCGTTGCAGACGCTGGCTGCGATCAAATAACCACGGGGTCATTACGCGGTCCATACGCAGTGGAAGCGCGGCATTAAATTTGAGGTTCGGCTAGGCTTCCCTGACGTCTTTCGACGCCGCTAATTTTCCGCCGGCAGCTTCAATCAGCCGCACCGCCTCCTCCACCAGCTTCAGGTTACTCGTTTCCGCCCCCAGCAAGCAGTCCTCAAGACCTACCCTCACATGGCCGCCGCGGGCGACCGCGTGAGGGATCAGCGAACGAATATCGACGCCGAGCCCCGCGACCATCCAGGGCGCGCCGGGCGCGACCTCCTCCAGCAGCGAAAGATGCGCATCGAGATAGTTCGGCACCGGCGGATAGCCGAAGGCGAATTGGTCGGAAAACATGAAGCGGTAGACTGGCATCGGCACCCGCGGCATAGCTTTCACGAAAGCCGCGCCCAGTCTCGTGAAGCCCGGCTCATAAATCGCGTAGCTCGGGCGCACGCTATATCGCGCGCAGACGCGCAGACCCTCGATCACATGCTCACCGGGATTTTGATAGACGAAGCCCGGCTCGCCATTCGCCACACCATCGAATGTAGCGAGAATTCACCGAGCCGGGATCGACCACCGCCCATTCGACGAGGCCGCGCTTCGCGAGCTCGGCAAGATGCGCGTAGCGATCCTGCGCGCTCGTCAGTTCGCCGGCAAAACCGGAACCTGCGATCGGAATGGTGGGATAGACGATCGCGTCGCAGCGCGCGCGGATACCCTCGATGATGCGCGCATAGATTTGCCAATCGTCCTTCTGCTTACCCGTAGCCTCGTCATAGGCATGAAGATGCACGATCGCTGCACCGGCTTGTGCACAGGCGATGCCATCGGAAATGATTTCATCGACGGTTACTGGAATGCGCGGCTGGCGCGCCCGTGTCCACGGCCCATTCAGCGCCGCTTCCAGCCAGACCGTCACGTCGAAACCTCTTCAAGAACGGCAAACGGTCAGGCGGCCCGATCGAGTTCTTCCAATTCTTCGATCAGACGCTCGATCACACTGAGACCGCCGGACCAGAAATTCGGGTCGCGCGCATCCAGACCAAACGGCTTCAGCAATTCCGAATGATGCTTGGTGCCGCCGGCCGCGAGCATCGCCAGATATCGGTCGGCGAAGCCGGATTCGGCCTTCTCGTAAACCGCATAGAGCGAGTTCACCAGACAATCGCCGAACGCATAGGCATAGACATAGAAGGGCGAATGGATGAAGTGCGGAATATAGCTCCAGAAAACCTCATAGCCCGGCTTGAAGTCGATCGCGGGTCCGAGGCTTTCGCGCTGCACGTCCATCCAGATCTGGCCGATCCGCTCAGCTGTCAATTCGCCGCTCTTGCGCTCGATATGGACACGCCGCTCGAAGCTATAGAACGCGATCTGCCGGACCACGGTATTGATCATGTCCTCGACCTTGGCGGCGAGCATGGCCTTGCGTTCTACCGGGTTCTTGGTCGCGGCGAGCAGCTTCTTGAAGGTCAGCATCTCGCCGAACACGCTTGCGGTTTCCGCCAGTGTCAGCGGCGTCGGCGCCATCAGCGGTCCGTTCGGCGCGGCCAACACCTGATGCACGCCATGACCGAGCTCATGGGCGAGCGTCATCACGTCGCGCGGCTTGCCCTGATAATTCAACATCACATAAGGGTGCGCCGACGGCACGGTCGGATGCGCGAAGGCACCCGGTGCCTTGCCCGGCCGCACCGGCGCATCGATCCAGCGATCGTCGAAGAAGCGCTCGGCAATCTTCTCCATCACCGGCGAAAACGCTCCATAGGCCGAGAGCACGGTTTCGCGCGCTTCCGGCCAGGCGATGCTTCGCATCTTCACTTCGGGCAACGGCGCGTTGCGGTCCCAATGCGGCAGCACCTTCTTGCCGAACCATTTCGCTTTCAACGCGTAATATCGGTGCGACAGTTTCGGATAGGCGGCTTGCACCGCCGAAACCAGCGCGTCGACTACTTCGCGTTCGACGCGATTGGACAGATGCCGCGCATCGGCGACATCGGCAAAGCCGCGCCAGCGGTCGGAAATATCCTTGTCCTTGGCGAGCGTATTGGTGATGAGAGAAAACAGCCGGGTGTTGGCCTTGAAGGTCTCCGCCAGCGCTTCGGCCGCGGCTTTGCGCTTCTTCTCGTCGGGATCCTGAAGAAAATTCAGTGTCGGTTCGATCGCAAGCTCCTGACCGCCGACCTTGAAACGCAATCCTGA
This sequence comes from uncultured Pseudomonadota bacterium, assembly GCA_963707705.1. Lineage (GTDB taxonomy): Bacteria > Pseudomonadota > Alphaproteobacteria > Rhizobiales > Xanthobacteraceae > Pseudorhodoplanes. The sequence goes on along the minus strand of CAVPRD010000004.1, from coordinate 83,776 downwards.
AATGGTTTCGTCGAACAGCCGGTTCCACGCCGCGTATCCGCTCACCGACTTCTCATGAAACAACTGCTCGATGCGATCCTCGAGTTGATACGGCTTTTCGCGCCGCAAATCCTCGATCCAGGGACGATAATGTCCGAGCGCGGGATCGTTCATGGCCTGTTCGATCAGGCGGTCATCAATGCGATTGAGTTCGAGCGTAAAGAACAAGAGATGCAGCGAGATCGAAGTGATGCGCTCCTGCACATCGCCGTAGAATTTTGAAATCGCAGGATCTTGCGTATTGCCGGAATAGGTCAGACCCGCGTAGGAGACCAGCCGCCCGAGCAGATCCTCGATCGCCTCATAACGCCGCACCGGTTCGGCGAGCGATTGCCCGCCGTGCGAGGTGCCGGCCAGTTCCTCGAGCCTGCCCTTGTACGCCTTCTCGAAAGCAAGGCACTCCGCTTCGGCGCGATCGAGATCGGCCTTGAACTCCGGCGCGTCGATCGAGGAATAGAGATCGGTGAGATTCCATTCCGGCAGCGGACCGAGATCCGGCGCGACCAACGTTTTCTGACGGGGCTTCAGAGGGGACTTCTTCGGCTTCACGGCAACCGGGCGGGATGGCATGTGCTGGTATGGCTCGCTATTGGCCTCATTGCGGACGCTATCATATCGCGTCTCGGACCCCGCTTCGCAACCTCTACCCGGCGCAAATGACCGGCATATTTCGGCCCGCAGAGCTTTGAAAATGCGTAACATTCGCGTAGTTTCCCCGCCCCTGCGGCACGGTCGTAGCAGCCGCAATTTGAATTTTCCGACAAGGCGCTTTGCATGAATCGCAAGGAACGCCGCTCCGCGCAGAAGCGGGGCGGACCCACCCCGTCTCCAATGACGCAGACGCTCGCCACGGCGTTTCGCGCGCATCAGGCCGGCCATCGCGCCGAGGCCGAGCGTTCATATCGCGACGTGCTGGCGGTCGAGCCGCGCAATGCTACCGCCTTACATCTGCTCGGCGCATTGCTGCACCAGGGCGGGCGCACCGATGAAGCGATCTCGCTGATCCGTCAGGCGATCGCGATCGAGCCGCGCAATCCCGATTACCACTACAATCTGGGAACGATCCTGCTATCCGCAGGACGTGCGGCGGAGGCCGTTGAGCAACTCAAGAAGGCGGTGGCGCTGAAACCAAATTATACTGAGGCGCAGTTCGAGCTCGGCAATGCCTATGCACGAACGGGAAGCTGGGAAGAGGCCGCCGCGAATTTCCGGCGCGTCCTGGCCGCGAAGCCGGCCGATCCAGCATCGCTCAACAATCTCGGCATGGCGCTGCGCGAGCAAGGGAAGAATGACGAGGCGATCGAGCTTTGGCAGAGCGCGGTCGCGAAAGCGCCTTCATTTGCGCTCGCTCACATGAATCTTGGCCTCGGTTACAAGCTGCAGGGCAAGACTGACGAGGCGATCGCGTCGCTCAACAAGGCGCTTGAATTGGCTCCGGATTCAGTCGACGTCATCTGCAACCTGTCCTCCGCACAACTCGATCGCGGACTTGCGAATGAGGCGCTGCAAACCATTCTGCGCGCGATCGAAAAACCCCCCTCGCCCGAACTGCGCACGCTGTTCATTGTCTGTCTGCTGGCAATGCCTTTGATTCCGGCCGACGATCGTATCCGGAACCTGATCGCGCGCGCGCTCAACGAGGGCTGGTCGCGCGCTCAAGCGCCCGCGGCCATCGCCGTCGCCATGCTGAAGAGCGGTCCGTTACTCTCTGCCGCCATTGCGCGTGTGAATCAGCAATGGCCGCGTCCGATTCCACTGGCCGAAATGCTGCCGCCGGGCGGGCTTGCGGTAATTGCCCGGGACAAGCTGCTGCTCGCCGCACTGGCGGCCGCGCCGATCGCCGATTTCGAACTCGAGCGGATTCTGATCGGCCTGCGCTTCGCGTGTCTCGCGGCGGCCCGCGATGACAATGGCGGCGCGGAACACGAAATGCTGCCGCTTGCCTGCGCGCTGGCGCAGCAATGTCTCCTCAATGGATATGTGTGGCCGCAATCCGACGACGAAACCACGCGCCTTCGCGAATTGCAGAACGCGGCGGCGGCGGCATTGCAGGCGCGGCAAGCGCCTTCACCAATCGGCCTCGCGGCTTTTGCCTGCTACGTCCCGCTTCAAACGCTGCCATTCGCGGGCGCACTCACACGCGATCCGGCGTCCGAATCGGTAAAGGCATTGTTCGAAAAGCAATTGCACGAGCCGGCGGAAGAGCGCGCCTTGCGGGCGAAATATCCCGATTCACCGGACGAACGGACCGGTCCCTGGCCGCGCTGGAACGGTCTCGCCTTCACCTCCGCAGCCTCCAGCATCGAGGCTCATCTGCGAAACAACATGCCGTCGGCAGCGATCGCTCCTCTCGGCAAGGGCGGGCCGCTCGACATCCTTGTTACCGATTGCGGCAGCGGACAAGCCGCCATCGAAATCGCGCTGCGCCATCCCTCCGCCAGGGTCGTTGCAAGCGATCGGAGGACCATCGACCTCGCCTTTGGCGAACGGGAAGCGCAGCGCCGCGCTATTTCCAATATCACCTGGACGCTGAACGGAAGCGACGGCAACACCTTCGATGTGATCGACGCCACCGGCAGCCTGCGCAAGGCAGCAAACGGGCCGGAGGAGTTGCGCAGGCTTTCTGCGATGCTGGGCGCGCGCGGCGTAATGCTGATCTCGTTCAGCGGCGATGGCCGCCGCAGCACCCTGAATGCGGCGCGGGAGCTCGTGCGTTCCGGCAATTATCAGCCGGACGAGGAAGGCATTCGGCTGGTGCGCCAGACGATCCTGCGGCTTCCCGAACAACACGCCGCGCGCGGGATCGGCTATTGCGAGGAGTTCTATTCGACGGATGGCTGCCGCGCGCTTCTGTTCGTCGATCAGGCTGAACCGCTCGGATTTGGCAATCTGGCACAATCGCTCGAGCAGGCCGGGCTTGCCGCGGTCGGCTTCGACGCCGATCGCCGTTTCACCTCTCGCTATGCAAAACGCTTTCCTCTGGACGTGGCGATGACGGATTTCGCCAATTGGCAAACGGTGGAAGCGGCCGAACCGACCATGGCGGTGCTGAGCTATTCGCTTTGGGCGCAGAAGCGTTGAGCCGCCACCGTCACGCGGTGACGCTTGGCACTTAAGGCCCTGTTAAGCCAAACTCCCGACACTGCCCCGAAACGGCACAAGCGCCGCTGAAGGGGATGAAATGTCCGAGCGTATTCTCGTCGTCGACGACGATCCGGTGCAGCGGCGCCTTATCGAGAACATGGTGCGCAAGTTCGGCTACGAGGCGATCGTTGCCGAGGGCGGCGATCAGGCCGCGCGCATTCTCAACGGCGACGCCGCAGCGCCGATAGATTGTGTCGTCCTCGATCTGGTAATGCCCGATCTCGACGGCCTCGGCCTGCTCGGGCGCCTGCGTAGCGAAGGCAATCCAGTCCCGGTCATCGTACAGACCGCGCATGGCGGCATCGACAATGTGATCTCGGCCATGCGCGCGGGCGCGACCGATTTCGTGGTCAAGCCGGCGAGCCCCGAACGGCTGCAAGTCTCGTTGAAGAACGCGCTGACGCAAAGCGCGCTCGCCGGTGAATTGCAGCGCATGAAGCGCAGCCAGTCCGGCACGCTTACCTTTGCCGATATCGTCACCCGCAGCACTGCCATGACCGCCGCTCTGCGCAATGCCGAGAAGGCCGCGGTTTCCAGCATTCCAGTGCTGATCGAAGGCGAATCCGGCGTCGGCAAGGAATTGATTGCGCGCGCCATCCACGGCAGCGGAGAGCGCAAGTCGAAGCCTTTCGTTGCGATCAATTGCGGCGCTATCCCCGACAATCTCGTGGAATCGATCCTGTTCGGTCACGAGAAGGGCGCCTTCACCGGCGCCACCGAACGCCATGTCGGCAAATTCGCGGAGGCCGATGGCGGCACCTTGTTCCTCGACGAGATCGCAGAATTGCCGTCCGCGGCGCAGGTCAAGCTGCTGCGCGCCCTGCAGGCAGGCGAGATCGAGCCAGTCGGTGCGCGTAAGAGCATGAGCGTCGACGTGCGCGTGATTTCGGCGACGAACCGCGATCTTCTTGCCGACGTGAAATCAGGCCGCTTCCGCGAGGACCTGTTCTATCGCCTGCATGTCTTCCCGATTGCCGTGCCGCCGTTGCGAGACCGGCCCGAAGACATCCCCGGCCTGATCCGCCATTTCCTGGTGCGTTTCTGTGCCGAGGAGGGCAAGACCGTAAAGGCGGTATCGGGTGAGGCTGTCGCATTCCTGAGCCGCCTGCCTTGGCCGGGCAACGTCCGGCAGCTCGAAAATGCCGTGTTCCGAGCTGTGGTTCTTGCCGATTCCGAGCAAATTGGGCTGCAGGAATTCCCGCAGCTTGCTGCACGCGACTCAGGCACTTCCGAAGCCAGCGCCAATGCCTCGCTGGTCCCCGATCAAAGCGAGCGGCGCGGCACGGACGACCATGCCGGGATGGAAACCCTCTTTATCGAGCCCCCGGCAGCAGCGGGCTTTCAGCCCGACCGGCTGCCGCTGCTTGATTCGGCCTCGCATGTCCGTTCTTTGGAAGAACTAGAAGCTGAAATCATCCGCTATGCCATCGCCCATTACCGTGGGCAGATGTCCGAAGTGGCCCGCCGATTGCGGATCGGCCGCTCCACTCTGTATCGGAAGCTGGACGGGCTTGGTGCCACCGCCTCGGACCAGCCCGAATCGGCCAGTGCCGTGGCCATTGAGTAACAAGTGCAGCAATATCGCATGAACGCCTTGCGATATTGCCGCACTGCGATTGCTTCGCGCCGAAATTTCGCGTTTTTTTCGGCGCTTGCCGTTATGCTGCCGTTTGATGAGTATATTCCCATATTTTCCGGGACTTGGCTGAGGAGACAATGATGCGCGGCCACTATCTCGACCGCATTCTCGCGAGCACTGCACTCACGCTAATTCTCGGATCGTCGATGCCGGTGCTCGCGCAGACGGTCGAGAATATCCGCGTCGAAGCTCGCGCTCCGGACGCCAGCTCATCCGAGAACGATGTAACCAAGGGCATTCCCGCCAACGCATCGCCGTCGGCGCCTGCTGCGGTTTCCGAACCGGCGCGCGAACCCGCCGCAGCTCCAGCTTCCGAGCCGGTGGCGGCGCCGGCTCCTGCCGCAGCGCCCGCTCCTGCCGCCGAGCCCGTGCAGGCGGCACAGCCTGCGCCCGCGCCTTCCGCCGATCAGGCCTTTTCCGACAAGCTGCGTGAGTTGATCACCGGCCGTAATGCAGCCCGCTATTTCAACCGTTCGACCGATCAGCGCGGCGCCGAAGCTTTCTACAAGGAACGCAATTACGCGCCGCTCTGGGTCGACGCTGGCAAGCAATCGCCGCGTGGTGCCGCTGCGGGACTTTACCTGCAGAATGTCGATGCCGACGGACTTGAGCCCTCCGATTATCCGGTGCCGGTGTTCAAAGCGAACGACAACGACGCGCTGGCCGAAGCCGAATTGCGCATGACCGGCGAAGTGCTGGAATTTGCACGGCATGCCTCGACCGGCCGCGTGCATTACTCGCGCGTCTCCAACGACATCGGTTACGAGCACGATGCACCGGACGCCGCCGAGATCCTGAACCGGGTCGCTGGCGCAGCCGACGTGAAAGTCGCGCTGGACGCGTTCCAGCCGCAGCATCCGCAATATAAGGCGCTGAAGGCGAAGCTCGCCGAATTGCGTGGCCGCACGCAGGTGCAGGAAGAGATCGTTCGCATTCCGGACGGTCAGAAATTCAAGGCCAACGCCGATGATCCGCGCGTGCCGCTGCTGCGCAAGCGCCTGAAAATCGAGGGCGACGAGACCTCGACCAAATACGATCAGGCGGTTCTCGATGCGGTGAAGAAATTCCAGCAGGGCGCCGGCCTGAATGGCGATGGCGTGGCCGGCCCGGCCACGATTCGCGCGATGAACGGCGTTCAGAAGCGCGAGCGGTCTACCGACACCATCATCGCCAACATGGATCGCTGGCGCTGGATGCCGCGCGACCTCGGCAAGAACTACGTGATGGTCAACATTCCCGACTATCGGCTGAAGCTGTTCCAGGACAGGAAGCTGTATTGGGAGACCAAGATCGTGGTCGGCAAGCCGACGCAGGCGACGCCGATCATGACCGCGGGGATGAAATTCATCACCGTCAATCCAACCTGGAACGTGCCGCCCTCGATCATCGCCAACGAATATCTGCCGGCGGTGCGGCAGGACCCGACCGTGCTCGAGCGCATGGGCCTGCGCATGGAGCAGAACCGCGACGGCACCGTGCGGATTTATCAGCCGCCGGGTGAAAAGAACGCGCTTGGCCGCATCCGCTTTAATTTCCCGAACAAGTTCCTGGTCTATCAGCACGACACGCCGGACAAGCACCTGTTCGCGCACGACAAGCGTGCCTATAGCCACGGCTGCATGCGCGTCGAGAACCCGCTGATGTACGGCGAAAAGCTGCTCTCGGTGATGCTGCCGCAGGAAAAATACACGCAGGAAAAGCTGCGTTCGATGTATGGCGGGCAGGAAATCAACATCAACTTCGCACAGCCGCTGCCGGTGCATCTGACCTACCAGACCGCGTTCGTGGACGATGCCGGCAACCTGCAGCTTCGTGAGGACATCTACGGCCGGGACGCCCGCCACATCGCGATTTTCCGCAGCGACGAGCGCAAGGTTGCCGATATCGCTACCCCCGGCCGCCCGACCGGGACCGGCATCAGCCAGGACGCGTTGCGGTTCCAGACCAGGGAAGCCAGCCCGTTCGCGGATTGGTTCTCATCGCGGCAGCCGCCGCAGCAGGTCGATCGCCGCGGCCGCGTGGTGCAGACCCGAAACAGCACCCCGGCCGGCGGGAACTTTTTCGAACGGCTATTCCGGTAGGTTTACAGAGACTTACCGAAACCCGCCCGATTTCAGGCTTTTTGGCCGCCCGTTAACCAGTCCGGTTAGCGGGCGGTCTTTCGTTGTGGGAAATAGCCCTGCTTGCGGCGGAGTGGCCACTTTTTGCCACAGTCAACTCTTATCACGATCCCGCTACTTCGTCGGGGGACGATAATCTCACGTTAACTCAACCCCGTAACACTGCGTTAGCCCTGCCGCGCCGCAACGCGGTCACTTGCCTATTTGTGCCATCAATCACGGAACTTTTCGTGCCAGTCGGTAAAGCCCGCAAGGACCCAATCCGCATCGCCACTCGCACGACGGGCCAACTGGCACTTGTCGCTGCCCTCATCGTTCTGGGACCGAAGGCGCTGCGCGCCGCCGATGAGACCCGCACCCTTACCCTGCAGCACACCCATCGCGACGACAGCATCACGGTCACCTTCAAGCGCAATGGGCGCTACGACGAAGAAGGCCTGAAGAAGCTCAATTACTTCCTGCGCGACTGGCGTACCGACGACGCCACCACGATGGACCCGCAGCTTTTCGATGCGGTATGGGAGGTGGTACGCGAAGTCGGACCGGACAAGGCCGTCCATATCGTTTCATCTTACCGTTCGCCCAAAACCAACGCGATGCTGGTTTCACGCTCGAGCGGTGTGGCGCGCCACTCCCTGCACATACAGGGCAAGGCGATGGATTTCTTCATTCCCGGCGTGCCGCTGGACAAACTCCGCGAAGCGGGCCTGCGCCTACAGCGCGGCGGCGTCGGCTTCTATCCGACCTCCGGGTCTCCGTTCGTGCATATAGACGTCGGCAATGTGCGGATGTGGCCGCGCATGACACGTGAGCAGCTCGCCAGGGTGTTCCCGGACGGCCGTACCGTGCATCTGCCGAGCGATGGCCGTCCGCTTGCCGGGTTTGCAATCGCGCAGGCCGATCTCGAGAAGCGCAAATCGTCGCCGTCGGCATTCGAAACAGCGCGCCTCGCGGCGAACGAAACTCGAAAGCCCGCCAATCCGCTCTCCAAGTTTTTCGGCTTCAAGCCGAAGGCTGTTGAAGAGGACGAGTCGGAGACGCCGGTTGCGGCGCCGGCACAGGTCGCGACCGCAGCGCCGCGCGGACGCGACAATATTTTTGCCGGCCTGGTTCCAGCCAAACCGGACACGAAACCTGAGGCGAAGCCCGAACCCGCTCCGGCGCCCGTGGCCGCAGCACCTGCGAAGCCTATCGCCGTCGCGGCGATTCCGGTTCCGAAGTCGCGGCCGTTCGGCGCCAATGCGCAGGTCGCCGCCGCGCAGCCGACGCAAGTCATCCCCACTGGCGGCACTTACACGCTCGCCGGCATTTCACCATCCGACATCTTCACGGCCCGTGGCTATTGGGGCGGCCTGCCCGACATGCAGGCGGACAATTTGACGAACCGCCAAGTCGCTTCGGCGGATTCGGCTACCGGCTCGATCGGCCCATTCGCCGCGCCGCCCGGATACGGCGGCGGCAAGCCGCGCGAAGCCACCCTCGCCTATGCGACTCCGGTCGAACCCGAAGCCCAGCAGCGCGCGAAAACGGGCGCAGCCTCGATGCCGCGCCAGGCCGCTGTCGCAGCCAACACCACGATTGCCTCCAAGGCGCGGCCGAATGCGCCGACGGAGGTGCAATCTGCGCCAGCCCTCTCCCAGTCACGTGAATGGCAGCTATCGCGCCTGGAAGGCCCGTGGATCCGCGCGATCATCATGACGCCGAGCGTCGTGCGTTTCATGAACACGACGCTCTACGGCATTCAGGATTACCGTAGCCTGCAGCCGTTGTTGCAGACACCGACCGAAACGGTGCTGATGGGATTTGCCACCGACGCCAATCCCGGCTTATCGCACAGACGCTTTGAAGGCCGGGCGATCGAGTTCCTCGCCACCGCGACCTTCCGGTGGCGCAATACGGCGGCGCTACGATAGCGACCGCCGTCCTTGCGGGACTTGGCCCGGCAGTTCCATCTTTCGTGGCAAAACCGAATCTTGATTGATGGATGCGCGGATCTTTAGCCCAGCGTAAGTGACACCCGCGCACTGCATTCTCAATCAGGCCTTCAGCATCCCCAGCGCGTTCATATAGGTTTCCAGGATTGCATCCTGTTCCTCACGCTCGGTCGGCTCGATCTTGCGCAGCCGCACGATCGTGCGCAATGCCTTGACGTCGAAGCCGTTGGCCTTTGATTCCGCGTAGACGTCGCGGATATCGTCGGAGATCGCCTTTTTTTCTTCCTCCAGCTTCTCGATTCGCTCGACAAAGGCCTTGAGCTGATCCTTGGCGAAACGGACGGATGCCGGTTCTTTTTCGGCGGCGGACGCGGGCATTCAACTCATCTCCTGATCTTGGAGCATGGTTGTCGGCAAGTGAGGTCGGGTGGTCAAGGTGAAGCGGCAGGCTGCGCCCGTCATCCACAGGTGAACGAAATTCGGCCGGTGTGTGCTTGCCGCGCCGCGCAGCTCAGCGCAGACGTTCTTTAGGACAGGCGGTCTTGCGCTTCGTGCGCGAGCTTGCGGGTAAGATCGCGCGCCGGCATTTCAACACCGAGCGAAGCGGCCTGGCCCGACCACAGCGGCGAGAAATCGCCGGAACCTGCCGCTTCCGCCTTCGCCCGCAACGGCGCAATCGCGCCGGCGGCAAGCGGAAAAGCGGGTGCGTCCGAAATCGCGCCCAGCTCGCGCATCATGCGATTGTAGAGGCCGCGCGCAGGACGCCCGGTCATCAGGTTGGTCAGCGCGGTACCGTCGTCAGTGGCGGCGCTGAGCGCTGCGCGATGCGGCGTGGAGATCTTTGCTTCCGGGCAGAACAGAAAGGCAGTGCCGATCTGTACAGCGGCAGCGCCGAGCATGAAGGCCGCGGCAATGCCGCGCGCATCGGTCACCCCGCCGGCAGCGATCACCGGCACTCGCACCGCATCCACGATCTGCGGCACGAGCGCGAAGGTGCCGGCCTGCGAGGAAATATCGCTCGTCAGAAATATGCCGCGATGGCCGCCGGCCTCATAGCCCTGTGCGATGATCGCATCGACACCACGCGCTTCGAGGAAGCGTGCTTCTGCGGCGGTCGTAGCCGAAGACAATGTGAAGATCCCGGCGCGCTTCAACTGCTCGAACAGCGATGGCTCGGGCAGCCCGAAATGAAAGCTGCAGACCTCGGGTTTCAGCTCCAGCATCAGATCGCAAAAGGCCGCATCGAATGGCCGCCGCATGCTGCTTGGGACCGGAACGGAGGGATCGATTTTCCATTCGCGATAATAGGGCGACAACCGCTCGCGCCAGGCGGCTTCGCGCGCGTTGTTCAGTTCCGGCTGGGTGTGACAGAAAAATCCGAGATTGACCGGCTTGTCGGTGCGCTCGCGATATTTTGCGACCTCGTCGCGCACCTGCGAAACGTCGAGCATCGCGCATGGGAGCGAGCCGAGACCGCCGCCTTCGGCGACCTCCGCAGCGAGTTCGTGGTTCATCGCGCCCGCCATCGGCGCGCAGACGATGGGATGCTCGATCTTGAGCCTCTCGGTGACGCGCGTATCGGGCCAGGGCATGACGGCGGCTCCGGTTCGGCCGCAAGGTTAGTCGTGCTATTGTCCGCCGTCGAGGCGCGCCGCAAAAGCCGAAATCGTCTTTTGGTAGACCGAAGACTTGTTCCACTCCTTGAGCACTTCGAAGTTGCGCGAGCCTTCGGTATAGCTCCCGCCGCGTTGCCAGCCATAGCCGCGCAGATAATTCGCGGTCGAGCCCAGCACGTCAGGTACGGAGCGGATCAGGTCACGCCGCCCATTGCCGTCAAAGTCGACCGCATATTTCATGAAGGACGATGGCAGGAATTGCGTCTGCCCGATCTCGCCAGCCCAGGCGCCTTTCAATGTCTCCGCCGTGTAATCGCCGCGGTCGATGATCCGCAGCGCATCCGTGAGTTCGTTCTGGAAGCGCTCGGTGCGCCGGCAATCATGCGCAAGCGTTGCCAGCGAGCGCAACGCCGATTGCTTGCCCTGGTTGACGCCGAAATCGGTCTCGAGACCCCAGATCGCAATCACCACCGAGCCAGGCACGCCATATTGCTGCTCGATGCGCTTCAGCAGCGCGGAATGCTGCTGCATCAGGCTCTTCGCCTTGCCGATGCGCTGATTGATGCGCGGCAGCCCGAATTCCTCGAAACTGCGCTTGAAATGCCCCTGACGGCGGTCAAGCGAGAGGACCGTTGGATCCGGCGTAAGATTGGAAAGTGCCGCCGCAGTCCGCTGGGTGACGCCTTTCGTGGATGCCTCACGCTGGAAGCTCACGATAAAGGCGCCGAAATCTCCGCCGCATTGCGCAGCCATCGCCGGAGCGCCCGGGACGACGAGCAGCAAACCCAAGAAGGAAACCCAAATCAGCTTGTGCGGAAATACCACCGTGCCGCTCCCGATCCTCGCCGAATGCGAGCGGGCGGATGATAGGCGCAGACCGTGCCGCCTGAAACCCGGCGAAACGTCTCAGTCGCCGGATTACGAGGAGGATCGCGGCTTAATGTCCTGCCGGGTGGCGAGTTTCAGCGATAGCAATTCATCCGGCCTGAAATAGAACAATTCGTCTTTCGGCGTTTCCATGGCGTGGACCCAGACCTGGCTGTCGATCCCCATTTCGCGAAGGTATCGCTGGCATTGCGCTGAGACGCGCTGCGCGCCGCTCATGCCGTCGCCGACCTCGCCCTGGATATTCGACACAGCGAAAATCTGGTGCACGCCGATCGCAGCTTTCGGAGCTGCGATGCGCTCGACGCCGCCGGCGAAGATGAGCGGACAGGAGGAGGCACAATAGGCTCCATCCTCGACCTCTGTATTGAATTTCCGCTCGCGGATCAGCCTGCCGATTTTCAGCGCATCCTGCACCGACCCGCCGGGCGAATGCAGCACCACCGTCTTCACATAGGAGCCGCGCTTGCCGATCTCGGCGGCAAATCGCTCAGCGGCACCGGGGTCGATCGTGCCGGTCGCGATCAGGCGACCGTCATTGGCAAGTTCAAATGCGACAGGCGCCGCCAGTCGTTTATCCGTCATCCGCAACATGCCGGGCGCCCGGCGATCGCCGCCATGGCGCGCGGGCAGCGGCTCCGCTGAAGGCTTCGCCGTTGCCGGATCGGCGAATGTGGCAGGAGAGTTTGCAGCCTGCCGCTCCGGGGCCTGCAGCATCTCAATGTAATCGAGCGCAGTGACCGCGATGGTCGCAATCACCATGACGCCAAACAGCCAGCGCAGGATGTGATCGTCCGGCCGGTCGTTAAGCCAATGCACGACGCGATTGCGGAGCGATCGTACGGCGAGCGCCATCGCCGCTCACTCCTTGCGCGTGCGCGCTGTGGCAAGCGCTGTGACATTCTCATCGGGCGTGACGATGGCGGCCGCTGGCTGTGCGCGCACGACCACATTTGCGTTCTCGACTTCACGCGCCAGCCGCAACGCGGTGAGGATGTCGGCCGCCGACATGGTCGCGGCGCCGGCTTCCGGCTGCCCCTCGCGACGAATATTGGCCTGTACCACGCAGAAGATCAGCACCAGCACCGCCGGCATCAAATCGATCGAGATCGCGCCCGCCCAGCTCGGCAGAAAGTCGCCGGCATAGCGGATCACGGCTTCCGCGGTGGAAAGCGGCTGGAAGCGTTCGGGCTCGACGCGCTTTTCCTGCAGGATCTTGTCCGCAGCCGCCGACAACGCCGCCGATTGCGCGGCGACCGCGCTTTCGACCTTGCCGACCACACTGGTTTGCCGATCCGCGAGATCGCCGCGGCCACCCGCCGCCGGTGCGATGAAGCCCGACGCGAGACCGTCGGCGGCGCGTTTCACCGCCGGCGCGACCGAGGTCTGCTGCAACGACGCGATCACGCCCATCAGCGACATCGCCTCGGCCCCGAAAGCATCGCTTCGCTCGTTGATCGGACCGCGCGAGGAGACGAGTTCGCGCATCTTCGCAAGATGTTTGCCGCCCTGCTCGTAGAACGTCTTGGCGCGCTCGCCTGAGGCCGTCACTTCCTTGGCGAGGTTCTCGAGCTGCGTCGACATCTGGGTCAGGAGTTGCACCACGGTGCCGGACCCGGACGTGCCGGTCAGCGAGCCGCCGCGCTCGGCTTCGGCAAGCTTCGAGAAGCGTGTCGCCGCCATCTGAATATCCGGAACGAGGCTTTGTACCGCGAGCACATTGGAATGTGCGCGATCGAGATCGCGGGTATAGGCCTGCACCGAAACTGCAAGATGCTGCTGGATTGCGGCTGCGCCGGCGAGCGCCGAGGCATTCAGCCAGGCCGACATCGCGATGATCATGACCGAGCCGAGCGCCATGCAGCCGAACAATAGACCGCGGCTCTTCCGCTCGGTGACATGCGGTAGGAAGCGAATCAGGAAGGTCCAGAAAGCATAGATGCCGATCGACACCGCGACCGCATAGATCACGGCCGCGAAGAAGACGATGGTGGCGTTGCCGTTGAGCAGATCGCGCACACCGAGATAGGTATAGACGCCGCTTGCGAGCGCGAGCACGCCGAGCGTCACCCGCGTCGTAATTTCCAGGCGCTGAACGCCTTCACGCAATGCCGATGACATTAAGGCTCCGGCGGATTTCTGCCGCGAACGAGAGCGCCCCTGCCCCGGCTTGTGTCGCAACAATTCGCCGAGAATGTGACCCCGCGCCGCGTAAGTTACGGATTTCACTATGTCTTTTTTTATAGAGCAGAGGCGCGCGCGACGCTGCTAGACTTCCGCTGCCGGACATAACCGGCCGCGCAAACGTTTCGCGCAGGATGAAGTTGGAGGAACCCATGAGAATGTTTGCCGCCGTCGCGGCCGCGCTTGTCGCAGCCCTGTTCGCGGCGAACGCGCAGGCGCAAGGTTATCCTGATCGCACCGTCACCGTGATTGTGCCCTACGCGGCCGGCGGCAATACCGACGTGATCGCGCGCATCATGCTGGAGGGAATGGCTCCCCATATCGGTCAGCGCTTCGTGATCGAGAATGTCGCCGGCGCCGGCGGCACCACCGGATCGCTTCGCGGCGCACGCGCCACGCCGGATGGCTATACGCTGCTGGTTGGACAGATGGGTACTCATGCAGCCAGCGTCGGCCTCTACGGCGACAAACTCGGCTACGATCCGGTCAACGATTTCGAGCATGTTTCGCAATTTGCGGGAACCCCGATCGGAATTTTCGTGAAAAAGGATTTCCCGGCAACCACGTTGCAGGAACTTGTGGAGCGCCTGAAAAGCGACGGCACCAAACTCACCAATGGTCATGGCGGCGTGGGCTCGACCTCGCAGGTGAGTTGTCTCTTGTTCTCGTCGATCGTGGGCGCCAAACCGACTCCGATCGGCTATCGCGGATCGGGACCTGCGCTCAACGATCTGATCACCGGACAATTCGACTTCCTGTGCGACCAGATTCCGCACACCGTCGGTCATGTGAATGCCGGCTCGATCCGCATGCTCGCGCTGGCACAAAGAGACCGATCGCCGGCTTTGCCGGATGTCCCGACCACGATCGAGGCCGGCCTGCCGCAGATGCAGGCAACCGGCTGGAACGCGATGTTTGCACCGAAAGGCACGCCAAAGGCGATCATCGACAAGCTTGCGGAAGCAGCCGCGAAAGCCGCGGATGACCCGGTGACGCGCAAGCGGCTGGAAGATATCGGCGCGGTAGTGCCTACGCCGGAGCGGCGCGGGTCACAGGCGCTCCGCAGCTTCGTCGCCGCCGAGGTCGCCAAGTGGACGCCGGTCCTCAAGGCGGCGGGCGCCACAAGCAACTGACACAGTTCAGGTGAGGTCGAGCGACACGATCTTGACGTTGCGGTCTCCGCCATCGTCCTGGATGTCGAAGCCAAGTTTCTTGCACATGTTCAGCATCACGGTATTTTCGCGCAGCACGTCGCCGCGAATGCGCTTGAGCCCGTCCTTGCGCGCGTAATCGATGATGATCTCCATCAGCGACCAGCCAAGCCCGCGGCCCTTGAGATCGGATCGCAGCAGGATCGCGTATTCGCCGGTCTGATGATCGGGATCGCAATGCAGGCGCACGACCCCCATCAATTCGCCGTAGACCTCGTCGATCGCAAGCAGCGCCATCGCACGTCCGTAGTCGATCTGCGTCAGCCGCGCTATGAAGGCATGGCCGGTATCCTTGACCGGCCCGAAGAACCGCAGCCGCATGTCGTCCTTGCTGACACGCGGGAAGAAGCGTTTATACAGACTCTCATCCTCCGGACGCACCGGACGCACGAAGATGCGGGTGCCGTCCTCGAGCGTCACTCGCCGCTCCCATTCCTTGGGATAGGGCCGGATCGCGAAATGCGAATAGCGGGCCTGCTCCTCCGCGGTCGCCGACAGATCGACGGCCATGCGCGCGTCGAGCGCCAGGACACCGGTTTCGTCGGCCAATAGCGGGTTGATGTCGACTTCCAGGATTTCCGGAACATCCGCCGCAAGCTGTGAAAGCCGCACCAGAACGAGTGCAATTTGATCGCGGCGCGCGGCCGGTACATTGCGATAGGCCCCGAGCAGCCGCGAGATGCGCGTGCGCGCGATCAGATCCTCGGCGCGGCCCAGATCGAGCGGCGGCAAAGCAATCGCCTTGTCGTCAACCGCCTCGACCGCGATGCCGCCCTGGCCAAATAACACGACGACGCCAAAAGCGGGGTCGCGTGCGAGACCGACGATGAGCTCGCGCGCCTTCGGCTTCGAGATCATCGGCTGCACCGTCACGCCCTCGATACGGGCCGAAGGCTTCACACGCCTGGCGCTGGCAATGACGGCTGCCGTCGCTGTCCCGACGTCCTCCTCCGTCGTCAGATTAAGTCGCACGCCGTCCACGTCGGACTTATGCGGGATATCGGAAGACAGGATTTTTACGGCGACTGGTCGCCCACGCTGGAGATATTCGCGCGCCGCCTTGCGGGCTGCCTCAGGGTCCGCCGCCTTGTGAAGGGGAATGGTCGGGATCGCATAAGCCTCCAGCACTGCATTGGTCTCGGCCGGATTGAGCCAGTTGCGGCCCTCGCGCCTGGCACCTTCCACGAGTTTGCGCACGGCGTCCGCATCGCCGGTGAAATCGTCGGGCGCCGCCGCGGGTCTCGCCATCAGCGATTGCTGCAATTCCGACCTTCGAGCAAGATGCGAAAAGCCGCGCACGGCCTCGATTTCGGTCGGGTAATGCGGGATGCGGGAATTGCGGAAAGCCCCGTCGACTGAATTGTTCGAGCCGATCCAGCAGGTCAGTACCGGCTTCGGATGAACCAGGCGCTTTCGCTCGGCTACGACAACATCGCGCACTGCATTCGCAGTATCCGCGGAGGACGCAAGCGCCGTCTGCACATTCAGGACCAGAACGGCGTCGTTCTCATTGTCCTCGATCAGCGCCTGCAAGGCTTCCGTATAGCGCGAAGCATCCGCGTCCCCGATGATGTCGACCGGATTGGCCCTGGACCAGATCGGCGGCATCGACGCATCGAGCCTGGTCATCGTTGCGGCCGACAATTCCGCCGGCGGATAGCCACGATCGACCAGGCAGTCCACCGCAAGCACTCCGAGCCCGCCGCCATTGGTCAGGATCGCCAGGCGATTGCCTT
The DNA here is from genome assembly GCA_963707705.1 of uncultured Pseudomonadota bacterium. GTDB lineage: Bacteria > Pseudomonadota > Alphaproteobacteria > Rhizobiales > Xanthobacteraceae > Pseudorhodoplanes. The sequence goes on along the minus strand of CAVPRD010000004.1, from coordinate 67,268 downwards.
CGACGCTTCGGAAATACGCGAGCGTTTCGGCGGCCGCAAACAGCTCCGCCATATCGTAGACGCGCAACAGCCCCGCTCGCCGGAAGGCCGCGTCATAGACCGCATCGGAACCCGCAAGCGCACCGGTATGGGTCGCTGCCGCGCGCGCCCCCTGCGCGTGGCGGCCCGACTTGATGACGACGACGGGCTTGGCCCGCGACGCCGCGCGTGCAGCCGACATGAATTTTCGGTTGTCCTTGATCGATTCGACATAGAGCAAGATTGCGTTGGTGCGGCGGTCGAGCGCGAAATAGTCGAGAAGGTCGCCAAGGTCGACATCGACTTGGTCTCCGAGAGAAACGATCGAGGAAAAGCCGATGCCGTGCAGGTTGCCCCATTCGGCCAGAGCGGCGGCGATGGCGCCGGACTGCGACAGCACCGCAAGCGATCCGGCCTTCGGCATCACCCCCGCGAAACTTGCATTCAGATGCGCATGCGGTGCGAGCAAGCCGAGACAATTGGGCCCGATGATGCGAACGCCGTTTGCGCGCGCAGCGGTATGCATCTCTTCTGCCAGCGAACCCTCGCCATGACCGAGTTCCTGCGCTCAAGACGATGGCCGCGCCGACGCCGCGCTCGGCCGCCGCTTTGATGATACCGGGAATGGTGGCCGCCGGTGTCGCTACAACCAGGAGATCCGGCGCGGTCTCGAGCAGGTCTACCGCGGCGACGCAGGGACTGCCGGAAATGTCGGAATAGCGGGGATTGACGGCGTCTATTCGGCCCTTGAAGCCTGCGGCGCGGAGATTGGCGAAGACCGCGCCCCCCAGCGTTGCCGGATTCGGCCCTGCCCCCACGACTGCGAGCGATTTCGGCTCGAACGCCCGGCTTAACCCGTACACTGACATTCCGGCACCACCCGGGAACAAGTCGGCGTTGGCCGCTGCCCAAAGTCAAGCCGGTCTGTCGGTCACGCGGGGCTGCCCACCCCTGCAAACAAGAAGGGCCGCCCTCTCGGACGGCCCTTCCATTGTCAAACCGCAGCCCGGTTCTCGGACTGTGACCGGCCATCTCGTCAGATGGCGCAGCCCTCGAACGAGCCGAGGGACCAGGTCACTTGAGACCGCACTAACGGCGATAGACAATGAGACACTGGATCACCTCCTTTCGGTTGTTAACGATGCTGCGAATCTAGGCACACGCCCATGATTCGGAAAGACCAAAAGACCGGCAGCCGTTGCCGCCGGCTGCATCAGTGGCGATGCGACTTCTCGAAGACCGATTTCTGCTCGGCAGAGGCCTCTTTCTGGTATTTCTGGCGCCATTCGTCGTAAGGCATCCCGTAAACCGCCTCCCGGCTCTGGTCCTTGGAGAGCGGAATGCCTTTTTGATCGGCAGCTTCCTTCATCCAGTTGGAGAGGCAGTTACGGCAGAAACCGGCGAGGTTCATGAGGTCGATATTCTGAACGTCGGTGCGTTCGCGCAGGTGATCCAGAAGCCGCCGCAGCGTTGCAGCCTCAAGCTCGGTACGGGTCTTGTCGTCCATTGGGTCTGTCCTTTTCTGCACCGGAGAATAGTCATTCCGGCGCCGCGCTGCCATGCCCCCAAAACCAACCCCGCCGCATCGCTGCGGCAGGGTGCGGATCGGTCAAATCGGGTCAGGACAGGGCCGCCCTCACGCGCTCGTCGGTAAAAGGCAAATGCCGCATGCGTTTTCCGGTCAAAGCGAAGATTGCGCTCGCAACCGCGGGCGCCACCACCGGCAGAACAATCTCGCCGATACCGGTCGGCCGGTCGGGTGTCGAGATCACCTTCACGGAAATCTCCGGCACATCGGACATCCGCATCACCTCGTAGTCGTTGAAGTTGGATTGCGCGATGGCGCCGTCCACGAAGGTATTGCGCTCGCGCAGGGCCTGGCCGAGTCCGTAAATCACATTGCTCTCGCATTGCGCGACCACGACGTCGGGATTGACCACGATGCCTGGATTGACCGCAGTCCAGAAGCGGTGGACATGAACTCTGCCGCTCTTGCGATCGAGCGAGATTTCGGCAGCGCCCGCGACCGGCGTATTCCAGACATCGGCATAAGCGAAGCCTAGCGCGCGCCCTTCGGCGGGCTTGGCTTTCCAGTTCGACATTTCGGCGACCGTCTCGATGATCGTGCGTCCGCGCGGATGCTTCTGCAGCATCCGAAGCCGCAACTCGACCGGGTCCACTCCCTGCTCGCGCGCGATTTCGTCCACGAAGCTCTCGATCGCGAACTTGTTGAAGCCCGACCCGATCGCCCGCCATGCCGCGAGCGCGGTGCCGCGGATCTCGCGCAGATATTCGACCGAGAGATTGTCGATCTCATAGAGATGCTCGGCGCCTTCGAGAGTCAGGGGGTCGAGACCCTTGGCTTGTTCGAGCCGGGCCGGCTGCGAATAGCCTGTCGTGGCCTCGCCGACCACCCGGTGCCGCCAGCCGATGACGGCGCCCTTGTCGTCGAGTGCAGCCTGCAGGAAATGCGCGGTCTGCGGACGCATCCAGGCCGCCTTGACGTCCTGCTCGCGCGTCCAGATCAGTTTCACGGGCTTCTTGACCTCGCGCGAAATCGCAGCGCCATAGACCGGCAGGTCTGGATAGGCGCGCCTTCCGAAGCCGCCGCCCAGGAAATGCTGGTTGAATCGGATGCGGTCGGGTTTGGTTTTGAGCAAGCCCGCGACCGCGCCGATCGACACCGTCACCGCCTGCGAGCCCATCCAGATTTCGGCGGCATCGCCGGCCTCGTTGACCGAGACGGTGACATTCATCGGTTCCATCTGCGCGTGATGGACATAATCGGTCATGAACTCCGAACTGATTACCTTCGCAGCCTTCGCGAAGGCGGCGTCGGCATCGCCCGCCTGCTTGTAGGACAGGCCCTTTTCTTCGAGGGTGCGAGCACGCTTTGCATATTCCGGCAGCGCCTTTTCGCTGTTGAAGCCCGCGGTTGCGCCGCCTTTCCATGTCACCTTCAAGACTTCGCGGCCGGCAAATACTGCTTCGACGGTGCTGCCGACGATCGCGACGGCATCGCGCAGCTTCACGGTCTGGGTCACGCCAGGGATTTTCTTCGTCTCGGAATCGTCGACGATTTCGGGCGCACCGCCTTCGACCGGCGAGCGCAGCATGGTTGCATACACCATGCCCGGCACCTGCACGTCGATGCCGTAGATCGTGCTACCGTTGGTCTTGTCCGGAATGTCGAGCCGCGCCACCGACTTTCCGACAATGCGGAAGTCGGACGGCTTTTTCAGATCGGCTTCGGAAATCTTCGGCATTTCCTTCGGCACAACAGCAAACTTTGCGATTTCGCCGTAGCTCAGCTTGCGGCCGCTTGGCGCATGCACAACGACGCTCGGCTCGGTCGTGAGTTCCGTGAGCGGCACATTCCATTTGTCGGCCGCAGCCTGCATCAGCACGCGGCGCGCCTGCGCGCCATGCATGCGCACCTTGTCCCAATAGCCGGTGGTCGCCATGCTGGCGACGACATGGAGAATTCCGCCGAACCTCGGATTGCCGAACAGTCCGGGGACCGGCGGCGGGAAATAGGTCCGAACCTTCGACCAGTCGGCATCGAGTTCTTCGGCCACGATCATCGGAATAGTGGTGAACACGCCCTGCCCCATCTCGGCGACGGGAGCGGCGATCAAGATGCTGTTGTCGGTACCGATGGTGACCCACCCGCTGATGGTCTGGGCGAGACCGCCGGACTGCGCGAGTGCTTCCGGCCGCGCACCCAGGAAACCGCTGATCGCGAAGCTGAAGGTCAGGCCCGCGCTTCCCTTCACGAAGCCGCGGCGCGACAATTTGAGATCGTGTCTGGTCATGGCTCAGGCCTCCTTCGCAGCGCGTTCGATGGCGCGCACGATGCGCGGATAGGTGCCGCAGCGGCAGATGTTGCCGTCCATATGCGCCACGATCTCCGCCCGCGTCGGGGTCTTGGTCTTTGCCAGCAATTCGGCGGCCTGCATGATCTGGCCGGACTGGCAATAGCCGCATTGCGGCACCTGTTCGACGATCCAGGCCTTTTGCAGCGGGTGGTCGCCCTTTTCCGTCAGGCCCTCGATGGTCGTGACCTTGCGGCCCTCAATCTGAGACATCTGGATCTGGCAAGAGCGCACCGCTTTGCCGTCGACGTGGACGGTACATGCACCGCATTGTGCGGCGCCGCATCCATATTTCGTGCCTGTCAGCTTGAGATGTTCGCGGATGATCCAGAGCAGCGGCGCGTCGGATTGCGCGTCTACCTTCACCGTCTTGCCATTGATCGTAAACATGACCGCCGTCATGCAATCCTCCCGGTTTCGTTTCCCGTCGACTTCTTTTGTATTGGCAGGCATATCCCGCTTTGGAATCACTGTAACAAAGCAGCAGCGGTGCGGAAGCGTGGCGTCTGGTCGCCTTGCTGACATTCGCGTGACGGCATCGGAATGAAGAGCGCATCGCGAAATTTTCTCGAAAAGCTGTTTGGCGAGGCGGTGGCTGCGGCACATCCCTCGCAAAATTTGCCCGGGTTGCTGCCCGCTGCTCCGAAGGCCGGCCGGCTGATCGTACTCGCCGCCGGCAAGGCCGCGGGGTCGATGGCCGAGGTCGCCGAGCGCCATTATCTCACGGGCGGCTTTCCGAAAGACCGGCTATCCGGGATTGCGGTCGCGCGTCACGGCTATGGGCGGCCACTGCAAGTGATCGAAATGGTGGAAGCCGGCCACCCGATGCCAGACCAGGCCGGCCTCGACGCCGCCGCGCGCACGCTCGAACTCGCCGACAGCGCAACGAAAGACGATCTGGTGCTGGTCCTGATCTCTGGCGGCGCCTCCGCCAACTGGATCGCGCCGGCGCCTGGCCTGTCACTGCAGGAGAAGCAGGCGGTAACGCGTGCGCTGCTTCGATCCGGCGCCAATATCGGCGAGATCAACACCGTGAGAAAACATCTGTCGCGGATCAAGGGCGGAAGGCTCGCGCGTCACGCCCATCCCGCACGCCTTGTGACCATCGGAATATCGGACGTGCCGGGCGACGATCCGGCGGTGATAGGCTCAGGGCCAACAATGCCCGACGCGACGACGCTTGCCGATGCGCGTGCCATCGCCGCGCGCTTCAATTTTGACCTGCCGGCGGGCGCAATCGCGGCTCTGAACGATCCCGGGAATGAATCGCCGAAGCCGGACGATCCAATTTTCGCCGGCACCGAATATCGGCTGGCGGTCCGTCCGTCCGATGTATTCGACGCTGCGCGCAAGGACGTTGAGGCGGCAGGCTATGAATGTGTTTTTCTCGGCGACCGGCTCGAAGGCGAAGCGCGCGAGGTTGCGGCCGGACAGGCGCAGCTCGCACGGGAACTCGTTTCACGAGGGCGTCGCGCCGTAATCCTGTCGGGCGGCGAATTGACCGTTACGATCCGCGGCCAGGGCCGCGGCGGCCCGAACCAGGAATTCGCACTCGCGCTGGCCATCGCCCTTGACGGCGTCCCGGGCATTGCGGCGCTCGCCGCCGATACCGACGGAACCGACGGCGGCGCCGGCGAGGCTTCGGACCCGGCTGGCGCCTTTGCGGACGGGACCAGTGCCGGGCGGGCGCGGGCGCTGGGGCTCGACCCGCGAGCCATGCTGGCTGACAACAATTCGACAGCTTTCTTTGCTGATCTGCGCGACCTGATTACACCCGGACCGACCTATACCAACGTCAATGATTTTCGCGCCATATTGGTGGACGGCGTTGACACGCCCTGAAAAATCACGGCAAAACAGCGGCTTAGGTCGGTTTCGCGTGCCCGGATAGGACCCACTGAACGACCCGTGATCCGATTGCAGAACGCCTCCTCTTCCCTTCCGAGCGATGCCGCCCGGCGCAGGCTTGGCGCAGCATTCAGCGCTGCCTTTGCCTTGGCGTGGCTCACGCTCTGGCCCGTAGCCGCGCATGCCGATTTCCGGCTCTGCAACAATACCAGCGGCAAGGTCGGCATCTCGCTGGGCTACAAGGACAATGACGGCTGGGTGACCGAAGGCTGGTGGAATCTGAAATCCGCGCTCCTGCGAAACTCTGCTGCGCGGCAACCTCGTCGCACGGTTTTATTATGTCTATGCGATCGACTACGACCGTGGCGGCGAATGGTCAGGCAAGGCATTCATGTGCTCGCGCGAAAAGGAATATACCATCCGCGGCACCGAGGATTGCCTGGCGCGAGGCTTTGACCGCACCGGCTTTTTCGAAGTCGATACCGGCGAGCAGCGAGCCTGGACGGTACAGCTCACCGAGACCGGCGATCAGGCGCCGTTGTCGCAGCCGGGCGCACCGCAGCTGACCCTTCCGCAAACCGGCACGCGGCCGCCCGGCGGCTTGCCGGCCGCCTCCGGCAATCAGAAAAAATGAGACGTCTCCGTCGTACCAAGATCGTGGCGACCCTCGGTCCCGCTTCCTCGGATCGTGCGACCATCGCGCGCCTGTTCGAAGCCGGCGCCGATGTGTTTCGCATCAACATGAGTCACACGTCGCACGAAAAGATGCGCGAACTGGTCTCGATCATCCGCTCGGTCGAGCGCGATCACGGCCGGCCGATCGGCATTCTGGTCGACCTGCAGGGACCAAAATTGCGGCTCGGCACGTTCGGCAGCGGTTCGGCGATGCTGCGGAAGGGCGAAAGCTTCACCCTCGATTCGAATTCGGCGCCAGGAGACACTTCGCGTGTCCACCTCCCGCATCCCGAAATCCTGAAATCCGCGCAGCCCGGCCACACGTTACTGCTCGACGATGGCAAGGTGCGGCTGGTCTGCACCGATATCGCGCCCGGCCAACTGACGGCGCGCGTCGAGGTCGGCGGCAAATTGTCGGACCGCAAGGGCGTAAGCCTGCCGGAAACCGTGCTGCCGCTTTCCGCGCTGGCCGACAAGGACCGCTCCGATCTCGATGCCGCGCTCAATACAGGTATCGACTGGCTCGCCTTGTCTTTCGTTCAGCGGCCCGAAGACATCGCGGAGGCCAAGAAGATCACGCGCGGCCGTGCCGCGGTGATGGCCAAAATCGAGAAGCCGCAGGCCGTAACGCGGCTCGACGAGATCATGGAAGCGGCTGATGCATTGATGGTAGCGCGCGGCGATCTCGGCGTCGAATTGCCGCTCGAGAAAGTGCCGGGCGTGCAGAAGCAGATTACGCGCGCGGCGCGCCGTTCCGGCAAACCGGTGGTGGTAGCGACCCAGATGCTGGAATCGATGATCGCAAGCCCGGTGCCAACCCGCGCCGAAGTGTCCGATGTCGCGACCGCCGTATTCGAGGGCGCCGACGCGATCATGCTGTCGGCGGAATCGGCGGCCGGCCAATATCCGGTCGAAGCGGTTGCCACCATGGACCGGATCGCGCAGGAGGTGGAGCGCGACCCGACCTATCGCAGCGTGATCCAGGCGCAGCGCGCGGAACCGGAGGCGACCGGCGCCGACGCAATTTCCGCCGCGGCCCGCCAGATTGCCGAGACTCTCGATCTCTCGGCCATCATCTGCTGGACCTTTTCCGGCTCGACCGCGCTTCGGGTGGCGCGCGAACGGCCGCAGCCCCCGGTGGTCGCGATCTCGCCGAATATCGCGACCGGCCGCAAACTGTCACTGATCTGGGGCGTCCATTGCGTGGTCGCCGAAGACGCCCACGATCAGGACGACATGGTGGAGCGCGCCTGCCGCATCGCCTTCTCGGACGGCTTCGCCAGGGCTGGCCGCCGCGTGATCATCGTGGCCGGCGTACCGCTCGGCACGCCCGGCGCCACCAACATGCTGCGCATCGCGTTTGTCGGGTCGGAGGCGACCGAAGCCTAGGGCGTTTTCGAGTGAAGCGGATACCGGTCGCGTGAAGAAACCGTGGCAGGTGAACTTGAATTAGCTTCCGACGCCCCCAACACTTCATCGATCGCCGCCGCGACACGATCCGGCCGCGCGTGATGCAGCATGTGGCCGACCCCTTGCAGGATTTCCAGACGCGCGTTCGGGATCGCCTCCACCAGCGCTTGCGCGTGCACGTCGTTGGAGACGGTCAGGTCGCGATCGCCGACCAGGATGACCGTTGGCGCCCGGATCGACGGATAGAGCGGCACCAGCTTTTCGAGATTGCCCTTGAGTTCGGTCATGTCACGCGCATTGGCCTCAAATGCTTTCGGCCGCAATACCAGCCGGGTGGCGGAGCGGCCGATATAGGATTGTGGTGGAGTTCTGCGGCTCGAATACCGACACGGTCGCATTTCCGGCGAGAAGCGCGCCGAGCGGCAACACCATCGTATGCGCGAATAGCGGTCCGATCAGCGGCGTCGTGACCAGCGTGTAGTACCAGGACACGCCGCCCTGCCAGGGATGTGAGGTTGGTGCGAGCAGTACGAGGCCCGCGGTCAAATCCGGATGACGAATTGCAAAAGCGGTGGCGAACGCTCCGCCCCAGGAATGTCCAACAATAATCGTGCGCCGGATTCCGAGCTTGCCGAGCGCCTCCGCCACCATGTCGGCCTGACGCTGCGGCGACGCCAGGTCATGGCCAGGCTCGCGTTTGCTCCAGCCGCGCCCCGGCCGGTCGATCAGGATGGTGCGATAGTGGCTGGAGAGCCTATCGCCGAGCGCAATCCGCATGTCCTCCATGTTTCCGCTCGCGCCGTGCACCAGAACCACAGCGGTCTCGTCCCACAGACGGTCGCCAAGATCATCGATGTGCAGACGGCCGCCATCGACCGGAACGAAGCGTCCTTTCGGCGGATGAGTGCGTGAAATCAGCACGCTGCCTGCCGCCGTGATCAGGGCTAGCGCGCCGAGGACGATGACAAGAGCTATCAGATTGAAACCCACGATCATGCGCCCGGACACACGCAAGATACGCGGAAAGGCAATGCCGGTTTCAGGACCAGATCAGATGTCGCGGCCTTCGACCTTTTCGGTCAGGGACTTGATCAGGTCCGGGATGCGCTGCATGTGCGGATTGATTTCCACCGCTTTGCGATAGACCTCGAGTGCGCGCTTGTCGTCACCGAGTTCTTCCATGATCATTCCCAGACCCGCCAGCGCGCCGAAATGGCGCGGCTCGCGCGCCAGCACCTGGCGAATGTCCTCGATCGAGCGGGTATAATCCTTGCGCATGAAGTTAATGGTTGCACGCCGGTTCCAGCCTTCGACGTAATCCGGTTTCAGCACGACGATGGAATCGAGCAGCTTCACCGCAAGATCGAGATTCTTGGCCTCGACCGCAGTCCGAACCCGAGTCATCAGAAGGTTTGTGGTGTCGCTTTTGGACACCAGCCACAGCGACCAGATCCGCCCCTCCACCGCCTTGGCGGCGTCAGCGTCAGGAGCAGCTTTGAGGGCGCCGAACAGGAAATCGATATCTTGACCGCGCTGCACCTTCGGCAGCTTTTCTGGCGGCTGAGAGAATTCCTTCTGCTGTGCGGAAGCTGGCGCACACCATGCCGCGGCAAGCGCCGCAGCCACCAAAAGCGTTCGGAATCGGAAGGCGGACATAAACCATAGCTTACGTCCACAGGCCCACGGGGCAAGCCTGCAAAAGAGTCACGCCTGCGTGAAAAGGCGCCTTTCAGGCGCCATATTCGCCGTTAGCCCTGACGCGCCTTGAAGCGGCGCTGGGTCTTGTTGATGACATAGACCCTGCCCTTGCGGCGCACGATCCTATTGTCGCGGTGTCGGCCGCGCAGCGATTTCAGGGAGTTGCGGACTTTCATGGCCGTTCTCGATGCTATTTCGGCCGCTCGCGGCCAGGATGTCAAAAGGCCGCGCAAGCGCGGCCGTTTCGGTCGAATTCGCGCGGAAACTAGGGGCGACGGGCTCCGAAGTCAACGCAAGTGCTGAATTGAGCGCATTGTATCATATTACCTCGAAAGAGGCCGAAAAATGGCCCGCACGCGCACGCGCGGCCCATTCAGCCGTAATCATTTCGAGCATCAAGGATTCAGGCAGAAGGCTGCACTGAGGGTTCCTGCGATCCGAATTACTTCGGGCACCAGGGCTGCCAGCACATGGCCATCGACGCTTGCCATTTGCCGTCCGGCCAGCAGCGCTGCATCGAGCACAGACCATTGGCGCATGCGTTGGTTTTCAGGGCCCAGGCCGGAGCACAGGCAACCGGCTTCGCCATCTTCTTGTGGCCACGAGCAAAGGTGTCGGACGACGAGCCTGCCATCGCAAGCGTCGCTACCGCGGCCACCAGGGCGGCCCTCGAAATAAATTTCATCATTTGATTTCAGCTCCCCAGAGAGTTTGGATCAGGCCGCCAGTTTGATGCGGCGTGCACCGCAACTGACGCCATTGCACACATCCGTCACGGTTGCGGTACCGCGCATGCGCGAAACCCCGTCGGCGACAGGCAACAGGGCCAATTTTCGTGCACTGGCATGAACCGCGCCTGAATAGGCACTTTTCGACCGCCGCTCCGAACAGCATCGGAGCGTTCAGAAGGGCGCCATGCACCGGTCGCCGCGCACTATGCCATCCATGCGCATGACGCACTTCGCCCGCGCACGTGCGGCAAAGGCGCGATGTTCAGCGGACGAAATAGAAGTCGTCGGTCGCCGACAGCGATCCATAGGAGAAGGGCTGCTGTTTTCTTTGCGTAGTCGCGAGCACGTCGTCTCTGACGAAATCGAAAAGACGGCGCATTTCGATTGCCGGCTTCTGGTTGATCCGCTTGACCAGCGACTCGATGAAGGGGCTGTTGCGTCCGGTACCGTCGAGCGCGGTTTCGCCATGCTTTGCTGCGTAGACGATCAAGGTACCGACCGTGGGTTCGATCTGTGCCAGACCGCGTCCCAAGGAACGGGTCGCGACCGTACGCTTCATCTGGCTGGCGAACGGATTGTCCCGGCACGCATCGAGAATGACCAGGCGAAGCCGCCGTGCGCCGTCGATCGCGCTCATGACTTTGCCGACATCAATCGTCTCAAGGTCGATATCGCGGTCGACTTTGAGCTGCGCATCGATCGGCACCATGTAATTGATCCCACCGAATTCGATGCCATGACCTGAATAATAGACCACTGCCCAGTCTGCGGCGTCCGCCACACCTGCGAACTCCCGCAAGGTGCGGATCATTCCCTCGCGATCCAGGTCGGTCTTTACCATGACCGTCTGAAATCCGACGGCGCGCAAAGTCTGGGCGAGCAATTGCGCATCATTGTTCGGATTTTGCAGCGCCGAGGCGAAGCGATAATTCGTGTTTCCGATGATCAGGGCGACGCGGCGCCCCTGATCGGCACCGGGCGCGGGCAGCGCCTGATTTTGCTGCTGCTGGAGCGGCGCAACCAGCGCTTGCTGCTGCTGGGGCGCAACCTGCTCCTGAGACACCATAGGCCCACCAACAAAATTGTCGCTCTGCCAATTGCCCGATTGCTTCACCGTGCCGTTGGCGGCGTACAAGATGCCCTGACCGTCGCGCTTGTCGTCGCGGAATTCGCCGACATATTTTTCACCATTCAGCCAGGTGAATGTGCCGCGCCCGTTCTTCTTGCCCTCGCGGAACTCGCCCACGAAATCGCGGCGGTCGGCGTAAGTGAAGGCGCCGAAGCCGTGATATTTGTCGTTCAGAAAGTCGCCGACATACTTGTCGCCATTCGGGAAGGTGAAGGTACCTCTGCCGTTGCGCTGCTCGTTGCGGAATTCGCCGACGTATTTCTCGCCGTTGAAAAAGTTGAATACGCCCTGACCGTGCATTTTATCGTCGACGAACTCGCCGACATAAACGTTGCCGTCCTTCCAGGTAAAGGTACCGCGGCCGTTGCGCTTCTCGTTGCGAAAGGCCCCGACATACTTGTTGCCGTTGGCGAAGGTGAAGGTGCCCTGCCCGTTTATCTTGTCATCGACAAAATCACCGAAATAAACATTGCCGTCATTCCAGGTGAAGGTGCCGCGGCCATTGCGCTTCTCGTTCCGGAATTGACCTACATACTTGTTGCCGGTTTTGAACGTATAGGTGCCCTGACCTTCGATCCTGTCGTCGACGAATTCGCCGACGTATTTGTTGCCGCTGGCAAACGTATACGTGCCAAAGCCATTGCGCTTGTGGTTGCGGAACTCTCCGAAATACTTGTCTCCGGAGGACAGATTGGAGGGCCCCTCGCAATTGTTCCAGACCGCGCCTCGGGCCTGCGAGCAGGGTGGCAGCCGGTTCTGAGCGCCCGCAACGTCGACCCCCAGGATCGCGAAAAGGTTGAGAGCGGCCGCCACCAGGGCGATGAAAAGAGGTTGCAGGGCCATGTCGCGAATTCCGCAGCAGATTACGAGAGTTCAAATACTATCGCGCGGGTGCCGCGCTTTCCACAGCGCCGGCACCGAGTCACAGGCGTTTTACCGGTGCAAATACCGCAAGCGTCGGCGACGCGAACCCGGCGACGAGGAAACCACTGGCAAATCATCAACGATAGGGTTCGATTTAGCCGCTTGAGATAGTCTCGCGCCTTCGATATCAATAATGAAACGGCATTCCGAATAACGGAACGTCCAGCCGGGTGTGCGACCGGAGCTTTCGTATCCCACGGCAGAAAGGGCTGGAGCGCAGCATGGTCGATGCTTTGATCTATGATTCATTGCGCACGCCACGTGGGTCTGGCCGCGCAAGCGGCGGCCTCCATACTCTTTCGCCTATCGATCTCGGCGCCACGGTGCTGAGGGCCTTGGCGAAGCGCACCGGCTGCAATCGTACGACCATCGACGACGTTGTTTTCGGGTGCGGCGACGCCGTCGACGACCAGGGCGCCGATATCGCGCGTTCATCGCTGTTGCGGGCCGGCTTCGACGAGAAAATTTCGGGCTCGGTTGTGAGCCGATTTTGCTCCTCAGGACTCGATGCTGCGAATTCCGCGGCGTCGCGCGTCATGGCGGGACAGGCCGATTGCATGATTGCCGGCGGCGTCGAGATGATGTCGCTCATTTCAATGGGCGGCACCGGCGGCCCCTGGGGGAGCGACGCGGAATTCAACACCATCACGAATTTTACGCCGCTCGGCGTGGCAGCCGACCTCGTTGCCACGTTGGACGGCCACAGCCGTGAGGATGTCGACGCCTACGCAGTTGAATTGCAGAAGCGTGCGGCGCGAGCCTGGAGCGAAGGCCGGTTCAAAGACTCCATCATTCCGGTGAACGATTTCAACGGTACGCCCTGCCTGTCGCAAGATGAGCATATGCGGCCATCCACCGATATGGCTGCACTGGCCAAACTGAAGCCTGCCTTCGAGGTTATGGCAACGAAAGGCGGCTTCGGCGATATCGTCCGGAACCGCTATCCGCAGGTGAACCGGCTGAACCATGTTCACACTGCCGGCAACTCGTCCGGGGTAGTCGATGGTGCCGCCGCAATGTTGATCGGCCCGCCGGCGCTCGGAAAGCAACTTGGTCTAAGGCCGCGCGCCCGCTTTGTAAGTTTCGCGACGGTTGGATGCGATCCATGCCTGATGCTGACGGCGCCAGGCGAAGCGGCGCGCAAATGCGTTGCTCGCGCCGGACTGACGTTGGACGACGTTGATCTGTTCGAAGTCAACGAAGCCTTTGCTTCCGTCGTCCTGCATTTCATGGAGGAGACCGGTGTCTCGCATGATCGGGTCAACGTCAATGGTGGCGCGATCGCCATGGGCCATCCGATTGGCGCTACCGGCAATATTATGATCGGCACTTTGGTCGACGAACTGGAGCGCACCGGTGCGAAGCGCGGTGTGGCAGCGTTGTGTGTCGGTCTCGGCATGGGAGTCGCAACTCTCATCGAACGGGTCTGAGAGAGCCAGCGCATGATCCGGCAAGAAGATCTCGGCGACGGCATTGCGCTTCTGGTGTTCTCCGGTGCGGGTCCGGTGAATACACTCGGCGCGAAGGACAATGTTGAATTTTCAGGCCTGATCGATCGTCTTTTGGCGGACGAGTCCGTCAAGGGCATTGTGCTGTCGTCCGACAAGCGCGACTTCCTGGCTGGCGGCGACCTCGATCAGCTACGGCGCGTACAGACGCCGGCTGACACGATCGCCATTGTGACCCCGTTCCTCAAGGCGCTCCGCAAGCTGGAGACTGGCGGCAAGCCCGTTGTAGCCGCGCTGAATGGCACCGCGCTTGGCGGCGGCTTCGAACTGGCGCTGGCCTGCCATCGTCGCATTGCGGCCGATCAGCCGTCGGCACGTTTTGGATTGCCGGAGGTAACTCTGGGTCTGATGCCTGGCGGCGGCGGGACACAGCGTTTGCCTCGTTTAATCGGCATTGCGGCAGCGGCGCCGTTGCTGCTCGAAGGCCGTCGTCTGAAGCCGGCCGACGCACTCGCAGCCGGCATCATTCATGCCGTAGTGCCATCGGACAAACTGCTTGAAGAAGCGAAAGTGTGGGCGCTCACCAATCCGAATGCGGTTCAGCCCTGGGATGTGAAGGGCTACAGGCTTCCCGGATTTGCGCCGCAATCCGCGGAAGGCCGGCAATTCTTTATGGGAAGCTGGACGCGGCTGCATAAGCGCAGCGCAGCCTGCGATATCGCAAGCGAGGCAATTCTGCAGGTTCTGCATCACGGCCTGGAGCGCGGTCTCGACGCGGGGATTGCGATCGAGACGCGATATTTTGCGCGACTGGCTGCCTCGCCCGATGCAAAAGCCAAGATCCGAACGCTTTTCGTCGGCACGACCGACGCGAAAGCAATGAAGATGCGTCCGAAGGACGTGGCGCCATCGAAGCCCGCGCGCATCACGGTGATCGGCGGCGGCGTGATGGGCCGCGGCATTGCATATGTCGCTGCCCAGGCGGGGTTGCAGGTCGATCTAATCGACATGTCGGATGAGGTCGCCGCCAAGAGCCGCGACGTCATCGCACGCAGTGCCGAGCGAGATGGTGAACGGGGCCGCCTGCGCGGTTCGGTCGCCGATGTGATGGCACGTATCCGGCCGACCGCGGATTATGATGGAGTCGCTGAGAGCGACATCGTCGTGGAGGCCGTATTCGAGCGGCCCGATCTGAAAAAAGAGGTGCTCAAGAAAGCCGCAGCCCTGGCCAGGCCCGGTACGCCTATCGCGAGCAACACCTCGAGCATCCCGATTGCCGAACTGGCGAAGGCCGTACCGGATCCATCCTGCATGCTTGGCCTGCACTTCTTCTCTCCGGTTGAGAGAATGCCTCTTGTCGAAGCGATCCGAACCGCCGCGACATCGGATCAGACCCTCGCCAGAGCGCTCGACTTTCTGAAAGCGATTGACAAGACGCCGGTGGTGGTGCGCGACGGCCTCGGCTTCTTCACCAGCCGCGTCGTCACGACCTATTCCACCGAGACGATGAATTTGCTTGCCGAAGGCGTCGCCCCGCAGCTTATCGACAACGCAGCCGTCAATGCAGGGTTCTCGATTGGACCAGTGGCGCTCTGCGACATGGTCACGATTCCGCTTCTGAAGGACATCTTTGCCTCAATGCGTGGCGACGGTAGTCGGATTGCGGATCGCGGCAGCGTCGCGCACGACACCGTGGGGAAACTCGCCGATGCCGGGCGCATCGGCAAGCTCAAGAGCAACGGCGTATACAACTATGCGGGTGAGGTGCGCGATCCCTGGGATCAGCTCGCCGCCTGTCTGGGCACGAAGCCATCGCCGCTCGACGAGACGACGGTTCGCGAGCGGCTTCTTTTTGTGCAGTCGCTGGAGGCTATTCGCACGCTGGAAGAGAAGATTGTCGATCGACCAATTGACGGAGATCTCGCCTCTGTTCTCGGCTGGGGATACCCGGCGCATCTCGGCGGCGTATTCTCGTATGTCGACCGGATTGGAGCTGCCGAATTTGCGCGCCGGGCAAAGGAATATGCCGCGCGCTTCGGCGGCCGTTTCGAGCCGCCCGCGATGTTGCTCGACATGGCGCAGGATAACCGAAAATTCCACGCATTATGACCGGCGCGGCGATGCGCAACGTACACAGGGAGACGAGCCGATGAAGGCCATGGTGATGGGTGGGCTGGGTCTTTCCAATCTTGCGCTTCGCGACATGCCGGACCCGAAGCCCGGTCCCGGTCAGGTGCTGGTCCGCATGCGCGCGGCTTCCTTGAATTTCCGCGATCTGCTGACGCTGGACGGCAAATATGGCTCGATGCAGAGACGAGAAGATTTGATCCTGTTGTCGGATGGCGCGGGCGAGATCGTGGAGGTCGGCGCCGGTGTCAAGGAATGGAAGACAGGCGATCGTGTCGTCGGCAGCTTTTTTCCGCATTGGCATGATGGGCAAGCTCAGGAATTTTTGCTGCGCGACGCCCCGGGCGGACTGGCTGACGGAGTTGCCTGCCAGTACCGGGTGTTCGAGCGCGACGCGATTCTTGCGATCCCGCCGCAACTTAGCTTCGTGGAAGCGGCGACGCTGCCTTGCGCCGCGCTGACCGCCTGGAGCGCGGTTCGTGTCGCGCACCAAACCGGGCCTGAGCATGTCGTTCTGACGCAGGGGACCGGCGGGGTCTCGCTATTTGCGCTGCAATTCGCAAAGGCCGCCGGAGCTGCCGTGATTGCGACATCGTCCAGCGAAGAAAAGCTCGCGCGGCTGCGCTCGCTTGGCGCAGATCATCTCATCAATTATCGCGAGGACGCGGAATGGGGAAAGACCGCGCGCAAGCTCACGAAAGGCCGCGGGGTCGATGTCGTGGTCGAGGTGGGTGGTGCCGGAACGATAAAGCAGTCGATACGCGCGTCGAGGCTCGGCGGGACCATCCCCATGATCGGCGTCCTCGCCGGCCCATCGCTCGACCTCCCGCTGCCGCTGATCACTATGAACCTTCTGAATGTCGTAGGCGTCGCCATGGGTAATCGCCGTCAATTCGCCGACATGCTGCGAGCAATCGCTCAGCATTCGATAAAGCCCGTGGTAGACCGTGTTTTCCCGCTGGAACAGCTTGCCGAAGCGCTGACATGGATGCAGGGTGGCAAACATATCGGCAAGGTCTGTATCGAGATCAATTGAACGATCAAAGATATGAGTCCGCCGAATCCTGATCGCGAGCGTATTCTCGCCTTTCTCGCCGATCCTAGCGTGCCGCTTGCGTTTGATTCCTCCCCGCTTCTGAAGGCGCTTGGCACCACCATCGTGGCGGCAGGTGACGGACGCATCGTGCTGAATTTCGAGCCTGGACCGCTTTTTCTGCAGGGTGCCAGCATCGTTCAGGGCGGCGCGGTATCGGCGATGCTGGATTTCGCAATGGCAGCCGCCATCATGACAAAGCTGGATGCAAAAACAGGCTTTGCCACTGCCGGTATCAACGTGTCATTTCTTGCGCCGGCGCGGCTGGGATTTTTGCAGGCGGATGGCGAGGTCGACCGCATCGGGCGCCGCAATGGATTCGCCCGCGCAACCTTGCGCGATCGGGAAGGAGCGGTCTTGGCGACGGCCTCGTCCGTCCTTACGCTGATTGCATCGCCGAATTAGGCAAGAGAAACGAAGAACTCCATGGGCCG
This sequence comes from uncultured Pseudomonadota bacterium, assembly GCA_963707705.1. Lineage (GTDB taxonomy): Bacteria > Pseudomonadota > Alphaproteobacteria > Rhizobiales > Xanthobacteraceae > Pseudorhodoplanes. Next base: position 49,858 of record CAVPRD010000004.1, on the reverse strand, counting down.
GATCATCGCCGAGGTATCCGATCGAGTTGCAACAGCGATCATCTCCGCTCCTCCGATGAACGCGCTCGATGCCGCAATGAGAGCCGAACTTGCGGCCCGGATTCAGGAATTCGAGCAGGACGACACCGTTCGTGCGATCGTCCTGCGCGGCGATGGACTAAAGACCTTTTGCTCCGGTTTCGATCTCAAGGAGCTTTCAGCGAATCTGGGTTCGAAAGATCGCTCGCTAGCGCAACTTACAAATGACGCGTTGCTTTTTGACCGCCTCGCGAATTGCCCAAAGCCGACCGTCGCAGCGGTCGAGGGCGCGGCATTCGGCGGCGGGCTGGAGCTTGCCGCCTGCTGCGATTTCATCGTCGCGTCCGATCGTTCGCGCTTCGCGCTTCCCGAGATCAAGCTTGGTGCGATTCCGGCGGCCGGAGGTACCGTTCGCGTCACGCGGCGGATCGGTCAGACGCGGGCGACGCAATTGATTTTGCTCGGCGATGCGATCGACGCGGCAACAGCACTGGAATGGGGATTGGTGACGCGCGTCATTGCGCAGGCGAGCTTCGCTGAGGAGAGCTTCGATTTTGCAAAAATTCTCGCCGCGTTACCACCACGTGCCACGCAATATGCCAAGCGCGCCATCATTGCGGCGCAAAACGACAGTGAAGATGCGGCACTGGCAATAGCGCGCGAATATGCGGCTCGGTTAGCGACTTCGGCGGATATTGCAGAAGGCGTTCGCTCATTCCTGGGAAAGCGCAGTCCGGTTTTCAGCGACAAGCTTGATCGCGAGGGCTGAGCTTATCTGCCGCACCCGCATTGAACTCCCAATGCGCAGTCGATAGACTCCACTGTAAGAAATAGCGTTCCGATAAACGGAACGACGACCGAAGCCCTTAAGGTGTGCTTGGTCGCATAAGGCAAGGGAGGATTTGATGAGTGTCGCTCGTATTGTGCGAAGTCTTGCCTGTATCGCAATTGTAAGCGGCGTCGTAACGGCCGCTGCCGCAGAGACGCCGAAGCGCGGCGGCATTCTGAGGCATGTGGTCGAGGGCGAGCCCACGACATTCGATTGCCATTCGGCTGCGACATCGTTCGCGCTGCAGGTATTGGCACCGCATTATTCAACGCTGCTCAAATACGATCCCAACGACTATTCCAAGATTGTCGGAGATCTCGCCGATTCCTGGACTGTCTCGCCAGATCGGCTCACTTACACATTCAAGCTGCATCCGGGGGTTAAATTCCACGACGGCAGCGTGCTGTCATCATCGGACATCAAGGCAACTTTTGACCGGCTGCGCGATCCGCCGAAAGGCATCACGTCCGCGCGCAAGGGACAATTCGACAGCATCGACTCGATTGAGACACCGGCGCCGGACACGGTCGTGTTCAAGATGAAGCGCGTGAACCCGGCAGCACTCAATCTGTTTGCGAGCCCTTGGAACTGCGTGTATTCGGCGAAAAGGCTGGACCAGGATCAGAGCTGGTACAATACCAACGTCATGGGTACCGGTCCGTTCGTATTCGAGGAATACGTCAAGGGATCGCACTGGTCGGCGAAACGCTTCGATAATTATTTCCGGCAAGGCAAGCCTTACCTGGACGGGATTCGTGCGTTCTTCATCAACGGTCCCGGAGTGGTCAACGCGCTCGCAGGCGGCCAGGTGGACGCGCTGTTGTTTCAGGTAGCGCCGCCCGATCAGACCCGATTGAAAAGCCTGCGCGGCGATGCCGTGGCATTTCACCAGAGCACCTTCAACATCACGAATTTCGTCACCGTGAATGTGCGCAAACCGCCTTTCAACGATCCGCGCGTGCGCAAGGCCTTGAGTCTTGCGGTCGATCGACAAGGCGGGCTTCCGAGCCTGGCGAAGCTCGCAACGCTGGAATTCGCGACCGTGTACGTGCCGCCGGGAACCCTTGGCGAATATTCCAGCGACGAGATGGCCAAGCTCCCCGGTTTCGGCTCCGACATCGAAAAGCAGCGTGAGGAAGCCAAGCGCCTTCTTGCGGAAGCGGGCGTGCCCAATCTGAAATTCACCCTGCTTAACCGGAATGTTCGCCTGCCCTGGCAGCCGCTTGGCATCTATCTGATGGATCAGTGGCGCAAGGTCGGTATCGAGGTCGACCAGATCCCAGCGGAAACGCCGCCGTATTTTGCGGCAATGACCGGCGGCAATTACGACGTCGCGATCGACTTCAACAACACCGTCAGCGTCGATCCGAACGAGGTCCTGGTGAAATTCGTGCCGGGAAGTCCGAATAATTATTCCGGCGCGGAAGATAAGGCACTCGTAGAACTCTTCGACAAGCAGGCGGAGATCGCCGACCCTGCGGCGCGCAAGGTGGTGGTACGGCAGTTCCTCGAACGGCTGATGGATCAGGGATATTCCATTCCGCTCTTTGGCAATAACCGTGCAACCGCTGCGGTGAAAGAGTTCAAAGGTTGGAAGCTTGCGCCAACCACGGTGCTCAATCTCGATATGTCGGAGGTGTGGTTCGACCGGTAGAAGCCGCTCGTCGCGGGTCAGGGTCGCCCCGATAAGGAATTTGATCTGCCGATGTGGTTAAGTCCAATTCATGCAGACCAGCGAAGTTGACTTCATCGTCGTCGGGGCCGGGTCGGCTGGATGCGTAGTCGCTGCGCGGTTGAGCGAAGACGGCCATAGCGTGCTGCTGCTCGAGGCAGGACCACGCGACCACAATCCCATGATTCATATCCCCGCCGGCATGGTGAAGTTGCTCCGACACCCCGTCGTCAATTGGAACTACACGAGCGAACCCGATTCAGGCATTGGCGATCGCGCGCTGGCATGGCCGCGCGGCAAGGTGCTTGGCGGATCGAGTTCGATCAACGGTATGCTGTATCTGCGGGGGCATCCGGCCGATTACGAGGGCTGGGCGCAGATGGGATGTACCGGCTGGAGCTATACGGAGGTTCTGCCGTTTTTTCGTAAATCGGAGCGGCGGATCGGTGGCGACGATGACTATCGCGGTCGCGACGGTGAGATGGCAGTCGAGGACTATCGAACGATTCTGCCGCTGACCCATCGTTTCGTGAAAGCCGCGCAGCAAGCCGGCATCCCGTTCTCGCCCGATCTCAACGGTCCCGAACCGGAGGGTGTGGGCTATTCCCAGATGAGCCGAAACCGGCGCGTCCGCCACTCCACCGCGCGTGCGTTTCTGCGGCCTGCGGAGCGCCGCACCAATCTACAGGTCGAGATCAATGCTCAGGCGCGGCGCATTCTGCTGGAGGATCGACGTGCCACCGGCGTCGAATACGAACGCGGCGGCGAGATCATGCTGGCGCGAGCGCGCCGCGAGGTGATCGTTTGCGGCGGCGCTGTCAACTCGCCGCAGCTTCTCCAGGTGTCGGGCATCGGCCCTGCCCCGCACCTTCAGGCGATCGGGGTTCCGGTATCGCACGATCTTCCAGGCGTAGGCTCGAATCTGATCGATCATCTCGCCGCTTTGCTGGCTTATCGGGTGCAGGGCGAGATTTCAGTGAATCAACTCCGGCGCGGTGCCAGACTGGCGCGCGAGGTTGCACGCTGGTGCCTGTTCGGGACCGGCGCACTGACTTTCGGCGTATCTGCCGCGACCATATTTGCGCGTACGCGTGAGGGGCGGAGCAGCCCCGATTTGCAGATACTGTTCACGCCGGGAAGCTACGACCGGAGCCGCTTCGGCGAACTTGAGCGCGAGCCGGGCATGACGGCAGCCATCTGTGCCGTGAACCCGGAGAGCCGCGGAACGATCATGGCAGCTTCGTCCGATCCGAAAGCGGCACCAAAAATTCGGCCGAACTATTTCTCAGCGCCGGAAGACATGATGGTGGCGCTCGAAGGCATCCGGCTGGCGCGCCGCGTTTTCACGCAACCGGCGATTTCCGATGTTGTCGCGGCGGAGACCGTGCCCGGCTTGCAGGCGCAGGATGACGAAGCGCTGAAGGAATTTGCCCGCACACATTGCTCGACCGTATTTCATCCAGTGGGCACCTGTCGCATGGGCAATGGGCCAAATGCCGTTGTGGACCCGCGTCTGCGCGTTCACGGCATCGAGGGCCTGCGGGTGGTCGATGCGTCGATTATGCCGAGGATCACAACCGGCAACACCAACGCGCCGACGATCATGATCGGCGAGAAGGGCGCTGCCATGATCCGCGAGGACGCGAAGGCGTAAGCGCCGCGCGCCCGTCAGGTCTTGAATTTTGGGTCCAGCCAGTCGCGCAGGGCATCGCCCAACAGGTTGAAGGCAAATACGGCGAGGCTGATGGCAATTCCTGGAAAAATTACGATCCAGGGGGCTTCGTCGAAGAAATCCGCCGCGCTGCCGGAAAGCATCAATCCCCAGGCAGGCGTCGGCTCGGCAATGCCAAGGCCAAGGAAGGACAGCACAGCTTCCAGCAGGATCGCCTGCGCGATGTAGGCTGTCAGCATGATCAGATAGGGCGCCATCAAATTCGGCATCATGTGGCGCAATACAATGCGGGTGTTGGAATAGCCCGCGATCCGCGCCGCATCAACGTAAGGCAGATTCCGGATCACGAGCGCCGACGAACGGATCACCCGCGCAACCTGCGGCACGATCGGAATGGCAATCGCGAGGATGAGATTGATGTCGATGCCGAAAACGACGGCGCGGCCGAGCACCGCGACGACCACCAGAGCCAGCACGATCAGCGGAAACGACAGCATGAGATCGATACAGCGCTGGATCGCATTGTCGACTTTGCCGCCGAAATAGGCCGACGCTGCGCCGATGATCGCGCCGACCGTACAGCCGACGAAGGCGGAAGACAGGCCGATGATCAGCGCGGTGCGAGCGCCATAGATGATCCGCGAAAAGATATCACGTCCGAAGGGATCGGTTCCGAGTATGTGCTTTGCACTGGGCGGCTCCAGCATGGCCGCGAGATCGTTGGTTATGGGATTGTAGGGAGCAATATGCTCCGCGAACACACCTGCAAACAGCATCACCAGCAACGCGAGCAGGGCAACGGCACCGGTCGGCTGCTTGAGGCAGAAGTCGACCAGCGGATTTTGAACCCAGGAGGAGGTTTTGCGCGTCCGAACCGTCGTGTCGCTCATGGCAGCCTCACTGATAGCGTACGCGCGGATCGAGCGCGGCATAGATGAGATCGATGACGAGGTTGATAGCGATGTAGAAAGCGGCAAACAGCATCACCATGCCCTGGATCAGCGTAAAGTCGTGCCGCGCGACGCTCTGCACGAACAGCCTTCCAAGCCCGTTCAGGCTGAAGACCTGTTCGGTGACGACGAGACCGCCAAGCAGAAACGCGAATTCGAGCCCGATGACGGTCACCGCTGGCAGCAGAGCGTTGCGCAAAGCGTGCCGGCGGACGATCACGGATTCGATGACACCCTTGGCGCGTGCGGTGCGGATATAGTCCTCACCGAGAACCTCAAGCAGTGACGAGCGGACGATGCGCGTCAGCACGGCTGCAAAGCGATACCCGACCGCAAGCGCGGGCCAGATCAATTGCCAGAGATTTGCGGCCGGATCCTTGTAGATCGGCGTGAAAGTCAGCGGCGGAAGCGACCCGACGGACCAAAGCAGCGCCAGGACGATCAACATGCCAAGCCAGAAGCTCGGAACGGCAAGCCCTGCCACCGCAAAAAGCCGGATCAGTGTATCGACAAAGGTACCGCGATAGAGCGCTGCCATGACCCCAAGCGGAATCGCGATGAAGCAGCCTATCAGTGTCGCCATCAATGCGATCTGAAACGTGATCTCAAATCGGGCTGCGACTTCCTCGATCACGGGACGGCCGGTCCACATCGAGTTGCCGAGGTCGAGCCGCGCGAGCCCTTTCATCCAGTCGAGGAATTGTTCGGAGCGCGGCTTGTCCAGTCCCAGCCTTGCCCGCTCACGCTCGATCACATCGGTCGTGACCTGTGCGCCGTCGCCGCGAAGCTTGGCTTCGACGATATCGCCTGGCACCACCCGCAGGATGAAGAAAGTCATGATCGCGACGCCAATCAGGGTCGGGATGGCAAGCAGAAGGCGATTGGCAACATAGCGGAGCATGGTTTGGCTCCCGTTCAGACCTTGATACAGGCGGCGGAGTGGCCAGGACGTATTTCGCGGAGCACAGGAATTTCGACACGGCATTCGCTGGTCGCGATCGGACAACGCGTATGGAAAACGCAGCCGGATGGCGGAGCCAGCGGACTTGGCAATTCGCCGTGGATCAGTTGGGGCGCACGCGCCTTCTCGACGCTGGGGTCGGGGATCGGTGCAGCCTCAAGGAGGAGCTTCGTGTAAGGATGAAGGGGTCGCTCGCATAGTTCGTCGCGATCGGCAGTTTCCATCACCCGGCCGAGATACATGACCACGATGCGCGAGGAGATGTGCCGCACCACGGCAAGGTCGTGCGCAATGAAGAGATAGGCCAGGCCGCGCTTGCGCTGTAATGCCTCGAGGAGATTGACGATCTGACCCTGGATCGAGACGTCGAGCGCGGATACCGCCTCGTCGCACACGATGAATTGCGGCTCGATCGCGATCGCGCGAGCGATCCCTACCCGCTGGCGTTGGCCGCCGGAGAGTTGATGCGGATAGCGGTCGGCGAGTTCAGGACGCAGTCCGACTTCATTCAGCAAGCTCACGACGCGTTCGCGTGCCGCTGCAATGTTAGGCGCAAGACCATAAACCTGCAGCGGTTCGGCGATGATCTGGCCGATGGTCATGCGCGGATTGAGCGAGGAATAAGGGTCCTGGAAAACCGCCTGAACTTTCCGGCGCATCGCCTTGAGCTCGAACTCAACTCATCTGCGCGAAGTCGCGACCTTCAAAAGCAATAGAGCCCGCAGTCGGCGCGTCGAGCCGAAGGATCAGGCGTCCAACCGTGCTCTTTCCACAACCGGATTCTCCGACAAGCCCCAGCGTCTCGCCGCGCTCCACCGTAAAGCTGACGTCCTCGACTGCGCGCACCTGATGCGTCCGCGCGAGGAGACCGGTCTTGACCGGAAAATGCTTGGTCAGGTTGCGTACCCGCAACGCTGGTTCGGCAGCGTCTTGACGCAACGCAGCCTCGGCTGCCACGGCCGCTGGCTTTCTCCACGCAAGTTTGCCTGCGGCAATATCGGCGGCGCGGATGCAGGCAGAGAGGCTCCCGGCATCGGTCGGCGCCAAAGGCGGGGGCGTGTCGCAGACTGGCAGCCGGAACGGGCAGCGCGGCGCAAACCGGCAGCCAGGCAATGGATCTGTCGCCGACGGCGGAAGCCCCTCAATGGTTTCGAGCTGTCCGCTGCGCGGGCGATCGAGCCTCGGCACCGAGCGCAGCAGTCCCATCGTATAGGGATGACGAGGTCGATGAAAAACCGCGTCGGCCTCGCCCTGCTCCACCACCCGGCCGGAATACATGACCACTACACGATGCGCGTAACGCGCAACAATCCCGAGATTGTGGGTGATGACGATCAAAGCAATGCCTAGGTCGCGCGAAAGCGCCTTCATCAATTCGAGGATCTGCGCCTGGATGGTCACGTCCAGCGCCGTTGTCGGCTCGTCGGCTATGATGAGTTTCGGATTGCAGGCCAGTCCGATCGCGATCATCACGCGTTGCCGCATGCCACCGGAAAATTGATGCGGATATTGTCGCAGCCGCTGCTCGGGATCGGAGATACCCACCATTCGCAGCAGCTCGACAGCGCGGAGGTTTGCATCTCGTGTACTCATTCCGAGATGGAATTGCAGCGGCTCTATGATCTGAAGCCCGATCGGCAAGACCGGATTGAGAGAGGTCATGGGCTCCTGGAAGATCATGGCGATCTCCCGGCCTCGGACGTCGCGCATTTGTTCTTCAGGAAGCGCGAGCAGGTCGCGGTCTTCGAACTGAATACGCCCTTTCGGAATGCGGCCGGTGCGAGGCAGAAGCCGCATGATCGCGTGCGCGGAAACCGACTTTCCGGAGCCTGAACTCGCCAACGAGTGCTACAATTTCTCCCGGTCGAACCTGGAGGCTCAAACCCTGGACCGCGGGGACGTTCACGATGTCGGTTGCGAAACTGACATGCAGATCCTCCACGTTCAGCAAAAGATCGGTCGACAAGGCCGGTGCAGGCCCTGCAGCGCCGGTCGGCGCAGCTCCGTAAGGCGTCGCCGACGCCAATGCGTCGCGACCGCCTGCAAATTCGGTCGCCTGGCGCCGCTTTGTCATTCCCTCCCATCCGGTGTCATTCCTTCTAGCGGAATGCTCTTCCACTCAGTAGGATAGAGGGCGTCAGCGAGCCTGACAAGCTGCAACCGGGCCTTCGAGACGGCCCACCGAACCAAGGGCAACAAGTGGCGGAAGAACCAACGAGCACGGTGGTCCGCGTCGTCCGCATGCTTCAATGCGTTGCGGAAATGGGCGGCGAAATTTCGGTCAAGGAATTCGCCGCTCGGCTGTCGCTGCCGCCGAGCACCGTGCATCGGCTTCTCAAGCTTCTGATGTCGCAAGGGCTCATCGAGCAGCGTGCTTCCACCCAGCGTTACCGTGCGGGCCGTGAATTATTCCGCATCTCCACTCTAATCACGCGCCAGATCGGCGTCGAGGAGATTGCTGACCCCATCCTCTCCGCCATGCGCGATGCCTGTCACGAGACTTGCTATTTCGCACTGTACCTGCCGGCCTCGCGCCGGTTCGTTGGCACGGTCGTTGCGCGCTCGCCGCATCCGCTCGGCTACCACTTCGAGCCGCTGATGGAGCAGAAGGTAGCCTGGGGGGCCGTCGGACGTTGTATGCTTGCCTATCTTCCGGAAGAGGAAGTCGCGAAGGCGGTGGCCGAGGCGGGTAACTCTCCCGCGGGAACCGCGGCGCCGAGCCTGAAAGACATGAAAGAGCGTCTGACGGAAATCCGCGACCGCGGTTTCGCATCTGCGGAAGGTGAAATTTTTCCCGAAGCGATCGGGTTCGCCCGTGTCGTCTTCGATGTCGACGGCAATGTTATGGGGTCGCTTGGCATCACCATGCCGATGATCCGTTATCGTCCGGCGATGCACAAGCAGCTCGCGAATCTGGTCATCAGCAAAGCCAAGGAACTGAGCAATGCACTTGGCTATCGCGAGGCTGCGGAACCGGTGATCAATGTGCGTCCGCAGCGGAGGGCGCGATGAGCGAGCCTTTCCGCCTGATCGAAGAAGGTGCTGCGCTCGTTCTCGAACTCGACCGGCCCCAGGCGAAAAACAGCCTGAAGCTGGTCGAAATGGAAATGCTGGGTGAGAGCCTTGCATCCGAACGCGTCCGCGCAGCGCGATGTCTCGTGATCCGCGGCAACGGATCGAGTTTTTGTGCAGGGCGCGATGTGCGCGAGATCGATCCGGAGGCAGAAGACGCTTACGAGGTCCTGCACAAACGCATTGGTCCGATATTGCAGCGCCTATACACGCTGCCGGTCCCGACCGTCGCCTCAGTGCACGGGCCTGCGCTCGGCTTCGGCCTTGGGCTTGCACTCGCTTGCGATATCACGATCGCGTCCGACGACGCGATCTTCGGCAGTCCGTTCCGCCGGATTGGTGCGGTTCTCGATTCGGGCGGCCATTATTTCCTGCAACGTCGGCTTGGGCGGCACCGGGCTGCCGAATTGGTGTTCACCGGCCGCATGCTGAGCGGGCGCGAGGCAGCCGATATCGGCCTGATCAACGAGGCAGTGGCACCGGACACGCTAGCGACGCGTACCGCAGAACTTGCGCAGCTTATCGCGAATGGTCCCACCGCGGCCTTTCGCGCGACCAAACATGTCCTCGAGGACGACCGCGGTTTTGCGGAAGTGCTCGAGCTCGAGGCGCGCTGGCAAAAGGAAGTCACGAGGGGGCCGGACGGACGCGAAGGGCTTGCCGCCTTTCGCGAGCGGCGAAGCCCGATATTCAAGGGAATTTGACGCCCCAGTGGTGGCGGCTAGCCGGCTGGCTTTTCGCTCTTCCAGAACGTATCGAGATACTTGTACACGTTGGTGAAATCCACATCGCGGCCGAGCTGCTTCTCGGCTTCGTCGAAGATGGCGGCGACATCCTGCGGCAACGATCCGGAAAAGCCGACGTGACGGGCGGTTTCCGCCATGACGCGCGCATCCTTGGCTGCCAGCCACATTTTAAAATTGGCTGCGAATTTGTCGGATGTGACCTGCTGCTTGAGCACGAATTCGGTCGCGGCATTCCGACCGTAAGACGCGTTGATGATGTCGACCATTTGCTCCGGATCGAGGCCGTATTTCTTTCCGACCAGCAGGCCTTGCAGCGCCGAAATCAGATTCAAGGCAGCCACGTAGTTGTTGATTGTCTTCATCGCATGACCCGCACCGAGCGGCCCGGTATGGAAAATCGATTTGCCCATGCCGCGCAGGATCGAATCGGCGCGCTTCACAAGATCCGGCTCGCCGCCGACCATCAGGGTCAGCGTCCCGTCATTGGCGCCCTTCTCCGCCCCGGAAACAGGTGCATCGATGAGCGAAAGATCACGCTGTGCGAGATCCTTGGCGAGGCTTTCGGTATCGACGGGCGACGACGAGGAGCAGTCGATCACAAGGGTGCCGGGCTTCGCCGCCTGGATTGGCGCATCGCCTCCGAGCAAGGCTGCGCGCACCACCTTGCCGTCGCCAAGCATGGTGACGATTGCATCCTGGTCGGCGCAAGCCTCGCGCGCGGTGGCGACCGCTTTGGCGCCGCTGCGGTTCTCGAAATTCTGCCGTGCGGTCTCCGAGGGATCAAACGCGGAGACCGTAAAGCCCGCCCGCACCAGGTTGACGGCCATGCCGCAGCCCATGGCGCCTAGTCCGAAAAACCCGACGCGCGCCGGCGGGATTATGGGTTTTGCGCTCGGCATATTCGGTACTCCCCCGTTATCAAACTGATACTCTGCACGCGGGTGTGATCGAGTTTATCAATTCACCCGCTTTTCCTGCTCGCGCCAGTAAGGCTCGCGCAGCACATTCTTTTGAATCTTGCCAGCGGCCGAAACCGGCAGCGGCTCGCTGCGCAGTTCGACACTGCGTGGGCATTTATAGGCTGCGATCAAGGTGCGGCAATGTGCCTGCACGGATTCCGCGGTAATCGCGGCACCATTGCGCGGTACGACGATCGCATGAACACACTCACCCCAATGCGGGTGGGGAATGCCGATCACGGATACCTCCGCCACTTCCGGCATCACCGAAATGGCGTTCTCCACTTCCATGGAATAAACATTCTCGCCACCGCTGATGATCATGTCCTTTAGCCGATCGACGATATAGACGAGGCCTTCGTCGTCCATGACCGCGGCATCGCCGGTATGCAGCCAGCCGTCTCGCAATGCCTTGGCGGTTTCCTCCGGCTTGTTCCAGTAGCCTTGCATCACGATCGGGCCGCGCACGACGATCTCGCCGATGTCGCCGCGTGGCATCTCGCGCCCGTTTTCATCAACGATCATCAGTTCGATATTCGGCGCAGCCACCCCGCAGGATTTCAGGCGGTCTCCCGCCACGTTCGGCAGCCGCAGATGATGCGGCAGCATGGTGCCGATTGGGGAAAGTTCGGTCATGCCCCAGCCGTGCAGAAATTTCATGTCGGGCCAAAGCTCGACCGCGCGCTTCAGCGTGCCTTCGGTGATCGGTGAGGAGCCGAACATGAACTGCCGAAGGCTCGACAGATCCCGATTTTCGATACCCGGCGAATTCACGATCATGCCGATCATCGTAGGCACGAGTGCGATATTGGTGACGCGATGCTCGATCATCGCCTGCAGGCAGGTCTCGACCTCGAAACGCGGGATGAAGACATGCGTGCCTGCCGCCATTGTAATGGACAGGCTCGACATGCCGTCGGTCAGGTAACACATCGGCGCCGCATGCAGATAAACGCTGCTCGGATCATACCCGATCATGTAGCAGCCATTCACTGCATTGCTGACGAGGTTGTCATGACTGAGCATGACGCCCTTCGCCTTGCCGGTGCTGCCGCCGGTATAGAAGATGCCAGCAAGGTCGCTGCCGCTCCGGCCGGCATCGTCAATCGCTGCAATGTCGCAGAGCATTTGTTCGTAGCCGGCAAAACCTGCGGGCGCGTCGCCGTCGGAGATATGAATGAGCGCGAGCGATGGCAGCCGCTCCTTGATCGCCTGCGCGATCGAGACAAAATTATCGTCGACGATGAGAATCCCGGCGCCGGAATCCTCGAGAATGTATTGCAGTTCCGGCAACGCCAGCCGCGTATTCAAAGGGACGATGGCGCCTCCCGCCCAGGGGATCGCGTAATAGATCTCGAAATAGCGGTGGCTATTGAGCGCAAGGATTGCCACACGGCCGCCGTCGGATAGGCCGGCATTGCGCAGCAAATTGGCGGCGCGCGCCACGCGTGGCGGCACTTCGCTCCAGGCGTAGCGCTGACTGCCGTCAATGAGCGCGACGCCGCCAGGCTTGACCTGCGCCGCTCGACGCAGCCCTTGTGTAAGGCGTCCTCCCGCCATGTCGATTCCGTTCATCGGAATGATATATCGCTAGGTGGCACAGTATCGGCTTGCTAGTTTCGACGCAAGAAACGCAAAAACTTGAGCAAGCGGCAGGCGAGGAAAGGTTATGGCCATCGCCCCGGAAATTTCGGCAATCCTCGCGCGTCACATCCGTTCGGCGGAAGTGGCGGCCGAAGCGCGTGCGGTGACACAGCGCGCGGTAATGGATTCAATCGGCGTGATGTCGGCTGCAAGCGGACTTGGCGAGGGCTGTGAGGCGTTTGCCGCAGTTGCGAGGGAAAGCGGCGAAGGCGGGCCATGCACCGTGCTCGGCTTCGGCTTCCGGACATCGCCGATCATGGCGGCCTTTGTGAATGGCGCGATGGCTCATGCGCTCGATTTCGAGGATACGCATGATGCGACGCTGGTACATCCGCATGCGGCTGTGGTACCCACCGCGTTGGCGCTCGCAGAGTTCGCAGGCGATGTCAGCGGCCGCGACTTTCTGGATGCAGTCGCGATCGGTGCCGACGTATCCTGCCGCCTTGCACTCGGCCTCACCGAAAGCGTGGAGAAACGCGGCTTCTACTTCATCCCCATGTTGAGTGCGTATGGTGCCGCGGCAGCCGCAGCAAGGCTTCTGAAGCTTTCCGAAGGCGAGATCATACAAAGTCTGGCGCTCGCATCATGCCAGGCAGTTTTCAGTGATGCGTTGGTGGCATATCCAGCCTCCCATCTTCGCGCTGTCCGTGACGGATTTAGCGCAAGGGCTGGTGTCACATCCGCCTTGCTTGCGCGGCGGGGCATCGAGGCTTTCGCCAAGCCGATCGAGGGACCCGGCGGCCTTTATGCGAATTTCGCGCGCGGCAAATTTGATGCAGAGCACATGCTGCGCGGTCTCGGCTCCGAATATGAGGGTGCCAAGGTCAGCTTCAAGCCATGGCCCTCGTGCCGGGGCACGCATGCTTTCATCGAAGCCGCGCTATCTGTCATGCGCGAGGGCAGTTTCGACGCCGCCAACCTTCAGCAGATCGACGTGAAGGTCAGCCCTTTTTTTTCGGTGCTCTGCGAACCGCAGGATCAGAAGCGGCGACCACGGACGGCGATCGACGCGAAATTCAGCATTCCGTTCACGGTCGCAGTCGCGCTAACGCAAGGCGATGTCGGCCTGCAAGATTTTCTACCATCGCGGCTGTCCGATCCGAAGCTCCATGCGATCGCGGATATAGTGCAACACGTCGTGGAGCCCGCATGGACCTTCGAGCAATCAACGCGAGGATCGCTTGTGATTTCGATGGCGGACGGGCGCGGCTATTCGCACGAGGTAAAAGACCCGCTTGGCCACCCCGTTAATCCGATCGACGATTGCTCGTTGCAGCGCAAATTCGAGAATTGCCTTGCGAGCGCCAGGCATCCACTCGCGTCCGCGGCGAAGGACCGACTGATCGAACGTATCGCCGGGATCGAAAAGCTCGCCGACATGCAGGAGCTGTTTCATTGAGGCGTTGCGATTAAGCGCAAGCCGCGTGTTTCCGTCGGGAGCCGCGACGCGATCCCGCCAACGATCGTTCAGCCGCCGGGTTACAGCACCGCGTAATAATCGAAGATCGAATGATCGCTGCGCCGTTCGGCCGAGCCGACAATGATGGTGCGGGTCAGCCAGTCGTGCTTGCCGACGGGCGTCTCGAAGCTCGGCGCAATCCGCATGTAATACTCCGACGGTTCGACCGGATCGAGCGCTTCCATGCGTGCGGCGGTCTCCGGCGGCGCGTGCCGGAAGCCGCGATTCATCATGTAAATCGGGGTGCCGTCGTCAGCTTCCAGCATATAGCGCGCATCAAAGCCCACCGTATGATCGCCGCGGTAGAGTGCCCAGTCGCCGCCGCTGTTCGGCACCACGCGGCCATTCAGCCGGGGACCTTCCACCGTTCCGCCGGCCGCCGAGACGAAGCCTCGAATGCTTCCCTGCGGCAGCGGCCCGAACTTCTGCCGGATGCCAAGCAGCATCTTGATGCTGAAAACGAATTCGAGCTTCGGCGTTACGGGCGCCATTGGGTGTCCTCCGAATGTTCTTTTCGGGCAATGCCGGCGACGCGGGGGCGCCAGTCCGGCGGTTGCCAGCCCGATTTTGGAATGCCATTCTGCTGAACGAAATGGCGCAGTGTCAATGACGCCGGCCAGCCCGGAGGATGAATGTCCGCTGCCAAATCATCGCGGGATGACGACATATTCGATTACGTCATTGTGGGCGGCGGCTCGGCAGGGTGCGTGCTGGCCGGGCGGCTGAGCGAAGATCCCGCACTTCGCGTCTGCCTGATCGAGGCGGGACCGCCGGATCGTCATCCGCTCATTCACATCCCACTCGGTGTGACCTGGCTGATCAAGCATCCGCGGCTCAACTGGTGCTACTGGTCGACGCCGCAGCAGCATGTCTCCGGTCGCTCGGTCTTTTTGCCCCGCGGTCGCGTGCTCGGCGGATCGAGTTCGATCAACGGCTCGATTTACATCCGCGGTCATCGCTCCGATTACGACGACTGGGCACGTTGGGGCAATCCAGGCTGGTCTTATGAAGAGGTGCTGCCCTATTTCAAGATGTCCGAGAACAACGAACAGTTCCGCGATTCGCCCTATCACGGCGTTGGCGGGCCGCTGAACGTCACCGACTGTGAAAGCTATAGTCCGCTCGTCGAAATGATGCTGGAGGCGGCCGAACTCGTTGCAGCTCCCGCGCACCGAAGATTTCAACGGCAAAGGGCAGGAAGGATTCGGCCGCCGGCAAGTGACGATCCGCGGCGGCCGGCGTGAATCCGCGGCGACCGCTTTTTTGCGCGATGCGCAGGCGCGAAAAAATCTCACCGTCATTTGCGATTCATCGGTGTCGTGCGTCGCTTTCGAAGGGCGTCGTGCGGTGCAGGTTGAGTTCGAAACTGGAGGTGAAAAACGGATTGTAGCAGCACGGCGTGAAATCATTCTCGCGGCCGGCGTTTTTGCTTCACCTGTAATTTTGATGCGGTCGGGCATCGGCGATGGCGCCGAGCTGAAAACGTTTGGTATCGATGTCGTGCATCATGCTCCACAGGTTGGGCGCAATCTGCGGGATCACATTTCCTCGCCGGTGCAGTATTCGAGCCCGACGACGGTTCCCTATGGGCTGTCGTGGCGGACCCTGCCATGGCTGGTCTCGAATGTGGCCCGCTACGTGTTGTTCCGGGATGGCCTCTTCGCCAACACGATCCTGCATGCTGGCGGCTTCGTGCGATCGCGTCCCGGCCTCGATCGTCCGGATATCCAGTTCATCCTGATGCCGGCAGAGAGAACTCCGGACGGGCGCATGGGCATCGGCCACGGCTATGGACTGATCACGATATTGCTGCGACCGAAAAGCAGCGGCACGGTAAAGATTGCGGGCCGTGACCCTGTGCTCGCGCCAGTGATCGATCCCGCCTTTTATGCCGACAGCGAAGACCTGGAGGATATGGTGCGAGGCACGCGTCTCGCGCGCCGGATTCTCGAGGCGCCTGCGTGGAATCGCGTGCGCGGCGCGGAGATTCGTCCAGGTCCCACGGTACAAAGCGATGAAGGCCTCAAAGACTATATCCGCGCCTCGTCCAACACATGCTTTCATCCAGTCGGCACCTGCCGAATGGGCAAGGACGAACAGGATGTGGTCGATGCGGAATTGCGCGTGCGCGGGGTCGAGGGACTGCGCGTGGTCGATGCCTCGATCATGCCGGGAATGATTGGAGGCAATACCAATGCGCCGGTGATCATGATTGCGGAGAAGGCCGCAGACATGATCCGTGGGCGCTCGCCTCTTCCGGCAATTCGCAATATTTAAGCGGACGGCCCTGCAATTAGATCGGGAAGAGACCGCCGTAGGCGGTCTCTGAGTCCATTCGAAAAAACCTAGGGGCAGGCTAGCGCGCACAACGCGCGTTATGAATTTCTTTCAATGAGCGCTGAACTATTTGAAACTAGCCAGCAGTCTTTCGGCGGTCTTGATATCCGTCGTTTTCGAGCCCTTCGCGAATTGCTCGACCACTGGCCGCAAGAGATCGCCAGCGTTTTTGGAGCGTCCCTGATCCGCCCAAAATGTCGCGAGATCGATTGCGGTTCGCAACTCCCATGCCCGCGCACCCTGCCGGCGGCTCAATTCAATTGACTGCGTGAAGCAAGTTTCCGCGTCATTGACGCCCTCCTGCGGCATTGACAGAAGAAGGCCGCCCTTCACGCGGAGCAATTCCGGAATGTACAAGTCATCGCCATTTGCCTCGACCCGTTGGATTGCCCTATCAACTAATGCGCTGCCTTCGGCAATTTGCCCAATCGTAGCGAGGCCTTGCGCGAGCGAGATATTGAACTCCGTCGTCAGAAGTTCGTAACCCACCCTGTGGATTGCCTCCAGACACGCTTGCAGCCTGTCGACCCCGTCCTGTGCGTTCCCGCGGCGAATATCCAGCTCTGCCCTGCGGGCTTGTCCAACAGCAACGAACGGACCCAGTGAATATGATTCAGCTTGGTAGATGGTCGCATCGATGTATTTTTCGGCATTTTCCAGATCGCCGGTCCAAAGGAATACCGAAGTAGCCCAAGCCAAAACGACCGCGAGCGACGGCGGATGGTCAATTTGACTGACACTCTTGATTACCTGGTGTGCGCGCTCCGCAGCCTCGGTTGGGTGACCCTGTAACCAGAGAGTTCGTGCCAGAGTAACGTCAGCTGGGTATTGAAGGTCGCGGGCAAGATAAATTGTGGTCCGCTGAGCGCGCGACCACTGATGCAGGCTGGCCTCAAGTTCGAAGCGAGCACCATTCAGATCGCCGATCATATGAAGTGATCGCCCCAACATCGAACGGGCCAACGCGATAGCGGCGGGATCCTCCGCCGTTTCGGCAGCGGATCGGCAGCGCTTCGCGTAACGAAGGGCGGTTTTGAAATCAGCGGCACGGAAGTGGAACATGCGCAGCATGCCCAGGAGCCCGATCTGGTTCAGAACGTCGCCACGCTCTTCGGCAATTGTCGCGCTTCTGCTCAGCGCCATCCGCGTCGCATCGTCTTCACCGTATAGGTGCATAGACGAAATCCCCAAACCGGCCTGGAGGTGCATCTCGTCGGACCCGCCGCGCATCGAATCGTCGAGCGCAAGAAGCGCGCGCTTCGACCAGCGAAGACACTCGGGCACCAGAGACATCGCCAGAAAAACCGGCGCCGCTGCGGCCGCCAAGCCCACGCCAATTTTCACGTCGCCATTTTCACCGAAACATCGTTCCAAAGCCGCTCGAACATTGTTGAGGCCGGCAAAGTACGGTGCCCGCTCGGTGCCCGTCGATAGGGTCGCCCATTCAGTCCCGGCCTGTTCCAGCCAGCGCCGATAATAACCCGCGTGCCGTGCAGCCAATTCGGCGAACTCGACGTCATCAATCGCGATTTCAAGAGTGTAGGCGCGCGTCGTGTCGAGCAGCCGGTACCGCATCATGGCTCCGACCGGACGCGTCGTCACCATCGATTTGGCGACGAGACTGTCGATCGCACCAAACACTGCCGATTGATCGAGGCTCTCGCTCGCCACGACCTCCAAGGCTGCATCGAGTGTGAAATGTCCAACGAATATTGCGAGACGCCGAAGCACCGTGCGCTCCAGTTCCGAAAGCAGGCCGTAGCTCCAGTCCAACATGGCCTGCAGCGTCTTTTGGCGCGGCGGCGCGGTGCGCGATCCCGACCATAGAAGTGTCAGGCGCTGATCGATCAGTGAGGCAGTCTGCTGCAGGCCGTAGGATCCGACGCGCCTCGCCGCCAATTCGATAGCGAGCGCTACACCATCAAGCTTCTGACAGATGCTTGCAACTATCGCCGCTTCCGTATCGTCGACATCCAGACGCGCGCCGCTCGCTATTGCCCGCTCCACGAACATCCGCGTGGCCGGAAAAAGCTGGATTGTCGCTGCTGTTAGCTCCGCATTGTCCAGCGGATAGGCAAGCGCATCCAGTCTGTAGATGTGCTCACCGTCGATCTGCAGAGCCTCGCGGCTTGTGGTCAGGATGTGGACCTTCGGCGCAGCCTCCAGAATGCTTTCGGCGAGCGCTGCGACCGCTTCGATGAGATGTTCGCAGGTATCGAGGATCAACAAAATCTGCTTGTCGCGCAAATATGCGATCAGACTTGGTCGAACATCTTCGGACTGGACCGACAGACCGAGCATCGAGGCCACAGCTGTTGCCACCAGCTTGGGATCGCTGAGCATGCCAAGATCGACAAATAGCGCGGCCCCGGCGAAGGCATCGCTTAGATGATGCCCGACGGCTACCGCAACCGTGGTCTTTCCGACGCCGCCGGGGCCAACAATGGTGACAAAGCGTGAAGTGGTGAGTTGGGTTGAAAGGTTGAGAACATCGTCGTCGCGACCGACCATTCTGCCAAGCCGGTTCGGCAAATTCGCGTGTGTGAAGCTGACGGCTACGGGAGTAGCGCTATCAGCATGTCCGGTTGACCGGGAGACCGGTGACACGAAGCAATAGCCACGCCCGGCAAGCGTCGTGATATATCTTGCACCATCTTTCCCATCGCCGAGCGCCTTGCGCAGACTGGCCATGTGGAAGCGAAGGCTGCCTTCTTCGACCACGACGTCGGGCCAGACCAGAGACAGCAAGTCTTTTTTTCCGACAACTTCGTTCGGGCGAGATAACAAGGCCATCAGAATGTCGAAGGCACGCGCGCCCAGTTCCACGGGCTTGCCGTCCCGGATCAGAAGCCTTTCGCCAGCGACCAGACGGAAAGGGCCGAACGAGAGGACGTCGCTGGTCTGCGTCACCGGTGAGGTCATGGCGCCTTCTTTTGCAGCCGACCGATCCAAAAATGCATTTTAATTCAATGGTTTGTCGCGCGCCACCGGCAGCGGTTGCGACCGCTAACAACGCCTCACAACGCATAACGGGTGCTTCGGCCGGTCAGGGCGTAAGTGCGCGGTGACGGACGAACTGAGTTTCACACCCGATAGGCGGAACCTACCCACAGTGTCTTGGATCGACCACTGACAAATAGGAGACTAGCCATGCGATCAGCAGATCTCTCTGAAATCATTAACCAGAACCGTCGCCGGCTCCTGACCACAGCCACGATGGGTATCGCTGTCGCCGGCGTCGCGGGCCTGTTACCGGGACAGCCCGCCGTCGCAGCCCAGGGCGCCTCCGTATCTCATGGCGATGCCATCCGCCCGTTCCGCTTCAACGTACCGGAGGAACAACTCGTCGATCTGCGACGCCGCATCCTGGCGACGCGCTGGCCTGAGCGGGAAACAGTCACCGACGCATCGCAGGGCGTACAGCTCGCGACCACCGAGAAGCTCGCGCGCTATTGGGCGACGGAATACGACTGGCGCAAGGTGGAGGCGCGGCTCAACGCTCTGCCGCAATTCGTCACCGAGATCGACGGCGCTCGACATTCATTTCATCCATGTTCGTTCGAAGCATGAAAATGCCTTGCCGATGATCGTCACGCACGGCTGGCCCGGCTCGATCATCGAGCAGCTGAAGATCATCGACCCGCTGACCAATCCCACGGCGCATGGCGGGAGCGCATCGGACGCTTTCCATCTCGTGATCCCGTCGCTACCGGGCCACGGCTTCTCCGGCAAGCCGACGGCGCCCGGATGGACCCCCGTCAGCATTGCTCGTGCGTGGGCGACGCTGATGCAACGCCTCGGCTACACACGATACGTGGCGCAGGGCGGCGATTGGGGGAATGCCGTCTCGGAGGTGATGGCCCTGCAGCAGCCGCCGGGATTGCTCGGCATCCACACCAACATGGCGGCCACGGTTCCAGCCAACATCTCGAAGGCGCTCTCGTTTCACGAGTCGCCGCCGGCCGATCTCACGGCCGAGGAGCGCAACGCGTGGGACCAACTGGTCGACTTCTACGGAAAGGGGCTCGCCTACGCCCTCGAAATGTCCAACCGTCCGCAAACGCTCTACGGCATCGTCGACTCGCCGGTCGGGCTCGCGGCGTGGATGCTCGATCACGACATCCGCAGTTACGTGATGATCGCCCGCGTCTTCGACGGAAAGACGGAGGGGCTGACGCGAGACGACGTCCTCGACAACGTCACGCTCTACTGGTTGACGAACACTGCGATCTCTTCGGCGCGCCTCTACTGGG
Source organism: uncultured Pseudomonadota bacterium (assembly GCA_963707705.1). Classification (GTDB taxonomy): domain Bacteria; phylum Pseudomonadota; class Alphaproteobacteria; order Rhizobiales; family Xanthobacteraceae; genus Pseudorhodoplanes. Next base: position 29,286 of record CAVPRD010000004.1, on the reverse strand, counting down.
ACACCACGCAGATTTCGACGGGAGGCGGCTTCTTCGACGTCAGGGGCGTCACGATCCCGGTCGCCGTGAGTGCCTTCCCCGACGAGATCTATGCAGCCCCGCGAAGCTGGGCAGAGCGGGCGTATCCCAAGCTCATCCATTACAACAAGCTCGACAAGGGCGGCCACTTCGCCGCCTGGGAACAGCCGAAACTCTTCTCCGAAGAGATGCGCACAGCGTTCCGGTCACTGCGTCAGCCCACGTGATGAAACAGGCGGGCGCGCGCACTGCTCGCGCCGCCACTGCTCAACTTCGCGGCGACATCGACGTCGGCACCAAAGGGTATTCGCCATGAAGACCAAGACGCTGATTTTAGCCATCGTCATTGCCGCGGCAATCGGCACGCCGATTGCGGGTTTTGTTGGAGATATGATCATGCCGCAGCCGATGACATCCCCGGGCATTCGGGCTCCGTTCCTTCACGGAATTCCTGTCAGTCAATTTTCCGGTAAATCCGAGTTGGCATCTCTTGAAAACGCGGACGAATGGCTCAACTCCCCGCCCCTCACGGCCTCGAATCTGCGCGGCAAGGTCGTCCTGATCGATTTCTGGACCTACACCTGCATCAACTGGCTACGGACGCTTCCTTACGTCCGTGCCTGGGCTGAGAAATACAAGGATCAGGGTCTGGTGGTAATCGGCGTCCACGCGCCGGAATTCGAATTCGAGAAGAACAAGAACAACGTCCGTCGAGCCGTCAAAGACCTGCAAGTCGACTACCCGGTCGCGGTCGATAACGAACATGTCATCTGGCGCGCTTTCCGAAACCAATATTGGCCGGCGTTGTATTTCATCGACGCACAGGGCCGCGTTCGGCACCACCAATTCGGAGAGGGCAATTACGAACAGGCAGAAATGATCATCCAGCAATTGCTGGCCGAGGCAGGGGACGGCGGCGCCCGTCGCGAGCCAGTTTCGGTGCAAGGACGCGGCATCGAAGCGCCCGCCGACTGGAACAGCCTGAAGTCTCCAGAAAATTATGTCGGGCATGCGCGCACCCAGAACTTCTCGTCCCCGGGAGGCGCGATCCTGAATCAGCCTCGCGATTATGCGCTCCCCATTCGACTGAGCCTCAACGATTGGGCGCTGTCCGGCGACTGGACGGTGAAGAACCAACTCGCCGCGCTGAACAAGCCTAATGGGCGTATCGCCTACCGCTTTCACGCTCGCGATCTTCATCTGGTTATGGGCCCCTCCACTCCAGGCGCTTCGGTACGATTTCGCGTGTCGATCGATGGGCAGGCGCCTGGCGCAGCTCACGGAATCGATACCGACGGACAAGGCAACGGCACGATTACCGAGCAGCGGCTTTATCAGTTGATCAGGCAACCCGATCCCATCGCGGATCGACTATTCGAAATCGAATTCCTCGATTCCGGCGCGGAGGCCTTCGCCTTCACGTTCGGCTGAACCGCTTCACAATCATCGAGCCAAGGAGTTTCGCCCATGAACAGGACCAAGACCCCAGAGCATATAAACCTGCCTCGCCGCTCCTTCATTGGCGCCGCTGTAATGACCGCAGCCGCCGCTCAGTTCTGTCTTGTGACTCCGGCGGATGCGCAAACAGCTACGACGAAGCTTCCCGACATCAAGCCCGGCACCAACATCTCGTTCGGTCCGCTGAAGCAGATCGACGCAGGCGTTCTCAATGTCGCATATGCCGAAGCAGGACCGGCCGATGGTCCGCCGGTCATTCTTCTGCATGGCTGGCCCTATGACATTCACAGCTTCGTCGATGTGGCGCCGTTGCTGGCGTCAGCGGGTTACCGCGTACTGATCCCCTATCTGCGAGGCTATGGCGCGACGCGTTTTCTTTCAAACGAGACTTTCCGCAATGGTCAGCCATCGGCGCTGGCGGTCGATGTCATCGCCTTTATGGATGCGCTGAAGATTCAGAAGGCGACCCTCGGCGGCTTCGATTGGGGCGCGCGCTCGGCGGACATCGTCGCCGCGCTCTGGCCGGAGCGCGTCAAGGCACTCGTCGCCGTCAGCGGATATCTGATCGGCAATCAGGAAGTCCGGGCGGATGCCGCTGCCGCCCAAGGCCGAGTTCGAGTGGTGGTACCAGTTCTATTTCGCCACAGAGCGAGGCCGAGCCGGTTACGAAAAATATCGGCGTGAATTTTCCAAGCTCATCTGGCAGCTGGCATCGCCGAAATGGCAATTCGACGACGCCACATTCGATCGCAGCGCAGCTGCGTTCGACAACCCGGATCACGTTGCCATCGTCATTCACAATTACCGCTGGCGTCTAAGCCTGGCCGAAGGCGAAGCAAAATATGACGAACTGGAAAAACGGCTTTCCGCGGGCCCAACCATCGGCGTACCCACCATCACCCTCGAAAGCGATGCAAACGGCGCACCGCATCCGGAGCCGAGCTCCTACGCCAAGAAATACGTCGGCAAGTATCAGCACCGAACCATCACTGGCGGCATCGGTCACAACCTGCCCCAGGAAGATCCGAAGGCTTTTGCCCAAGCAATCCTGAATGTTTCCGCGGAGAGCTGATCCGCAGCGCCAGACGCTTGCTGTCCGCCCAAACGTGAAGAGGGCGGACAGCCAACGGAGACGAGCATGAACCGATCTGATACGCCGAGGCCTCGAGCTGGAAGCGTGGTGTACACGGCAAAGACCCATACCACCGGGGCGCGGGAAAGTGGTCTTGCGCGCAGCTTTGACGGTCGCCTTGACGTAAAACTCTCGATCCCCGGCTCCGCTCGGATTGGCACCAATCCCGAGCAGCTGTTCGCCGCGGCATGGTCGGCCTGTTTCGAGAGCGCGATCGCGCTTGCGGCACGCAACAGAAAAATCGTGCTGCCTGCCGGCGTTGCAATCGATGCTGAAGTGGCCCTGCATTCGGGGGACCAAGGCTATTTCTTGAGTGCGCGCTTTATCGTAAGCCTGCCGGGCGTCGAGCGCGGGCTAGCAGAAGCGATTGTCGCGGATGCCGATCAGATCTGCCCGTATTCCAAGGCGACACGCGGCAACATCGCTGTAGCGATAGAGTTGGTCTGAACCCCTCTCGTTTCGCCGCTAGCGGCGATCACTGCGATCATGGCGCCAGCAAAAACGCTCCTGGTCCTTTTGCTTCCTTGCAGGAAAGGGTCGAACCAAAGTTCATAGTGAAGTCGGAGCCGACGAAATTGCGCAAGCAGGGAAACGTCTCGCCTTCGGCTGTTGGAAATGCCTGCTATTTTGTCGGCGCCGTTGGCATCAAGACGAGGGCGGCTTCGGCGGTTTGCGTCAGATAGGTCAGCGATTCTTGGAAATAAAGACTAACTGAACTCTCCGAGTGGCTGGTGTATCCGATCGAAATATCCTGACCGATATGAAGGTCAAAGTCGCCGCCCCGGGTTGTGAGCAACACCCCGCCCTTGATCGCCGGGCACCAGATAATTTCCTTGTCTACAAGGCGCTGCAGGTGCTTCAAGATTGGATATCCATCGTCACTTCCACCGGTGATGCCGGTGTACGGGTCAGAACCCAGCAACAACGCGTAGGGACCATTGACCCCAGCCAATCGCAGTTGATTGACCGCCCTGGCAATTACATCCGGATATGCCCGAACGTCGCTGGGAAGCTCGAGAATGGGATTGCTCGTAACCTGCCGAACGCCCTCTATACCCACATCCGGATATCCCTCGAAGACAACATGATCTTCAGCAAAGGCAATCGTTTTCGCGGCATCCTTCAGTGGTTGCCAGTCGGAGTCATTTGATCCTCGTTCGACATCGTCAATTGCTTGACGAGCAAGCTCGAACGGAACACGCAACTCAACAAGCGGCTTGACGTCCCGCTGCAAGACCTGAAGGCCATCGCACAAGGGAGCGACCTTTCGCGTATGACCAGTTCCGACCGCAGATAAGCCAAGACCTTTTGGGCCCTGAATGTCCACTACGCGCCGAGCAGCCAAATAGCGCTTGAGGGTGCGCGCGGCTTCTTGCTCGATCTGAACCCAGGCGTCGCTCGAAATCGGCGCGAGTTCGCGATGAAGATTGTTCATCCTGTCACTCTTCTTTCAGAGACCCGATCCCCAATGAGCCGTCCGATTGCATATACCCCCGATCAGAGGCGGGACGGATGTCGCTATCGGACGGTTTCGACTGCGCGGTTGCAGCATCGGGGATTCCCGGCGTGACATTATCCAGAAATGTTGCCGAAGGAACAAAAAACAATGTCCCTGTGATCGCTCGGCTAAAATCCAGCAGGCGATCGTAGTTTCCTGGTGGATTTCCGATAAACATATTTTCGAGCATCCGCTCAATTCTATGGGGTGATCGAGCGTAGCCGATAAAATAAGTGCCGAACTCTCCCTTGCCCACGTCGCCAAACGGCATGTTGTCACGGACGATCTCTAGCTGCTCTCCGTTCTCAAATATCGTGGTCAAGGCGTTGTGAGCGAAAGGTGGTTTGACGGCATCGTCCAGTTCAATATCAGAAAGCTTCTTCCGACCAACGATGCCTTCTTGCCTCTCGACAGGGACATCGTCCCATTTCTTGAGATCGTGCAGGTATTTCTGCACGATAACATAGCTACCACCCCTAAAGTTCGAGTCCTCATCCCCGATGATAGCGGCATCGAGGCAGGCTTGCCCGACAGGATTTTCCGTTCCGTCAACAAACCCAATCAAATCGCGATCGTCAAAATATTTGAACCCATGAGTTCTCGTCTTGCACCGTAAGAGCGGATCCAAGTCTAGACATGATCTGCGTCGCAAGCTCAAAGCATAAATCCATTCGGGCGGCGCGGATGTGAAAGAGGATGTCACCCGGCGTCGACACCGCGTGATGCTGACCACGCACCTCCCGAAAGGGGTGTAACTCCTTGGGGCTTGGCTCACCAAACATCTGCGCCCATGCTTCGGAGCCAAAACCCATTACGCATGACAGCCCACCGTCAAGATCGCGGAAGCCCACAGCGCGGACGATAGCCGCCACGTCGGCGCAAAATGCCCGAACGATCCGGACGCTTTCTTCGCCGCCATTCAGCGTAGCCACCAGGAAAATCGCGGAGTGCGAAAGCCTCGCGGCTACGGGTTGACTTTCAACAGACCCCACAAAATACTCCTGCTCATCCCGCGCATCGCCCAGCGCGCTAAATTGACCGCATTCAAATCTACAATTGTTGAACAGCCTGAAGCAAGAATTGGCGCTTTCCGCTGGCGGTGACTGTTATGCCTCACACCGAACTCGTTTCAGCTATTGCAAGTCGGACTGTTGCACCAATGGCCTAGCCAACTTGGCAAATGCTTGATTTCGCCCGACGTCGTCACGGAAGAGGAAACGAACCCTCCCTGCCTGACCGCCTACCGCGCCGATGAAGACTGGAATGGGGAATTTCTTGAAAAAGTCAGGGATTCCGAACCTGTTGCTGCTTAACGGGGCGTAGCTTTAACCCTGAGGTTCAGTCCATAATTCGCGCCGGCATGGCAAGCGCCCGACCACGACCCGCGCAAGCCATTCAAGCAGGTGCTTTCCATTGGAGTCACAGAGCATGAGCAAGGCGATGAAATCGATCGGGAACGAGCACCGGCTGACACGCCGCGGGCTTATGGCAACCGCGAGTTTCGCGGCGATGAGCATTGCAATGCCGCGCGTGCTGCGTGCCCAGGACCAGTCCGTGAAGATCGGGGTCCTCCATCCCGTCACTGGCCCGCTCGCCTATGAGGGCGAGCAATGCCGCAGGGGTGCGCTGCTGGCGATCGAAGAAATCAACGCTGCGGGCGGCATCAAGTCGATGGGTGGGGCAAAGATCGAAGCCGTGCTGGCGGATGCGCAATCAAAGCCCGAAGTCGGCGCTGCCGATATCGACCGGCTGGCGGAAGCTGGCGTGGTCGCGGTGCAGGGCCCTTACGCATCCGGCATTGCGCTCGCAACTACGCAAGCTGCGGCCAAGCACAATCTCCCACATCTGGTCGATGTCGGCGTCGTCGATGCGATCGTCAGCCGCGGGCTTCCAACCACGTTCCGCTTCGCGCCCGGCTTTGGCAAGGTCACGTCATTCGCGTTGGATGCCCTGCAAAAGATCAACGCCGCTGCCGGCAATCCGGCTAAGACAGTTGTTATCGTTCATGAGGATGGCGCCTTCGGCTCGGGCATGGCGAAGCTTTTGAACGAGCGGTTGCCCGGCCTCGGCCTGCAGGTACTGCAGACGCTGAGCCACCCTACCCCGCAACGCGACTTCACCAACATCGCGCTGCAAATCCGGCAGGCCAATCCCGACCTCATCATCCCGTCGAACTACAAGAACGACTTCATCCTGATGTCACGGACCCTGCAACAGCAGCGCGTCAAGCCGAAGGTCGCGATCTACGCCATGCTCGGTGGCGCCGCGTCGAATATAGGGTTTGCGAAGCAATATCCGGAAGCGGCCGAATATATCATGGACTGCAATCACTGGTACAATCCAACCAAGCCGCTCTCGCAGGCCTTCGCCAAGAAGGTGGCAGAAAAGGGTTGGGAACTGACCTATGAGGTCATGCTCAACTATTCCTGCCTGCGCGTGCTGGCAGATGCTCTGGAGCGTGCGGGCGCGCCCGACCGCGCCAAGATCAACGAGGCGCTCGCCTCATCCACCTACAACGATCACATCATGCCCTATGGCCCGACAATGTTCGTAAAAGGTCAGAACGAGGGTGCGCAACCTGCCAATACACAAATCCTCAAGAGCAATGTCGAGGTGATCTATCCGCAGGAATTCGCGTCGGCCAAGGCGGTATTCCCAATCCCTTGAGCCGGGTGCGGGCGCTGAAACTGCATAAGTTCTGACATGCTCAATTTTGGGCTGCTGCTACCGGCTTTGCTGAACGGGGTAACGATGGGGGCGGTCTACGCCCTCATCGCGCTTGGCCTTACGCTGATCTATGGCGTTCTGCACATTATCAACTTTGCCCATGGCAGCCTGCTCATGCTGGCGCTGTATGCAGCTTTCTTTCTCTATGCGCTCGGCGGCATCGATCCCTATGCCGCGATCTTCGTGCTGATGCCTGCCTTCTTCGCGCTCGGCTATGGCCTCCAACGTTTCATCATTCAACCGGCCAGCCACGGGCGCGATGAGAACATCCTGCTGGTTACGCTCGGCCTCGCCATTATCATCGACAATCTGGCGCTGTGGCTGTGGACCTCCACCACGCGCACCATCGATACGAAGTACTCGTTCGAAGTATTGGACCTCGGTGTGGCGCTGATACCTGTGTCGAAGGCCATCGCGTTGTTCGGGGCGATGGTTATCGCCGCGATCCTTTGGTGGCTCATCGCCAAGACCGATCTTGGTAAAGCTATACGGGCCGTGGCGCGCGAGCGCGAGGGCGCGCGGCTCGTGGGTATCCGGGTCGAACACATCTACGCGATGACCTTCGGCCTCGGTACCGCCGTGGTCGCGGCCGCAGCCTGCCTCCTCCTTCCGGCCTTCTACGTCACGCCGCAGGTCGGCTATGCGTTCGTGCTGGTGGCGTTCACGACCGTGGTCCTGGGAGGAATGGGAAGCTTCACTGGCGCGCTCATCGCAGGCTTGCTGCTCGGCGTCGTCGAAGCGCTTTGCGGGCTCTATCTCGGCGAGAGCCTCGGCCAGATCGGCATATTTGTCATCTTCATACTCGTTCTACTGTTCCGACCTACGGGACTTTTCGGAGCGCGCGCATGAGCGCACGGATCGTGGGGGTGATCCTTCTCGCGCTGCTGCTTTGCGTTCCGTTCGTCGTTCGCTCGGAATTCTGGCTCTCGTTCTGGCTGCTGGTGCTGATGTTCACGTTCCTCGGCCAGTCCTGGAACGTACTCGGCGGGTATGGCGGGCAGTTCTCCTTCGGGCACGCGCTGTTCTTCGGTATCGGTGCGTATGGGACGGCGGTCCTTCAGGTGCGGCAAGGTATGAACGCCTATGTCGCGGGCGCACTCGCGATCGCGCTGGGCGCTTTCGTGGGCGGCGCCATCGGCCTGCTCGTGTTCCGCTACCGACTACGCGGCGCTTATTTTGCGCTGGTGACGCTTGCCTTCGCGGAGGTCGCGCGCGTACTCGTATCGTCCTTCCAATATACGGGCAGCGGCTTTGGCATGCTGATCCCGCTTTCGCGCAGCGTCGAGAATTTCCAGTTCGCGGACCGGCGCGTCTTTTATCTGATCGCCTGGGGGCTGGTCGTCGTTGGGAGCCTGATCGCGGTCTGGCTCGAGAATTCCCGCTTTGGCGCGCAATTGATGGCCGTGCGCGAGAACGAGGATGCGGCACAGGCACTCGGAATCGACCTTGTCCGCACCAAGGTTCTCGCGATGACGCTGTCCGGAGGGATGGCCGCGACGGTCGGTGTCTTTTACGTGCAGAATTATCTGTTCGTGGACAGCCACATCGCCTTTGGGCCGGCCATGTCGATTGAAGCCTTGCTAGTCTGCATCGTCGGCGGACTCGGATCGGTCTTCGGTCCCTTGTTCGGGTCTGTGGTGCTGCATGCGCTCGGTGAAGCGACGAAGCAGGCCACCGGCAACGCGCCGGGCCTCAATCTCGTACTCTACGGCATCGTACTGATAGTCGCGTTGCGTTTCCTGCCGAATGGCGTCGCAGGTCTGTTCGCGCGCAGCGCCCGCCGCAAGCAGTGGGGGTGACCAATGCTTGAAGTGCGCGATCTCAGCAAACGCTTCGGCGGAATCAAGGCGGTGAACGGCGCCTCGCTCGACCTTGCGCAGGGCGAAATCGTCGCCCTGATTGGGCCGAATGGCGCCGGCAAAACCACGCTATTCGCCGCCATCACCGGTTTCGTCCCACCGGATTCGGGCCATGTCCGCTTCTGCGGCGAAACCGTCACCGGATTTCCGCCGCACGTGATTTGTGCGCGCGGCATGGTGCGGACCTTCCAGATTGTGCAGCCATTCGGTGCGTTGACAGTGCGCGAGAACATCGCGGTCGGCGCACACCTTCATCGGCCCCGCCGCCGGGATGCACTGGCGAAGGCCGAAGAGGTGGCGGCGCAAGTCGGCCTAGGTCATCGGCTGGATCAGCCAGCCGCGACCCTGACTGTGGCTGGCAGAAAACGCCTCGAGCTTGCACGCGCGCTTGCGACAGATCCAAAGCTCCTGCTGCTTGACGAGGTGATGGCCGGACTTAACCCAACAGAGATTTCCGAAATCGTACCGGTGGTGCGCGCCATCCGCGATAGCGGCGTTACGGTGCTGCTGATCGAGCATGTCATGCAGGCAGTCGTCAGCCTCTCGGACCGTGCCTATGTGCTCAACAATGGGCGCATCATAGCGTCCGGCAGCACCGCACAGGTGGCGAGCGACCCGCAGGTTATCGAAGCCTATCTCGGGCACGGCGCCGCCGAGCGCGTGAAGTCGCAATTACAGGCAACCCATGCTTCTTGAGGTCAAGAATCTGGATGCGGGATATGGCGCAGTGCCGGTGCTGCGCGACGTCACTATACATGTGCAGAAAGGCGAAATCATCGCCGTGCTGGGTTCGAACGGCGCGGGGAAGTCGACGCTCAACCGAGTGCTGAGCGGGCTGATGCCACCATGGTCGGGCTCCGTGCATTTCGAAGGTGCGGACATGACAGGCCGCGATGCCTCACTGATGGTGGAGGCCGGGCTCGTGCATGTCCCGGAAGGACGCCGCGTGTTCCCTAATCTCAGCGTCCGGGACAATCTCGAGCTCGGGAGCTATCGCCGCGGGCGTCAGAACCGCGCGCGCAATTTCGACCATGCGGTGGGTATCTTTCCGCGCCTCAAGGAGCGCCTGCGACAGACCGCAGGTACCCTCTCCGGCGGAGAACAGCAGATGCTCGCGATCGGCCGCGGACTGATGTCGGAGCCGAAGCTCCTTATTCTCGATGAGCCGTCGCTCGGCCTGTCGCCTCTGCTGGTTGAGGAAATGTTCGATCTGATCGAGCGTATCCGCGCCGACGGCCCCGGCATTCTTCTGGTGGAGCAGAATGTCGTACAATCGCTCGCAATCGCCGCACGCGCCTATATGCTTGAAAATGGCAGCGTCGTACTGGAAGGTCCGGCTCCGACATTGCGCGACGATCCACAATTGAAGAAAGCCTATCTCGGACTGTAACATGATCAATCTGCACGCCCGCCTGAAAGCGCCCGGCCTGGTTGTTGCACCCGGCTGCTACGATGCGCTGTCGGCGCTGCTGATCGAGCGTGCGGGCTTTGAGGCGGCTTATGTCTCGGGAGCGTCCATCGCCTATACGCACCTCGGACGACCGGACATCGGACTTGTTTCGCTCAGCGAGCTCACCGATATCGTGGGCGCCATCCGCGAGCGGGTATCGTTGCCGCTGATCGTTGACATGGATACAGGATTTGGCAACGCGCTGAATGTGCAACGAAGCGTAAAACTGCTGGCGCGGGCGGGAGCTTCTGCCCTCCAGCTTGAAGACCAGGTGACGCCCAAGCGCTGCGGTCATCTTGCCGGCAAGGAACTCGTGTCTACCGAAGAAATGTCTGGAAAGATCAAGGCCGCGCTCGACGCCAGGCCGGACGAAAGCGTTCTTTTGATCGCGCGGACCGACGCAATTGCGGTCGAAGGCTTTAACGCCGCGATCGACCGCGCCGATGCTTACATATCCGCCGGTGCGGACGTGCTCTTCATCGAGGCGCCCCAATCGGCTGAGGAGATTGCCGCGATCGGCAAACGCTTCGGCGGCCGTGTGCCGCTCCTTGCCAACATGGTGGAAGGCGGCAAGACCCCGCTGCGCGACGCCGGAGAGCTCGAAAAACTCGGCTTTTCCATCGCTATCTTCCCCGGCGGCACGGTGCGGGCGTTGGCGCACCATCTCGCGCAGTATTTCGCAAGCCTGAAGGCACATGGCACCACCGCGCCGTTCCGCGATCGCATGCTCGACTTCAAGGGCATCAACGACATCGTCGGCACCGATGACATGCTCGAACTCGGTCAGCGCTATGAATAGGCTGGACGCGGTCACGCTGGCCGTCCTCAAGGGGCGACTGGAGCAGATCGCAGACGAAATGGACGCGACATTGTTTCGCACCGCGTTCAATCCGATCATCGCGGAAGCCCGCGACGCGAGCCACGGGCTATATGGTGCGGAGACCGGCGAAACCCTGGTGCAGGGCAAGGCCGGACTGCCGATCTTCGTCGGCGCCATGGCATTCGCCGTCAAAGCGGTGATCGAGAAGTCGAGCCGTCAGGGCGATCTCGCGGATGGCGACGTCTATATCTTCAATGACCCCTACGACGGCGGGACCCACCTGTCCGACTTCAAACTGGTGCGTCCGTTCTTCCGGAACGGCAAGGTCTTCTGCTGGCTCGCCTCTGTCGGTCACTGGCACGACGTCGGCGGAAATGTCCCCGGCAACTACAATCCGGTTGCGACCGAATGCTTTCAGGAAGGAATGCTGATTCCGCCCGTGAAGCTGTTCGCCAAGGGAGAGCTGCGTTCCGATGTGGTCGACATCGTCACCGCCAATTCGCGCCTGCCGAACAGCGTTTACGGCGACCTCAACGGTCAGATCAACGCACTAGACCTCGGTATCCGCCGCCTCACCGCCCTGCTCGACGAGTTCGGCGACGTGACGGTTGCCGCGGCAATGTCGGAGCTGCGAGCGCGGGCAGCGCAATTGATGCGCATGAACATCGCCGAGCTGAAGGACGGCACCTATTCGGCCGAGGATTATCTCGACAATGACGGCATCCGGGATGAGCCGCTGAAAATAGCGCTCGACCTGCGCATCGATGGCGATGCGATGACGTTCGACTTTTCGCGCTGCTCGAAAGCCTGTGCGGGGCCGGTCAACATTTCGCGTTCGACCGCCATCGCCGCCTGTTATGTCGCGCTGAAACACGTGTTCCGTGACGTTCCTGCCAATGCCGGCGTGCTCGATCCAGTTCGTTTCGTCATCCCTGAAGGCTCGCTGCTCTCGGCCAAGCGACCGAAACCAGTCGGCGGCTATACCGAGACGATCTTGCGCATGATCGACACTGTGTTCGTCGCGCTGTCGCAGGCGTGCCCGGATCGCATCAATGGCTGCGCCTATGGCACGATCAACGCGCTATCGCTCGCGGGACATCGCAAGGACGGACGTCGATGGGTGATGTTCTCGTTTTTCGGCGGCGGCCATGGCGGCCATCCTGAAGGCGACGGGCTCAATCATGGCAATGCGCCAATCTCGACCGCCACGATTCCGCCCGTGGAGATATTAGAGGCCGCCTATCCCGTAATGTTCACGCGCTGGGCATTGCGACCGGACAGCGGCGGACCCGGGCGCCATCGGGGCGGGCTCGGCGCGATCTACGAGATCGAGTTGCTTGAGGAGCAGGCCGACGTGTTTCTGTTCGGCGAGCGCGGACGCTTCGCCCCGCCGGGTGTGCTCGGCGGCGAACCCGGCGCGCTCAATCGGTTCAGCGTCGTCCGCAAGGATGGTTCGACCGAGACTCCGCCGATGGCGTCGAAGTGGGTTGGCATCAAGCTCGCCAGGGGCGAGCGCGTGCGGCTCGAGACGCCGGGCGGCGGCGGCTATGGCCTGGTTCGCGAGCGCGCTGAAGCCGCAATTGCGCGCGACATTGAAAATGAATACGTGACGCGCGAGACCGCCCGGCGCGCTTACGGCAAGACGGGCGTGGCATGAGCGGTCGTCTCGTCATCGGCGTCGACGTCGGGGGAACGTTTACCGATTTGTTCTATCTGGATGAGAGCTCTGGCAAATCCTGGATTGCGAAAGTCCCGTCCACACGAGGCCGCGAAGCCGCCGGCTTTCTGAACGGAATAAAGCAGGGCGCCGATGACATTTCTTCGGTCGCGACCATTGTTCATGGCACCACGGTCGGCACCAATGCGCTTCTGGAGCGCAAGGGCGGCAAGGCCGGCGTGATCGCAACCGAAGGCTTTCGCGACGTACTGGAGATGCGACGGCGCGACCGGCCTCAGACATGGGGCTTGTGGGGACAGTTCGAACCCGTCGTGCCGCGCGCGCGCCGTGTCGAGGTCCGCGAACGCGTGCTGGCGGATGGGACCATTCACGCCACGGTTGACCCCGATGAGGTGAAGTTGCGCGCGCAAGAACTGCTCGCGCGCGGCGCCGAAGCCGTCGCGATCACTTTCATCAACTCTTATGCCAATGCCGAGAACGAGCGGATCGCGGCAGATGCGGTCGGGCAGGTATGGCCCAATGCTTATGTGAACATTTCGAGCGACATCTTGCCCGAAATCCGCGAATTCGAGCGCACTTCCACCACTGTGCTCAACGCGTATCTGCAGCCGGTCGTGGCGGACTATCTCGATCGGCTTGCCTCCGAACTCAGCGCGCATTCTTTTGCCGGACAATTGCTGATCGTGCAGTCGAATGGCGGCGTCATGACGATCGAGACCGCGAAAGCAATGCCGGTGCGAACCGCCCTCTCCGGCCCCGCGGCAGGAGTTATCGCGGCTGCGCACATTGCCGACACGGCCGGCTTCCCGAATGTCGTAACCGGAGATGTTGGCGGCACGAGCTTCGACGTGTCGCTGATTGCCAAGGGCGAAACCGCACTCGCCGCGCAGACGGCGATCGATTTCGGGCTCGTCATACGCACTCCCATGATCGAGATCACCACCATAGGCGCGGGCGGCGGCTCGATCGCCTATGTCGATCGCGGCGGCATCTTGCAGGTCGGCCCGGAATCCGCGGGCGCGATGCCGGGGCCGGTCTGCTATGGCCAGGGCAACGACCGCCCTACCCTCACCGACGCAAACCTCGTCCTCGGGCGTATCAATCCGGAACGGCCGATCGGCGGCGGTCTCAAACGGCTCGACGTCGAGGCTGCTACAACTGCGATCAAGACCCGGGTCGCCGATCCGCTCGGCATCGACTCCGTTGCGGCGGCGGAAGCCATCGTCCGGATTGCCAATAGCCGCATGGCCGGTGCGATCCGTCTCGTCTCGATCGAGCGCGGGCACAATCCGCGCGACTTTGCGCTGATGCCGTTCGGCGGCGGCGGCGCCTTGCATGCGGGCGCGCTCATGAAGGAAGTCGGACTCAAAGCTGCATTGGTACCGCCTTATCCCGGTGTCACCTCTGCGTTGGGCTGCGTGATCGCCGATATGCGCCACGATTTCGTGCATACAGTGAACCGCACGCTCGACGAGGTCGATTTAACCGCCTTCAATGCCGAGATTGCCGCCAAGGTCGAAGCCGGGATGCGGCTGCTCGACCGGTCCGGCGTCGCCTTCGATGGGCGCGATGCGCTCGTATCCTGCGACATGCTCTATCTCGGCCAGACGCACACCGTCGCAGTGCCGGTCGCATGGCAAATCGATCGGCCCATCCATCGACAGTCGCTAAGCGATGCCTTCGAGTCTCGATATCGCGACGCTTATGGACGACTGCTCGATGGAATCGCCATCCGTGTGCTGAACCTGCATGTCGCGTTGATTGGCCGCCGTCCAAAGCTCGATCTCGCAAAGCTGGCTCCTGTCGGAGGCAGCATCGCGGAGTCAAAACAGGGCGAGCGGCCGGTCTATGCCGAAACTCGATGGCATACGGCTTCGGTTTACGCCCGACGCGCGCTTCCAATCGACGCGGTGATCGTGGGTCCCGCCGTGCTCGAACAGGAGGACGCCACTATCTTCATCGAACCGGACTTGCACGGGCGCGTCGATCGCTTCGGCAATGTCATCATCGAGCGGCGCTCATCATGATCGATCTCTCGCATCCTGAAACGGTAGCTCTAGTGATCGTCGACTTGCCCGGAAGCGCCTGCATCGATGAACCAGCCGTATTGAGCAACGCCGAGCGGATCGTCGAGTTCCTCCGCCACCACGACGCGGTCGGCGAGATCTTCTACCCAGGCCTTACCGACCATCCGGGCCACCAGGTCGCGGCCGCGCAGATGAAGCGTTTCGGCGGCATGGTGTCGTTCCGGGTGAAGGCGGGACACCAGGCTGCCCTTGACGTGTGCAACCGCGCCAAGGTCTGGACGCTGGCGGAGTCCCTCGGTGGCGTCGAGTCGCTGATCGAGCTGCCGGCCACGATGACGCACGCGTCGGTGGCGGGGTCGGCGCTCGAGGTCCCGGACGACCTGGTCCGGCTGTCGGTCGGTCTCGAGACCGTCGAGGACCTGATAGCGGACCTCGACCAAGCGCTCGCCGGCTGACCGTCGGTGTCGCTGGTCTACTGCGTCGACTTCGGGTCGACGTTCACCAAGGCGGCGCTCGTCGACGTCGAGTCAGGGGTGCTCGTAGGTACGGGTAGCCACCGGACCACGATCGAGACCGACGTCCTTGACGGGTGGGAGGCGATCCGCGCCGAGCTCGACCCGCGGGCCGACGGCGCTGACGTCCCGGTGCTGGCGTGCTCGTCGGCCGGTGGCGGATTGCGGATCGCCGTCGTCGGCAACGAGGAGCTGGTCACCGCGGAGGCCGGTCGCCGGGTCGCGTTGTCGAGCGGTGGCCGGGTCGTGCACGTGTCGTACGACGCGGTCGACCTCGATGCGCTGCGTGCAGCGGAGCCCGACGTCGTGCTGCTCGTCGGGGGCACCGACGGAGGCAACGCCGAGGTGCTTCTCGGCAATGCCGCGGCCCTGGCGCAGACACGGTGGTCCGGGCCAGTCGTCCTGGCCGGCAACGCGGCGGCGGTCGACGAGGTCGTCGGCTCGTTCGTCCGGAGCGGGGTGCCCCACGTGGTCGCGCCGAACGTCGTCCCGGAGATCGGCCGACTCGCCCCCGACGGCGCCCGAGCGGCGATTCGCGAGATGTTCCTGAGCCACGTGATCGGCGGCAAGCGCCTCTCCCGGCGTACCGACTTCACCGCGATGGTCCGGGGCGCCACGCCGGACGTCGTGCTCACTGCCATCGAGCTGGCGGCAACCGGCCTCGGGCCTGACCTCCCGGGTGCGGGGGACGTCGTGGTTGTCGACGTCGGTGGCGCAACGACCGACGTGCACTCCGTGGTCGAGGTGGACCCGGAGGACTCCGGGCTGGCGCGCGAGGTCGTCGCGACGGTTCCGGTCAGCCGCACGGTCGAGGGCGACCTCGGCATGCGGTGGAGTGCTGTGCCGACAGTCGAGGCGGCTCGCGAGGCGGAGCTGGTGATCTCTGACGACGTCGTCGACGCCGCGCGACGCAGGCGGGAGGACCCGAGCCTGGTGCCTGCCGACCGCACCGAGACCGAGCATGACCTGGCCATCGCCTCGGCCGCCGTCCACCTCGCCGTACGCCGGCACGCGGGCCGTCAGCAGGTCGTGTTCAGCCCGGAGGGCCGACTCGTCGAACGCAACGGCAAGGACCTGCGCGAGGTGGACCTGCTGGTCGGCTCCGGCGGCGTGCTGCGTCACAACAGCCGCGAGGACGCGTTCGCCGTGCTCGCGGCCGGAAGCGGCGACCACGTCGAGGGGGGTTGGCTGGTACCGCGCGCCCCGCGGGTCGTGATCGACCACGACTACGTCCTCGCAGCCGCCGGCCTGCTCGCCGAGGACCACCCCGAAGCGGCGTACCAGCTGCTCGCCCGCCTCTGGACCTGACCCCGCCGACTGGTCAGCTTTGGCGTGCCGAGTGGTCAGCTTTGGCGTGCCGAGTGGTCAGCTTTGGCGTGCCGAGTGGTCACTGTCGGCGGCTGTCGCAAAGGACGCGAGTGCTCCCGGAACGGATCGGCTAGACCTGACCACTGGCGGCACCGAACCTGACCAGTCGCGGCACCAAACTTGACCACTCGGCATTACAAACCTGGGCCACTCGCGCGACCAAACCTGACCAGTGGGGGCACCAAACTTGACCACTGGGCAGTCAGTGGGGGACGGGGATCTCTTCGGGCTCGGAGGCGGCAGTCTCCCCAGGCGCTGCCCGCATCTTCAGCGGAAGCTCCTTGATGAAGAAGGACACCGCGAGCGCGATGACCACGACGGGGATGGCCCACAAGAACACGTCGTGCAGGGAGTCGGCGAAGGCGTTCAAGACGAAACCGTGAACCGGCTCTGGCAACTGCTGGATCTTCTGCACGTTGCTGGTGATGTCCCCGCCGGAGTCGGGGAGGGCAGCCCCGCCCTGACCGCCGAACTGGTCGGCCAGGTGAACGGTCAGCCGGCTCGACAGGATCGCGCCGAACACCGCCGCGCCGAACGTTCCGCCCATCGAGCGGAAGAACGCGACCGAGCTGGTGGCGGTACCCATGTGCCTCTTGTCGACGGCGTTCTGCACGATCGTGACGATGAGCTGCATGCTGAAGCCGAGCCCCGCGCCGAACAGATAGAACGACAGGCCGGCCTGCCAGTACGGCGTGTGGACGGTCATGATCGACAACAGGTAGAGGGCCACGATGACGACGACCGCGCCGATGACGGGGAACCACTTGTAGCGGCCGGTCTTGCTCATCGAGATGCCCGAGGAGATCGACGTCGAGAAGATGCCCACGACCATCGGCAGCAGCGCCAACCCGGACTGGGTCGGGCTCATGCCCTTGACGACCTGCAGGTAGATCGGCAGGAAGATGATCGCTCCGAACATCGCGAAACCGATGATGAAGCTGTAGAGGTTGCTCGTGCGGAACACGGAGATCTTGAACAGCTCGAGCGGGATGATGGGCTCCGAAGCCCGTGACTCCACGAGGATGAAGAGACCCGTGAGAACCACGCCGGCAGCCAGCAGGGCAAGTCCGGCCGGTGAACCCCAGCCGTGGCTTGGTCCGGCCCATGTGGTGTAGAGCAGGAACGAGCTGACGCCGGCGACGATCGTGGTGGCGCCCAGGTAGTCGATCGCGTGGTCGCGGCGTACGAGCGGGATCCTCAACGCGGCGGTTGTCACGATCAGCGCGGCGAGCCCGATCGGAATGTTGATGAAGAAGATCCACCGCCAGCCCGGCCCGTCGGTGAAGAACCCACCGAGCACCGGCCCGAGCACCGACGAGGTCCCGAACACGGCACCGAAGTAGCCGCCGTACCGACCACGTTCGCGCGGCGGGACGATGTCTCCCATCGTGGCCAGTGCGAGCGCGAACAGTCCGCCGCCACCCAGCCCCTGGACGGCGCGGAACGCGATCAGCTCACCGATGTTCTGCGCCAGCCCGGACATCAGCGACCCGATGAGGAAGGTGATGATCGCGGTCTGGAAGATCAGCTTGCGGCCGTAGAGGTCGGAGATCTTGCCCCACAGCGGCGTCGACGCGGTCTGGGTCAGCAGGTATGCCGTGACGACCCACGACAAATGGTTTAGGCCACCGAGCTCGCTGGTGATCCGGGGGAGCGCCGTCCCGACGATGGACTGGTCCAGGGCGGCGAGGAACATTCCGGCCATCAGCCCGGACATCACGACCAGGATCTGTCGGTGGCTCAGGTAGCCCTGCTCGTCGGGGGCGTCGGGGGCGTCGGGGACGTCGGGAGCTTGCGACGGGTGCGTCTGGGACATCAGCTCTGGGTGCTTTCCTGGAGGTCGTTGGCTCGCCGGAGATCGGCGGCCAGCCGGGTGAGGAGGGTCTGCAGCTGCGCGCGATCGTGCTCGTCCCAGGGCTCGAGGACGCTCTTGATCCGCTCGAACCGTCGCCGAATGCCGTCGTGCATGACCTGCCGGCCCTCCGGGGTGATCCGGATCAGGCTGGCGCGGCCGTCTTCAGGGTCAGGTGTCCGCTCGACGATGCCGCGGTACTCGAGCTGCTTCACCTGTCGGCTCACCGTCGACGCGTCGAGCTCGACGGCTGCCGCTAGGTCGGACAATCGCATCGCCTCGTGGCACATCAGCTGTTTGGCAAGAGGAAACGTCGACGGGTCGACCTGGTCCTCGGGGTGCCGGGTGCGCAGCCGACGTCCGGCCTGCATGAGAAGGCCGATGACCGCCTCTTCCGGGGACTGCGGCTGCTCGTTGAGCAGAGGCTTTGGTTGCATGACGCAAGCATATAACTGCATAGGTGGCGTATACAAACGGCCATGCCGGATCGCCAGGACTCTGGATGGTTCGCCCAGGTGATTCGTCAGGGCGTTCGCGTTCTACCCTCGTCAGTGTGAACACCGAGGACGCTGTTCAGCCTTCGCCGCCTGCGACCGAAGTGCCCGAGGTCACGATCGAGCAGATCATGGCTGCCCGGGAGGAACTGCGCGGCACCGTGCTGGAGACCCCGATGGAGGGCTCACGCTGGTTGAGCGCGCTCAGCGGCCAAGACGTCTGGCTCAAGTGCGAGAACCTGCAGCGCACCGGTTCGTTCAAGATCCGGGGCGCGTATTTGCGGATCAGCCACCTGTCCGACAAGGAGCGGGCGCTCGGGGTGGTGGCGGCCAGCGCCGGCAACCATGCCCAGGGAGTCGCTCTCGCAGCGACACTGCTCGGCATCAAGGCGACGGTGTTCATGCCGAGCGGTGCGCCCATCCCGAAGGAGAAGGCGACCCGCGGCTACGGGGCCGAGGTGCAGTTCGTCGGCACGACGATCGACGAGTGCCTGGTCGAGGCGCGACGGTTCTCCGCCGAGTCCGGAGCGGTGCTCATCCACCCGTTCGACCACGAGGACATCGTGGCCGGGCAGGGGACTTGCGGCCTGGAGATCCTCGAGCAGACCCCGAACGTGCGCACAGTGCTGGTCCCGACCGGAGGCGGCGGCTTCCTGGCGGGCGTGGCGACCGCGATCAAGGCGCTGCGGCCCGACGTGCGCATCGTCGGTGTCCAGGCCGAGTCGGCTGCGGCATACCCCGCCTCCCTGGAGGCCGGATACCCGATCCCGTTGACGAGCATGGCCACGATGGCCGACGGAATCGCCGTGGGATGCCCCGGCGACGTGCCGTTCGCCGCTGTGCAGAAGTGTGTCGACGAGGTGCGGACGGTCTCCGAGGAGTCCCTGTCGACGGCACTGCTCGCTCTCCTCGAACGCGCGAAGGTCGTCGTCGAACCGGCCGGAGCCGCGGCGGTGGCTGCGCTGCTCGACAGTCCGCAGGACTTCGAGGGACCGGTTGTGGCCGTGCTGTCGGGCGGGAACATCGACCCGCTGCTGATGATGCGGGTGATCCGGCACGGTATGGCCGCGCAGGGCCGCTACCTGGCCGTGCAGTGCCGGATCCCGGACCGTCCCGGTGGGCTGGTCGAGCTGCTCTCCGAGCTGAGCGCCTGCGACGCGAACGTGCTCGACGTCGTGCACGAGCGCACCTCGGAGACACTGCCGCTCGACATGGTGGACGTGGTCCTGCAGCTGGAGCTGCGCGGGCAGGAGCACCGCGACCGGGTGCTCGGCAAGCTGCGCGAGCACGGGTACGCCGTCACAGTCTTCTGAGCACCCGTAGCAAGGGTCCGGCCGGGACCTTCGCGACGCCTACCTCAGACGCCGAACGGCTTGGCGTCGACGATCTCGACCCTGATGTCGTTGCCGTTGGGCGCGGCGTAGCTGGCCGTCTCGCCCTTCTTCTTGCCCACGATGGCGGCGCCGAGCGGCGACTGCGGGGAGTAGACGGCGACGTCGACCTTGTCGTCGAGCGCGAGCACTTCGCGGGCGCCGAGAAGGAACGTCTCGGTGTCTCCGCCGGTGAACTTCACCGTGACCTCCATGCCGGCGGCCACCTGGTCGCTCTGTGCGGGCTGCTCGCCGACCTTGGCCCTGCTGAGCATGTCCTCGAGCTGCAAGATCCGTGACTCGGCCTTGCTCTGCTCCTCACGCGCGGCGTGGTAGCCGCCGTTCTCGCGCAGGTCGCCTTCCTCGCGCGCGTCGGCGATGCGCTGCGAGATCTCGGCTCGGGCCGGCCCCTTGAGGTGCTCCAGCTCGGCCGCGAGGCGGTCGTACGCCTCCTGGGTCAGCCAGATGACGCTCTCAGTGGTGGGCTGTGTCACGGGTTGTGCTCCTTGGTTGCAGGCACACGCAAATGTCTGGACATGCTCTGGAGATGCAGACCTTGGCCGGGTGCCCCGACGGGAAAGAACGAGGCTATCAAAGAACCACCCCCGAACCCCATCTCGTGTTGCCGCCGAACGGCCCCGCGGAACGGGAAGGTCCAGGTCAGTCTGCGCTTCGGCAGTTGGAGACCGTCACTGAGGTGGCGGCCCTGTCGGTCCGGATCGTGGCGGTCGCGGTCAGCTGGTCGTCGCCCCCTGCGGGAGCCGTGATGACACCCTCCCCGACGGGGCTGTGGTCCTCCGCCTGGGCAACCACGTCGCAGACGATCGCCTGCCCGCTGTGCCGGGTGACGACGACCGTCACCTCGACCTCATGCGGTGACACGACGTCGTAGGTCTTCAGCTGTCCTGACACGTCGGCCCGGCCGTGTTCCCACGCCGCCCAGCCGAGCCATCCGAGCAGGACCAGCACGACCGCGGCGACTGCCACCAGCCTGGCGCGTCGCCGGTTCGGCGGCTCGGTGCCGTATCTCTCCGCGAGTGTCTGCGGCCGGGCCGCCGTCTTTCCGGCGTCGTCCGTCCTGCCGTGCTCGCTCGGCTCGGTGTGGGGATCGTCGGTGCTCACGGGAATGCGTGCCAGTCGTGGTGGTTGGTCTGGAGGAGGCCAGGTCGTCGACGACCCGGTCGGGCTGCGACCATTGTCCCAGTCGAGCAGACCGGGGACGGAAGGGGACAGGTGTGGCGGTGAGCGACGGCACAGGCCTGCGGCTGATGCACGTGCATGCGCATCCCGACGACGAGTCCAGCAAGGGTGCCGCGAGCACGCGGATGTACGTCGACCAAGGCGTCGACGTCCATGTCGTGACGTGCACCGGCGGCGAGCGCGGGTCGATCCTCAACCCGGCGATGGATCGTGCGGACGTGCTCGCCAACATCAGCGAGATCCGCCGGCAGGAGATGGAGCGGGCTCGCGAGATCCTCGGTGTGAGCCAGGACTGGCTCGGGTTCGTCGACTCCGGGTGGCCCGAGGGAGACCCGAAGCCACCGCTGCCCGAGGGCTGCTCTCTTCATGCCGAAGCCGTTCATGGGCGTCTCGGCGAACGGCTGCCACCACAACATCTCGCTGTGGAAGGGCGACGAAAACGCGTTCCTGCCCGACACCGACGACGAGCACAAGCCGAGCGAGATCGGGCTCCACGCGATCGGCGGCATCCTCGAGCACCTCCGCGCGCTGACCGCGGTGACCGCCTCGACCGTCAACTCGTACCGTCGGCTCTGGGACACCGGCTTCTGGGCACCGGTCTTCGCCGACTGGGGCTACCAGAACCGCACGACCGCCCTCCGCATCTCGTCGCCGGACCGCTTCGAGTACCGCTCGGTCGACTCCGCCGTGAACCCCTACCTCGCCCTGGCCGGACTGATCGAGGTGATGCGCGACGGCATCGACCGCAAGCTCGACCCCGGCGAGCCGGAGGAACGGAACATCTACGAGGCGATCGAGGCCGGCAAGCAGGTCCGGCGCGTACCGATGACGCTCGGCGAGGCACTCGAGGCGCTCGACGCCGACGAGGTCGTGAAAAGCGCCCTGCCAGGCGAGATGTACCGTGTCTTCATGCACTACAAGCGGGACGAGTGGGAGCGGTATTGTGCAACCGTCACCGACTTCGACAGGGACGAGTACCTGGATGTCCTTCCCTAAGCCATGTGCGGAATAGCGGGGATCATCTACCGGGACGGGTCGGAGCACGCCATCGGCGACGAGATGACGCGGATGCTCCAGTCGATGAAGCACCGCGGTCCGGATTCCACCGGCTATGCGCTGTACGGGAGCCCCGAGAACGGCAACCTCGTCATGCGCTACAAGCTCGCGGACGCGAACACCCGCCGTGACTTCGACTTCGCGGATCGCCTGCGGCGGCACCGCGTCGAGGTCGAGGCCCGGCTCGGCGCGCTCGGCGCGCGGAACCAGGAGTCGGAAGAGGAGACGCCGTACGCTTTCCGGGTCTCGTTCGAGTACGACGGCGACCTGAAGCACCTCGCCGACTTCGTCGAGGACATTCCCGAGGCCGAGGTGCTCTCGCTCGGCCGCTCGCTCGAGATCGTGAAGGACCTCGGCGACGCCGAGTCCGTCCACGAGCAGTACGGGCTCGCGAAGTTCACCGGCACGCACGCCATCGGGCACGTCCGGATGGCGACGGAGTCGGAGGTCGACATCGCAGGGGCGCACCCGTACTGGGCGTACCCCTACTCCGACGTCGCCGTCGTCCACAACGGGCAGCTCACGAACTACTTCATGTGGCGCCGCCGCCTCGAGCGGGCCGGTCGCCGCTTCATGTCCGAGTGCGACTCCGAGATCATCGCGGTCTACCTCGCGGAGGAGATGTCGAAAGGCGCCTCCCTCGAGGAATCGATGCACAAGTCGCTCGACGAGCTCGACGGCGTCTTCACGTATATCGCGGTGACGAAGGACGAGCTCGGCGTCGCGAAGGACGAGCTCGCCGCGAAGCCGCTCGTCCTCTACGAATCGGACGAGCTCGTCGCCCTCGCCTCCGAGGAGATCGCGATCCGCCAGCTCGTCGACCACGAGATCGACACCTACGACCCCTACGAGCGCGAGGTCCTCGTGTGGCAGCGCTAGTTGCGTGGGGGAACCCCTGGTTCCCCCACGAGCCCCCTCCTCGACCGTCGCGTTCCCATCTGCCTTCGCGGGGCCTACGGGCGAGTGAATCGCCCTTCGGCCCTCAGCCGTCACCGATCCCGATGCGCAAAGAGCACACCCCCGAGGAGGAGGAATCCGGATGGCAGCGGTAGGCGAGCGGCAGATCTCGTACGACGCGCGCGGCCTCGCCGAGCCGATCGCCCAAGCTCCGCGCGCTGCGGTCGTCGAGAACGGCGTCGCGACCTTCGACGCGCGCGACCTGACGACGCGGACGATCAACCTCGAGCTCCGCCGCCTCCTCTACGAGGAGGGCGTCGACGAGGTCGTGATCCAGAACCCGCAGGGGCGCCACTCGCTCGGAGTCGGGATCCTCCGCCGCTGCCGGATCCGCTTCGAGGGCTCGCTCGGCTACTTCGCCTGCGGGCTCGTCGACGGGCCCGAGATCCACATCACCGGGCGCGTCGGCTGGTCCGCCTGCGAGAACATGATGTCGGGCGTCGTCGTCGTGGACGGGAACGGCGGCTCGCTCACGGGTGCGGCAATGCGCGGCGGCGACCTCGTCGTGAAGGGCCGCGTCGGGGCCCGCACGGGCGTCGACCAGAAGGGCGGGACGATCATCATCGGAGGCTCGGTCGGCTCGATGACCGGCTTCATGATGCAGCGCGGCCGGCAGATCCTCTGTGGCGACGTCGGCCCCGGTCTCGGAGACTCGATGTACGACGGGACGATCTACGTCGCCGGCAAGGTGAAGTCGCTCGGCATCGACTGCGTCCCGGGCGAATGGACAGACGCGGACACGGAGCTCATCGAGCGCAAGTTCAGGATCTACGGGCTCGGCTCGCCCCCCGAGTTCCAGAAGTTCGTCTGCGGGAAGGTCCTCTACAACTACGACTCGCTCGAGCCCTCCGAGAAGAAGCTGGTGATCTAGTGGCGACCGACAACGGAGCACCCGGAACCACGGACGTCCTCGGGCGCAGCCGCATCTTCACGCCCGACGTCATCAACGACATCCACGTGAAGGCCGAGCTCGGCCGCTACCGCATGCGCGGCTTCTCGATCTTCAAGCCGATCCCGCACTGGGACGAGCTCGTATTCCTCCCGGGGACGCTGACGCGCTTCGTCATCGAGGGCTACCGCGAGAAGTGCGACACGACCACAGTGCTGGGCGCGCGCTTCGCGAAGAATCCGCTCGAGCTCGACATCCCGATCTACATCACGGGCATGTCCTTCGGCGCGCTCTCCCTGGAAGCCAAGATGGCGCTCGCGAAGGGCGCCTCCATGGCCGGGCACCGCGACGTGCTCGGGCGAGGGCGGGATGATCCCGCCGGAACGCGACTACTCGACCAAGTGGTACTACCAGTGCATCCAGTCGCGGTACGGGTTC
Organism: uncultured Pseudomonadota bacterium; assembly: GCA_963707705.1. GTDB lineage: Bacteria > Pseudomonadota > Alphaproteobacteria > Rhizobiales > Xanthobacteraceae > Pseudorhodoplanes. The sequence continues at coordinate 4,483 of CAVPRD010000004.1, read as the reverse complement.
AACCCGCACCACTCTGATGCTCGCCGACGCGTGCGAGTTCTTCATCGGGCAGGGCTGCAAGGTCGGGCTCGGCGGTCACCTCATGGGCCAGAAGGTCACCGAGCAGGTCGCGGAGATGCGCTCGCTTCCGGCCGGGATCGACCAGCGCTCCCCGGCGCGACACCCCGACTGGCTCGGGCCCGACGACCTCTCGCTCAAGGTGCAGGAGATCCGCGAGGCGACCGACTACCGGATCCCGATCCAGCTGAAGCTCGGCGCGGCCCGCGTGTACGACGACGTGCGCATGGCGGCGAAGTGCGGCCCCGACATCATCTACCTCGACGGTGCGGAAGGCTCGACCGGCGCAGGGCCCGCACATCGCGACCGAGGAGACCGGGATACCCGCTGATGGCGGCGATCCCGGAGGCGCGACGCGCACTCGAGGACGTCGGCCTCGCGGACGACATCGACCTGGTCGTCGCAGGCGGCATCCGCAACGGCGCGGACGTCGCGAAGTGCCTCGCGCTCGGCGCGAAGGCCGTCGCGATCGGCCACTCGGCGCTCATGGCGCTCAACTGCAACAAGGAGATTCCGGGCGTCACCGACTACGAGGGCACCGTCGGAGTTCCCGGCCGGCCAGTGCTACCACTGCCACACCGGCCGCTGCCCGGTCGGGATCACGACGCAGGATCCGGAGCTCCGCAAGCGGCTCGTCGTCGAGGAGGCGTCCGAGCGCGTCTACAACTTCCTGACCGCGATGACCATGGAGCTGCAGATGCTCGCTCGGGCGTGCGGAAAGACCAACGTCCACTCGCTCGAGCCGGAGGATCTCGCCGCGCTCACGGTCGAGGCCTCGGCGATGGCGCGCGTGCCGCTCGCGGGCACCACCTACACCGTCGGCCAGACCGAGCGCGAGATCCTCGCCGAGGTGCAGCGCCTGCTCGCGATCAAGGCGGAGGAAGAGCTGGTGGCGAACCCGACCGCACAGGTCACCGACCTGCACTCGGTAGACGCATGAGCAACGTTCGCCTTCGGCTCACGTTCGCGGGGGAAACCGTGTTTCCCCCGCGTGCCCCCTTCTTCCTGAGAGCGTGGGGAACCTCCCGGTTCCCCACGCCCCTCCACGCTCATGAGCGGGGGACCCGCTCATGAGCTCGCACGAACTCGCCTACACCGAGCCGGAGAAGATCAAGTCGATCGACGCGGAGTTCCTCTCGGGGCACCGCTTCCCCTACCAGGAGGACATCTCCCTCGTCGACGACGTCGACCTGCTGGCGGCCACGCCGGGTGAAGACATCAACTGGCTCGAGGACATCGCCCTTCTCGAGGAGGACGGCATGCCGGCCGTCTTCGACCGCTACTCGAACGCCTTCCTGAAGATCTACTTCCCGATTCCGGGGGGCGTGAGGACGAGATTGCGCGGAAGGTGCTGGTGACGCATCTGACGAGCGGCAACTCCTACGGGATCCAGCTCAAGGCGCAGCACACGAAGTTCCCCCAGCCCGAGCTCGGCCCCTGGGTCGAGGGCTCGAAGACCGTCGGCACGGACTACACGGCCGCCCGTGCTCGAGGGCTGGGAGAAGCCCGCCGGGCACTGACCTCGCCCTAAGCGAGGTCTTCGATCAACCGGGCAAGCTCCTCCGGGCGGTAGCCCTGATGTCGCGCGAACTCGACGAGCTCGCGCGCGCGCGCCACGACCGCCCCGCGCTCGGGCGTGCCGCTGACCGTGATCCCGCGCCCGCGGCGAAACTCGAGGAGCCCCTCGTCGCGTAGCTGACGAAGCGCCCGCAGCACGGTGTTCGTGTTCACGCCGAGCTCGGCGGCGAGATCCTTCGCCGGCGGCAGTCGCTCGCCCGGACTTGGCCTCTCCGTCGGCGATTGCACGCCGGATCTCGGCGGCGACCTGCTCGTTGAGGTCGAGCGGGTCGCTCGGATCGACCTTGACATCGCGCATGGTGTTATTCATAGTAGCTTCATTGTGACGAGAGCGCAAACGTGAGCATCTCGCTTCCGCCTCGTCCACCCGGGCTCGACGATGTGCGTCCGCTCGACCAGGAGGCGCTGATCGAAGAGGCACGGCGCCGCGCGCGTCGACGGCGCCAGCGCAACCTCGCCGGCCTCCTCGCGGCGATGCTCGGAGCGCTCTGGCTGTACTCGCTCGTCGGTGGAGGCGGGCCGCGAGAGCGGCTCCGCCTTCCTGTCCGAGCCGTCGCTCCCGGGCGCGACGCCCCCGAAGGAGCGCTGCCGCGAGGAGCTCTCCTACAACGCGAACGGCGGCGTCGTCCTCATCCGTCGCGACGGCACACGCCGGGTCCTCGCGCAGGCGACCGATCGGCACCTGCCGAACGGCCGGTGGATCATTCGGCTGTACAACGGCATCGAGTGGTCGCACGACGGCTCGAAGCTCCTTGCGTCTGCGCTGGGGCTCTCCGCGCGCGCTCGTCGTCATCGACGCGAAGGGCACGATCGGCTCCGACGATCGCTCAGGCGCTCGACGGTCGTTGGTCGCCCGACGGCACCCGAATCGCGTTCATGCGTCACGAGCCCGGATTCGGCCGGGTGCTCTTCCTCGCAGCGAGCGACGGACGCGACCCGATCCGCATCGCCACGCACATCTGGGTGTTCTCGTGGTCGCCGACGGGATCGGAGCTCGCGTACATCCGAGCGGAGCACCGGGTATCGTCATCGCAGACGCCAGCGGTCGTGCGGATGCCACGCCGGGTCACGATCGCGGCAGCGCGGGTGCACCTCCGCGTCGGCGCGGAGTGCAGTGGTCTCCCGACGGCGTCGCTCATCGCGTTCACGACGGGCAGTGGAGTGTTCGTCGTTCGCCCGGACGGCACGTCGCTCCGCCAGGTGATGGCAGGCGGATACGGGATCGCGTGGTCGCCGGACAGCAGCCTGCTCGCGGCGTCGCCCGGGGGGCTGAGACGTCTCCGTCGTCCGCGCCGACGGCCGCGGGCTGCGCCGCATCGCCCACTGCCCGTGCACGTTCCGTGGCGCGACCGGAACGTCGGTCGCCTGGTCGCCGGACGGGAGTCGGATCGCGTACATCAGCGGACGCGGCAACGACGTCAGCACGATCCGCCCGGACGGAACCGGCGCCGCCGTCGTAGCACCCCGGGCGGTAGCTGGGCCTCGGGGCTCGCGGTGGGCTGGCCGCTCTGGCGCCCGGATCGCCGCGACTAGTGGCGCCCCTGCGATCTCGCGCTCGCTCGTCGCACTCGGACTCGTAGTGCTAGGCGCCTCGATGCTCGACGCCGCTCGGCGAAGCGACGTCGCGCGGAAGGAACGGCCGGATCGCGTACATGCTCAAGGACGCCACGGACCACTGGCAGGTCTGGGTGGCGAGCGGTCGCCTCACCCATCCGAAGAAGCTGACGAGCGGCGCAGCGGACAGCGGCTGGGCCGTCTGGTCTCCGGACGGCAAGACGCTCGTGTTCGACAGCAACCGGACCGATCCGGACCCGAACGACGCGAGCGTCATCAACGACGTGTTCTCCGTGCGACCCGACGGAACCGACGTGACGCTGCTGACGGACTCGAAGGGACTGAGTGGAGAGCCGGCCTGGTCTCCGGACGGGGTGTCGATCGCCATGGAAGCCGACCGCGGGGACCCAGTCCACCAGCAGGGCATCTACGTCATGGATGCCGATGGAACGAACCTGCGGCGGGTCACGATCCCATCCGCCGGGTTCCACGATGGGAAGCCGCGGTTCTCGCCGGACGGAAAGCACCTGGTCTTCACACGGTTCCGAGGCAAGGACCTGGCCGAGAAGGCTGCCGTGTTCACCGTGAGCCCGGACGGAACCCATCTCCGTCGGCTGACCACGTTCGCGATTCATGCCGACGATCTGGACTGGTCCCCGACGGCAAGCGCATCGTCTTCGACGGGTACCCGAACCCGGGCGCCTACGGCCACATCTACGTCATCGACTCCAACGGTCGGCATCTCCGGAACCTCACGCCTGGGAAAACCGGTTCCGCCGATCCGGTGTGGTCGCCGGACGGGAAGACGATCCTCTTCCTCGACAATCGCGTCCTTGGCGGTCGGGGCCGGACGGGCCTCGCGACGATGAAGCCGGATGGATCGGCGGAGCGGTTCATCTCGACACGCAACGCAGAGCTCCACCAGCCCGACTGGGAGAGCGTCCGCTAGCAGCGACTAGGCTCGGAGGATGGACGTCCTCGTCCTCCAGCACATCGCGTGCGAGCCGCCCGGCGTGTTCGAGGACGTCCTCCACGAGCGCGGCGCACAGCTTCACCGGGTCGAGCTCGACGAGGGCGACCGGCTTCCCGACTGGCGCGAGTTCGACGCGATCGTGGCCATGGGCGGGCCGATGTCCGTCAACGACGACGCCGACCAGCCCTGGCTCACCGCCGAGAAGACGCTCGTCGGCGAGGCCGCTACGCGCTCGAACGCCGTACTGGGGCGTGTGTCTCGGCGTCCAGCTCCTCGCCGCTTCGCTCGGAGCGCGCGTGTATCCGGGGCCGGAGCCCGAGG
>CAVPRD010000003.1:0-134883 GCA_963707705.1 uncultured Pseudomonadota bacterium | reverse complement strand
GCCCGGCTGCTCGATCCTGAGGAGGTCGAGGCCGAGCTCGGCCAGCCGATCGATGTATCCGTGCAATTGCGCCTGGTCGACGACCGTGCCGGTCAAGACTGTGGTGCCCTCCACCCGTTCCATTCGCATGCCGTTGAAGAGAAACGCGAAGCGGTCATCGAGCTCTCCCCGAACGACGATCCGGTATGTCGCGCCCATTCCTCGGGCGAGCGTGACGGAGAAGTAGGTGAGCGAAGCCGAGCGAGCTACGATTCACCTAGGTGGACCGCACCCGGAGGTCAGATCAGGCCGACGGAGCGCGCCTTGCGGATCGCCTCGGACCGCGACGACACGCCGAGCTTGCGGAAGATCGACCTCGTATGGCTGTGCACCGTGTTGTGCGAGAGGTAGAGCTCACGGCCGATGTCGCGCTCGGAGAGTGGCCCGGTGAGCATCCGCAGGACGACCACCTCGCGTTCGCTCAGATCCGCCTGTCCGCGAGCCGGACGTGTGCGGACCGGAGGTTCCTTCACCGATTCCGCGCCGAACGCATGTCCGAGTGCTTCCTCGATCGTTCCGTGCTCCCGGTGCCAGGCCAGTGCGCGTCGGTGGAGGGTGGGTGCGAGACCCGGCTCGCGATGCTCGAGCTCGACGCGCAGGAGCTGAGCGAAGAGCTGATGGAAGCGGTACCACTCGCCGCGGTCGTCGAGCGGCACCAGGAAGAGATTGGTGCGAGCGAGCTCACGAAGCCGTTCAGCGCTTCCTTCCTCCTCGAGCACGGCGTCGCAGAGAGAGCCGCACATCCGTCCCAGGATCGACGAACGGAGCATGAGGGTCTGGACGTCGGGGTCATGGTGGTCCAGCACCTCGTCGACCAGGAAGTCGACCACGTGACGGTTCCCACCGTTGAACCTGGACACGAACTCGGACCGGTCAGGCGCCGCATGCAGCGAGAGAGCCGCGAGGTAGATCCCCGCCGGCCAGCCCTCCGTGCGCTCGACGAGCGCTTCGACCTGCTCCCGTTCGAGCCCGAGCCCCAGTAAGTCGTTCAGGAGCGCTGCTGCCTCGGTGGCGTCGAACCCGAGCTCCGCCGCGCGCAGCTCGAGCAGCTCACCGTGCGCGCGCAACGCCCCCAACGACAGCCCTGGCTCGCTTCGGGTAGCAATGACGAGCTGGAACGTGGAGGGCACGCGGTCGATGAACCAGGCGAGAGAGTCGCGGGCCGGTCCGCTCGTGAGCTCGTGGAAGTCGTCGAGGACGAGGGCTGCAGGGCCGAAAGCCACGAGTGCGTTGATCAGCTCCGGCAGGACAGCGTCCACGATGGTCGCCGCGTCGACGTGGTCGGGGATGGCCCGGACCTCGAGCTCCGGGGACGCTTCGGCGAGCGCGGCGGTCACGTAGGACCAGAGCACGGCCGGGTCGTTGTCTCCTTCGTCGACCGTCAGCCATGCGATCGGCTGCTGCGGTGCCTGCAACTCGCGCCACGCTCCGAGGAGTGTGGTCTTCCCGTACCCCGCTGGTGCGGCCAGGGCCGTCAACTTGGTGCCCGCAGGAGCCTGGAGCCGCTTGACGAGACGGACGCGCAGGACCGTCTGCTCCCTCCTGGCCGGAGGATGCAGCTTCGTCGCCAGCAGCGGCGGCGGACGGGCCGGCTGTTGAGGCGGCGGCCCCCCCGCTCGCAGGGTCACGCCCATGAGTCAAGGCTAGTCGAGGGCCTCATCGGGGCGCATACGTCGTTCGGCCCAACCTCACGCAGGACACTCGCCGGGTGCGAGGCGTTCGCGCTGGTCGGCCTGGGACACCTTCAGGTTCACCTAGGTGAAGACGACGGCCGCTCACCTAACCACGCCCGAGACTGGGCCGCATGGCGACGCGTGCGGAGATCTCGGTCGTCAACGCGGCGGGAGCGGTGCAGGGGATCGTGCTCGTCACGTTTCCGGCAGCGAGCACGATCTTCACGGACCCCGACCGCTACGACCTGTCGAACTCCCAGTACGGACTGCTGTTCGTGCCCCAGGTCGTGACGGCGATCGCGGCCTCTCTCCTGGGCGCGCCGATCGGACGCCGCCTCGGCACGAAGGAGGTCTACATCGGGGGTCTCCTCTTCGGCCTGTGCTCGATGCTGCTTCTCCTGACGAGTCAATTCTTCGAAACCGAGGCGGTCGCGTTTCCCCTCCTCCTCGTCGCAACGGCCTTCCTCGGCGCCGGCTTCGGGCTCACCGTTCCGACGCTGAACACCCTGGCTGCCGGATTTCATCCGGCCGCGGTCGAGCGATCGATCCTCGTCCTGAACGCACTGCTCGGGCTCGGCACGGCTCTCGCCCCGTTGTTCGTCGCCATCTACGTCGGGCTTGGCTTCTGGTGGGGCCTTCCGCTGACGTCGACGATCCTGCTCGGCGCACTCGTCCTCGCCAGCATCGGCCTGCCCTTGCGAGTGGAAGCCCAGGCTCCGGCGGTCGCCAGAGCTGGCGCTGCGATACCGGGCCGCTTCTGGATGTACGCCGGCTTTGCGGTGCTCTACGGCGTCTGCGAGACGGTGAACGGCAACTGGTCTGAGCTGGACATGACGAGTCGTCTCGGGGCCTCGACGACGCAGGCGGCGATCGCCCTGACTGTATTCTGGGCGATGGTCACCTTCGGGCGTGTCCTCTTCGCCGCCGTCGAGCGTTGGCTTGCGGTGCGGGTGACGTACCACTTCTTGCCGTTCCTCCTCGCGGCGACGTTCGGGCTGATCGCCCTTCTCCCTGAAGGCGCAACCGGCGGGGGAATCGTCGCGTTCGGTTTGGCAGGCCTCGGATGCTCGGCGCTCCTGCCGCTGACGATCAGCTTCGGGCAGAAGGAGCTCGCGACAATGGCCGCAGCCCTCGCCGGCGGGGTGATCGCCTTCTACCAGCTCGGCTACGGGATCGCCGCGTTCGGCGTCGGGCCGCTCCTGGACGCCGGAGTGACGATGCCCACGATCTACGGAGGCGCCGCGATCGTCGCGGTGGCCATGGGGATGGTGTCGTTCGCGGTCACCCGGGCGGCGCCCGTGTCCTCACTCGTTGAGGCTGATTAGGTTGCTCGAACGTCTAGGGACCCGATGAGCACACGCGCGACCGGCGAGGGCTCGGATCCAGGCTCGGAAAACGTCGCCCTGATGCGGTCACCCGGGTTCTGGGTGATCGTGCGCTACGCCGTCTTGTTCGGCGTCCTGCTCGCCTTTGCAGGGCTGGCGTTTCTGGGCTTGGTGAAAGGCGGCACCGACCTCTGGTTCACGCTTCCAGAAGACCCCGGATGGCTCGACGGCAGCCTGTGGTGGGTGGCGGTGACCGCGGGGGCCGGCCTGCTCGTCGGTGTGCTGCGCCGCGTCCTTCGCGTCCCGCTCAAGCTGCCCGGTACGGTCCCGGAGCTCAAGGACCAGCGGGTCGAGCCCTCCACGGTGCCGGGGGCGGTTGCCGTCTCGCTGGTTTCGCTCGCGGGTGGGGCGAGCCTCGGGCCCGAGGACGCACTGGGGAAGATGGGGGGCGGGCTGGGAACGTGGGTCTCGGAGCGGCAGAAGCTCAGCGAGGACGTGCGCGCGACGAACACGCTCAGCGGGATGTCCGCTGCATACGGGGGTCTCCTGTCATCTCCGATCCTGGCGTCGATTCTCACGCTCGAGATCGCGCGTCCAAAGGCGGCGCGCTTCGCCGACGCGCTGGTCGGAGGTCTACTGGCGTCCACAGTCGCGTTCGCGGTGTACTTTCCGATCGCGGGGTCGACGTTCGTCGGGATCTACGCGCTGCCGTCGTACGAGTATGAGGACTGGCAGTTGCTCGCGGCCGTTCCCCTCGGCCTCGTCGCCGCAGCTCTCGCGCTGATCACAGCCGTCGCGATCGGGGTCATGAAGAAACTCACGGCTCCGCTCGCGAAGTTCACCGTCCTGCGGCCGGCCATCGGCGGAATCGCCTTCGGGCTCGTCGGTGTCGCGCTGCCGCTGACCCTGTTCACCGGAACCGATCAGCTCACGACGGTGATCCAGGACGGGGCGGCGCTCGGCGCCGGTCTGTTGATCGCGGTCGTGTTCGGCAAGATCCTTGTGTTCGCACTCTGTGAGGCCACCGGCTTCATCGGTGGGCCGTTCCTCGTGATGCTGTTCATCGGCGGCACGGCCGGGGTAACCGCCCACGTGCTGATCCCTGGGCTGCCGGAGGGCCTGGCGTTCACGGCGATGTTCGCCGCCCTCCCGGGGGCGCTCGTCGCCGCCCCCTTCTCGCTGATCTTGCTCGGCGCCCTCACGACCCAGATCGGCACGCTGCAGATCGCGCCGGTCGCTGTCGCCATGCTCACGGCGTACCTCGCCGTCTCTGGATCCGGCGTGCTCATGTCCCTGGTCCGCAAGCGCGGCAAGCGTGCGAATGCGACTCCGTAGGGAGATTCGGACGCCTCCGCGGACGGAGTACCTGCCGGAATCGTCGCGGTTCGCCTCGGTGCCGTGGTCGTAGCCCGTTTCTTCCCCCGCGCCGAGCGGGAGCAGGAGCTCCTCGCCGCCTACCGGGCCGAGGACAGGCGTCCGGCCGACCCGGATACCCGTGCCGCCGGGAATGCGAGCCCGAGCCCGGCGTGACCAGCGCGCACCGTGAGGAGCGGCTCGTCCTCGAGCCGCGCTGGCCGATTGCGCTGGCGCTCGGCTTCTTCATCGCCGTCTCCATCGTGCTGCGTGTCGCCGTGCCCAATCGCTCGTCGCTTGGCCCGGATTGGCTCGTCCCTGGGACCGAGATCGGGCTGCTGCTCCTTCTACTCGCCGCCGATCCCGCGCGCGTGAGCGGGCGGCGGCGCTGGCTGAGGAAGCTTGCGATTGGGCTCGTGGTCCTGCTCGGCGCTGCCGCATTCGCCGCCACGGTTCGCCTGATCGTCGACCTCATCGAAGGCGGTAAGGTGACGAATTCCGCACGCGACCTCCTGGCCTCCGGCGCTGTCATCTGGGTCGGCAACATGCTCGTGTTCAGTCTCTTCTACTGGCTGCTCGACAGCGGCGGACCGCTCGCGCGGTACCGGGCCGAGCGTGAGTTTCCCGACTTTGCCTTCACGCAGCAGCTGAGCCCAGAGCTCGCGCCGCCGGGCTGGCGGGCCCAATACGTGGACTACCTCATCCTCGCCTTGACGACGAGCACTGCATTCAGCCCCACCGACGTTATGCCCATGGCCCGCTGGGCGAAGCTGACGATGGCGCTTCAGTCCTTGATCTCCCTCACGGTCTTCGGGCTCGTGATTGCGCGCGCCGTCAACGTCTTCGCCTGACGGTGCAGCCCGACGGCAGAAGGGAGCGCCGGGTCGAGCTGTTCGCCACGATCCTGCTCGCCGTCGCGGCGGTCGCGACGGCGTGGAGCACGTACCAGTCGACGCAATGGAGGGGACAGCAGGCGGTGAGCACCAGCAAGGGGACGGCGGCACGCATCGAGTCGTCCGAGGCCGCGACCCGGGCAGGGCAGCTCACGCAGATCGACATTGCCACCTTCGTGCAATGGACCGACGCGCACCTGGCGGGCAACCGCGAGCTGGCGGAGTTCTACCGGCGTCGGTTTCGGCCCGAGTTTCAGCCCGCGTTCGCCGCGTGGATCGCGACGGCGCCGTTCACGAACCCGGATGCGCCGCTGTCCCCATTTGCGATGCCGGAGTACAGCGTTTCCGAAGAGGTGCGGAGCTCGCAGCTGAACGCTGAGGCCGGAGGGCATTCCGACGATGCCGAGCTCGCCAACCAGCGCGCGGACAACTACGTGCTCGCCGTCGTACTGCTCGCCTCAGCGCTGTTCTTCGCCGGGATCTCCACGAAGCTGCATCGGCTGCGCCAGCGGGAGGCCCTTCTTGCGCTCGGCTGGCTCATCTTTCTCGGCACGGTGATCTGGCTGAGCACCTCGCCGGTGCAGATCTCCGTTTGAGGTTTCCCTAGGCCGTCTGCGGCCGGGGAGGCGTGACGGGCTGGTCGCTCGTTGCCTCGACTTCTCTCGCCCCCTCGGAGACGGATGCGATCACGACGGCGCCGAGGAGGGCGAGCGCCAGCCCCACGACTGCCATGACGACGTGCCACGCAGGCGGCTGGTCGAGGCGCTCCTCGAGGACGAGCACGCCGAGCATCACGCTCACGACCGGATTGACGACGGAGACAGTCGCCACGGAAGTCACGAGCTTCCCGGTCGCAAGCGAGATCTGCTGGATGTAGAAGCCGCCGAGCCCGCCGATCGCCATGACCCAGAACTCCCAGCCCTCCAGCACGCTCGCTGCACCGTCGGTGTGCAGATTCTCGACAACTGGCTTCATCAGCGTCGCCGAAACGCCGTAGAGAATGCCGGCGATGGCGCCGTAGACGGTGGCCCGTGCCGAAAGATCGCCCCGCCGCCCGAAGAGCAGCAGGCAGATGCAGATCGTGCCGAGGACGACGAACGCCGAGAGCCACGCTGAGCCCGGCGCGTCGTCGAGACCCCCTGCGGGGTCGCCGAAGCTCGCGAAGATGGCCAGGCCGGCGACGACGATGGCGGCCCCGAGGATGTGGCGGCGCGTGATCGTCTGGTTCGTCAGGAAGTACCCGAGCGGCATGGCCCAGATGACCGCGGTCACGAGCAGCGGCTGGATGATCGCCACGCGCCCGCGGTCGAGTGCCGCAGCCTGTAGGAGCACACCCACCATCTGGGCGCCGAGACCGACGAGCCAGACCTTGTTCGTCAAAAGCTTGGCGAAGGCTCTCGGGCTCCCCCCGACGATGGCGGAGCCCATCGTCGCGCGCTGCCAGAGCGTCGCCGCCAGGGCGAACGAGAAAGCGGCGAGAATCGCGAGGACTGCGGCTACCTGATCCAATGCAGTTCCCATGATCCCGAAAAAGCGGGCGGTCGTTCAACCCGCGGCATGATCTTCGTCATCGCGGTCATCCTCGCCGTCTTCGTCGTCCCGGCGCCATGGGGCCTCGTCCTAGTCGGCGTGGCGGCCGTGATCGAGATCGGCGAGACCTTCTTCTGGATCTGGCTCTCGCAGCGCCACCGCGTGAAAATGGGCGCCGAGACCATGCTCGGCGCGCGGGCCGAGGTGGCGTCTGCATGCCGGCCGGAAGGACAGGTGCGCATCCAGGGAGAGTTGTGGCGCGCGCGCTGCGAGGCCGGGGCGGACCGGGGAGCCTGGGTGCGGGTCGTCGAGCGTGACGGCCTGACCCTTCTCGTCGAGCCCGAATAGCGTGCATGATCCCGCCGATGGCGTCCATCCACGACGTACCACCGGACGCGTTCAACTACGTCTGGGACAACTCGATCGAGCCCGCGCTCGAGATCGAGTCGGGCGAATCGGTACAGCTGCACGTGCGCGACGCCTCGGACGAGCAGATCCACAAGGGCTCCGGAGTCGAGGACGTGGCGAAGCTCGATTTCTCGCACGTGAACCCGGTCAGTGGCCCCGTCTTCGTCAAGGGGGCGAAGCCGGGCGACGTGCTCGAGGTCGAGCTCCTCGCGTTCGAGGCCAAGGACTGGGGCTGGACGGCGATCATCCCCGGCTTCGGCCTCCTCGCGGACGAGTTCCCGGACCCCTGGCTTCGGATCTCCGAGGTCGACGCGGCCGCGGGCAAGGTGCGCTTCGGGGAGAAGGTCACGCTTCCGCACCGGCCCTTCCCGGGCACGCTCGGGGTCGCGATGCCCGAGCCCGGCGAGCACTCGATCGTCCCGCCGTCCCGCTTCGGCGGGAACATGGACGTCAAGCACCTCCGCACCGGGGTCAGCCTCTTCCTGCCGGTCGGCGTCGAGGGAGCCCTGTTCTCCCTCGGCGACACGCACGCCGCGCAGGGGGACGGCGAGGTGTGCGGCACGGCGATCGAGACCGCCATGGACGTGATCCTTCGGCTCACGGTTCGGCGCGACTTCTCGATCGACGCCCCGCAGTTCCACCTGCCGGCCGGCGCGGAGGTGGAGGACGCGCGGACGAGCTTCCACGTCTGCACGGGGGTCGGGCCCGACCTGATGGAAGCCTCGCGCGACGCCGTCCGCGCGACGATCGCCCACCTCGGCGACCGGTACGGGCTCGAGCGCGAGGAGGCCTACGCCGTGGCGAGCGTGGCCGCCGACCTGCGCATCCACGAGGTCGTCGACGCGCCCAACTGGGTCGTCGGCGCATTCATCCCGGAAGCCATCTTCGAAGGAGGTAGATGACGATGAGCGAGATTGCGGAACCAACTGCGGCGGCCGAGCGGCCTCGTGGCACTCTGCGCCGGGAGCTCAGGGTCTGGGAGGCGTTCGCGATCTCTGTCGGGATCATGGCGCCCACCGCGGCAATGGCGTTGAACGGCGTCCTGCCGGCAGGCATCGTCGGGCGGGCCGTCCCTCTCGCATTTCTTCTGGCCTCGGTCGCGATCGCGCTCGTTTCGTACGCCTTCATCCGTCTGACGAGCTTCTTCAACCACGCCGGCTCAGCCTACGCCCTCGCAGGCGTGACGCTCGGCCCGCGCGCAGGCTTCTTCGCCTGCTGGGCCCTGCTCGGCACGTACTCCGCCTTCCTCGCGGCCAACTTCGCCGAGATCGGCCTCTTCGGCGAGTCGTTCTTCAGCGGCATCGGTGTCTGGGACAACCCCGACTGGGTGATCATCTCCCTCGTCGCGGCCGCGCTCATCTGGCTCTTCGCCTACAACGACATCAAGGCCGTGACGCGCTCGCTCCTGGGCTTCGAGGCGATCTCGGTCGCTCTCGTGACCATCCTCATCGTCGTCATCTACGTGAAGGTAATCGGCGGGAATGCGCCGAACGGGCAGGACTTCACGCTCAAGCCATTCGTCCCCGCTGAAGGAATCGGGCTCAGTGCGGTCGCGTTCGCGTCGGTCTTCGGCTTCCTCTCCTTCGGCGGCTTCGAAGGAGCAGCCGCGCTCGGCGAGGAGACCAACAACCCGCGCCGCAACGTGCCGCTCGCCATCGCCGTGGCGGTCGGGTTCTGCGGCGTCTTCTACACGCTCGTCATGTTCGGCCAGTCGCTCGGCTTCGGCATCGACCAGGCCGGGATCGACGCGTTTTCCAGCTCCTCGGCGCCGCTCGACGAGCTCTCGAAGAGCTACGTCGGGGACGGCATGGCGGACGCGATCAACCTCGGCGCGATGCTGAGTGCCTTCGCGAGCGGCCTCGGCTGTGCGGTCGGGGCGGCGAGGCTCCTCTTCGCTCTGGGCCGCGACGGCTTCGTCACGACGCGGCTCGGCGACACCTCGCGGAGGACCGGCGCACCGATTGTCTCGCTCGCCGTCGTGATGGCCTTTGCCGTCGTCGTCGGCGTCGCGCTTCGCATCAACGGGACGACCTCGGTGAACACGTTCTTCTACATGGGGACGATCGGCGTCCTCAGCATGCTGGTCGCGTACATCGTCGTGAACCTCGGAGCGATGAGGTTCCTCCACCTCGGCCGCCGCGAGGCGCTCTGGCGCGTGATCATCCCGATCCTCGCGATCGTGGCGCTCGTCTACGTGATCTACAAGAACGTGTGGCCGAGGCCGGCGTATCCGTACGACAACTTCCCGCTCATGGTCGGCGGGTGGCTCCTGCTCGGGATACTGATCACGCTCTTCTATCCCGGCCTGGCGCGCAGGGTCGGGATCGGCCTGTCCGAAGCCGAAGGAATCAAGACGTCCGACGACGCGGAGGTCGCGCGTAGCGAGGTCTAGACCCGCATAGACTGAGCGAATGGCGACCGAGCCCGCCACGACCCGGCGCGGCGAGCTCCCCCCAGAGCTCGACGACCCGCTTTTCTGGCAGGCGATCGGCCAGTTCGACCGGGCGCTCCCGACGGCGGGGATCAACCCGTTCGTCGCGGAGGTGCTCCGCTATCCCGAGCGCGGCCTCGCCACGTCCATTCCCGTGCGCCTGGACGACGGCACGCTCGGCGTCTACCCGGGCTATCGCGTCCAGCATTCGAGCGTACTTGGCCCGACGAAGGGCGGGATCCGCTACGACAAGGCGGTGACGCTCGGCGAGTGCGCCGCGCTCGCAATGTGGATGACCTGGAAGTGCGCGCTTCTGCGCCTCCCGTACGGCGGCGCGAAGGGCGGAGTGCGCTGCAACCCGCGGAACCTCTCGCGCGGAGAGCTCGAGCGCCTGACGCGGAGGTTCACCGCCGAGCTCCTGCCGATCATCGGCCCACAGCGCGACATCCCCGCTCCCGACATGGCGACCGACGAGCAGACGATGGCCTGGATGATGGACACCTACTCGATGCAGGTCGGCCACGCCGTGCCGGAGATCGTCACCGGCAAGCCGCTCTCCGTGGGCGGCAGCATCCTCCGGCCCGAGGCGACCGGGATCGGGGTCGTCATGGTCGTGGAGGAGGCTGTGCGCCGGCTCGGCTGGTCACTCGAAAGCTCGAGCTGCGTCGTCCAGGGCTACGGGAAGGTCGGCGCGGTAGCGGCCCATGAGCTGGCCCTCGCGCGGGGCGCGTGTCGTCGGCGTCTCCGACATCGCCGGCGGCGTCCACAACGAGCGTGGTCTCGACCTGAAGGCTCTCGACGAGTGGCGCGGCGAACACCACGGCATCGCGGGGTTCCCGGGCTCGAAGGACGTCTCGAACGCGGAGCTCCTCGAGCTTCCCTGCGACGTGCTCGTCCTCGCCGCCACGGAGAACCAGATCACCGCGGCGAACGCGGGCCTGCTGCAGACGAAGCTCGTCGCCGAGGGCGCGAACGGGCCGACGTCCCTCGAGGGAGACGAGATCCTCGGCGAGCGGGGCATCCCCGTCCTCCCCGACATCCTCACCAACGCGGGCGGCGTGGCCGTCTCGTACTTCGAGTGGGTGCAGGACATCCAGCGACTCTTCTGGGGCCCCGACGAGATCCGCTCGCGCCTCGCCGACCTCATGGGCGACGCGCTCAGCCGGGTGTGGGACCTCTCGGAGAGCGAGGCGCTTCCGTTTCGACGTGCGGCGCTCGTCACGAGCATCCGCGAGGTCGCCGAGGCCCTCGAGGCGCGCGGGATTCATCCGTGATCGTCCGCGAGGCCCTCATGTCGGATCCCCTGGTGCTGCAGGCGAACGCGCATGCGCGCGAGGCGGCCGAGCTTTTGACCCATCCCAACGTGTCGAGCGTGCTCGTTGCAGACGGCGAGAAGCTCGTCGGCTGCATTGGGGCCGAGAACATCGTCGCGGCGGTCGCGAAGGGCGTCGACATGGAGACGGCGACGGCCGAAGAGGTCGCCGACGGGGACGTCGTCACGATCTCGCCCGACATCCCGCTCGACGAGGCGCTCTACCGCATGGCCGAGCTCGACGTGGAGCGACTGCCCGTCACGGACGACGGCCGCCTGCTCGGCGTCGTCGCCAGAGAGCCCATCGCTCGCCGGCTCGCCGAGGACGACCCGCCGGCTCCCCTCGAGGAGAGCTGATGCAGGAGCACCGCATCGATGTCGGGGGACGCACCGTTTCCGTGGCGGAGGCCGGCGATCCCGAAGGCAACGGGGTCTTCTGCCTGCACGGCACGCCGGGCTCGCGGCTCTTCTGGCACGAGGTCGTGGAGGACGCCACGAAGCGAGGGATCCGCCTCATCGCCTACGACCGGCCCGGGTACGGCGGCTCCGATCCGGATCCAGGCCGCACGGTTGCGGATGCGGCCGACGACATCGCTGCGATCGCTGATGCCCTCGGCGTCGGACGCTATGCCGTCTACGGCGGCTCGGGCGGCGGGCCGCACGCGCTCGCGAACGCGGTCCGTCCGGAGCGCGTCGTTGCCGTAGCGGCTCTTGCCAGTGTGGCCCCCTGGGGCGCCGACGGCCTCGACTGGCTCGACGGCATGGGCCAGGACAACCTCGACGAGTTCGGCGCCACCCTCGAGGGCGAGGAGCCGCTGCGCCGCTACCTGGAGGAGCAGCGCGAGGCGATGCTCGGCGGCTCACCGGAGGCGATCGCCGAGTCGCTCACCTCTCTCCTCTGCCCGCCCGACCTGGCGTGCCTCACCGGTGACCTTGCGCGGTACTTCTACGAGCAGATCGCCGAGGCGTTGCGGAGCGGCGTCGACGGCTGGGTCGAGGACGACTTCGTCTTCGTCAAGCCGTGGGGATTCGAGTTCGACGAGGTCGAGGTCCCGGTCCAGGTGTGGCACGGCTCCCAAGATCAGTTCGTCCCGGTCGCGCACGGCCGCTGGCTCGCGCAGCGGATCCCCGGGGCGGAGGAGCACGTCTACGACGAGGACGGTCACCTCACGCTCCAGATCGCACGGATCGGCGACGTCCACGCCTGGCTAGTGGCCCACTTCTAGCAGCAGGTGTGTGCAGTGGGAGCGCCGCCTTCGGCATCCTCCGGCAGCTCGGCTGCGGCGAGCGCGGCTCCGTGCATGATGTCGTGCTCGCTCACCTCGAGCGCCTCGAGGCCGAAATACGCGAGCGTCTCGCGGACCACGACCGCGCCGGCCGCGATCACCGGCGCTCGGTCGGGGTGCATGCCGCGGAGCGCCCGGATCTCCTCGACGGTCATCGCCTCGAGCCGCTCGGTCCATGCGGCGACGGTCTTGGCGGAAAGCCTGTGGCCGTGCACGATGGCGGGATCTTCCTCCTCCAGGGCGAGGTCGAGAGTGGCGATCGTCGTGATCGTCCCGGCGACACCGATCGCGGCTTGCGGCCGGACATCGGCTGACACTGATCCGGCGAGTACCTCACGCACGTGCGCGGCCGCTCCGCCGAAGTCGGTGCCGAAGCGCTCGGTGAGGCGGACGCAGCCCAGGTCGAGGCTCGTGTGGAAGGCGACGCCGTCGGGGCCGCCGAGGATGAGCTCGGTCGAGCCGCCGCCGACGTCGATGACAACCGTTCCCGGCGCAACATCGCGTCCGGCGGACACCCCGCGGAAGGTGAGGAGCGCCTCCTGGTCGCCGCCGAGGAGCCGTGTCTTGAAGGCATAGCTCCACTCGATCTCGCCGAGGAACGCCTCGCCGTTCTCGGCGTCGCGGACGGCACTCGTCGCAAACGCGAGCGTCCGCTCCGCGCCGGCCTCCTCCGCCGCGCGCCGGTACTCGACCAGGACGTTGCGGACGCGCGCGATGGCCTGCGGGAGCAGGATGCGCCGCTCGTCCACGCCCTCACCTAGCCGCGTGATCTCCAGGCGCCGGTCGAGCTCCCGGACCGATTCGCCCTCGACGTCGGCCACGAGCAACCGCGTCGAGTTCGTACCGATGTCGACGGCGGCAACGCGCGTCACTTCTGGACGAGCAGCGCGCTTCGAAGCCGGCTGACGGTCTTCGTCATGTCGCCGATCGCCCAGGTGAGGACGGAGAAGCGGTCGAGCGACGTGCGCAGGCGCTCGAAGTGCGGCTCGACGGACTCGACCCGCGAGCTCGCCCGCGCCGCGCGGCGTTCCAGTTCCTCGCTCTTGGCGGAAAGGTCCTCGAAGGCGGCCTGGAGCCGCTCGCCGACGGTCTGCAGCCGGCTCAGCGAGCGCAGCGCGAGCAGCGCGACGACGCTCGCGGCGAGCACGATCGCGGCGAAGAATGCGAGCGAGACCCACGTCCACCAGGGCATGGGACGGATGCTATCCTTGTGCTCGCGACGCGGGGTGGAGCAGTCAGGTAGCTCGCCGGGCTCATAACCCGGAGGTCGCAGGTTCAAATCCTGCCCCCGCTACTTAGAAAAGGCCTGGAAAGCGGGGCCTTTGCGTTTCAGGTGCGCTCCTGCAACCCGTTGGCGTGCAACCATGCGAGCCGGCGGATCGTCGCCTTGCTTGACGGCCGCCTCGACCTGGCTGCGTCCCGCGTTCGGAGCGCCTGCCGGGTCGCATCGGCGACATCGCCGCGCTCGAGCCGGTTCACGGCTTCGCGCGACACGTCGAGATCGGCCGACACCCTGCTCGAAATCCAGTCCCGCCGGATTCGGACCAGCGACCAACCGGTTAACAGCCGGTTGCTCTACCACTGAGCTACCGGGGAACGCCGCGGGGCTATAACAAAGTAGCCGCCGAATGCAAGGCAAGGCTTCGCAGGAGGGCCGGAATACCGCAATTCGTGGTTGCGCCTCCCGGAGAAAGAGCTGGAGGCCACGACCGGAATTGAACCGGTGTACTCGGTTTTGCAGACCGATGCGTCACCACTCCGCCACGTGGCCTCAGGCGGGAGGTCATATAGGAGCCGATCCGGCCCGGCAACACGCGATGCCGTGGTCGCAACGCCCCATTTGCCGTCATTCTGCTGGCGAACAAGGTCGGCGGGCCGCTTCTATAGGGCTTCGATCGCGGTCGTACCAATCGCCATCACGGTTTCGGAGGCCGCTCCGGCAACAGTCGTTCGCGGCGAGCATGTGCGAAGCGTGGGGTGGCGCATCGTGGAACAGGCCGACATCTGTTTTCGACGCTCACTGCCTCAATGCCCCGCGCTGGCTCCGCCAATCGCCCGTCTTGCGTTTTGCGCGGCGCTGCCGCAGAAGCGGCGCAGGTGCTGCTTTATGGTGTCCCGATGGCCGATTTCGCAACTTTGCGCCGGATGATGGTGGACGGTCAGGTCCGCACCGCCGATGTCACCGACCGTGGCCTTATCGAGGCCATGCTTGAGGTTCCGCGCGAGCGCTTCGCGCCGGGCGAGGCGGCTCTAGCCTATCTCGATCTCGACTTGCCGGTAGGTTCGGGCGGCGTGCGCCGGTTGC
This sequence comes from uncultured Pseudomonadota bacterium, assembly GCA_963707705.1. Classification (GTDB taxonomy): domain Bacteria; phylum Pseudomonadota; class Alphaproteobacteria; order Rhizobiales; family Xanthobacteraceae; genus Pseudorhodoplanes. Next base: position 120,328 of record CAVPRD010000003.1, on the reverse strand, counting down.
TGAAGCCGATGGTGCTCGCCAAGATGTTGCAGATTCTGGACCTGGCCGAGGGCGAGAAGGTGCTCGATGTCGGCTGTGCCACCGGCTATGCCGCAGCCTTGATGGCACGGCTGGCCGGCGAGGTGATCGCGCTCGAACAGGACGCCGAATTGCTGTCCAGAGCCAAGGCTGCGTTTGACGCCTTCGGCATAGCCAACGTGCGGGCGGTGCAGGGCCGCCTGATCGACGGATTCAGCGCCGATAGCCCCTACGACGCGATCCTGGTCGAAGGCTGTATCGAGATCGAACCTGCGACATTGTGTGCACAATTGGCCGATGGCGGGCGGCTAGTCTGCATCCAGGGGGCAGGCCCCGCTGCGAAAGCCGTGATTTGCCGGCGCGATGGCGACGACATCACCGAGCGGGCGGTGTTCGACGCCAACGCGGCGGCGCTGCCGGGCTTCGCGAAAGCCCCGTCCTTCGTATTCTGACCGGGCTTGCCAAACCTGTATCCGGAAACACTCACGTCGGCATTCTTTTCCGGTGCGTAAATGGTCGGGGGGTTTAAACCCCTGATTTCCCGATTATAGTTCGCCCTGTAACCTGAGCCCGACGGCGCACCTTGGGGGTAAGCCGGATGCGGGCTTGCGGTTATTCGGTTGGGGGAAGTCGCGGATGTACGTGAAGCGTGCGGGATTTCGGATGGTGGCCGCCGCCGCGTATGTGATGGCCGGCACCGCCGCGTCCGCAGACAGCCTCGAAATGGCGCTGGTGCAGGCCTATCAGAACAACCCGCAGGTCAATGCCCAACGCGCTCTGGTGCGTGCGACCGACGAAAATGTGCCACAGGCATTGGCCGGATATCGTCCGAGAATCAGTGGCACCTACAATTACGGCGTCGCCTGGACGGACACCGTAAACGAAATACAGGTGCCGGTGCGAAATCAGGCCGGGCTGACGATCGGCGGCGTCGGCCAGCGCGGTCGCGATGTGAGTCGCTTCTACCCCGCCGCTTATGGCGGCACGGTGAGTCAGACCATTTTCAATGGCTTCCAGACCGGCAACCGCACGCGCCAGGCCGAGGCACAGGTGTTTTCCGCACGCGAGACGCTGCGTGTGATTGAGCAGACCGTACTGCTCGATGCCGCGACCGCTTACATGAATGTGCTGCGCGACAGCGCTATCTACGATTTGCAGAAGCGCAACGTCGAAGTGCTGCAGGAGCAATTGCGCCAGACCCGCGATCGCTTCAATGTCGGCGAGGTTACGCGCACTGACGTCGCGCAGGCCGAATCACGTGTCGCCGCAGGTCAGTCGCAGATGCTGACCGCGCAGGCCAACCTCACCACTTCACGCGCCATCTATCGTCGCGTGATCGGCCTCGATCCGGGCAAGCTCATTGCCGGTTCCCCGGTCGACCGATTCTCGCCGCGCTCCCTCGATCTGGCGGTAGCGCAGGGCCAAGCGGAAAGTCCGTCGGTCAACGCAGCGGAATATGGCGTCGACGTTGCACAATTGCAGGTGAAGGTGAACGAGGGGTCGCTCTATCCGACCGTTACCGTCACCGGTTCTGCACAGCAGCAATATCACCCGAACGATTCAACGCTGCGCAACATGAATGCCTCGGTGGTCGGTCAGTTGACCGTGCCGATCTATCAGGGTGGTTCCGAATACGCGCTGATCCGTCAGGCCAAGGAGACGGTCGGTCAGCGAAGGCTTGAACTTGCGATCAATCGCGATCAGGCGCGCGCCAATGTGGTGCAGGCCTGGGGTCAGCTCGATGCGGCCAAGGCGCAGATCGATGCCACCAAGTCGCAGGTGACGGCGGCCGAAATCGCGCTCAATGGCGTGCGCGAGGAAGCGCGCGTCGGCCAGCGAACCACGCTCGACGTGTTGAATGCACAGCAGGAACTGGTGAATGCGCGGGTGGCGCTCGTCACCGCGCAGCGCGACCGCGTGGTCGCGTCCTACGCGCTACTCGCGGCTTGCGGGCGGCTGTCGATCCCGGTGCTGGGATTGCAGGTCCCGCTCTACGATCCGATGATACATTATCAGCAAGTGCGCGACAGCTGGATCGGCATCCGAACTCCGGACGGGCGCTGACGGCTGGTGGACTGAGAAATTCCGCTTTCGCTATCCACGTTGTGTACAGATCGTGCTTGCCGCGAACGCGCGGCCTGCAATACTCGCAATCGCAACCCAAGACGGCAATAATACGGAAGACGGCGAGTTTGATTCGACGCTGGCCCGGGTGCTGGCTCCAAAACGCAGTGGTGTAGCCGCATGAATCAGCCGGCAAAGGCGCACGAACCATCGATGGAGGAGATACTCGCCTCCATCCGGCGTATCATCGCGGACGACGACATCCCGAAGGCTCCGCCGCCGGCGCATATGGCGCCGGAACCATTGCAGCCGCGGTCCATGATGGCTGAGGGGGTACCGGAGCCGGAGCCGATTTTCGAGGCGCCGCCGCCCGCCATGGATCGGCACTATGAGCCGATGGCCGAAGAGCCGCTGCCGGAACCTGAGGATTTCTGCCGAAATTCTGGATTTGACCGAGGAGATGCGCGCGCCCGAGCCCCAGGTTTCGAGCTTTCGCAACGTCGAAGCACAGCCCGACTTCATGTTCCGCGATCATGCTCTTGAGGCCCGTTCGCGGTCGGCGATGCTGCCGGAAGAGCCGGCGAGGCTGTCCGATCATCTGGAAGGAGCGCGTCAGGCGCTCGCCGAGCAAATGGAGCAGCCGCTTCTGTCCAACACAGCGAGTGCCGCAGTGGACAACGCTTTCACGTCACTCGCTCATACCGTGCTGTCGCAGAATGCCCGCACCCTGGACGATCTGGTCAAGGATATGTTGCGGCCGATGTTGAAAGCCTGGCTCGACGACAATTTGCCGGGAATGGTCGAGCGGCTGGTACGCGCCGAAATCGAGCGAGTCTCGCGCGGGCACTGATATCAGACGTCGTGCGGCGTGGCTTGCGCGTCGGCCCGCCGCTTGCGGGCGAGGCCAAGCGCGAACACGCCCGCCAGGATCGGAAATCCGATCGCGGAAGTAACGAAGACCGGCACAGCACTATAGCGGTCGACGATCGGCCCCGAGATTGCGACCCCGACCGTAATGCCGGCGTAAAGCACGGATGAAAACAGTGCGAGCGCGGTCCCGCGCGCTTGCGGTGCCATTTGGGTCGCGTTGGTCTGGAAGGTGTTGTGCACCATGTAGAAGCCGAGCCCGATCATCACCATCGCACCGAAGGACAGCCACCAGACCGGCTGGATGACCAGGGTGAAAAAGCCCGCCGACACCAACAGGCCGCCACCGATCACCAACCCGATTTGTCCCAGCCGATTGACCAGGAATGAGACGAGGATGGTGTAGATCAGACCGCCGATCGCAAAGAACCCGACCACAAGCCCGATCAGGCTATAGCCAAGTCCGAAGCGCAGATGCAGGTCGGCGCCGATGAAGGACAGCACCGCGTATAGCAGAGCGGCCTCGAAAAACACGCAGATCGTGATGAAGCGCGCCCAGCGGGAACGCAGGACGCTGGCATATTCGCCAAGCAGCCCGCGCTGGCGCTGCGCGCGTTGGCTCGAGGCGCGGGTGCGGGGACTGAAGGCGAGTTCGGCGATCAGCGCGACCGCCGCGGCAGCGAAAATTCCGGCGAGGATGAAGAATACATTGCGCCAGCCGAACCAGTCGCCGAGCACGCCACCTGCAACCTGTCCGAACAGCAGTCCGGAAATCTGTCCGGTCAGGAATCGCCCGAGCACCTGCTGGCGATATTCGTAGGGAACGACGTCGCCGACATAGGCCATCGCGAGCGGAATGATGCAGCCTGCGGCAAGTCCGCAGACCAGGCGAAAGGCGACAAGTTCCGGCAGCGAGCGCGACAGCCCGCACAGGAACACCACAATCGCGGCGATCAGGCTGAGGCCCGCACAGGCATAATATTTGCCGAAGCGGTTGCCGATTTCGCCGCCGAACAGCTGTACCGTGCCATGCGCGATGCTGTAGGCGGTGACCACGATGGACGCGGCGCCGACCGTGACCGCGAGGTCGTTTGCGATCTGCGGCAACAGCGAATCCGTCACCCGAACCATTGCCTGGCTGGCAAACGCGGAGAGCGACAATAAAAAGATCGCGCGGTTGGGCGCGGAGGTGGTGGCGGGAAGGGACACGATAAACCGGCTAGCGCTTGCGGTGTGCGCGATTGTTGACAGTACACATTCCGGCGGGCTTTCTACCGCGCCGGCGCCGGGCGCCAAAACCGGAATGACTGATCCGCATGATCGACAAGACCTACCAGCCGTCAGACGTGGAGCCGCGCATTTCGCAGGCCTGGGAACAGGCGCTCGCGTTCCGCGCCGGCCGGCCGGATCGCGCCGATGCGAAGCCGTATTGTATCGTCATTCCGCCGCCCAACGTGACTGGCTCCCTGCATATGGGCCATGCGCTCAACAATACCTTGCAGGACATCCTGTGCCAATTCGAGCGCATGCGCGGACGCGACGTGCTGTGGCAGCCCGGCACAGACCATGCCGGCATCGCGACCCAGATGGTGGTCGAGAGGCAATTGATGGAGCGCCAGCAGCCCGGTCGCCGCGACATGGGGCGCGAGAAGTTCCTCGAGCGCGTTTGGGAATGGAAGGCCGAATCGGGTGGCACCATCGTCAACCAGCTCAAGCGGCTCGGCGCTTCCTGCGACTGGTCGCGCGAGCGCTTCACCATGGACGAGGGTCTGTCGAAGGCCGTGCTCAAGGTGTTCGTCGAACTCTATCGCGAAGGCCTGATCTATAAAGACAAGCGGCTGGTCAACTGGGACCCCAAGCTGCTCACCGCCGTTTCCGATCTCGAAGTGGTGCAGGTCGAGGTGAAGAGCAGCCTCTGGCATTTGCGCTATCCGCTCGATGGCCGGGACTATGATCCGAACGATCCACAGACCTACATCGTGGTCGCGACCACGCGGCCGGAAACGATGCTGGGTGATGTCGCGGTCGCGGTGCATCCGACCGAAGGCAATTTGCGCCATCTGATCGGCGAGCACGCGATCTTGCCGCTGGTCGGCCGCCGCATCCCGATCATCGGTGATGAATACGCGGACCCGGAGAAAGGCTCCGGCGCGGTCAAGATCACGCCGGCGCATGATTTCAACGACTTCGACGTCGGCCGCCGTCACGATCTGCCGCTGATCAACATCTTCGACATCGAGGCCAAGCTCGCGCTCAAGGATAACGAAGATTTCCTCGATGGCGTGCAGCCTTCCGCCGAACTCGACGAAACCCTGTCGATGGACGGCATGGATCGTTTCAAGGCGCGCAAGGCAATCGTTGCGCGCCTGGAGGAGAAGGGCCTGCTCGACAAGATCGAGCCCAACACGCACATGGTCCCGCATGGCGACCGATCCAATGTGGTGATCGAGCCGTTCCTTACCGACCAATGGTATGTCGACGCCAAGACATTGGCGAAGGATGCGCTCGCTGCGGTGCGCGATGGCCGCACCACCTTCGTGCCGAAGAACTGGGAAAAGACCTATTTCGACTGGATGGACAACATCCAGCCGTGGTGTGTCTCGCGCCAGCTCTGGTGGGGACACCAAATCCCGGCGTGGTATGGCGCCGACGGCAAGGTCTATGTCGCCGAGACCGAGGACGAGGCGGTCGCGGAGGCGCTCGCCTACGACACCGCAAACGGCAATATCAGTGAGGCAGAAGCCGAAGAGATCGCGCAGGACGCCGAGCGGCGCGCGGCCTATCTCACCCGCGACGAGGACGTGCTCGATACCTGGTTCTCGTCGGCGCTGTGGCCGTTCTCCACACTCGGCTGGCCCGACGAGACGCCGGAGGTGAAGCGCTATTACCCGACCGACGTCCTGGTCACCGGCTTCGACATCATCTTCTTCTGGGTCGCGCGCATGATGATGATGGGCCTGCACTTTATGGAAAAGGTGCCGTTCCACACCGTCTATATCCACGCCCTCGTTCGCGACGAGAAGGGCGCCAAGATGTCGAAGTCGAAGGGCAACGTCATGGACCCGCTCGACCTGATCGACAAATACGGCGCCGATGCGCTGCGTTTCACGCTGTCGGCGATGGCGGCGCAGGGCCGCGACATCAAGCTGTCGGCGCAGCGTGTCGAGGGCTATCGCAATTTCGCGACCAAGCTCTGGAATGCCGCACGCTTCGCCGAGATGAATCAATGCGTCACCGTGTCGGACTTCAATCCGCGCAACGCGAAGGAAACGCTGAACCGCTGGATCGCGCATGAGACCGCGAACGCCGCGCGCGAAGTGACCGCAGCGATCGAAGCCTACCGGTTCAACGACGCGGCCAATGCGGCCTATCGCTTCGTCTGGAACATCTATTGCGACTGGTATCTCGAACTGGCGAAGCCGGTGCTGACCGGCGCCGACGGTCCGGAGAAGGACGAGACTCGCGCCATGGTCGCCTGGGCGCGGGACGAGATCGTCAAGCTCCTGCACCCGTTCATGCCCTTCATCACCGAGGAATTGTGGTGGGTTACCGGGCCGACCTCGGTCGAGCCGGAACGCACGCCCAAGCTGACCGAGAAGGAAACCGAAGACGAGCGCCCCGACATGCTCGCGCTCACGCCTTGGCCGGTGCATGAAGGGTTAGACGACGACAAGGCGGAGGCCGAGATCGGCTGGGTGGTCGATCTCATCACCGCGATCCGGTCGCTGCGCGCCGAGATGAACATCCCGCCCGCGACCCTGATGCCGCTTGTGCTGTCCGGCGTCTCGAAGGAGACGCAAGGCCGCGCCACCCGCTGGCTGGAATTCGTGAAGCGATTGGCGCGCGTGTCCGAAGTCGTGTTCTCCGACCGCGTTCCGGAAGGCGCGGTGCAATTCCTGGTGCGCGGGGAGGCCGCGGCGCTTCCGTTGAAAGGTGTGATCGATCTTTCCGCCGAACGCGCACGCCTGCAGAAGGAATTGGCCAAGGCCGAATCCGATATCCAGCGCGTCGATCAGAAACTGAACAATCCGAAATTCGTCGCCAATGCCGCCGAAGACGTGGTCGAAAGCGAGAAGGAAAAACGCGAAGAAGCCGACGGCCGCCGCGCCAAAATCCTGGAGGCGCTGGAACGGCTGAAGGGCGCGGCGTAGGTCATGCGCTGTGTCGCCCGCGGTTTCGCGTTGGGCGTCGTGGCGACGATTGCGCTGGTTGCGATTTTGACAATCGTCACGGCGCGCCCGGGCGATGCCAAGCTATGGCCGCCATCAGCGGGCGCGGCATCGACCGAAATATTTGTTGTCAGTCACGGCTATCATGCGGGACTGGCACTACCGACCGCGCAAGTTGCAAATGTCGCTGGGCGAGAGGGGCACGACGCGCTGATTGCGGTGACGCAGCGCTTCGCGCCGTTTCCGTTTATCGAGATCGGCTGGGGCGATCAGGGCTTCTATACGGAGGTGCCGGATGCAGCGTCGCTCACCATCGCCCATGCCTTGCGCGCATTGTTTGTTCCGGGCAATTCTTCGGTGCTGCATGTGGTCGGATTGCCCGATCATCCGCGCAAGGTGTTTCGCTCTTCCGACATTGTATCGGTACCGCTTGGCGAAGATGGCTTCGCGCACATGATCCGCACCATGGATGCAAGCTTCGCACGTACGGGTGCGCCTCCCGCGCCGCAGGTGCTGGGGCAGGGGCTGTATGGCCCAAGCCGGTTCTATCGCGCAGTCGAGAATTTTCATCTGTTCAACGTATGCAATCACTGGGTCGCGCGTCAGCTTTCGGCGGCTGGAATTGCGACCGCACCCGTTGCAGCAACTTTGCCGGCCGGACTTCTGCTCGACCTGAAATGGCGGTCCGGACTTTCGCCGATGCCGCGCGACGACGGGAGGCCACTGTGAATGAAGGTGGCTTGTCGAAACGAACGGTTCTCGTCGCAGCATTGGCCGTCGTGGTTGTCGTTGCCGGTGCAAAGTTGGCAGGTGCCCAGAGTCCGTCGTCGTCCTGCGTCGAAATCATCAGGGGCGTATTGGCCGACATTTCGGCTCGCGATCTCGACACCTCGAATGGTCCACCGCTCAATTCATTCCTGACGATGAATGCGGCGGCGCTGACGCAGGCCGAAGAACTCGACAAGCGCATCGAAAAGGGCGAGCCGCGCGGACGGCTTCACTGCGTGCCGGTCGCGGTGAAAGACAACTTCGATACCGCCGACATGGCCGTTTCCGTCGGCTCACTTGCGCTTGCCGACAATCGGCCGCCGCGCGACGCCGATCTGGTCGCGCGCATTCGCGCGGCGGGCGGAATTATCGTCGGCAAGACCAACATGGACGAATTCGCCATGGGCATCCGCGGCCTGTCCGGCGCCGGCGGCCGGGTCGGCAACGCGTATGATACGCGGATGAGCCCGGGTGGTTCGTCCAGTGGGTCGGGTGTTGCGGTCGCTTCGGGTTTCGTGCCGCTGGCACTCGGCAGCGACAATTGCGGTTCGCTTCGTATTCCCGCGGTCTATAACGGTGTCGTTGCGCTGCGTCCGACCTATGGGAGGCTCTCGACCGAGGGCGTGTTTCCGATCGGGTTCGTCAATGGCGCGACCGGTGCGATCGCCAAGGATGTGCCGACGCTGCGAACGGCGTTCTCCGTCCTGAGCGATAACTGGCGCAGCAAGCGAGCCGATATTGCCGACGGATTGAGCGGGCGGAGGATCGGAATCCTGCGCAGTTTCAACGGCAAGGATCCGTGGGCGGCCGCCGATTCCGTGGTTCGGGCCCGGCTCGCGCAAGCGATCGCGCAAATGAAAGGGCAGGGAGCCGAGATTGTCGAACGGGTCGCAATCAATGTCTTTGATACGAGGCTCGGCATCGAATTCCTGAAGGGGTTCGGCGCGCGGGTCGACCGCAATTTCGCAAGCTATCCCGCCCCCTTCAAATCCTGGAACGATGTTTGTGGTTCGGGATTGATCCGCCCGGAATGGACACCGAAACAATGTCGCGATGCTGGCGTGTCGGCGCCGCGCCAGGAGGCGGTTGCGGTGCGCCGCATTGCCGACAATCGGTCGCGCGTAGTCGGGCTGATGGACCGTCTGAGACTCGACGCTATTCTCTATCCGACGGACGGCCGCGGCGGTGCGCGCGAGAGCCCATCCGACAACATCACTTGTTTCGTCGCGGGCAGTTCGGGTCTGCCGTCGGGCGCGGTTCCGATGGCGCTGGATGGGCGCGGAATGCCGATCGGAATTGAATGGCTGGGGCGACCGGGCAGTGACGAGATGCTGATCGGCATCATGGCCGGGTTCGAAACGGCGCGCGGCCCGATTTCGAAGCCAAGGCACGATGCACCGAACTTGGACACGGCGAGGCTCGACATTGCGCAGCAGAATGCACTGCGCCACGCGCTCGGGCTGGCGGCCTTCAAATCGCGCAATGGCGCGGCGCTGGGTGATCTCGAACCGGAACGCTTCCGCGCATTGACCGAGCGGATCATCAAGAACTGGAATCAGAAGCGGCCATGAAAGTCTTTCTTGCAGGTGCCACGGGCGCAATCGGACGCAGGCTTGTCATGCTGTTGCGCCGTGCCGGACATGACGTTGTCGGCACCACGCGGTCGGAAAGCAGGGCGGCCGCGCTGCAGGCGCTCGGCGCGGTGCCTGCGCTGGTGGATGTGTATGACGCCGACCGGCTGAAGCTCGCGGTCTATGCGGTGCAGCCCGACGTCATCATTCACCAGCTCACCGATCTGCCGCAGGTGATCGATCCGAAAACATTGCCGGCGGCGCTCGAAGCCAACGCAAGGCTGCGCATCAAAGGCACTCGCAATCTGGTGGATGCCGCGCTCGCCAACGGCGTACATCGCGTGATCGCGCAGAGCATCGCTTTTGCCTATGCGCCGGGGCAGGGAGCCTTGAGCGAGGATCATCCGATCAATCCCGCGCAGACGGGCGTGATCGCGCTCGAAGACGCCGTGACGAAGACGCCTCGCATCGAAGGCATCGTGCTGCGCTACGGCCGGCTTTATGGTCCAGGCACATGGAGCGCAACGCCGAATGGCGCGGCGCCGCTCCATGTCGATGCCGCAGCGCAGGCCGCATTGCTGGCCATGACCACAGCCGCGCCCGGCATCTATAATATCGCCGAAGACGACGGCGCGGTGTCGAGCGACAAGGCCAAAATCGGCTTCGGCTTCGATGCGTTGTTCCGGATGGGCGAAGAAATATGAGCGCAGACGGCAACAATCGTTCCGGCGGCCCGCGCTTGATCGTGACCGCGAAGACCGCCAATAAGGTCCAGTTTTTCGACGCTGCAACTCTTGAGAAAACCGGCGAGGTCGACATGCCGGCCTCGACCCATGAGATGGTGCTCTCGCCGGACGGCAAGCAGGTGTTCGCCTCGGTCTATGGCGGCGGAATATTCGGCAAGAATGCCAATCCGGACCGGCGCATCGCAATATTCGATCTGGAGACAAAGTCGCTCGTACGCATGATCGAAGTCGCGGAGAGCGTTGCGCCCCATGGCGTGATGATGGATGGCGACGGTATATTGTGGTGTACCGCCGAGCTTGCGCATGCAGTGATGGCGATCGATCCCGCCACGGGTGCGGCGGAAGTGATCGACACTGAAAAATCCGCGCATTGGCTCGCCATCAGCCATGAAGCGGATCGGGTCTTTGCTTCCTGCAAGACCGCCGATTTCGTCGCCGTGATCGGCCGCAAGTCTCGCCGCATGACCGGCAAGCTGCCGATTCCGGAATTGGCCGAGGGGCTTGCAGTATCGCCCGACGGTGCGACTCTGTTCGTGTGCGCGCATCGGACTGCGCAGCTTTATGTCTTCGACACGCAGTCTTTGAGGCTTCGTCACACGCTCGACATCAGCGGCGGCGCGGGCAAAGGAAATCAGCTCAAGCGCGTGCGGCTCTCGCCGGACAGCCGCTTTGTCTGCGTGTCGTCGCTGCTCGACAACCATGCGGCGATCTTCGATTCAGCCTCACTCAAGCAGACCGCCTCGATCGCGACGCCGAAAGCGCCGATGGGATTCGGCTTCGCCGCCGATGGCAGACGCGCCTATCTCTGCTGCCACGACGATGCCGTGGTGCTGGAATTCGAGCTCGACAGCGGCCGGGTCACGCGGCAATTTCCGACTGCCTCGGGCTGCGAATTCATCATCTCCTATTAGCGGCGTTCCGTCCCGCTTGCGCCCTGCGTCGCGCTGCGCAACCATGCGGGCGGAGAGAAACGCGAGAGCCAAGGAGCCCGCAATGACGAATGATGAAATTTCACGGCGTCGAATTTTATCGCGAAGCGTCGGTGGGATGGCAGCGATTGCGGCAGCGCAAGCTTTCGCTGGCGAGGCGCTTGCGCAGTCGCGCGCGGAAAAGCCGACCACTTTCGTTCTGGTGCCTGGTGCCTGGCACGGTGCGTGGTGCTATCGCCGGGTGGCCGATCGCCTTGGCGCCAAAGGGCACAAGGTCTATCCGATGTCGCTTACCGGGATTGCCGACCGCTCGCATCTCGCAAGCGATGCCGTCGACATGAATATGCACGTCAAGGACGTCGTCAATCTTGTGAAGTGGGAAGGGCTGAAGGATTTCGTGCTGGTCGGTCACTCCTATGGTGGGCTGGTCATCACCGGTGCTGCCGAAGAACTCGGACCCGACATTGCCTCCATCGTTTACCTCGACGCGTTCATTCCGGAGAACGGCCAGTCGATGGCAGACATCATCAAGCGGCCGATTCCCAAGACCGGTTTTGCCCCGCCATTTCCGGCGAAGGCGATGAACGTGAATGCCGACGATCAGGCCTGGGTCGACGCCAAGATGACAGGGCAGCCGGTCAATACCTATCTGCAGCCGATGACGATATCTGGCGCCTACAAGAAAATTCCGAAGAAGACCTATGTCCGCACCGGCTTCAACAATCCGCTCTTCCAGACGCTGTATGAAAGCCTGAAGTCGCAACCGGACTGGCGCACCCATGAAATCGCCTGCGGGCACGATCTTATGATCGACAAGCCGGTGGAGCTTTCCGACCTGCTGGAGAAGGCGGCGTAGAACAAATGTCGTGCCCGGCCCGGCGCCGCGCATGACAGTTTCGTAGTTCAATCCAGCTTGATGCCGGTATCCTTGATCACCTTCGTCCACATATCGTATTCGCGCTGTATGAACGGCGCGGCCTGCGCATCCGGGATGTCGAGAAGGTTGCCGCCGACTTTCTCATAGGGCTCCTTTAGCGAAGGCAGGATCGCTCGGATCTCGCTTCGAAGTTTTGCAACGACTTCCGGCGGAGTCTTGGCGGGCGCAAAAATCCCCATCCATGAATCGATGTCGAAACCCTTCACGCCTGCCTCTGCCATTGTCGGCACTTCCGGCGTCTGCGGATTGCGCCTTGGTCCGGCGATGGCGATGGCGCGGACATTGCCCGCCTTGATGTGAGGAAGCGCGGCCGGATAGGAATCGATGAAGAAATCGACGCGGCCGGACAGAATGTCGGGATAGGCCGCCTGCGCGCCCTTGTAAGGGACTTCCAGAAATTTCGCGCCGGTGGTGTTCATCAGGGCGGCGGCGACCAGATGCTGGCCGGTGCCGACACCGGCATTCGCCATCGAGAGCTTGCCGGGTTCCTTGCGTGCGGCGTCGATCACTTCGGCCAGCGTCGCGTAAGGCAGGTCCTTGCGGCCGACGAGAACGTAAGAAATGCCGAGCACGAGGGTGATCGGCGTGAATTCCTTCATCGGGTCATGGCCGAGCTTCGAATAGAGCGACTGGTTGAACACGATGTTGCTCAGGCCCCCGACCAAGAGCGTATAGCCATCGGCCGGTTGGCTTGCGACGAACTGGGTGCCGACCACAGTGCCGGCGCCGGGTTTGTTCTCTACCACCACGCTCTGGCCGAGCCGCTTGCCGAGCTGGTCGGCGACCGTGCGCCCGACAATGTCGTAGCTGCCGCCGGGGCCGATCGGCACGATGATTCTCACCGGCTTGTCGGGATAGCCTTGCGCTTTGGCGGGCTGTGCGGCCGCGAGCGCCATCAAGACGGCGGCATAGGCGACCCAATTGCGAGCCTGCATCCTAATCCTCCCTGATATTCGTTCTTTCTTGTTGTCAGGGACTATCGGGATTTTCGGGCGGGCGGTCCAGTGGCGGTAAGTCGCGCTGCGGCCTATCTGCGGGGTTGAATCCTGAAACCGGCGCTGTACAAGGCCCGACATGACCATGCCAATCCGTGCCGACGAGGCTGCCGCGATCCGCTCGCCGCTCGCAACCGAAATCGAGCGCCGGCGTACCTTCGCTATCATCTCGCATCCGGACGCGGGCAAAACCACGCTGACCGAAAAGCTGCTGCTGTTCGGCGGCGCCATCCAGCTTGCCGGTCAGGTCAAGGCCAAGCGCAATCGCAAGACCACGCAATCCGACTGGATGGCGATCGAGAAGGAGCGCGGCATTTCGGTCGTCACCTCGGTGATGACCTTCGAATATGGCGCGCATGTCTTCAACCTGCTCGACACCCCGGGCCACGAGGACTTCTCGGAAGACACCTATCGCACGCTGACCGCGGTCGATTCCGCCGTCATGGTGATCGATGCCGCAAAGGGCATCGAGGCGCGCACCCGCAAGCTGTTCGAAGTCTGCCGGATGCGCGACATCCCGATCCTTACCTTCATCAACAAGATGGATCGCGAAAGCCGCGACCCCTTCGACCTGCTCGACGAGATCGAGAAGACACTTGCGCTCGACACCACGCCGGTGAACTGGCCGGTCGGGCGCGGTCGCGATTTCACCGGCACCATCGAGGTGGAGAGTGGAGGCGTTCGTCTGCTGGAAGGCGATGCCGGCAAGGCAGGAACTCTGCGGGAAATGAGCATCCGCGATGTCGCCGCGCTCAATCCCAATCTGGATGCGTCGGCGATCGAAGGCGAGTTCGAATTGGTGCGCGAGGCCTGCAGGGGCTTCGAGCTGCAGGCCTTCCGCGAAGGCCATTTGTCGCCGGTCTTTTTCGGCTCCGCGCTCAAGAATTTCGGCGTCGGCGATCTGCTCGATGCGCTCGGCCGGATCGCGCCGCCGCCGCGCGACCAGAAGGCCGACAAGCGCGTGGTCGAAGCCGAAGAGCCGCGCATGTCGGCATTCGTATTCAAGATCCAGGCGAACATGGACCCGAACCACAGAGACCGCATCGCCTTCGCGCGGCTATGCTCGGGCAAGCTGACGCGCGGCATGAAGGTCAAGCAGATCCGGACCGGCAAACAGATAGCGCTCAACGCGCCGCAATTCTTCTTCGCCAAGGATCGCGCGCTTGCCGAGGAGGCCTACGCCGGTGACGTGGTCGGCATTCCCAATCACGGCTCGGTGCGCATCGGCGACACGCTGACCGAAGGCGAGGACATCAACTTCGTCGGCGTGCCGAGCTTCGCGCCGGAAATCCTGCGCCGCGTGCGTCTTCCCGATGCGATGAAGGCCAAGAAGCTGAAGGAAGCTTTGCAGCAGATGGCGGAGGAGGGCGTGGTGCAGGTGTTTCGTCCACATGACGGCTCGCCCGCGATGGTCGGTGTGGTCGGTCCGCTGCAACTCGATGTGCTGCGCGTACGCCTTCAGGACGAATATGGTCTCGAAGTAAGCTGGGATCAGAGCGAGTTCACGCTGGCGCGCTGGATTGCATCCGACGATGCCAAGGCCTTCGAAACATTTTTGAAGAATAACGGCTCGAGCGTTGCCGACGATCTCGACGGCGACCCGGTTTTTCTGGCGCGCAACCAGTTCAATCTCGATTACACGCGCGAGCGCACCCCCGGCATCGTGTTCACCGACATAAAGGACGTGAAAAAGGTCGCAGCCGCCTGACCGGTGGCCGCAGGCGGTCATTTGCGGTAAAATGGTATGGTTTGCGTTCTGGAGGCGCCAACGGCCCTTGACCGGTCACATTCGAACAGCAATCACCTAACTGTCATAAAATTTATAAGAACGGGGCTGCGGGTCGATGCAATTTGTAAGTGCGGCGCTGCGGCCGTGGCTGCGGCGCTTCGGGCCGCTCGCGGTCACGTTTCTCGCAGCGCAGATGCTCTTGCGTGTCGGCCTGGCGATCCTATCCGGCGGCGATTTCATCGACGGTCCGCTTGATCTGATCCGGCCGTTCTTGGTCGGGTTCTGGTTCGACCTCGTCGTTGCTCTGGTCCTTTTGATTCCGGGCACGCTGTATTGGGCGCTTCTGCCCGAACGCTTGCGCGGCGGGCGCTTCGATCGCGCCATAACCTATTCAGGCTTTGCGATCTTCGCCTTCGCGATCGGGTTCTCCATGATCGGCGAAGTGCTGTTCTGGAACGAGTTCGGCGCGCGCTTCAACTTCATCGCGGTCGATTATCTCATTTATACCCGCGAAGTCGCGGGCAATATCTGGGAATCCTATCCGGTCGGGAAAATGCTGGCCGTACTCGTGGCGGCAGCGCTCGCGCTCACCTTCCTGCTGCGCCGGCCGCTGCGCGCGATGCCGGATCGCGTGGGCTATTCCGCACGCGCGCTGGTGCTGCTGTTGCTGGGTGGCACAGCGTTCGCGTTGAACGATGTCTCCAAGTCGGCATGGACCGAGGTCTCCACCAACAGCTACGCCAACGAACTTTCGGAGAACGGCTCCTACACGCTGGTACGCGCCTTCTTTCGCAACGAGATCGATTATCGGCGCTTCTATGCGGTGCAAGACGACCGGGTGGTGAACAACCGTATCCGCGAACTGGTTGCCGCACCGAATGCGCGCTTCGTCAGCAAGCTGCCGGGCGATATCACCCGCGACATCGTCCTCCAGGGGCCGCCGCTGCGCAAGAATGTGGTGATGATCACGGTCGAGAGCCTGAGTGCGAATTTCATGGCGCATTTCGGCAATCGCGAAACGCTTACACCCAATCTCGATGCGCTCGCCGACAAGTCGGTGTTCTTCACCCAAATGCTGGCGACCGGCACGCGCACCGTGCGCGGTCTGGAAGCAGTCACGCTGTCGGTGCCGCCGACGCCCGGTCAATCGATTCTGCGCAGGCCTGGAAACGAGAAGCTGTTTTCGATTGGATCGGTGCTGCGCGACCACGGCTATAGCTCGACCTTCCTTTATGGCGGCGACGGCTTTTTCGACAATATGAATGGGTTCTTCGGCGCCAACGGATATCGCGTGATCGACCGCAAGGCCTTCGCGCCATCGGAGGTGACCTTCTCCAATGCCTGGGGCGTCTGCGATGAGGATCTGTTTGCGCGTGCGATGAAGGAAGCGGACCGCTCATTCGAGACCGGTCAGACCTTTTTCCAGCATGTCATGACGGTGTCGAACCATCGGCCCTTTACCTATCCGGCCGGTCGCGTCGCGCCGCCGCATGCGGGCGCGACGCCGAGCCTGGCCGACCGCACTCTTTCGAAATATGTCGAGCAGACCCGCGAGGGCGGTGTGCGCTACAGCGACTTTGCGATCGGAAAATTCATCGAGCAGGCGCGCAGCAAGCCTTGGTTCAAGGACACGCTGTTTGTCATTCTTGCCGACCACACCGCCTCGTCGGCCGGCAAGATCGAGGTCGATCCCGGCGCCTATCACATCCCGGCGCTGTTCTACGCGCCGGATTTTCTGGCGCCTCGTCGCATCGACCGTCTGGTCAGTCAGATCGACATCGCGCCCAGCATTCTGGGCGCGCTGCGGCTGAGCTATCGCAGCCGCTTCGTCGGTCAGGATCAGATTTCAGAGGCGGGACCCGAACGTGCCTTCATTTCCAATTACCAGAAGGTAGCTCTGGTGCGAGGCGACAATGTTGCGTTGCTTGGACCGCGGCGCGACGTGAAAGGTTTTCACAACGGTCAAGGCGTCGCCCAGACAGCGATCGACGAGAAGCTCGTGACCGACGCCGTCGCGTATTATCAGCACGCCTCAAATTGGCGCGAGCGTTTCAGCGGCACGAACTCGATCATGCCGGGCGGACCGGGCGACTGATCATCGTATGGCGCGGTTCGAGCGCCTGGCGTAAGATCGAGTTTTTCGAGTATCGACACAGCCGGCGCAGCGCAGGCCGCAAGTGAGGCTGCTCAGCGAAACGGTTTGCTCAAGAATTCTTGATCCCTTCAGGCCGTAGCGCCAGGGCAATTCGGCGGCCTTGCTGATACCGATACGGATGCCGGTCGCGACCTCGGGCCGCTCGGCAGGCGCGCGCAGCTCGAACGGCGGGCGGTCGAGCCGAAGCCCGTTATGAGCATGGGTGATGCCAAGCGCCTCGCATAATCGTCCGGGGCCGGCGCACAGGAGACGCTCGTCATCGAGACCGCGCCGGCGTTTCATCGCGGCGATCCCGTGCGTTGGCTGCAATCCACGGATCAATACTGCGCTCGCTGAACCTTCCGCCTCGCAGACGAAATTCACGCACCAGTGAACGCCATAGGATCGATACACGTAGGAAAATCCCGGCGGGCCGAACATCACGGCGTTGCGCTCCGTCTTGCCATTGAAGGAATGCGCGGCCGGTTCGGTGTGATGATAGGCCTCGACTTCGACGATCACGCCCCCGGTGCCATTGAACAGCAAAGTCGCGCCGATCAGATCAGGCGCGACCTCGTGTACGGAGCGGTCGAAGAAGGAACGGGACAGGCGCGGCGGCATCGCTCCATTTAACAATATTTTTCACGGCGCAATACGCTTTGCTATTGCGCCCTACGGCTTCATATCTTCGCCAGTGCGGGCTTCGTTTTGCCCACCCGTTTCCCTGTGGCGCTCCCAGTCCTCGCGGTTGTGGTCGATGAATCGCAGGTCCTCGTCCCAATAATAGTTCGCCCGCATGGCCGGGCCGATCAGATCGGTCCACTGATAGAGTTCGTGGCGGACGAGACCTCTTTGGCGAAAGCGGCGTTCGGCATAGCCTGCGTTTGCGAGCGCCTCCATCTCACTTTTGTGTTGCGGATCGGGAGCGAACGGAACGCGCCTCCGGTCTAACCTCGACAGGCCCATATAGGCTGTGAGGACATCGTCGATCGCGATGGATGAGTTCGTCGGCTTCTCCAGCAAAGTCTTGCCGATGACTTCCAGTATCATGAATTTGTAGAAATATGGATGCCGGCCCGCGGGTCCGACGGTCTCCGGCGTCAGGTCTTTGTGATCGGGATCGACTGCGCCTCGCGCGATGCCGAGACGCCAAAGAATATTGCAACCCGCGAGAAACCGGGACGTCACGCCGGGATTGACGTACCCCTCCAACCGGTGGCCGTGAAATGTCGGGCGCAGCACATTCAGGGAGCGCGCAATCGCCGCCGCCAGTGTGGCGATCAGAACTCGCTCGGCCAAGGACCCCGGCGATGTCATGCATCAGCTCCAGTTGTGCCTTTCGCAATACCGATGCGTTCCTTATTTCCGGTAAATGGTCGCGGTTCTCAGCGCGATCTACATCTCTGGCATCTCCAAAATATCGTTGCATCGATCCAGCGGCGAGCGTGAACCAAACAGTGGAATCCGGTTTTCGGAAAGGTCGCGCCGCAAACAGGCACTAAGCCTGCGATCACGAACGCGCGTTCAAGCCTGCAAGCATGGAACAGAAGGCGTGACTCGCCCGTTCAGCGTCTCAATCGAGGAGAGGGCTATGAAAGGGTCAGTCCCGCCAGCAAAGCGTTTTCGCGCCAGCGAAACCGAACAGGCGTCAATTCGTGCACTGAAGAACTGGCTGCTTGCGGCGCCGCCCGAGAATGCGTTGGAGGACCAGATTGTGCGGCAACGCCTGTCGTCCGCGATTGCGACTTTGTCGGAATCGCAAGGGCACGCGACGCTTGGGCCTTCCAAGAAGCCGGATTAATGCGCCGCGATCGCCCGTTCCAGTTCGATAATGATGTCGAGTGCGCGCCATGGCTTTTCCAGATGGCGCGTCCGAATGGGCAACCTGGCGAGCCGCTTTTTGTCGCAACCGCCGGACATCGTGACCACGCGAGTATTCGGCCACCGGTCGCCTAATTCTCGTGCAAGGTCCACACCATCCATCCTGCCCGCAAGCTCAACGTCCGTCAGGACGAAAACGGCTGTGTCGCCAACGGTTTCCATGACTTTGACCGCCGCTTCGGCACTTTGACAGGCGATAACCCTGACGTCGGATTCTTCGAGAATAGCGCCGATCAGGTCGCGCTGATCGTCATCGTCTTCCACCACCAAAGCCACACATCGCGCCCGGTGTTCGGGTTTTGAATGGACACGCAAATTCAAATGCCGGCCGCCGTCGCCCATTTCGGCCTCCAATTATCGATGCATATCGGAGGAGAAGTCCGGCCAGCGATTTCAGTTCCCCGAATTCCCCACCCTGCCGACTGGTAAAGAAATGGTTACCGAGACGGCACACTTGTGTCTTATATGCCACACATTAGGGACATTTGAATTTGGGCGTTCCAGCGCCGCGATTTGGCCATAGGCCTCCACGAAACGAAACGGCAGAAGTAATGACGTAACAAATTTTTGTTGCGTGTGTGCGGCGGGCGGGGGCCCATTCGAGTTCATATGGACGCCAAGACAAACCTCAAAGCCAAGCTGCCCTCGCGCCACGTCACCGAGGGGCCCGAGCGGGCGCCGCACCGGTCGTATCTTTACGCCATGGGTCTGACCACCAATCAGATCCACCAGCCGCTGGTTGGCGTCGCTTCCTGCTGGAACGAAGCCGCGCCCTGCAACATCTCGCTGATGCGGCAGGCCCAGGTGGTCAAGAAGGGTGTCGCTGCGGCCGGCGGGACGCCCCGCGAATTTTGTACGATCACGGTCACCGACGGTATCGCCATGGGCCATGGCGGCATGCGCGCTTCGTTGCCGTCCCGCGAAGTTATCGCGGACTTGGTCGAGCTCACGATGCGCGGCCATGCCTATGACGCCTTGGTCGGCATTGCCGGCTGTGACAAGTCGCTTCCCGGCATGATGATGGCCATGGTGCGGCTGAATGTGCCTTCGATCTTCATCTATGGCGGATCGATCCTGCCCGGCACCTTCAAGGGCCGGCAGGTCACCGTGCAGGACGTGTTCGAAGCGGTCGGCAAGCACTCGGTCGGCGCCATGACCGATGAGGATTTGTTCGGCCTGGAGCAGGTCGCTTGCCCGTCGGCCGGTGCGTGTGGGGCGCAATTCACCGCCAATACCATGGCGATGGTCTCGGAAGCGATCGGCCTGGCGTTGCCATATTCGGCCGGCGCCCCGGCGCCCTACGAAATTCGCGATCAATTTTGCATGACCGCGGGCGAGCAGATCATGGACCTTGTGCTCGCGGGACTGCGGCCGCGCGATATCGTCACACGAAAGTCATTGGAAAACGCCGCGGCAACGGTGGCGGCATCCGGCGGATCGACCAATGCGGCACTGCATTTGCCTGCAATTGCTCACGAAGCCGGCATCGAGTTCACACTATTCGACGTCGCCGAGGTCTTCAAAAGAACACCTTATATCGCCGATTTGAAACCGGGCGGCCGTTATGTCGCCAAGGATTTGTTTGAAGCAGGTGGCATTCCGCTGGTGATGAAGGCGCTGCTCGACGGTGGCTATATGCACGGCGATTGCATGACCGTCACCGGCCGAACGATCGCAGAGAACTTGAAGACCGTGAAATGGAATCCCGATCAGGACGTGGTGCGTCCCGCCAGTAACCCGCTTTTGGCAACCGGCGGAGTCGTGGGTTTGAAAGGCAATCTCGCGCCGGAAGGCGCGATTGTGAAGGTCGCCGGCATGGCGAATTTGAAATTCACCGGGCCCGCGCGCTGCTTCGACGGCGAAGAGGCCTGTTTCGAGGCGGTGAAGAACCGCACCTACAAGGAAGGCGAGGTTCTCGTCATTCGTTATGAGGGACCGCGCGGCGGTCCCGGCATGCGCGAGATGCTGTCCACGACGGCGGCGTTATACGGGCAGGGCATGGGCGACAAGGTTGCGCTGATTACCGACGGCCGCTTCTCCGGAGCGACCCGCGGTTTCTGTGTCGGTCATGTCGGACCGGAAGCCGCGATCGGTGGTCCGATCGCGCATCTGCGCGACGGCGACATCATCGAGCTCGACGCGCAGAACGGCGCTCTGAACGTGAAATTATCGGACGAGGAGTTGAACAAGCGCAAGGCAACCTGGAAGCCGCGCGAGAACGATCACGCGGCGTCGGGCTATTTGTGGAAATACGCACAGCAGGTGGGACCGGCCGTGAATGGCGCCGTTACCCATCCTGGCGGTAAGGCAGAGAAGCTGACCTATGCAGATGAGTAAGGTCATACGCTTGGCGATTGCGACCTGCGTGTTGTCGCTCGCGCCGGCATTCGCGTTCGACGGCTCGACCACGCCGCCGGATGCCAAGCCGCCGGTGACGCCGGGCGAAGCATTCCGTTCCGGCGCTACTGCGCTCAAGGCCGGTCAGAACGACAAGGCCCTGTCATCGCTGCAATACGCTGCCGAGCAGGGCTACGCTATGGCGCAATGGAAGCTCGGGCGCATGTATGCGGCGGGCGAGGGCGTGCCGCGCGATGAATTGCGGGCTTTCCAGTATTTCAGCCGCATCGCCAATACCCATGCCGAAGAGCCTCCGCAGCTTCCGCAGGCGCGCTTTGTCGCCAATGCCTTCGTACAGCTCGGCCATTATTATCTGCAGGGTATTGCCGATACCGAAGTGAAAGCCGATCCCGACCGCGCGCGCGAAATGTATGCGTATGCCGCTTCGTATTTCGGTGATCCGGATGCGCAATTCAGCCTCGCCAAGCTGATGCTCGACGGCGTCGGCGGCGCGAAAGAGCCGCGCCAGGCTCTGCGTTGGCTGAGCCTCGCCGCCAACAAGGGACAGCCGCGCGCGCAGGCCTTGCTCGGCAGCCTGATGTTCAAGGGCGAGAATTCGCCGCGTCAGGCCGCTCGCGGGCTGATGTGGCTCACGCTCGCGCGCGAAAGCGCGGGCGGCCTTAAGTGGATCGTGGAAATGCACGAGGCAGCCTTCAAGCAGGCGACCGACGACGAGCGCCAGCTCGCGGTGGTCTATCTCGAGCGCTACATGAAAGAGCGGCGGGACTAGTCCGCCGGCTCTCTCTCGCTTCGCGCTGCCGCTTCCCGCATCCGTTCCGCGACGTCGATCAGTCCGCGTTGTCTGGCTGCCTGTTCGGCGGTGACGCCGTTGCTGTCCCGGATGGTCGGATCGGCCCCGAAGCCAAGCAGCAATTCTGCGGTTTCCAAGGCGCTGTCCTCATCGTCTGGCAGACAGAACAAGGCGGTGACGCCGAAGCGGCCGTGCACGGCATTCGCAAGCGTGGCATCTTGCGTCAGCAATTCGCCGAGCCGCTTCAGCATTCCAAGCGCGGTGAGATCGAGCAGGTCCCGGCTCAGGGGAGCGAGAAATTCCGCAATTTCGCGGCGCTGGAAATGCGCGGCGAAGCCCATCGCTCCGCCGAACCGCTTGGTCGGGCGATCGACATCTGCACCGTGAGCGACCAGCAATTTCACCACGTCGAGCGCGTCGCCGAGGACGGCATTCTGGATGCCGCGCTGCTCGGTCTCGTCGCAGATGTCGACATCCATGCCAAGCTCGAGCAGGAGCGAAACGACATCGGCACGGCCCTGCCGCGCGGCGGTCAGCATCGGCTCGGCCTGGTGCAGACATTCGGGATGGCGCCGCGCGAGATCGCTTGCGACATCGCGATCGAGCCGCATGCAGGCCGCCTGAAATGCCGCAGGAGCGTCAAGCGGCAGGACCTGCGCGCCGTGATGCACCAGCAGTTCGGCCATCGCGACATGGCCGTAAATCAACGCTTCCTCGCGAAGCCTGCGACCCGAATAGGCATGTACGCCGTCGGCATCGGCGCCGTGCGCAAGTAGCCATTGCGCGCGCCGCAGGTGGTTATAGGCGACCGCATTGCCCAGCAGATAGTCGAGCGCGTTCAGCGGAATGCGACCGCCAAGTTTCGGCTGCGGCACTTGTAACCAGTCGTCCAGTACGCCGCGCTTTTCCGAATGGAGCCAGAGAAATTCGAGCCATCGGGTGTCGTCACGCGTGATCGAGGTGTTGTACATCGATTGCGTGTCGTACGGATTCGCGCCGCGATCGATCAGCAAGGCCGCAAGTGCGGCAGCGTGGGGATGGGGCGGCCTGTCTCCTTCGCCTTCGCCGATGATTCCGGTGAGAATTGTAAACGGATTGCCCCAGCCGTCGTCGAAACGCGCATTTGAATCGGCCCCGCGATCGAGAAGCTCGCGCGCCACATCGATGGCGTGCGCATCGCCGCCGGGCAAGCGTGCGTAAGCGAGATAGAGGAGCGGTTGCCAATTCAACGGGCCGCCGGGGCGCGTCGCCGCCTCAGGGTCGCTTGCGAGGCGCCCTTCGAACTCACTCCGGTTTCCGGTAACGATCGCCGTGTAAATATTGGCATTCGCGATATCGGGCCATCTCGCAAGGATGCGCCTGGCCGCATCGATGTCGCCCTGCCAGGCCGAATGCAGCACGATATCGACCAACTCGGCCTGCGATCGCTGCGATAGTGCGAGTTCGTCGAGCCGGTTTCGCAGCGCCGTCCAGCCGGACAGACCAAATTCGCGCGCGAGCGCGAATTGAATGTCCCGCAATCCCGGGTCGACGGGCGTCGCGAGAAGCGCGGCCGCAAGCCGCCGGCGCGCATGCGCATCGCCCGCGCGCAACGCCTTCAGCCAGTGTTTGGCTTCCTTCTTCAAACCTTCGAGTGTGGAATCGGGAGTGAGCGTGCGGCTCATCAAAAACCTTCCTTCCGTGTCGCCTGGTGTCCGCTGAGACAGGCTGGAAGAAGGTTCGAAAGGATCAGACCGTTTCGACTGGGTGGGAAATCCCTTGCCGCGGACAGGAGGCGCCCCAGAGCGCGCTGCCGAAAAGATTACGATTGTCGTTTGGCGCCGTCAATTCGGACTCAGTCCGCCAGATCGATCCAGACTGGAACGTGGTCCGACGGTTTCTCCCAATTGCGCACATGCTTGTCGATGCCGCACGCGACCAGCCGGTCGGCGGCGCGCGGCGACAACAGCAGGTGATCGATGCGGATGCCGTTATTCTTTTGCCAGGCGCCGGCCTGATAATCCCAGAACGTATAAAGGCCCGCGTTGTCGCTTGATGTGCGTATTGCGTCCGTCAGTCCGAGATGCGTGAGCGAGCGGAATTTCTCGCGCGTGGTCGGACGGAATAGCGCGTCGTCCGCCCAGGCGGCCGGGTTGTGCACGTCTTCGGGCGCGGGGATCACATTGTAATCGCCGGCCAGCACAAGCGGTTCTTCCAGCAGCAGTCGCTGGCTTGCATAGGCCCGCAGCCGATCCATCCAGCGCAGTTTGTAGGGATATTTCTCGCTGGCGACCGGATTGCCGTTGGGCAGATAAAGACATGCTACGCGCACGATGCCCGATGGTTGCGAAACCACCGCTTCAATGAAGCGGGCATGGTCGTCGCTATCGTCACCCGGCAGGCCGGGCGTCACTGCGTCGAATGGATATTTCGATAGGATCGCAACCCCGTTGAAGGTCTTCTGTCCGTGAAAGGCGAGATTGTAGCCGAGATCCTCCAGCGGCCCGCGCGGGAAGGCATCGTCGGTGATCTTGGTTTCCTGCAGGCAGACCACGTCCGGCTGCCGCTCCTGCAACCAGGCGCATAGGTTCTCCAGCCGCTGCCGGATCGAGTTGATATTCCAGGTGGCGATACGCATGCGGCCTCGGGGCTAGTGGTCCGATTCCAACATTCGCATCCCTTTTCGGCGGGCCCTTTTGCGAATGTTGGAATCAAAGGACCACTAGCAAATATTGGGTTCTAGTGGAGCTTTGGATTTGACATTCGCTTTGCGGGCCCGCGGTTGGGTGGTAGCGAATGTCAAATCCGCTCCAATAGGAATACGATTTTCGACAGGGCGAAAGTTCAGGCTACGTCCGCCCGATAAACCTTACCGTTTGGAAAGGTTGGACGGCGCGGCCGGGTGCGGTGTTTACCTGATATCTCAGGATCGGGTGCAAAACTTGCATGGATATGGTACCAGATTCCGGATCACCAAAACCTCGCCGGGGCAAGCGGTGGCGAGACCACGAGAGGGATGCCCGCCGTTAATTTCGGCCTGGGTTGAAGTTCGCCGATGAGCAAAAGGAAATGGGCTGTCGCGTTGGCTGCACTCGTCGCGGTCGGAGTGGGAGCATACTTTACACGGTCGATCTGGAATCCTGAAAAGGCGGTGGCCCAGCAGGTCGCGCCTCGCGTCGTTCCTGTCGAAGTGGTGACCGCTGCGTTGCGCCAGGTGCCGGTTCGGCTGGAAGCGCTTGGCACCGTTACTCCAATTGCAAGCGTTGCCATCAAGGCGCGGCTCGAGACCGCGATCGTTGCGGTGCATTTCCGTGACGGCGCCATGGTGAAGGAGGGCGAGCTTCTGTTCACGCTCGATGGCCGCCAGATCGAAGCCGAGATCAAGCGCGTCGAGGCCGTCATTGCCGGCGCGGTGGCGCAGCAGGAACAGGCCGAGCGCGATGTGACGCGCTACGCGGAGTTGATGGCCAAGAATGCGACCACTCAGGTGACGGTCAACAACGCGCAGACCCAGGTCAATATCGCGCGCGCGCTTGCGGCTTCGAACCGCGCAATGCTCGAAAACCTGAAGGTTCAACTGGACTACACCAAAATCCGGGCGCCGATAACCGGACGCATCAGCGCGGCCAATGTGAAGGTCGGCAACTTCGTGCGGCCGGCCGATACCTCGGCGCTCGCCACCATCAATCAGATCAAGCCGGTCTATGTGACGTTCGGCTTGCCGCAGCGTTCGCTGCCGGATCTGCGCAAGGCACTCGCCGCCGAAACCGCGACCGTGGATGCGGTCGCGCCGGGCGAGAGCCGTGCGGCGCAAGGTCAAGTCTCCATGATCGAGAACACGGTCGATCCCACCACCGGTATGGTGCTGGTGCGCGCGACCATGGACAATAATGACGAGTTGCTGTGGCCCGGCACGCTGGTGAATACGCAAGTGGTGCTGCGCCAGGAAAAAGCGGTGATGTTGCCGTCACAGGCGGTCCAGGTCGGCCAGAACGGGGCCTATGTGTTCGTGGTCGAGAACGGGGTCGCCAAGTTGCGGCCGGTGACGATCGACCGTACCGTCGACATGCAGTCGGTGATCACAAATGGCCTGACCGGCGGCGAGACCGTTGTGCTCGACGGCCAATTGACGCTGGTGGACGGGGTGAGGGTGGCGCCGCGAAGTGGCGCCAAGGCGGGGACCTGAGATGGGAATTTCCGAAGCCTGTATTCGCCGCCCGGTGATGACGACGCTGATCACGGCGTCGTTTATTGTTTTCGGAATCTTCGCCTACAAGCTGCTCTCGGTTTCCGCGCTGCCGCGCGTCGACTTCCCGACAATCGAGATCACCGCCACTCTGAACGGCGCGAGCCCGGAGACCATGGCGGCCTCGATCGCATCCCCGATCGAGCGCCAGCTCTCGACCATCGCCGGCATCTCCTCGATGTCCTCGCAATCGTCGCTCGGTTCCGCGCGCATCACCATCCAGTTCGATCTCAACCGCAGCATCGATGCCGCGGCGCTGGACGTGCAAACCGCGCTCACCATCGCGCAGCGGCGGCTTCCGGTCGAGATGACGGTGCCGCCCAGCTTCCGCAAGGTGAACCCGTCGGACTTCCCGGTTCTGTTCATCGCGGTCAGTTCCAAGACGCTACCATTGTCTACGGTGCACGAATACGCGGACCTGAAACTCGGCCAGGCCATTTCACAGATTCAGGGCGTTGCGCAGGTGCTCGTTTATGGCGCCCAGAAATTCGCCGTGCGCGTGCAGGTCGATCCTGAAGCGGCTGCGGCCCGCGGATTGTCGATGGATGACATTCGTCAGGCGGTCGCCAAGGTGAATTCTTCGGTGCCTGTCGGCACCATGAATGGCCCGCAGCAGGCGGTGACGCTGCAGGCGCCGACCCAGCTCGACAAGGAGCGCGATTATACCAATGTCGTGGTCGCCTGGCGCAACGGCACCCCGATCAAGCTGAACGAAGTTGCCACCATTTCGGAGAGTGTCGAGAACAACAGGATCGCAAGCTGGTTCAACGGCGACCGCTCGATCGTGCTCGCGATCCAGCGCCAGCCGGACGCCAATACGGTCGCGGTGGTGGACGCGATCAAGGACCGGCTGCCGGCCTTGCGCGCCGGCATTCCGGCATCGATCCAGCTCGACATGCTGATGGATCGTTCGATCTCCGTGCGTCAGGCAGTCAGCGACGTGCAGCATCACATGATGGTGGCGCTCATACTGGTCCTGATGGTGATTTTCCTGTTCCTGCGCAAGCTGTCGGCCACTCTAATTCCGGGGCTTGCGGTGCCGATCTCGATCGTCGGCACATTCGCGGTCATGTATGCGCTCGACTTCTCGATCAACAACATGACGCTGCTGGCGCTTACGCTGTGCATCGGATTCGTGGTCGACGACGCCATCGTGATGCTGGAAAATATCGTGCGCCACGTCGAAGGCGGCATGCGCCCGTTCGAGGCCGCGCTAAAGGGATCGCGCGAAATCGGCTTCACGATCATATCGATCACGCTGTCGCTGATCGCGGTCTTCATTCCGGTCTTGCTGATGGGCGGCATCGTCGGCCGCGTGTTCCGGGAATTCGCGGTCACGATCTCGATCGCCATCATCATTTCCGGTTTCGTTTCGCTGACCCTGACGCCGATGCTGTGCGCGCGCATGCTGCGCGGCCATGATGCGAACGAGCACGAAAAAAAGCCGATCTTTTTCCTGCGCTGGTTCGAGGCATTGTTTAACGGCTGGCTGCGCGGCTATGAATGGTCGCTGGACAAGGTCATCAAATACAAGCCGGTCATGCTGCTGATCACGTTGGCCACGCTGGTCGGCACGATCTGGCTCTACATCATCGTTCCGAAAGGCTTCTTCCCGACCGAGGATACCGGCTTCCTTGTCGTCAGCACCGAGGCTGCCACCGACACCTCGTTCGAGGCGATGGTGTCAAGACAGGCCAAGATTTCGGAAATCATCCGGCAGGACAAGGCCGTCGACTACGTGAATTCCACGGTCGGGTCCGGTGGACCCAATTCGACCCTCAATAACGGGCGCATGTTCGTCGTGCTGGTTCCCAAAAAGGATCGCGAGCCGCTTCCGGCCGTGATTTCCCGGCTGCGGCGTGCCACTTCGGATGTCGCCGGCATCCGCACCTTCTTCATTCCGATCCAGAACATCAATATCGGCGGCCGGATTGCGAAGGCGGAATACCAATACACGCTGCAAAGCGCCGATACCGAAGCGCTGTACCGGATCGCACCCGAACTGAGCGACAAGCTCTCCAAGCTGCCGGAACTGCGAGACGTCAATACCGACCTCTACATCCGCAATCCGCAGATGTTTATCGACATCGACCGCGAGAAGGCCGCGGTCTACGGGATCACTGTCGACCAAATCCGGCAGGACCTCTACAGCGCCTATGGCTCTCGTCAGGTCGCAACCATCTATTCTCCGACCAACGACTATCAGGTCATTCTCGAGACGCTGCCGAAATTCCAGCAGGATCCTGCCTATCTGTCGAAACTTCGTCTGAAAACCGCGAACGGGCAATTGGTGCCGCTGGATGCGGTGGCGAAACTTGTTCCGACCGTAGGTCCGCTGCTGGTCAATCATCAGGGTCAGCAGCCGTCGGTGACGATTTCATTCAACACGGCGCCTGGCGTTTCGATCGGGCAGGCGACCACCGCGATCGAACGGGTGGAGCGAGAGTCGAACATTCCCGCTACGATCGTCACCGGCTTCCAAGGTACTGCGCAGGTGTTTCAGGATGCGCAGAAGGGGCAGGGCCTGTTGATCCTTGCCGCGATCTTCGCGGCCTATGTGATCCTTGGCATCCTGTATGAAAGCTTCATCCATCCGATCACCATCATTTCGGGTCTGCCGTCGGCCGGCATCGGCGCCATCCTGACGCTGATGCTGTTCGGCCTGGACCTGTCGGTGATCGCCATCATCGGCATCGTGATGCTGGTCGGCATCGTGAAGAAGAACGCGATCATGATGATCGACTTCGCAATCGATCGCCGCAGAGTTGGGCTCACCGCCGACGCGGCGATCCGGGAAGCGGCGCTGCTTCGCTTCCGTCCGATCATGATGACGACCTTCGCCGCGATCTTCGGCGCGCTGCCGATCGCGCTCGGCGCAGGCGCGGGCGCCGAACTTCGCCAGCCGCTCGGTATCGCGGTGGTCGGCGGCCTGTGCGTCTCGCAATTGCTGACGCTCTACATCACGCCGGTCATCTACATTTATCTCGATCGCGTCGACCGAATGCTGAAGCGCCGCCTCGAGCCGCAGCTCGAAGAGGTGCCGGAAGCAGAACGTCCGCGCGCGGTAGCGGCGGAGTAGCCGGCGGGCCGATATCGATCTCGGGCAATCCCGAGATCGGATGGGCGGCACAATTCTTGCTGGAATTGCTCCGAAAACGGAGGCTTTCCATGCGACCTTTCGTACTTTCCGGCTGCTTGCTGCTGACGATCGCGACAGCTTCTGCCGCGCAGGATTCCTGGCCGAGTCGCCCGATCAAGGCGGTGGTCCCGTTCGGTGCGGGCTCGGCGACCGACGTGATCCCCCGTATCGTGTTTGAGCAATTGCAGAGCCAGCTTGGCCAGTCGATCGTGGTGGAAAACCGCGGCGGCGCCGGCGGCACAATTGGTGCGCTGCAGGTCGTGAAATCGGATCCGGACGGCTACACGCTGCTGGTGCATTCCTCGGCGCATACGGTTGCCCCCGCGCTCTTTCCCAATCTTCCATTCAACGCGGAAACCGATCTCGTTCCGATGTCGATGATGGCGAGCGCGCCCAATGTGCTGATCATCTCGCCATCGAAGGGCATCAAGACGGTCCAGGAATTCGTCGCGTTTGGGAAAGCCAACCCGGGCAAACTGAATTTTGCGACGGTCGGTGTGGGTTCGGCCGTGCATATGAGCGCGGAGCGTTTTCGTGCCGCTGCCGGTTATGATGCCGTGCATATCCCGTTCAAGGGCGGCGCCGAAGCTCTGGGTGAAGTGCTGACCGGTCGCGTCGATTATTATTTCTGTCCGATCGCGACCGCGCTTCCGCATATCCGGGAAGGCAAGCTGTTGGCGCTCGCAGTGAGTTCGAAGACGCGTTCTCCGCAATTGCCGGACGTGCCAACGACGCTGGAAGCGGGATTTCCGAATTCCGACTATACGCTCTGGATCGGGATCCTGGGTCCGGTCGGCACCCCGAAAGCCGTGACCGAAAAACTGAATACCGAAATGAAGAAGGCCCTGGACGCGCCGGCCCTGCGCGAGAAGCTCGACAAGATCGGCGTGCAGCCGATGCCGATGTCGCCAGAGGAATTTGCAACGCTCGTCAAGGACGAGGTCAAAATCTACGGTGACTTCGTTCGGAAAAGCGGGATCACAATGAATTAGCGCAAGCAGAAACTTTTAAAGCAGAAACTCATAACGTCGTCATGCGCGGGCTTGACCCGCGCATCGCGCTTAAGTTGGCTCTTCGCTCACCCAAGCGAGATGGCCGGGACAAGCCCGGCCATGACGATGTCGGGGCTTGCCCTAAAGAGAAAAACTGGTCCCGCAGCCGCAGGAGGATTTGGCGTTCGGATTGGTGATCTTGAACGCGGACCCGATCAGGTCGTCGACGAAGTCGATCTCCGAGCCGGCCAGGAAGCCGACCGAGACCGGGTCGATCAGCACGGTCGCGTTGCCGCGCTCCAGCACCAGATCGTCGTCGGCCTTTTCGCGCTCGACATCGAACTTGTATTGAAAGCCCGAACAGCCGCCGCCCTCGACGCTGACGCGCAACATCGCGCCCGCCGCCTCCTTCTGAAGGATGGTGGCGATTTTGGCCGCAGCGCGTTCGGAAACGGTCACATTGCCGGTGGTCATGTCTGATAGTTAGGTGCGCCGGCCCGTTCCGTCAATTCGCGCGCGGTCAGCAAAAACGGGTACCGGTTTTGCGTCCGGTTGCGCGCGAGCGCAAAAAAGGGTGCGTGACCAGCAAAAGTGGGCCCCGGTTTTGCGTTCCGGGACAGGCCAACGTAGATATCCGCCTCATTATGGCCATCCAAGCCGCCCCGCGCGCGCCCTTTGCGTCCGACCCGCTCCTGAGCCGGGGACGTCTCGTCGCCGAACCGGCGAGCCCGAGCCGCAACGATTTCCGCAGGGATTGCGACCGCATCATCCATTCCACTGCCTTCCGCCGCCTGAAGCACAAGACCCAGGTCTTCGTGTTCCACGAGGGCGACCATTACCGCACCAGGCTGACGCACACCCTGGAAGTGCAACAGATTGCGCGGTCGCTCGCGCGTGCGCTCGGGCTCGACGAGGATCTGGCCGAAGCGCTCGCGCTGGCACATGACCTTGGCCACCCGCCGTTCGGCCATATCGGCGAACGGGCGCTCGACGAAGTGCTCAGGCCCTACGGCGGGTTCGACCACAATGCACAGGCCTTGCGTATCGTCACGGCGCTGGAGCGGCGTTACGCCGATTTCGACGGGCTCAATCTCACCTGGGAGACGCTCGAGGGGCTGGTCAAGCATAACGGCCCGCTCACCGATCGCGAAGGCCGTGCCATCGGGCGCTACGCCGAACGCGGGCTGCCGCGCGCGATCAGCGATTATCAGGCAAGAGAGGATCTGCAATTGTGGAGCTATGCGAGCGCGGAGGCGCAGGTAGCCGCGATCGCCGACGACATCGCCTACGATGCGCACGACATTGACGACGGCCTGCGCGCGCAGCTTTTCACAATTGCCGACCTCGATGCGGCACCGTTAGCCGGCGGCATCGTGCGCGAAGTGCTGCGCCGCTATCCCGCGATCGAGCCGGTGCGGCTCGCGCATGAATTGATGCGCCGGCTGATCACCTCGATGATCGAGGATGTGGTGTCGGAATCGCAGCGGCTGCTCACGGCGCTGGCGCCCGCCGATGCCGATAGCGTGCGGAATGCGGCGGAGCCGGTGATCGCGTTCTCGCCCGCGATGAGCGAGGCCGAACGTGGCGTCAAGGATTTTCTGTTTCCCCACATGTATCGCCATGCCCGCGTGATGCGGGTGATGGACGAGGCGGCAGGCGTCGTGCGCGACCTGTTCGCACGCTATTCCGGCCATCCTTCCGACATGCCGGAGGAATGGCGCGCCGATCTGAAGGCGGGGGACGAGGCAGCGCTTGCGCGCCGGGCGGGCGATTTCATTGCCGGCATGACCGACCGTTTCGCGCTTGCCGAACATGCCCGCTTCTTTGACTCGACCCCCGAACTACGTTAACCGCGCGGCCTGCACGAAGGCGCCGAAACAAAGCAAATGTCGACAGAAATCCTATACGACAACCTGTTCGCGGAGATGCTCCGCCGCGTCACCGCGGCGAACGAAGCGTTGATTGCCTCGGGTATGCTGCCGGCCGGCATCGACCTTTCGCGCATCACGGTCGAGCCGCCACGCGATGCAAGCCACGGCGACATGGCGACCAATGCTGCAATGGTGCTGGCGAAGGATTCCGGCAAAAAACCGCGCGAGCTCGCCGACGCGCTTTCCGAGAGACTGCGTGCCGACCCGATGATCGAGAAGGTCGATGTCGCGGGGCCGGGCTTCATCAACATGACGTTGAAGCCGCAAGCCTGGCTCGGCGCGCTGCGCGCGGCTGTGGTCGCGGGCGCGGATTACGGGCGCAGCCGTGCCGGGCAGGGCGCCAAGGTCAACGTCGAATATGTGTCGGCCAATCCGACCGGCCCGATGCATGTCGGCCATTGCCGGGGCGCGGTGTTCGGCGACGCGCTTGCAAGCCTGCTGGCTTTTTCCGGCCATGACGTCACGCGTGAATATTACATCAACGATGCCGGCGCCCAGGTCGATGTGCTCGCGCGCTCTGCGTATCTGCGTTATCGCGAGGCGCTCGGCGAAGAAATCGGCGAAATTCCGGAAGGGCTTTATCCGGGCGATTATCTGAAGCCGGTCGGCGAAGCGCTCGCAAAGCAATATGGCCGCGATCTGAACCAGAAGCCGGAAAGCGACTGGCTCCCGATCGTGCGCAAGACCGCCATCGACATGATGATGGCGATGATCCGCGAGGACCTCGCCGAGCTTGGGGTGAAGCAGGATGTTTTCTTTTCCGAACGCTCGCTGATCGAGGGTCAGGACCAGGTCGGCGCCACGATCGAAACGTTGCGCAAGGAAGGCGAAGTCTATGAGGGCCGGCTGCCGCCGCCCAAGGGCGCGCCAGTCGAGGATTACGAGGATCGCGAGCAGACGCTGTTTCGATCCACCGATTTCGGCGACGACGTCGATCGCCCGCTGAAAAAGTCCGACGGCAGCTACACCTATTTTGCGTCCGATATCGCCTATCACAAGTCGAAATTCGACCGCGGCTTTCGCGACCTGATCGACGTGTGGGGTGCCGATCACGGTGGCTATATCAAGCGCATGCAGGCGGCGGTGAAAGCCGTGAGCCACGGCGAGGCCGCGCTCGATGTGAAGATCGTGCAGCTCGTGAAGCTGCTGCGTGCCGGCGAGCCGGTGAAGATGTCCAAGCGCTCGGGCGATTTCGTCACGCTTCGGGAAGTGGTGGAGGAGGTCGGGCGCGACGCCGTCCGCTTCATGATGCTCTATCGCAAGAACGACGCCGTACTCGAGTTTGATCTGGCCAAGGTGATCGAACAATCGCGCGATAATCCGGTCTTCTACGTACAATACGGCCATGCCCGCGGTCATTCGATCTTCCGCATGGCGCGCGAGGCCTTTCCGGGGCTGCCCGAAACCGAGGAAGCCCGGGTGGCCCTACTGGCGAAGGCGTCGCTGGAACGTCTGACCGATCCGGCCGAGCTTGCCATCATCCGGAAGCTCGCTTTGTACCCCCGGCTGGTCGAAACCGCCGCCGGTGCACATGAGCCCCACAGAATCGCTTTTTACCTATATGATTTGGCAAGCGAATTTCATTCGCACTGGACCCAAGGAAAGGGCTTGCCTCATTTACGCTTCATTATACAGAATGATGAAGAAATGACCGTGGCGCGCTTGGCACTGGTTCAAGCGGTCGTCACCGTGCTTGCCTCGGGACTCGGACTTCTGGGCGTTGGGGCGCCTGAGGAGATGCGTTGAGGCCGCGACGAGCGGTCGAGGGGGGCGCAGTCTTACTGGTCGGACGTCGTTGCTCGTGAAAAAGTCACGAGGCCGGCCCAACAGAAGAAGGTCGCGGTCAGCATGGCGGATAACAATCGTACCCACGGCTATCGTGCGAACGATCCGTATGGCCGGCCACGGGCCGAGCCGGCGGCGGGCGATCCGCTCGCGGAACTTGCGCGGCTGATCGGGCAGCAAAACGAATCGGCCGACTCCTATCACCAAAATGGCGCGCCGGTCGGCGCCTACGAACAGGGCCATGGCGGCGACGGCCGGTCGCAGCCAGCGTATGACCCATACACGCAGGATGGCTACGCTGTGCGCGGCCATTCCCAACCTGCGCCGCAGTCTGGATATGGCGCAGCGTCGCACGACCCGCAATACGCCGACCAGCGCTATGCCGATCCGCGCTACGCCGAACAGAACTACGAACCGTCGCCTCCCTATGGCGATCCGAACTCAGCCGCCTATTCAAATCCGGGCTATGCGGATTCATCGCAGCACGATCCGCGTTACGGCGATCCGCGCTATGCCGATCCGAATGCTTATGGCGCAGGCAGCGTCTATTCCGATCCGCAGAGCTATTCCGATCCGCGCTACGCGGCCTCCTATGACGGGCAGGCGTACGACCAATCGCAGGGCGGCTACGCGCAGGAGAGCTATTCTCGAGAGACCTATCCGCAAGGTAGCCATTCGCCGGACCCCGCCTACAGCAACATGCCATCGTTCGCGCGGCCGGGCGGCGGACAGGCGGGCTTCGCCGATCCTTATTTCGACAAGGCGCCGCATGCCGGCATGCATATGCCGGTGCCGGAAGATCACGCGCCGGCACGCCGCCGCGGCTCGATCGTGACCGTGCTTGCGGTGCTGGCGCTTGCTGTTGTCGGTACCGCCGCAGCCTTCGGTTATCGTGCCATGTTCGGCTCTTCCGGCACGGCAGTTCCGCCGCCGGTGATCCGGGCCGATCCGAGGCCGAGCAAGGTCGTCCCGGTCTCGAACGATCCGAATGCGAAGCCGATCCAGGATCGGATTGGCGGCACTGCCGAGCGGGTGGTGCCACGCGAGGAGGCGCCGGTTGATCCGTCGCGTGCTTCCAACCCGCGTGTGATCTTCCCGAATCTCGCGGAGCAGGGTCAAAAACAGGCGGTCGTTGCGAATATCGGATCGACCGGATCAGCGTCCGCGGCCGGTCCTGCGGAACCAAAAAAGATTCGTACGGTCGCGATCAAGCCGGAGCAGGGCGCTGCGCGTAGTGCGCCGCCCGCCGCCGAGCCTGAACTTGCCAATGCGCGCGCGCAGCCGAGTGGGCCGCTTACGCTCGCTCCCATTGCGCCGGCACCAGCCGCAGCACCGCCGCAGCGTCAAGCCGCTCGACCGACGACCAATGGTGTCGCAGCGCCGTTCCCGGCGCCGGTTACGAGCAATGCCAGTGCGGTCGCGGGCGGCTATGCGGTGCAGGTGACCTCGCAGCGGAGCGAGGCGGATGCGCAGGCCTCCTACAAGTCGCTGCAGACCCAATTCCCGTCGGTGCTGGGAAGTCGCCAGCCGGTGATCCGCAAGGCCGATCTCGGAGACAAGGGAACCTATTACCGAGCGCAGATTCCGTTCTCGAGCCAGACCGAAGCCGCGGAGTTCTGCACCAGCCTGAAGTCGGCTGGCGGCCAATGCGTCGTCCAGAAGAATTAAACGGCCCTGGCTTGACCCCTGACTCCGCTAGCGGTTAAGCCGCGTCGATGGCGGTGCGCGCATTCATCTGCGGAATTTCGGGGACCGGTATCGACCAGGAGGAGGCGGCCTTCCTCCGTACGGCCGATCCGTTCGGACTTATCCTGTTCAGGCGCAATGTCGACAACCCCGCCCAGGTCCAGGCGCTGACAGCGAAATTTCGCGAACTGGTGGGACGCGACGCCCCTGTCCTCGTGGATCAGGAAGGCGGCCGCGTGCAGCGTCTTGGGCCGCCGCATTGGCCGTCATATCCGCCCGGATCTGCCTATGCCGCGCTCTACGAATCGCGACCCGACACCGGCCTCGAAGCGACGCATCTCGGCGGCCGATTGATCGCTGCCGACCTGCGCGACGTCGGCATCGACGTCGATTGCATTCCGGTGGCTGACGTGCCGGTCGCAGGCGCCGATGCTGTGAT
This sequence comes from uncultured Pseudomonadota bacterium, assembly GCA_963707705.1. Lineage (GTDB taxonomy): Bacteria > Pseudomonadota > Alphaproteobacteria > Rhizobiales > Xanthobacteraceae > Pseudorhodoplanes. Next base: position 84,175 of record CAVPRD010000003.1, on the reverse strand, counting down.
TGGCGACCGCGCCTTCGGCACGACGCCTGCGCAGGTTGCCGCAATCGCGGGCGCGCAGGCTCAAGGGCTGATGGCGGGCGGCGTGTTGCCGGTGCTCAAGCACTTGCCGGGGCATGGGCGAGCCACCGCCGACAGTCATCTTCGCCTGCCGGTGGTGAATACCGACCGCGCCACACTCGATGCGACCGACTTTGCGGCGTTTCGACCGTTGTCAAGCCTGCCACTCGGCATGACGGCACATGTTGTGTTCAGCGCCATCGATGCGGCGCAACCGGCGACGACATCGGCGATAATGATCAGCGACGTGATTCGCGGATCGATCGGGTTTTCGGGATTGCTGATGAGCGACGATATATCCATGGGTGCCTTGTCCGGAACGCTTGCCGAGCGCAGCCGTGCTTCGATCGCGGCTGGCTGCGATCTCGTGCTTCACTGCAACGGCAGGATGGACGAGATGCGTGAAGTGGCGGACGCCTCACCGCAGCTTGCCGGGGATGCGTTGCGTCGTGCCGAGCGCGCTCTTTCCCTGCGGCACGCACACGACGACTTCGACATCGCGGCGGCTCGCGCACGTTTCGCAAGCCTGATGTATCCGCAAGCCGCCGGAGCGATCGTTTGATGACCGCCGAGATCATTCCCTTCGGCACCGAGATGGCCGAGCGCGCGAGCGACGAGCCTGCGCTGGTTGTCGATGTCGAGGGCTTCGAAGGCCCGCTCGATCTGTTGCTCACGCTGGCGCGTCAGCAGAAGGTCGATCTCGCGAAGATTTCGATCCTCGCGCTGGCCGACCAATATCTTGCCTATATCGAAGCCGCCCGCTCGTTGCGGCTCGAACTTGCCGCCGATTATCTGGTGATGGCGGCGTGGCTCGCCTATCTGAAATCGCGGTTGTTGTTGCCCGATCTCAATCCGGTCGAAGGGCAAAGCGCCGAGGACCTTGCGAGCGCGCTCGCGTTCCGTCTGAAGCGTCTGGAAGCCTTCCGGGTGGTGGCGCAGAAGCTGATGGACATGCCGCAGCTCCGTCGCGAAGTGTTCAATCGCGGCGATCCGGAGCCGATACGCGATATCAAGCATCCGCAATGGACCGCCTCCCTCTATGATCTGCTCTCGGCCTATGCGGTGCAGCGCCAGAAAGCCTCGCTTGGGCAGGTGCGGTTCAAGCCGCGCACGGTCTGGTCGCTCGCCGATGCGCGCACGCAGATCGAGCGGCTGATCGGCGCGACCGACGACTGGAGCAGGCTCGATCAGTTCTTGATCGCATACATGGTCGAACCGGCGATGACCGCGACCGTGACTGCGTCGAGCTTCGCTTCAGCGCTCGAATTGGTACGCGAGGGCGTGATCGAGTTGCAGCAGCATGCGGCCTTCGCGCCACTTTATCTCCGCAAGCGCGCCGGATCGGGCGCGGCCGAACCCGGCACCACGAAGCATTAAAGAAAAAGGTGGAGGCGAAAGGATGCCAGGCTTGGCCCGCAAACACGTAGAGGACGAAGAGGATATGCCGGACGCGCGTCGGGCAAATCAGGCGAGGCCCGAGGAACTGCGCATCCTCGAGGCGATCCTGTTTGCCTCGAGCGAGCCGGTCGATGAGAAGACTCTTTCCGAGCGCATGCCTGCGGGAGTCGACGTCAAGCAGGTGCTGAATCTGCTGAAGGAGGAATATGCCCCGCGCGGCGTCAACCTCGTGCGCATCAACGGCAAATGGACTTTCCGCACTGCCAATGACCTGGCCTGGCTGTTGACGCGCGAGGCGGTGCAGCCGCGCAAGCTTTCGCGCGCGGCATTGGAGACTCTCGCGGTCATCGCCTATCACCAGCCGGTCACGCGCGCCGAAGTCGAGGATATCCGTGGCGTCACCATGTCCAAGGGCACGATCGACGTCCTGCTCGAGACCGGGTGGATCCGTCCGCGCGGCCGCCGCAAGGTGCCGGGCCGCCCGATCACCTATGGCACGACCGAAGGCTTCGTCTCCCATTTCGGACTCGATCAACTCAGCGATCTGCCCGGCCTCGACGAGCTGAAGGGCTCCGGTATGCTGGACGGCCATCTGCCGCCGAATTTCTCGGTGCCGATGCCTTCCGACGATCCGGCTTTGCGCGAGGACGAAGACCCGCTGGAGCCGGGAGATCTCGATCTGGGCCTGGCGCCGCGCGTGGACCCTCCCGAGGAGTAGATGGCCGGCCGCAGCGTATCGAGTGTTGCATCTCGTGCTTCCGCCGAAAGCGGGAGCATGCCGGCGTCGATCGCTGCCAGACTTTCCTACGATCGCATCACGCATCGCTACGGCGATGTTACGGCGGTGCGCGATTTCTCGCTGGATGTCGAGCCCGGCGAAATTGTCTGCCTGCTCGGACGGTCTGGCTGCGGGAAGACCACGCTGCTCCGGCTGGCAGCTGGGGTTGAGGAACCGGGTGAAGGCCGAATCCTGATCAACGACCGTGACGTGTCGGGCGGCGCCGGTTTTTTGCCGCCGGAGCAGCGCAATGTCGGACTGATGTTCCAGGACTTCGCGCTGTTTCCCCATCTCACCAATCTCGCCAATGTCATGTTTGGACTGAAGGCATTGCCGAAAGCGGAAGCCGCCCGCGAGGCGGGCCGCGCGCTCGACCGGGTGGGCCTCGGCTCGCTCGCCGGTGCGTATCCGCACATGCTGTCGGGTGGCGAGCAGCAGCGCGTGGCGCTGGCGCGCGCGGTGGTGCCGCGCCCGAGCGTGCTGTTGATGGACGAGCCGTTTTCCGGGCTGGATCGCAGGCTGCGAGACGAAGTGCGCGAAGACACGCTGAACGTGCTGCGCGAGAGCCGGGTGACCTGCATCGTCGTCACCCACGACCCGGAAGAGGCGCTGCGCATGGGCGACCGCATCGCGCTCATGAACAAGGGCAGCCTGGTGCAGGCCGGTACGCCGGCCGACATTTACGCCCGGCCGAAAAGTCTTTTTGTCGCGCGCTTCTTCAGCGATCTCAACGAGGTTGTGGGGGTCGTCCGCGGCGGCGCAGCCGAAACCGTGCTTGGGCGCTTTGCCGCACCTGGGCTTGCGGAAGGCATTACGGCGATTGTGGCGATCCGCCCGCAGGCGCTTCGCACCCGGTCGGGCGGAGAGGGTGCCCGTTGCCGCATTCAGCATCGCCAGTTCCTGGGTCATGTCGATCTGGTTGAGGTGGCCGTCGAGGGGCTCGATTTCCCCCTGAAAGGGCGTCTTCTGCGCGACGCCATCCCGCAGGTTAACGACGATCTGCGGCTTGAATTCGATCCGGCCGAAGTCCTTGTTTTTGCCGCGTCCGAAGCCTAGTTTCGGATGAAGGTTTCAGGCGCAAACCGGCCCTAAAAGGCCGCAGGCGCGCCGCGGAGGATCAGCGTTATGGGTTCACTCAGCATCTGGCACTGGATCATCGTCGTGGTCGTCGTGCTGCTCCTGTTCGGGCGCGGCAAGATTTCCGAGCTCATGGGCGACATGGCGCAGGGCATCAAGGCCTTCAAGAAGGGCATGTCGGACGATGAGGCCAAGGCCGATTCCAAGGCCGACCCGATGAAGACCATCAATGCGCAGACCGACCTGAAGCGGGAAGCCGACACCGCCAAGAAGTTCGAGACTGGGGCGTTATAAGCGATCTGCACCGCCGACGCTCGCGGTGACGAAGGGGCGCCAACCGAAGGGTTGCAGCGCCCCTTGGAGTTAAAGGTTCCATGTTCGATATCGGCTGGAGCGAGCTTCTGGTGATCGGCGTTGTCGCGCTGATCGCCATCGGCCCCAAGGAATTGCCCGGTGTGCTGCGTTCGCTCGGCCACTGGATGGGCAAGGTGCGCCGCATGGCGTCCGAGTTCCAGGACCAGTTTCGCGAGGCCATGCGCGAGGCCGAGGTTGCGGACCTGAAGCAGCAATTCGATGAGGCCAGCGCCAAGGCCACCTCGACCTTTAACAATCCGCTGGAGACAGCTCAGAAAGAGGTTGAGGCGGCGTTCGCTACCGAGCCTGCCGCGAGCGCCGAGCCTGTTGCAAACAGCGTGACAACCACCGATCCCGGAGCGATCGAGCCGGCGCCGATGGTCACCGAGGCTCCCGGCACGCATGTCGCGGCCGCCGAAGTACCCGTTGCACCCGCAGAGTCTGTAGGCACCAAGCCCGGCGGCAGCGCATGAGCAACCGCACCCCGGAAGACGAGGACGAGGTCGAGCAGAGCAAGGCTCCGTTGCTTGACCATCTGATCGAATTGCGCTCGCGCCTGATCAAGGCGCTGATCGCTTTCGCGGTCTGCTTTGCCTTTTGTTTCTTCTTCGCCAAGCAGATCTACAACATCCTGGTCTGGCCGTTCGTATGGGTGGCGGGCATCGAGAATTCCAAGTTCATCTACACTGCGCTGCTCGAATATTTCATGACGCAGCTGAAGCTTGCGATGTTCGGCGCGGCCTTTCTCGCCTTTCCGGTGATCGCTGCGCAGATCTATATGTTCGTGGCGCCGGGCCTCTATCGCAACGAGCGCAAGGCTTTCATTCCGTATCTGATCGCGACCCCGGTCTTCTTCTTTCTCGGATCGCTCGTGGTCTATTTCATCGTGATGCCGCTTCTGATCCGCTTCTCGCTCGGCATGCAGCAGACGCCTGGCGACGGCCACGCGGAGATCGCGCTGTTGCCCAAGGTCGGCGAATATCTGTCGCTGATGATGGCTTTGGTGTTTGCCTTTGGCGCAGCGTTCCAGTTGCCGGTGGTGCTGACGCTGCTGGGCCGCATCGGCATCGTCAATTCGGAAATGCTGCGCGCCAAACGACGCTATTTCATCGTCGGTGCCTTCATCCTCGCGGCCGTCCTGACCCCGCCCGATGTGATCAGCCAGCTCTCGCTCGCGATACCGCTGATGCTGCTCTATGAGGGCGCGATCTGGTCGGTGAAGATAGTGGAGAAGAACGCGAAGACTTCGGCGCCTGCCGCGCCGGCTCCAGACCCCACGGCTGCGGAATAATCGCGCTGTCATGCGCGGGCTTGCCCCGCGCATCCATCCCCAGAGGAAGACTTTTGAGAAAAAGTTGGATGGCCGGATCAAGCCCGGCCATGACGCAAACGGCAATAAACCGCTATAAGACCGCACGATTCTGACGGACTTTCCTTATGCACGACATCAAATGGATTCGCGACAACCCGGCCGAATTCGAGCGGCGCCTGATGCGGCGCAAGCCTGACTTTGCCGGCGAAGCGAAGCGGCTGATCGATCTCGATGAAACGCGTCGCGCGGCGATCACGGCATCCGAACAGGCACAGGCGCGAAGGAACGCAGCCTCCAAGGAGATCGGCGAAGCCAAGAAGGCCAAGGACGACGTGCGCGCCAATGCGCTGATGGCCGAGGTCGCCGAGTTGAAAGCGAAGATGTCAGAGCTTGAAGCGACCGCGAAGGACCTAGACGACAAGCTCCAGAAAGCGCTCGCCGAAATTCCGAATCTGCCGCTCGATGAAGTGCCCGAAGGCGCCGACGAGCACGCCAATGTCGAGCGTCATAAATTTGGAGCCAAACGCGATTATGCGTTCGCGCCGAAGCAGCATTTCGAACTCGGCGAAGCATTGGGGATGATGGATTTCGAAGTCGCAGCAAAATTATCGGGCGCACGGTTCGTGGTGTTGAAGGGCGGTCTCGCGCGGCTTGAACGCGCTTTGGGTCAGTTCATGCTCGACCTGCATACGCAGGAGCATGGCTACACCGAGGTCAATCCGCCAATCCTGGTGCGTGACGACGCGATGTTCGGCACGGCGCAATTGCCGAAGTTCAAATCCGACCAATTCGCGGCCATCACAACCGAAAATTTTGAAGAGGCATTTATTCAAGCGATTGACGAATTTGATCGAGGCAAGTTGCCCTTTGATGCAAAAAAAGAAGATCCTGACGAAAAAATAAAATCCAGAATGGGCGACGTCTTGAAGCGCCTTTGGCTCATCCCGACCGCCGAAGTGCCACTCACCAATCTCGTGCGCGACGACATCACGGATGAATCAAAACTCCCGATGCGGATGACCGCTTGCACGCCGTGCTTCCGCGCCGAAGCGGGTGCGGCGGGCAGGGACACGCGCGGCATGATCCGCCAGCATCAATTCACCAAGGTCGAACTGGTCTCCATCACCACGCCCGAACAATCGATGGATGAGCATGAGCGCATGTTGTCTTCCGCCGAGGAAGTGCTGCGACGGCTCGGGCTGCATTATCGTGTGGTGACACTCTGCACCGGCGACATGGGCTTCGCCTCTCAGAAGACCTACGACATCGAGGTCTGGCTGCCGGGCCAGAACATGTTTCGCGAGATTTCAAGCTGCTCGGTCTGCGGCGATTTCCAGGCGCGGCGCATGAATGCGCGCACGCGCGGGAAAGACAACAAGCTCCGCTTCGTGCATACGCTGAACGGCTCCGGCGTGGCGGTCGGCCGCGCGCTGATCGCGGTCATGGAAACCTACCAGCAGGCCGATGGCTCGATCATGGTGCCCGACGCGCTGCAGCCCTATATGGGCGGTGTGAAAGTCATTCAGAAAGCGAATTAAGTGCGTATTTTGGTCACCAACGATGACGGCATCCACGCGCAGGGCCTGAAAGTCTGCGAGGACATTGCGCGCGCATTGTCGGAAGACGTGTGGGTGGTGGCACCGGAAACCGACAATTCCGGTGTCTCGCATTCGCTGTCGCTGAACGATCCGCTGCGGCTGCGGGAGGTGGGTGAGCGGCAATTCGCGGTGAAGGGTACGCCGACCGATTGCGTGATCATGGCGGTGCGCCACATTATGAGCGAGCAGCGGCCGGACCTCGTTCTCTCCGGCGTCAATCGCGGGCAGAACGTGGCGGAAGACGTGAGCTATTCCGGCACCGTCGCGGGAGCGATGGAAGGCACCGTGCTCGGCATTCCCTCGATCGCTCTGTCTCAGGCCTATGGTCCGGGCAATCGCGATACGCCGGCCTGGGACACCGGGCGCCGCTTCGGCCCTGATCTGATCCGCCAAATTCTCGCGACCGGCATCCCGCGAGGCTCGCTGGTCAATGTCAATTTCCCCGATTGCAATGTCGACGCCGTGCAGGGCGTCGCGGTGACGGCGCAAGGACGGCGCGACCAGGAATTGCTGCGGATCGAGCCGCGCTTCGACGGGCGAAGCAATCCGTATTACTGGATCGCGTTTTCGCGCAAAGGAAAGCCCAAGCCGGTCGACGGCACCGATCTCTCCGCGCTCGCCGCAAACCGGATTTCGGTGACGCCGCTTAGGCTCGATCGCACCGATCAGGCATTCATGACCACGCTCGCCGAGGCGCTCGACTAGCGCTGCGAGCAGCAAAAGTGTGAAGCGGTTTTGCGTTAGCGAGCGCGAAAAAAATGTCTTCGGCAAACACTCAGAACAAGAATTTCGACCGCATGGAATTCATGCTGGCGCTGCGGCGGCGCGGCATTACCGATGCCGCCGTGCTGCGAGCGATGGACGAAGTGCCGCGCGAGATGTTTCTGCCGGAAGCAATGCGCGAACAGGCCTATCAGGATCACGCGCTGCCGATCGAATGCGGTCAGACCATCAGCCAACCTTATGTCGTCGCCTATATGACCGAGCTCCTTGAACTGGAGCCGCAGTATCGTGTGCTCGAGATCGGTACCGGCTCGGGCTATCAGGCGGCGGTGATCTCGCGCATCTCGTCATCGGTGGTTTCGGTCGAGCGCTACCGCACGCTGGCGCAATCCGCGCGCAAGGCATTCGACCGCATCGGCTATACCAATGTCGAGGTGATGGTGGGCGACGGTCTTGAAGGTGCGCGCCATTACGCGCCGTTCGATCGGATTATTGTCACTGCGGCTGCGGAAACCGTGCCGCAGGCGCTGGTCGATCAGCTTGCGGAGGGCGGAATTATGGTGCTGCCGCTCGGGCCTCATGCCGGCCCGCAGCATATCGTGCGGCTGCGCAAAGCCGGCGAGGAGGTTACGCGCGAGGATCTGATTGCGGTGCGCTTCGTGCCGCTGCTGCCGGGGCAGGCCAAAGAATTGTAAACAAAGGAATTGTGAACCAAGTCTCGAAGCTGATGGCGCACGCGCTTCGTTAAGGTTTACGGCTTGCTCCGGTTAAGGCGCTATTTACTCCGCCGGTGTTAACTCACTTTTGCTCCTGTGTTGCGTACGAGTGAGTTGTCCCGATGCGTTTTTCTGCAGAGCCCGTTCGCTCGCCTTCGGTGTTCCGTCTGGCCGTCTGCGCCTCGCTCGCGATGGCGACCGCCGGCTGCAGCGGCGATACCAATCGCTTCGACCAGCCATTTTCCAATCCGTTCGCCTCGCAGCCGCAGCCCGAAGCCAGCAATGCGGCCCCGGCGCAGCACCCGAATTACGTCGAAAGCCGGCCGCTGCCGCAGGCGCAGCCTGGGCAGCCTCAATATTCGCAGCCTCCAGCGCCCCATTACCAGCAGGCCCCGCGTCAGGACGTGACCGGGTCGGTCCAGCCGGTCGTGGCGCGCGCTCCGCAGCAGCAATGGGCCGCGAATGGCGGCACCCCGATCACGGTGGCTCAGGGTGAGACCATCCAGAGCATCTCGCACCGGTATGGCGTGCCGGCGCTTGCCATTGCCGAAGCCAACGGCATGTCGACCAAGACCCCGGTCTATCCCGGCCAGCGCCTCGTAATCCCGAAATACGCCTACGGCCAGGCTGCCGCGGTTCCGCCGGCGCCGTCGATGCGCCGGGAGCCGCAGCTCGCTTCCGCACCGATCCTTACCGGCTCGGCTCGCAACGCCCCGCAGGCCGGAACGCATGTGGTCAATCCGGGCGAAACGCTGTTCAGCGTCGCGCGCCGCCACAATGTCAGCCCGGTGGCGCTGGCGCAGGCCAACGGCCTGCCACCGCATCATCAGGTGCGCATGGGTGAACGTCTGAAGATTCCGGGTGCTGCCGGCTCGCGTATCGCGCAGCAGGCTCCGCGTCCCGCGCCTGTGGCTGCCGCAGCCCCGCAGCGCGTGGCACAGGTTCCGGTTACAGCTCCGCAAGCGGCAGCTCCAGTCCGAGTGGCTGAATTCCAGCCGGCTCCGCCGCCTGCTGCCCGCCTCATCACGCCCGCCAAGGACAATCCTGTGGCCGAAGAGGCCAAGCCTGCGCCGGCGGAATCGTCCGCCAACAATTCGCCCGGCTTTCGATGGCCGGCGCGCGGTCGCGTCATTACCGGCTTCGGTCCGAAGCCGACCGGCCAGCAGAACGACGGCATCAATCTCGCAGTGCCGGAAGGCACGCCGATCAAGGCTTCCGACGACGGCGTCGTCGCCTATGCCGGCAACGAGCTGAAGGGGTACGGCAATCTCGTGTTAGTGCGCCACTCGAACGGCTATGTCACCGCTTATGCGCATGCGAGCGAGTTGATGGTGAAGCGCGGCGACAGCGTAAAGCGCGGCCAGACGATTGCGAAGTCCGGCCAGACCGGCACCGTGACCTCGCCGCAGTTGCATTTTGAGATCCGCAAAGGCGCAACGCCGGTCGATCCGATGCAGTTCCTGCAAGGGGCGACCTGAGGCCACATTCAGGTCGAAAGCCGCACGCCTTTGCGTCCAGCGAGATCCTGCACGAATTGCCATGCCACGCGGCCGGAACGTGAGCCGCGGGTAGTCGACCATTCCAGCGCGTCGCGCCGCAATTCGTCGGGCTCGGTCGGAATGCGAAAATGCTTCACATAGCCTTCGACCATCGCCAGGAATTCGTCCTGGCTGCATTTGTGAAAGCCAAGCCAAAGCCCGAAACGGTCTGATAGCGAGACCTTTTCTTCCACCGCTTCGCCCGGATTGATCGCGGTCGAGCGCTCATTCTCCATCATGTCCCGCGACATCAGATGACGACGGTTTGATGTCGCGTACAGGATCGAGTTCTCCGGCCGGCCTTCGATGCCACCCTCCAGCACCGCCTTCAGGGACTTGTAGGTGGTGTCGTCGCCGTCGAACGAGAGGTCGTCGCAAAACACAATGAAGCGATAGGGCGCATCGCGCAGCATCGCCATCAGCGCCGGCAGGCTCTCGATATCCTCACGATGAATTTCGATCAGCTTGAGGCTGCCGGATTTCTTCGAAGAGGCGTTGACGCTGGCATGGGCGGCCTTGACCAGCGACGACTTGCCCATGCCGCGCGCGCCCCAGAGCAGGGCATTGTTGGCAGGCAGCCCTTTGGCGAACCTTTCGGTGTTCTCGATCAGGGTATCGCGCATGCGGTCGATGCCCTTGAGCAGGGCAAGGTCCATCCGGTTGACGTGCGGGACCGGTGTGAGCCTGTGGCCGTCCGCCTGCCAAACGAAGGCATCCGCGGCCTTGAAGTCGGTGCGCGCGTACGGACTAGGCGACAGCCGCTCCAGGGCCGTGGCGATTCGGTTCAGCGTATCGTAAGAGTTGGCGGGCTGCGGCCGGCCGGTCCGAGCCGGTTTGGCAGGCTTTCTGGCTTTACGCATGCGGCAGCAGGTCCTTTGATCTTCGCATCCGCGCACCCTTAGCTGGGCGCAAAAAAGCCTGCAAGACCAGCGATTTGCTTTGCGATTGCGGCATCTTGGCCGGCGCTCCCCATATCATTGCAATTGGGGCCGCGAACGCTATAGTCCGCGCCGTTTTCGGGCGCGAAGCGCGTGCCGAACGACACGCTCAATGAGGCCGTTCGATGCTGATTACGCCCGCTTATGCGCAGGCCCTAGGCGGCGACACCAATTCGATGCTGGTGTCGTTGCTCCCGTTCGTCCTGATTTTCGTCATCATGTATTTTCTGATCCTGCGTCCGCAGCAGAAGCGGGTGAAGATGCATCAGGAGATGGTGAAGAATGTGCGCCGCGGCGACACCGTCGTGACCTCCGGCGGGCTGGTCGGCAAGGTCACCAAAGTGGTGGACGACGACCAACTCGAGATGGAGGTTTCTGACGGAGTGAAGATCCGGCAGATGCGGCAGATGATTAGCGACGTGCGCGCCAAGGGCGAGCCGGTCAAGGACGAAGGCTGACGGGGCGGGGCGACCTCTTCTGACAAGGTAGACCCATGCTTTACATGTCGCGCTGGAAGATGTTTGCGATTCTCGCAACGACGTTCGTCGTCTGCTCGTTCGCTATTCCGAATTTCTTCCCGAAGGAAGTCGTCGACAAGTGGCCGAAATGGGCACAGCGGCATGTCGTGCTCGGGCTCGACCTGCAGGGCGGCTCGCACATCCTGCTGGAAGTCGATTCTGCCGCGGTCCGCAAGGAAAAAGTCGAGGCATTGCGCGACGACGTCCGGCGCGTCGTGCGCGAGAACAAGCTCGGTAGTCCCGCTGCCGTAACGGTACGCGGCAACACAGTCGAGTTCCGTTTGCGCGACGGTGGCGATACCAAGCTCGCCTCACAGAAGCTCAGTGAATTGTCGCAGCCGCTCGGCGGTCTGTTGCAGGCGACGGGGCAACGCACGGTCGATATCTCCGAATCCGGCGGCCTGTTCCGATTGACCGTCACCGAGCCGGCTTTGGTCGAGCGCATCCGCCAATCGGTCGAGCAGTCGATCCAGATCATCGAGCGGCGCGTCAACGAGCTCGGCACGGTCGAACCTTCGATCCAGCGGCAGGGCATCGACCGCGTGCTGGTGCAGGTGCCGGGTCTGCAGGACCCGCAGCGCCTGAAGGAATTGCTCGGCAAGACCGCGAAGCTCACCTTCCGAATGGTCGACCAGACCACAACGCCGGAGCAGGCGGTGCAGGGCAAGGTGCCGCCGGAATCCGAACTTCTTAAAGGCACCAAGTCCGAGAACAATCAGCCCTATGTGATCGAACGGCGAGTGGTGGTATCGGGCGAAGACCTGACCGACGCGCAGGCGACCTTCGATCAGCGCACCAGCGAGCCGGTCGTATCGTTCAAGTTCAACACCAATGGAGCGCGGCGCTTTGCGACCGCGACGCAGGATAATGTCGGGCGGCCTTTTGCCATCGTGCTCGACAATGAAGTGATTTCAGCACCCGTGATCCGCGAGCCGATCATCGGTGGCCAGGGCCAGATTTCCGGCAATTTCACCGTGCAGGCCGCGAACGACCTCGCGATCCTGTTGCGCGCCGGCGCGTTGCCGGCACCGCTTACGATCATCGAGGAGCGTACGGTCGGCGCCGGACTCGGTCAGGATTCGATCGACAAGGGCATACGAGCTGCCTGGATCGGCTCGCTCGCCGTTGTCCTGTTCATGTTCGCGACCTATGGCCTGTTCGGGCTGTTCGCCAATATCGCGGTCGCGATCAACGTCGCGATGATCATGGGCGTCCTGTCGCTGCTCAACGCGACGCTCACGCTGCCTGGCATCTGCGGTATCGTGCTGACTGTCGGCATCGCGGTGGATTCCAACGTGCTGATCTATGAACGCATCCGCGAAGAGGTGAGGGCCGGCCGCTCGGCACTGAATGCGATCGATGCCGGCTTCACCCGCGCGCTTGCGACCATCCTCGATTCCAACATCACAACCTTCATCGCCGCCGCGGTGCTGTTCTATATCGGCACCGGCCCGGTGCGAGGGTTCGCCGTCACGCTTGGCATCGGTATCATCACGACCGTGTTCACCGCTTTCACCTTCACGCGCCTCCTGGTCGCGCTCTGGGTGCGCTGGTGGCGCCCGCGCACCGTGCCGATCTGACGGAAAGAAGAAACGTGCATATTCCTCTCCTTCGAATCGTTCCCGACGACACCAAGTTCGACTTCATGCGCTTCCGGCGCATCAGCTTTCCCGTGTCGGCGGTGCTTTCGATTGCCGCGATGCTGCTGTTCTTTTTCAATGGGCTGAATTTCGGCGTCGATTTCGTCGGTGGAACCCTGATCGAAATCCAATCGAAGTCAGGTCCTGCCGATCTTGCGAAAATGCGGGCTGCGACCGGCGCGCTCGGTCTTGGCGAGATACAACTTCAGCAATTCGGTAATCCGACCGACGTGCTGATCCGTATCCCTCAACAGGCCGGCGGCGAAGTGCGCGCAGCAGCAAGCCGCTCAAAAGGTGCGGGATGCGCTCGGCAGCGACGTCGATTTCCGTCGCACCGAAGTGGTGGGCCCTCGCGTTTCGACCGAGTTGCTCGCCTACGGCATGATCGGCCTGTTGTTCGCAATCTCCGCGATCCTTGTCTATTTGTGGTTCCGCTTTGAGTGGCAATTCGCGCTCGGCGCGATGGTCGCGAACGTCCACGACCTCGTGCTGACGATCGGCTTCATGTCGCTGACGCAGATCGATTTCGACCTGACCAGCATCGCGGCCCTGCTCACCATTCTCGGCTATTCGCTGAACGACACCGTGGTCATCTACGACCGTATTCGCGAAATGCTGCGGCGCTACAAGAAGATGCCGATTGCAGACTTGTTGAACATCTCGGTCAATTCGACGCTGTCGCGCTCGGTCATCACCCACGTCACCGTTACGCTGGCACTGCTGGCGCTGTTCTTCTTCGGTGGCCATGCCATCCATTCGTTCACGGCGACCATGCTGTTTGGCGTGGTGCTGGTCGGCACCTATACGTCGATTTTCATCGCGGCCCCGATCCTGATCTATCTTGGTGTCGGCCTCGGCCGTCAGGAAGCCGACGAACCGGCGCCGGCGAAATTCGAGGCCGAAGTGGCTTCCAAGGTCGCGGCTGCCGCAAAGCCAGATTCGCCGGCGAAGCCTGCCGGCAAGACTACGGGCAAAACTTCCGGCAAGCCTGCGACCGCCAAGCGCTGAGTGGAAGACGACCTTTTCAGAACGCCCCATTTTCCGGGACAGGTGGTCATCGAGTCCTACGGTCGCAGCGGTTTTCGCTTCGCCGGCATGTCGCATCGCGGTTCGCTGCTGTGCCTGCCAAGCGGCATTTATGGATGGCCGGTGAGCGAGCCTGCCGGCATCACGATCGAGACGCTGGCGCCGGTTCTGGCGGAAGCCGACCGTATCGGCCTGTTGCTGATCGGCACCGGCCGCGCGCGCTGGGGCCTGCCGGCGGAACTGCTTTCGGCTTTCGCCACGCACAAGATCTCCGCCGAAACCAGCCAGACCGGTCAGGCCGCCAACACCTATAATATTCTGCTGGAAGAGGGCCGCCGGGTCGCCGCGGCACTGATCGCAGTCGACTGAATCACGTAGGGTCACCTGGATGACCGCGAATAGCGACTATTGCGAAAGCCTGGTGCGGGATACGGACAAGGACCGTTTCCTCGCGACCCTGTTCGCGCCAACGGCAAGCAGGAGCGACCTGTACGTCCTCTATGCCTTCGACCAGGAAACCGCAGGGGTGGCGCAGAAGGTACGCGATCCGGCGGCTGGCGAGATTCGCCTGCAATGGTGGCACGACGCGCTGGCCGGGATTTCGGAAAGTCCCGGCAATCCGGTCGCCGACGCGATGCTGGATACCACCGCGCGTTACGGCATCGACACGACGCTGGCGCTATCGCTGATCGATGCAAGGCGACAGGCGCTATACGACAACGGCAGCCAGAGCGAGGCTGAATTTGAGCTGTTTGCCTCGCAGACCGAGGGCGCGATCTATCTGATGGCGGCGCAGGTTCTTGGTGGGACACCGAGCGAGGCTACGAAGCTCGCCGCGCATCACGCGGGCGTTGTGGCACTCAAGCCGCAGGCGAGCGCGGACCATCGCAATGCCGTGAAGTCGCTGATCCCGAATTTGGCGCCGGACGTGCTGCCGGCTTTCCTGCCGCTCGCGTTGAGTGTCGACGATCGCGCGACGTTGCCGCAATGGCGCAAACAATGGATTTTGTGGCGGGCGTCGAAGAACCTGGCGGCGTGGCTTTAAAGCGTTTTCGAGCGAAGTGGATACCGGTTCGCGTGAAGAAAACGCGTCAAAAAGTAGAGCTTCCGATATGATTCCAGAACCGGGGTTCTAAAACGCAAATCGGTCGCGCAGGTTTTGCCGGCCGGCGACAATCTGCGCCACCACTTCCTTCTCGCTCTCGCTTGCGATCAGGGGATCGATCAGATCGATCTGGTTCATCGCGACCAGTTGCAGGATATCGGTGCGCACTTCGTCAGAGCGCCCGCGCGGCAGCCGCTCGACTACCTGCAGGCGTTCCGGCACCGGAACCTTTTGCGGATCATCGGAAAGGAATTGCTGTAGATCGTTCTCGGCCAGGCGGTCGCCTTCCACGAAAGCATAAAGGCCGGTGCCGGTGCGACGATCCGGGAAGGCGACAATCACAGCGTCGCGTACACCGGCATATTGCTTGAGACGCGCCGTAAGACGCGGAGCATCATTGACGAAACGCGGGCCGGAGCCTTCGCGATCGGTGAAATTCAAAAGGCCGCGGGTGATCCAGTAATAGACCTTCTTGCCGGTCGCCATCCATATCCGCGTCGGCCAAGTCTTGCGCGACAATACGCGCTTTTCCGACGGCGTCAGGAAATCCGGCGCATAGCGGCGTTTGTGTTTGAGCATGTGCCGCAGGTCTTCATAGGCTGCCATGCGGAACATGGCGCCGCGCCGAGCAAAACGCGTCGCGAGCTGAAAATCGGTCAGCGACGCATAGCCGGTGGGGGTGCGAAGCCAGTTCTGCTCCTTGGCAAGATCGTTGTGCGTCAGGCATTCGCGGTGGAGGCTGCGCAGCGCACGCCGCGCGGACCGGAAATAGAGATTGTCGCCTTCGGGTCTTGCGATGTGCATCGGCAGACCGTCGATCCAGCCGCGGACCAGCGCCTCCTTGCCGTGATAAAGCAGCGGCGGCGCGACGCCGAAGCCCCCAGCGACCTCAAGACCGCGCGCCTCGCGCTTGAGGAAGTGCTTCGCAATGCCCGCGCTCCACCAGGGCACGAGATCGATCCGGCGCATGACCGCCTCGACCTCGCCGTTGGGCGTGAGGAAGCTGCCGCGTTCCACGGTCGAAAACACGTCTTGCTTCAGCACCAGGCGGCTGCGGAAACGCCCGACAAGCTCGGCGGGTATGGTGTCCAGATCGGTCATGTGAGAGCTATTCGGCAGCGATCAGACATCCGCCGCGGGTCCAGCCATCCAGATCGGTCAGCGCCCGTGCCGTCAAGGCGCGCTTCTTTGCGATCGTTTTGGCTGGGCCGCGCAACCGTTGGCCGGCTTCGTCCCTGGTCGGCATCTCCGCAAGCGGGGGAAAAAGGCCGAAATTGACATTCATCGGCTGAAAGGAGCGCGGCCCGGCATCGATGGTCTCGATATGTCCGCCAGTGATGTGGCCTAGCAGCGCTCCGTGCGCTGTGGTGGCAGGTGGCAGATCTTTCGGTTGCCCGAGTCGTTCGGCGGCGGCAAATCGGCCGGCAAGGAGCCCGATGGCGGAGGATTCGACATAGCCCTCGCAGCCGGAGATTTGCCCTGCAAATCGCAACCGGGGCAGAGCCTTAAGCCGCAAGGTCTCGTCCAGCACTTTCGGTGAATTCAAATAGGTATTTCGGTGCAGTCCGCCGAGGCGTGCGAATTCCGCCTGTTCGAGCCCGGGGATAGTGCGAAGGATCCGCACCTGCTCGCCGTGTTTCAGCTTGGTCTGGAAGCCCACGATGTTGAACAGCGTGCCCAGCCTGTTGTCCTGGCGCAGCTGAACCACCGCATAAGCTTTCTCATGCGGGTTGTGAGGATTGGTAAGCCCGAACGGCTTCATCGGGCCATGCCGCAGCGTCTCGCGCCCGCGCTTCGCCATCACCTCAACCGGCAGGCAGCCGTCGAAATAGGGCGTGGTCGCTTCCCATTCGTGGAAGGACACCGTGTCGGCTTCCACCAGTGCGTCGACGAAGACGTCGTACTGGGCCCGGTCGAGCGGACAATTGATGTAATCGGCGCCGGACCCGCCCGGCCCGGCCTTGTCATAGCGCGACTGGAACCAGGCGGCCGACATGTCGATGGATTCGCGATGCACGATCGGTGCGATGGCATCGAAAAAGGCCAGCGCATCCTCACCGCTCGCTTTACGGATGGCATCGGCAAGCGCTGGCGAGGTGAGGGGCCCTGTTGCAACGATGACGTTGTCCCAGTCCGAAGGCGGCAGGCCATCGATCTCGCCGCGTTCGATGCGGATCAGGGGATGGGTTTCGATCGCTTCGGTTACGGCGGCAGAGAACTCATTGCGGTCGACAGCAAGCGCGCCGCCGGCAGGCACTTGATGAGCGTCCGCCGACCGCATGATGAGCGAGCCGAGCCTGCGAAGCTCCTCGTGCAGGAGGCCTACCGCATTCGTACCACTGTCGTCGGAGCGGAAGGAATTGGAGCAGACGAGTTCGGCGAGTGCGTCGGTGCGGTGAGCGGCGGTCGCGCGCAGCGGGCGCATCTCGTGGACTACAGCGGGGACGCCGCGCTCGGCTATTTGCCAGGCCGCCTCGCAGCCGGCGAGGCCGCCGCCGATGATGTGGATGGGTGCCGGGCCGGTCATGGGGGACTAGCTAGGCGATGCAGGAGCAAGGGGCAATCCAGACATGAAAACGCCCCCGTAAAGGGGGCGTTGTCAGTTGCGCTGATTGGGTTATGCAATCAAGCGGTGCGTTCGGCATTCTCCCACGCGATGCGCGGGATATCGGAGCGGCTGATGCCGATGTCGGCGAGTTCTCGGTCACCGAGACGGGAAAGCTCCTGGAGGCTGTTGCCATAAGCCTTCCACTGCCGCAGGAAGCGGAAGAAATGTGCGAGGAACATGGCGGTTATCCTTTTGAAAGATCAGCAGAAGTCCAACTGATTCTGACAACAAGATAGGTGCATATTGTGCGCTGCAACAGTTTCTATGTTGCGATGCAGCCATGACGGAAATGCATAATAACGGTCACATTTCATTAAAGTTTGAAGCCAATTGAACCGAGATTGGGCAAAACGCCTTCTAATCGGGCTTTTCGTTGCCTCGATTCTGCATGGGTCGCCCGAGATGGCCGCCCTAGCGGCGCAAGCGCTCGATCAGTTCAAGATTGGGGTAAGAATTGGCAGGCAGGCCGAGCTTCACTTGAGCCTGCTTGATGGCGGACTTGGTATCGAACCCCATTTTTCCGTCCGCCTTGCCGGGCTCGAAACCGCGCGCCGCCAACAGCTTCTGCAGTTCCTGAAGCTGTTTTGCATCGAGCGAGGCGATCTGTTGCGTGCCGCGCTGCACCGGTGGGGCGCCTGCGATGCGATTGGCGAGATAGGCAACTGTGGTCGAATAAACGATCGACTGGTTCCATTTCAGCAATATCTGGAAATTGTCGTAGGCGAGGAAGGCCGGTCCGAACCGCCCCATCGGCAGAAGCAGTGATGCCTTCAGTTCGTCAAATGGCAGTGGCTGCCCATTTGCAAGCGAGACGCCCATCTTGCTCCATTGCGAGCGCGCATGCTGGATCGCAAGATCAGCCTGATCCCAGGGTAGATTCTGCGGCACGCGAACTTCGGTGAGCCACGGCTCGCCACGTTTCCATCCGAGCTTTGAGAGGAAATTGCCGGCGGAGCCCAGTGCGTCGGGCGCGCTGTTGAGCAGGTCCCGGCGGCCGTCACCGTCATAGTCGACGGCATAATCAAAATAATGCGACGGCAGAAATTGCAATTGCCCAAGCTCGCCGGCCCAAGGCCCACGCATTTCGTCGGGCCGCAGGTCGCCTCGTTGCACGACTTTCAACGCCGAAATCAATTCCTTCTGGAACATCTCGGAGCGGCGGCAATCGAAGCCGAGCGAAACCAGCGAGCGGATGGTTGGCAGATCGCCAATATTGGCGCCGAAATCGGTCTCGAGCGCCCAGAAGGCAAGGATCGGCTGCGGCGGCACACCGAATTCCTTTTCGATGCGATCGAACACCGCCGCATGCTGCTGGATCAATTGGCCAGCCTTCTGGATGCGGTAGGGGGCGGCCATCCGGTCGGAGAATTGCAGGAAGCTTTGTGCGAATACGCCCTGACCGCGATCCTTGTTCACGATCGACTGGTCGAAAATGAAATAGGGCTGCGCGGAGGCGAGGGTTTGTCGCGTAATGCCGGCGGCCAATGCCTCGCTCGTGAATTCCTCAATCCAGGCGCCGAACGGCTGACTGCCGCGGCAGCCTGCGGCCTGCGCGGCGGAGCCTGCGGCCAAAAACATCACGACGAAAAGGCAAATGCATAAACGGCGCATCCATATGCTCCTTTGCCCCGCCGCAAACCTGCGGCAGCAAAGGTTGTGCCGTCAAGCGCGGACCTATGCGAGCAGGTCGCACCGCGCCTATGCCGCAGCGGGCGAGGGTGTCAGCGCGGACGGACGCCGGGCCTGCCGTTTGGCGGGAACAGAAACTCCACGCCGGCATTTTCGAGCGCCGTCTGAAGCGGAGCCAAGGACTCCTCGACCGTAGCTGGCGGACCGTTTGATTCCTCCAGTCGGCGGATTGTGGAACTCGAAATGTGCGCGGCTTCGGCCAATTCGCGTACCGACCAATTCACCACGCCTCGCCCTGCACGAAGCTGTGCGCCGGTTAGGACGGATTGTTCGCTGCCTGATGTCGCCGGCCAGACCTTGCGGTCGTGAATGTCCGAGGACATGCCGACCCATTCGCGTACCGCGCCGGTCTCCAGCATGATCGGCGCCGCCCGCGAGATCATCCAGCGATAGGAGCCGTCCGGCTGACGTACTTGATGTTCAATCTGATATTCGTTCTTCAGGTTTATGGCGGCGTTCCAAGCTTTCAGAGTGCGCTCGCGGTCGTCGGGGTGAACGATATCCATCCAGCGCGAGCCGAGCAGGTCGGCCGGGTTCTCGCCGCGCAATTCCCGCCAGTTGCGAATATCAAGCAAGTTGCCTTCGGCGTCCGCTGTCCACACGAAGGAATTGGTGGCGACCACGAGCGCCCGAAAGCGTGAATCGGCGGCGTCGCGAGCGAGCGCGATCTCGCGCTGCGACGTCACGTCGAGCGCGACACCATAGGCGCGTGTTGTTGTTCCCGTTTTGTCGAGATGAACTTCGGTGCGGCTGGAAATCCAGCGTAATTTTCCGTTCGGTTGGATGATGCGCAATTCGCGATCGAGCGGCAGTCCCTCGCCAAGGATCCGGTCGAATTCGCCGGCCGGCCGTCGATCGTCCGGATGCATCAATTCCACAATCGCCGCGTAGGACGGTTCGACTGATCCCGGTTTCAGACCGAGGAGGACAAAAAAGCCATCCGACCACGCCATCTTGCGACTAGCAAAATCTAGGCTCCAGATTCCGGCGCCTGCCTTTTCTTCGAGATATCGGAGAGTTTCGAGCGGGCCGGATTCTCCTTCGAGCAATTGCATCACACCCCTCCCTGCAGCGGGGGTTGTAGCCTGTCGAATTTTTAAGCATTCTAAGTTAGCACACAAAAATTGCTGCCCACAATGCCGAGAAGCAAAAAAATTGTTTACGCGGCTTGCGGGCCTGGATTTCGGCCCACATTCGAATGCCGGCGAGATTGATCGCAATGGTGGAAGCGAAGGCACTGTTTTTCGACATTTTCGGGACCGTCGTGGATTGGCGTGGCGGCATTGCGCGCGAGGCCAAGAAGCTCTTGAAACCACTTGGCTACGAACTCGACTGGATCGATTTCGCGCAGGCTTGGCGCAACGAATACCAGCCCGCAATGAAGGAGGTGCGCGAGGGCCGCATCCCGTTCAGCAAGCTCGATGAGTTGCACCGGCGCAACCTCGATCGCATCCGGCCCAAATTCGGATTGGACGCGTTAGACGAAGAGATTTGTCAAAGTCTCAATACCGGTTGGCACCGGCTGGACGCCTGGCCCGACGCAACCGATGGACTGAAGCGCCTGAGCAAGCGCTTCCTGCTCGCCCCGGTTTCGAACGGCAATATTTCGCTGATGGCGAACCTAGCCCGTCACAACGGCTTTCGCTGGGACGCTATTCTCGGCGCCGAAATCGCGGGGGACTACAAGCCAAAGCCTGTGGTGTATCGCGCGGCTTGCTCGGCTTTCGATCTGGAGCCGCAAGCTTGCATGATGGTGGCGGCGCATAGCTACGATCTGAAGGCGGCAGCCGATTGCGGGTTGCGGACGGCGCATGTTGCAAGGCCGGACGAAGCCGGACCGGGCACCGGAGAAAAGCGCCCGTCCATCAAGGTCGATGTCGCGGCGAAAGACTTTGTCGATCTCGCCGACAAACTGCAGACATGACCAGACAATCGCGCTGCTGGGATCGGATATCGGCTATTTTACGAAGGTTTCCGCAACGCCTTTCACGCTTTCCTTGATCTGCGGATCCTGCATTTTCTCGCTCACATCGAGCGCGATCTCATGCAGCTTGGTGCGGATCGGCGCGGGGATCGCCTTTGCCACTTTCGGAGCGACCGCGTTCAGTGATCCAAGTCGTGCACGCCGCCAATCGTCGGTGATGCCGTCGGTCGTGAAGGTGGTGAGAACGCCTGCGATAGTTTGCGCGATGCTGCCGCCGATCTGGTTGAGCCCAGCCTTGAATTTCGGGCTGTTTCGTTCTGCGGCGGGCGCGGTTTCGAGCTTGGCCGCGACCGCATCCAGTGCGTAGCCCCAGAGAGCAACCTGGAAATCCGTGAAGCGGCCATACTCGGTCTCGAACGCCGCGATGTTCTGCGGAATGAGTTTCGCTGTCTTCGGGTTGGTCGCGGCCTGAAACAGATTATTGGTGCCGGTACCGGCCAGCATGTAAACGAGGCCGACCTTGTCGCCGATCGCCATCCATTGATTGATCCTTGGCAGGTCCGAAAATTCGACACCGATGGTGGAGGTTGCCGAGGTATCGAAGGCGGCGTCCAGCAGCGCCTTGACCGCAGGGTCGCTTTCGCGCGGAGGCTTGCCGGTTTTTGCCGAATCCCGCGCCAGCCGGACGAATTGGTTGACCGCCTGTTCCGCAGCGATGACCTTGGCTCGGTTGACGCCGGCGGAGGCTGGCTGGGCCAGGATCAGCGGGAGGGCAACCAACGCAACCAACAGGGCAGGACGCATTCCGTTTCCTCGATTTCTTGTGAATGGCGATGCTACCGGACTTGGTCTTCCCGCCCAAGGTCCGGCTCAAGGCCAGGTCTCCAGCGCGGGCCGCGCATCCGTTGCCTGTGCAAATCACCGTCTGCTATAGGTCCGGGCGGATTTCCGCACCCGACATCCGGAGCCTGCAATGTCTGTCGACACGGCGACCGTTCGCCGAATTGCCCATTTGTCCCGTATCGCTGTCGCCGACGGCGAGGTGGAGCATCTGCGTGGCGAGTTGAACGCGATCCTCGCATTCGTGGAGCAATTGTCCGAGGTCGATGTTATCGGTGTCGAGCCGATGACCTCGGTCACGCCGATGGCGATGAAGAAGCGTCAGGATGTGGTTTCCGATGGCGGCATCGCCGAAGACGTGCTGCGCAATGCGCCCGCGCGCGAAGGAAACTATTTCGTCGTTCCAAAGGTTGTTGAGTGATGTGCCTCGCCTGCGAAGAATCGGACATGTATTACCGCTGGCAGCTCCTGCAGCAGATCGCAAAGGGCGAAATGCCGGAGGGCCATAGCGAAGAAGATCTGCGCGCGCTCGGTCTGCCGCTTCCGGATGAAATCGAGATCGTGGAAGAGCCGGACGGAACCAAGGTCGTCCGTCAGAAGGCGCCGGCACGCAAGCCCTCGGACTTTGCCTGCGACAGCCCGAACGAATGACCGGGCTCACTTCGCTCACGATCGCGCAGGCGCGGGACGGGCTTAAAAAGAAAGACTTCAGCGCAGCCGAACTCGCCGACGCACATATCGCGGCGGTGGAGCAAGCGCGAAATCTGAACGCCTATGTGCTCGAAACTCCGGACCATGCTCGCGCGCAGGCACAGGCGTCAGACGCCCGCATCGCATCCGGTAATGCCGGACCGCTGGAAGGCATTCCGATCGGCGTGAAGGATCTCTTCTGCACCAGGGATGTGCGCACGACCGCTTGCTCACGTATCCTGCAAAATTTCGTCCCGACCTATGAATCGACCATCACCGCGCAGCTCTGGCGCGACGGCGCGGTGATGCTCGGCAAGACCAACAACGACGAATTCGCCATGGGCTCTTCGAACGAGACCTCGGCGCTCGGTCCGGTGATTTCGCCGTGGCGCCGCAACGGCTCGAACACGGCGCTGGTTCCCGGTGGCTCCTCGGGCGGATCGGCAGCCGCGGTCGCAGCGCGACTTTGCCTCGGCGCGACCGGCACCGATACCGGTGGCTCGATCCGCCAGCCGGCGGCCTTTACCGGCATCGTCGGGATCAAGCCGACCTATGGCCGTTGTTCGCGGTGGGGCATCGTTGCCTTTGCATCCTCGCTCGATCAGGCGGGGCCGTTCACGCGCTCGGTGCGCGATGCCGCAATTCTGCTGCGCTCGATGGCGGGGCATGATCCCAAAGACACCACCAGCGCCGACATTCCCGTGCCGGATTACGAAGCCGCGATCGGCAAGTCGGTGAAAGGGATGAGGATCGGCATTCCGAAGGAATACCGCATCGACGGCATGCCGCCGGAAATCGAGAAGCTTTGGGAGCAGGGCGCCGAGTGGCTGAAGAATGCCGGCGCGACAATGGTGGAGATTTCGCTGCCGAACACCAAATACGCGCTGCCGGCTTATTACATCGTGGCACCGGCCGAGGCCTCGTCCAATCTCGCGCGCTATGACGGCGTGCGCTATGGCCTGCGCGAGCCGGGCCGCGATGTGATCGGCATGTATGAAGCCACGCGCGCGGCCGGTTTTGGCGCCGAGGTGCGACGACGCATCATGATCGGTACCTACGTGCTCTCGGCTGGTTATTACGACGCCTATTATCTCCGCGCGCAGAAGGTGCGAACTCTGATCAAGAAGGATTTCGAGGACGTGTTCGCGCAAGGCGTGGACGCGATCCTGACTCCGGCAACGCCCTCGGCTGCTTTCGGTGTCGGGGAGAAGGGCGGCGCCGATCCGATCGAGATGTATCTCAACGACGTGTTTACGGTGACGGTGAACATGGCAGGCTTGCCGGGAATTTCGGTGCCGGCCGGTCTATCGGCCGAAGGTTTGCCGCTCGGCCTGCAGCTCATTGGCCGGCCGTTCGACGAGGAGACGCTGTTCACGGTCGGAGAGGCGATCGAGCAGGCGGCGGGATATTATTCGGCGGAGCGGTGGTGGTGATGGCAGCCGCCGCGAAGAACCCAAACCTGATCCGCGGCGCCGATGGCGACTGGGAAGTCGTGATCGGCCTGGAGGTGCACGCACAGGTCAATTCGGAATCGAAGCTGTTCTCGGGCGCCTCGACCGCCTTTGGCGGTGAGCCGAACTCTCACGTATCTCTGGTCGACGCGGCGATGCCCGGCATGCTGCCGGTGATCAACGAGGAATGCGTGCGGCAGGCAATCCGTACCGGGCTTGGCCTGAACGCGAAGATCAACAACAAGTCGGTGTTCGATCGGAAGAACTATTTCTATCCCGATTTGCCGCAGGGCTACCAGATCAGCCAGTACAAGTCGCCGGTGGTTGGCGAGGGCATCGTTGCCGTCGACCTGGTGGACGGAGGCAGCATCGATGTCGGAATCGAGCGGCTGCATCTCGAACAGGATGCCGGCAAGAGCATCCACGACCAGCATCCGACCCTTTCGCTGGTCGATCTCAACCGCGCCGGTGTCGCGCTGATGGAGATCGTGTCGAAACCCGATATCCGCTCGTCCGAGCAGGCGAAAGCCTTCGTAACCAAGCTGCGCTCTATCCTGCGCTATCTCGGCACCTGCGACGGCGACATGGAGAAAGGAAACCTGCGCGCCGACGTCAATGTGTCGGTGCGCCGGCCAGGCGAAGATCTCGGTACTCGCTGCGAGATCAAGAACGTCAATTCGATCCGGTTCATTGGACAGGCGATCGAATACGAGGCGCGCCGTCAGATTGAGATTCTCGAAGAGGGAGGAAGCATCCGTCAGGAGACCCGGCTGTTTGATCCGGGCAAGGGAGAGACCCGCTCGATGCGCTCCAAGGAAGAGGCGCATGACTACCGCTATTTCCCCGATCCCGACCTGCTGCCGCTGGAGTTCGACGACGCCTATGTTGAGGCGCTAAAAAAGAATTTGCCGGAGCTTCCAGACGAGAAGAAGCAACGCTTCGTCACCGAATACGGGCTTACCACCTACGACGCCGGAGTTCTGATTGCCGAACGCGAAGCTGCGGAATATTTCGAGACCGTTGCCAAAGGCCGTGACCCGAAGCTGGCCGCCAATTGGGTGATCAATGAGCTTGCGGGTCGGCTGAACAAGGAAGGCAAGGACATTGCCGCGTCGCCGGTTTCGGCCGCGCAGCTTGGCGCAATCCTCGATTTGATCGGCGACAAGACCATTTCCGGCAAGATTGCCAAGGACCTGTTTGAGATCGTCTGGAGTGAGGGCGGCGATCCGCGCGCCATCGTCGAAGCACGCGGCATGAAGCAGGTGACGGACCTCAGTGCGATCGAAACGGCGATCGACGATATCGTTGCCGCCCATCCCGACAAGGTCGCGGATGCGAGGACAAATCCGAAAGCGATCGGCTGGTTCGTCGGCCAGGTGATGAAATCATCCGGCGGCAAGGCCAATCCGCAGGCTGTGAACGAACTTCTGAAGACGAAGCTCGGCATTTGAGCGGCGGGCGGTCGTAACGCTAGACTTCCCGATCTGGTTACACACCATCGCTGGGAGACCACAATGACGCGTCGGGCTCTGCTTGCCGTTGCTTTTGCAGTCTCTGTTGCCGGCTTTGCGCAGGCCGCCGACACGAAATACGGCGACTATATTTTCTTTAAGCCCGGTCAGCTCGATCTCGGCAAGGTGCTCGCACCTGCGCCAGATCCCGCCTCGGAGCGGCACAAGCTCGATCTGGCCGCGGTTCTGGATGTACAAAAGACTAGGACGCCGGCGCAGATCGAGCAGGCGGTGGGCGACAACGCACTGTCGATCTATCGTTTTGCCGACACCCTCGGACAGAGTTTCAGCGCCGAGCGCCTGCCGAAGCTCGACGCCTTCTTCAAGCGCGTGTTCAACGATTCCCGCATCCTAGTGCTTACCAGCAAGGATGTATGGGACCGGCCGCGACCCTATGTCGTAAGCACGCAGGTGGAGACGGTCGGCGCGCGCCCGAACGCGCCGGGCTCATATCCCAGCGGGCATGCGATCTTCGGTTATCTCAGTGCCATCCTGCTTGCGAACATGGTTCCCGAAAAAGCGGCGGCGCTCTATGCGCGCGGCGATCAATACGGAGCCAACAGAGTTATCGCGGGCGTGCACTTTCCTTCGGACCTCGAAGCCGGACGCATGGCAGCGACAGCAATCGCGGCCGGCTTGATGCAAAATCCGCAATTTCAGTCCGAGTTTGAAGGTGCGAAGGCCGAACTTCGGCAAACTCTCGGGCTTTAACGCGTCGAAATTCGCAAGCGAGCGCGTTCGCGAGAGCTGGAGCGCCGTCCTCAGCGCTTAGAAATCCAAAATCTTGACGATGTCCGTCCCAATTTGGGGCAGTCCCACCATTTTTGTCGTCGCAAGTGGCGCGGATGATGCGCGAAGCATGTCGCAAGCAATGTTTCGACGGTCCATGAACGCTTGCACGACGATGGCGTAGTTCGCGATGCAGCGAATCGTCGTTGGCCAATTCGCGCGATTCGGGATCGGATTCGCATTTCCATGACCGATTTCGGCGCTTCACCGAAAATATTTTTTGGCAACGCCGGACGACTTCGGACTTGACTTCGCAAGCGTCGAAATTGCGCGCATAAAACGGAAAAGCGCATGCAACTCGACGCGATTTCAGTTTTGCGCACGTTCAAGTAATCCTTATTTTATCGAAACAAGTGCGCGGTCGTGGGTTTGAAGCGAAAGCTGCGATGATGTCTGCGCTGTTGTCTTCGCAACGAGCTTGTCTCGGACACTCTTCGTTCGCCGAAGCGCTCGCAACGTGCGCTGCGAGTACACGTTTCGTTAAGTGGAGTCGCTGTTTTCTGCTTTCTGTAGTAATCGAAACCTCGTGCGGTCGATTCGCGATCGCACGTATCGATAGCGCCATCTCTAACTTGGAGGGCACAATGGCGAAACGTAAGAAGGCGAAGGCTGCGCCGAAGGCTGCGAAGAAGACGAAGCGCAAGGCCAAGAAGCGGAAGTAGTCTTCAGGCCACGTTACAAGGGCCGGCGACGTCCTTCTGCGCGATATCAGCGTGCGAGACATCGCCGGCTTAAAGTGACACGGAGGGCGTCGGCGAGACATAATATAAAGTCTCTCCGACGCCCTCGGTCTTTCTGGGCTGCCCGCATTGAGACATCCCCCGACCAAGAGTTTCTTTCGAAATTGGAAATGACGACGTCGCGAATGTGCCTGCGCTAACCCACGCCTTTCAGCCCGTCGTATTGCAATCGTTCCAAAAATATCCGCCAGCTCATTCTCTTATCTGCTTTCACAGCCTCGCGAGCTTCACTCCGGCACCGCACGGGTTCGACGGGTGTGAAATCCAGCCCGCTCCACTTCAGCCCCCGCTTTCCTGCCGACCCCCTTGCCTTGTGCGATAGCGCTGCCTTCGCTTTGTATCTGGCAGGCGCCTTGGCTTTTTGTGTCGTGTGGAGCAAACCCGGTTTGCTCTGCTGCAACACGATAACCTGAGAGAAGGGCGGCCGATGCATCGGTGGCCATTGCGGCTGCCGATGTGCCGTCCTACGTGATCGCAGATCGAAGTCTGCGTTCAGGAGACAGTAATGGCGCGCAAGGCTGTGAAGGCGAAATCGAAAGCCAAATCCAAGACCAAATCCAGGAACTCGATCCAAGTCTTCACCCAAGCTCGCGGTCCGCAAGTCCGCAGCCAAGGCGCGGACCAAGCGCGCCAGGCAACAGCGCCCGATCGAATTGCATTATTGGCCGACGCCGAACGGCTGGAAAATTTCGATCATGCTGGAAGAATGCGGTCTGCCTTACATTATGAAGCCAGTGAACATTTCCACCGGCGACCAGTTCAAGGCGGAATTCCTGGCGATTTCCCCAAACAACCGGATGCCGGCCATCGTCGATCCGGATGGGCCGGGGGGGCGGCCGATCTCGGTCTTCGAGTCGGGCGCGATCCTGCAATATCTCGGTCGCAAGACCGGCAAGTTTTATCCCGCGGACGAGCGTACGCGGGTCGAAGTCGATCAATGGCTGATGTGGCAGATGGGCGGCCTCGGTCCAATGGCGGGGCAGGCGCATCACTTTCGTGGTTACGCGCCGGAGCAGCTTCAATATGCAATTGACCGCTACACCAACGAGGTCAATCGACTCTATGGCGTGATGAATATCCGTCTCCGGGATCGTCCATTCCTGGCCGGCAAATATTCGATTGCCGACATGGCATGTGTCGGATGGGCGTCACGATGGGAACGACAGGGTCAGGACATCAACGAGTTTCCGCATCTGAAGCGATGGCTCGACACGGTGCTGGCGCGGCCTGCTGTCCAGCGCGGCATCAAGCTGCGAGTTGAGGAAGCTTCGAAGGTGAACATGAAAGACCCGAAGGTGCAGGCGCTGTTGTTCAAGCAACGCGCGCGCGCCGGCTGAGCGGCAATATCGTGATAGCGCGCGGCATCTTCGCAAGAGGTCGTGCGCTCTACCGCGATGGTTATGAGAGCGACAATTCTCAAGGTTTTCAAAAGGTAACGATCCGCGGGCAGACCGCGTAATTATCCTTGTTTTTCAGGCTTTTTCTTGCATTTCCCGCGCGACCGCGCGCTTTCAATTCACACTCTCTTCATCGCGACGCTTAAAGAGCTATTCAAATTTTTCGTCGCATCATCCTTGCGTCCGAGGGGAAAAGTCGGACGAACGCATTCGCCGATTGAAGGCGAAGCTTAGCGATGATGGGGATGGTCATGGCGCGTTTCGAAATGACGAGTTGCGACATTGCATCGATCGGGCAGGCGCCCGCATCGGCTGACATGTTCTATGAATTGGGTATTCGATATTCGGTCGGCGATACTGTGCCCACGGATCTGGTCGCGGCTCACAAGTGGTTCAATCTCGCAGCGCTCAAAGGTTGCAAGGAAGCGATCCAGCTCCGTCAGGAAATTGCGGAGAGCCTTTCACCCGCCGAAATCGCAGCGGCGCAGCGCGCGGCACGCGACTGGCTCACGACTCACTGAGGTTGTCGGCGACGAAACACTGCTTTCGTTGTTGCCTGCGGTGCGAGTTCGGCATATCCGATCCGGCAGGAGACGTGGCCGAGTGGCTGAAGGCGGCGGTTTGCTAAACCGTTATACGCTCTCAAGGCGTATCGAGGGTTCGAATCCCTCCGTCTCCGCCAAATCTCTATTTGCGACATGGCGACAGCTGATTCTGGTTCTTTTCTAACCAGGCAACCGAAAATATCGTGGAACCCGCGCTTCGCTTGTGGGTTCCCGCCAAAGTTCCACGCTCAAAAACTGTGCGTTCGATTGATTTATTGATCAGTTTATGCCATGTTGATGTGGTCAGTTTGTCTTTTATGTTCAGTGGGTTATCTCTGCTGCGCGGGGCGCAGAGAACGAGTTCCAAGGCCAGCCTTAGCTGAGTGCCATTTGTGCAACAGGGCCTTGAAAACATTCGAAACTGCCTGTGCATGGGGTGTTTCGAGATTGCACGGCAAGTCCGCATCGTTAATCTGACCTTGCGACAGAGGGGGCGTCCCCAAGTCGCGCTGCCCGGCCGGCTTTCGGGGGATTCGACGGAAGGCCGGGTAGTTCGCGGGGAATAGGGGAACCTCATTGGGTGATGAACCCAGCGGAGTTTGAACCCTCCCTAAAGCAAACTTGGAGGTTCAACATGAAGATGGTGAAAAGCCTTCTCCTCAGCTCCGCAGCTGGATTGTTCGCGGTTGCTGGGGCGCAGGCGGCCGATCTTCCCGTTAAGGCCAAAGCGGTCGAATACGTGAAGATCTGCAGCCTTTATGGCGTCGGCTTCTACTATATCCCCGGCACCGATACCTGCATCAAGATCGGCGGCTATGTGCGCTACGAAGCGTACCATAATGAGCCGGGCGCAGCGTTTCCGAACTACACTGCTGGCGGTGTCTTCACTCGATACAGCAACACCTTTGCCCAGCAGGCCCGCTTCCGTCTGACCACAGACGTTCGCACCCAGACCGAATACGGCACCCTGCGGTCGTATTTCAGCTTCGGCCTCAACTGGCTGAACCAGCCTAACGAGCCGTATGCTGCGCAGTCTGTCAATTCGACTGCTGGCGCTGCCGCTGCTGCTGCTCCGGCTGGTGGCGTTGGCTTCACCGGCAACTTCGCCTTTGCGCTGGAACGAGCCTTCATTCAGTTTGCGGGCTTCACCATCGGCCGAGCGGATTCGTTCTTCGCATTCTATAACGGCGCTGCTTATGGTTTGGTGCCGATGCAGTTGGACGGTTCGTCAGGTCCGGCGGGCTTGAACGTCTTCGCCTACACTTGGCAGTTCGGTAACGGCCTGTCAGCCAGTCTCTCGGCGGAAGACGCATTCGCTCGCAGCGCGGGTGTGATCGACCAGTTCCACGCGATACCGGCGGCTGGCACCAATTTTGGTCCGGCGGTCGATACCAAGGGGCAGGCGATACCTGACATCGTCGGCAACCTTCGCGTCGATCAGGCTTGGGGTTCGGCTCAGATCATGGGCAGCCTGCATCAAGTCGGCGGTCGATACTTCAGTGGCGACTTCCCGAATGGTCAAGCCGCTAGCCTTTGCAATGTTCCCAATACGAACAATTGCGGTCATCCCGACGACAAGTGGGGCTGGGCGGTCGGTGCTGGCTTGACCTTGAAGATGCCGTGGGATGCGAAGGACACCCTGTCGGGCGTCATCGCATACGCGGAAGGTAACTCAAGGGCGGTTGCTTTCGGCAACACCAATAACTTCTTGTTCAAGTCACAGGGTATTGCCTCGGGCAGTCTTCAACGACGGTATCTTCTCGGCCCCCGGGCGGCCCGTTGGAAATGTCGGAGCAGCTTACGACGGCAGCATTCAGCTGACGACGACTTGGGGCGGCACAGTTGCCTTCGAGCATTACTGGACGCCTGCGCTGCGTACCGCCTGGACGTTCGGTTACATGAGCGTAGAATACAACGACACCGTAAAGGCGCTTCTGCAGGCTAGCGGCAACGCTGCCGGCATCCATAACTGTGCCGCTTCAGGTCTGAGGTCGCCTGGGGCTGCTGGCACCAAGAACAACACGTTCGCATGCGACCCCGATTGGTCGGTATGGCGTGCCACTTCGCGCACGATGTGGAATCCGGTGGCGAACCTCGACGTGGGTCTTGAAATTGCCTACACGAAGGTCAACACGGCCTTTGAGGGTTATGCGGTCTCCAGCGGTAACATCAACCAAGGCCTCGCACCCGGTCGCTACAACATCACTGATATCGATGTGTGGTCTGCCACTCTCCGCGTGCAGCGCAGCTTCTGGCCATAAGCCAAGTCTGAGCTAATGCGATCCTAACTCAAGCCCCCGGCAGCTAGCCGGGGGCTTTTGCTTTTGGAACACACCCGATGCTCGCCATGGTCCAACGCCGACCCCGCCGATATCCCACAAGACTGTATTTGTTCGAAGATGGGCGGCCCACCGCACGCATTCCGGTATCGGTGTTCAAGCAAATGCTGGCGGGAGTTTCATTCAAGCGTTTCGCCGGGACCTCCCAGTCGATATTGGAAGTAACATTCGATCCCGCTGGCGTGCCTAAGAAGATAGCCGGTTCGATTTATCGCTTTGATGACAATGGGGTTCTCGATTTAGGGGCGATTGTGGCCGGTGTCGAGATAGCTCGGGAAGGACACGGTTAAACAGAGACGGTTCCGTTTCTGATATCTCCGGCATATTGGGGCTACGTAAATGGCGACGGGAAAATAGTTGGACGCCAACTGCTGAAGCCGTGTCTCAGGTGATTACCGATATTGACGATCAAGGCAGGGGGAAATCCTCCCGCTATCCACTGTTGGAAGACGAAAATTAGGTTTGGGCCGGGCAGGGCGGCCGCCGCTTTGGAACGCGCATCGAAGGCGATGACCATCCCGATCGACGCCCCCTAAGCGACCGATCGCGATTGGGCGCATAGCACCTGTACCACGCTCATTCACTTGTCCGCGCGCCATCGCAAAGCCCGGAGTGTCGCGACCCGCGATGAAAGATAAAAGGGCCGCCGCCGGCACGTCTGTCGACATGTGAACTCCGGCGGCGGCTAAGTTACGACGCGACTTTCTGGTCGGTATGCTGACGTAAGCGCGGCCCCGATCTTGAATTTTACAGGCTCGTCGACAGACCGGGAGATTCGGCCGCTGAAATCAATCTAAATCGACCACCACGCAACGCCGGCTGGAGTCGGCAATCGCGTTCCAGAAAATCGAAAGCGGAATTTCTCGGCTTTCAATTCATCGTCAAATCGAAATGAAATAAAATCTTCGTCATCGAAGAATCTAAACTCGCGACGATCCGCCGTACAGCTTATCGAGCACGTCGAGCGCGTCCAGCAAGAATCTGCTGCTGACTAAGTCAGACTCAATTCCGATCTCAAAATCCATAGTCAAATCTCCGTTGAGAAATATTGCGGATCGGATCTGTACATCCGAGAACCGACCCGCTTGACGCTGACTCATCTCCGGATTGGCCACCACGCGCAATCCGGGAGAGTCGTTTTGTGCAATCGTGCGATAGTGCGCGAGTGACGAGACCAGCAAAGTCTCCTGGCGAGCGACACTATCGCTTAAGGACTGATTGCGAGTCCCCCGTCCCATACTCGCCCTTCGGATTCATTTAGCTCGTTCCGATCCTCAAGAACTTGGCCGCATCGAAGTCGCCGGATGCGCCGCCTCCGACGCGACGATAAGCATAGAAGCCAACGTTCGGCTTGTGACGAATAAGGATCGCGCAACCACTTGATGCCGGGCCGCTCAACGATGTTGTAAGCGCGTTGCCAGTCTGCAATGACGACTGGGAATAGTACCCGCGCTCACATCTGGACATATTTTCGTCCAAAATGACTCGATGCCCGAGCAAGCGGTCAGGCTGATCTGCCGCCAGACCCGGGGCCCACAAGAAATTCCCGTCGCCGTCCTTCAACTTACGGACCACACCGAGCGGTGTTCGAATTCATCACGATCACGGCATTCTGCCGCTAGGCAGGACGCAATGAGTAAACTAGATCGATGAGGCTATCCGCAGTTAGGCTGGTTGACAGCACCGGAGGCTGCATATTGGAATTTCAAATATGCCGCGTGCTAGTCGCCTTCGCTTGCAACCTCATATGTCAGAATGCCTTTCGGCTTGTGCGGTTGATTGCCGTTCACGAATGCAGCATCTTCCACATCCGCAAAGCGCCGCGCCACTTTCGTTACGATCCAATTTCCAACGTCAAACTAACTATCGTCCAGCAAGCCGTTGCGTCACGAGCACGTTTGCATAAATCTCATCCAAGCGGCGTGACGGTTTGTTTCAGAGTCGCCTGCGTCAGTCTCGGGCGGGCTTGTCGTCTCCGCCTACCCATCCAGATTCGGCGTCGCTAAACGTCTACAGGCTCGGAGAACGAATCACCCGATCCGATTTCAATGACTCGTGGCAAGCTGACGAATAGGCGATGCATTCGTCAGCTTAAGCTTGATCTGCTTAGCGATCTCCGGATGCGTCGAGGTATCCGCCATCTGGATTTGCAATCGACTGCTCAACGAATTGAACGCACGGCTCGTCGCCGCTCTTTGACGAACTCTGGCTGAGAGCGTTGATATTCTTCGGCGAGAGCGCGCGCATTGCCGCTGCTGCTGCCGGTCGAAACAGATGCCGGGGCGGTCTTATTTCTTTTCAACGTCGTCAAGACGGTCCGAATACTTGTCTTTGAAGTCTTGCAGTGCCATCAACGAGGTCGGCGAGGTTTGCGACTGACTGGGTCAAGATGTTTGCTCACGTGTATTATATCCCTGCGGCTTCCCTGCCGCTTAAGACGCTGGCGGCGCCAAAGCGCCTGCCGGTTTAAGATCAGAATTGTTTGGGGATCTTCGACCGCTGCATTTGCGCAGCCATCCTCTTTAAGCCTCGCTTCGATCTTGCGCCCGCTCTATCAGGGTCAAGCGGTGCGACTGATTCCAAGCATACCTCCGTCCGGCCAGGCGTCGAATCATTCGCGACACAAACGATTTAAATGTCATATCACGAATTTAGTACTAAAATCAATTTCAATTGCTTCGTTATCCTCCTTTGCGTCGGAAGCTCGTTCAACTCTGATCAGCAGCAGCACGCATAATCCGTGCAGTGCTTTGCTGGCTCATAATTTGAACAGCATCAATATGCACGGCGGTCATTACTGCATGCCGCCCATTGCAACTACCATCGGATCGTCGCCGCGCTCTAAAACTCAGCATCAGCGTGATCGACAAAGCTTTCGCTAATAGCGTCAGCTTCAACTTATTCTAGCCTCTGATTAGTTCTTCGTCGTGTCTTCATAGTCTCACCACTGTTCTATTCGGGAAAACTCTCGGAGAATGCTGATTAATGTTGATTTTGCTTATCGATCTACGCTGGACGCTGAAAAGTCGGTTTCTTGCGGAAAAACCTCCCCGACCGAAACTAACTTTGCACGCTACTATCGGACTGGTCGCAAAATGGCGGGTTCTCGAGTGACCGAACGCCCATCCGGGGCCCAAAATGATGGCGGGGAATTTTTCGCCTGCCTGCGGTCCGTGCGGTGATGCAAAGCCCGCCGACCGCAGAAAATCGAGGCCCCCGGTCGCACACTCACAACGCCCTCAGCGGGGGCTGCGGGTGCACGCACATGAGAGTTCGTTGCGCTTGGCTCCTTCGTTCAGCAAGTGCGCCGCCCTCGCTTCGGTAAGCCTCCAGCGCAGTCTCGTTATCGCCCTGTCAGCCTCTTCGGCGGAAGACGCGTTCGCTCGATCAGCGCGGGTCCGTGGATCGACCAGTTCACCTTACCGGCGCCGGCTTGATAGCGGCACCTAATTTTGGCCCGGCGGTCGATACCAAGGGACAGGCGATACCTGACATCGTCGGTAACCTTCGCGTCGATCAGGCTTGGGGTTCTGCTCAGATCATGGGCAGCCTGCATCAAGTCGGCGGTCGATACTTCAGTGGCGATTTCCCGAATGGCCAAGCCACTAGCATTTGCAATGTTCCCAATACGAACAATTGCTCTCATCCCGACGACAAGTGGGGCTGGGCGGTCGGTGCTGGCTTGACCTTGAAGATGCCGTGGGATGCGAAGGACACCCTGTCGGGCGTCATCGCATACGCGGAAGGTAACTCAAGGGCGGTTGCTTTCGGCCAAACCAATAACTTCCTGTACAAGTCACAGGGTATTGCCCAGGGCGTCTGGAGCGACGGTATCTTCTCGGCCCCAGGGCGCCCCGCTGGAACAAGTGTTGGAGCAGCTTACAACGGCGACATTGAGCTGACGACGACTTGGGGCGGCACAGTTGCCTTCGAGCATTACTGGACGCCTGCGCTGCGCACTTCATGGGTGTTCGGCTACGTGAGCGTAGAATACAGCGACCAGGTAAAGGCGCTTCTGCAGGCTAGCGGCGCTGGCACCTGTGCCGCTTCCGGTCTGAGGACGCCTGTTAACAGCGGCACCAAGCAGTCGTTCGCTTGCGACCCCGATTGGTCGTCATGGCGAGTTGCTTCGCGCACGATGTGGAACCCGGTGGCTAACCTCGACGTGGGTGTTGAAGTTGCCTACACGAAGGTCAACACGGCCTTTGAGGGTACAGCTGTCTCGAGCGGTAACACCAACCAAGGCCTCGCCCCCGGTGTCTACAACATCAACGACATCGGCGTGTGGTCTGCCACTCTCCGCGTGCAGCGCAGCTTCTGGCCATAACATCGGCCCAGAAGCACGCAAGCTTCGAACTGGAACACCCCCGGCCGAAAGGCCGGGGGTTTTTCTTTGTCTGAGATTCGCAGCCGAAGGTCAGGGTCGTGCCGGGAACCGACTTGAGCCAACTTATTGGAAAATCTATTCGATACTTGGACCCGCGCACTTTCTCCCCGGGCGCAGATCGGTCCACACGACACTTCGCTCACCGCCAAGTGACCAGGTCCGCTTTGGAACCAATGTTGAAACTTTGTAGGTTCGGAAGCGTAATCTGATCTCGGAGACGCGAGTCCCCGAGCTTCGACGGGTACCCACGAACCGCGCGGGCTCGTATGGGAAACAAGATATTCGCCGACAGTTGGAGAACGCCCATGAACAGACGCCACAGCCTGAAGCTTATTGCTGGCGCTACAGCCGCCGTCGCCACATCCGGATTGATCGGCCCCGGCCGGGCTTTCGCGCAGACCGCTCCGGCTGCACCGGCCGGCCCGTTCAAGCTGCCACCGCTTGGTTATGCCTTTGAGGCGCTCGAGCCCAGTATCGACGCCCAGACCATGATGATCCACCACGACCGGCATCACGCAGCCTTTATCGCCGGGCTCAATGGGCTGGTCGGGAAATATCCCGAACTGACAAGCGCGGTCTCAGAGCCGGTAGCGATGCTAAGCGACCTTTCCAGAGTGCCTCTCGATGTGCGCACCGGTGTGCGAAACAATCTCGGCGGCCACTGGAACCACAGCTTCTTTTGGGTCCTAATGACGCCCGGAGGAGCGAAGGAACCGTCGGGGGAATTCAAGGCCGCGATCGACCGCGACTTCAAGTCTGTCAATGAAATGATCGACAAGGTCAACGCCGCGGGCCTCGGCCGCTTCGGCTCGGGGTGGGCTTGGCTCGTAGTGACCAAAGACAAGAAGCTCGATGTGGTCAATACGCCCTATCAAGACACGCCGCATATGGAACTCGCGGCCAAGCCCGTGCTCGGCGTCGATGTGTGGGAACACGCCTATTACTTGAAATACCAGAACCGCCGCGCCGACTATCTCAAGGCGTGGTGGAATACGGTGAACTGGGACAAGGCCGGCGAGAATTTCAAGAACGCGATCGGCTGATTGGCGATCCGCGGCCTGCATCGTAGCCGATAGCCAGCAGGAGGACCTGCAGTCGCTAGATCACGATGATTTTGGATCGAATCGATCCAAAATCATAAACGTGATCGATTTAATGGTTTAAAGCATAATCTCGTCCGAAAACCGCTTCGCGCTTTTCGGCATCATGCCCTAGGGCCTGCGCTTCGGGTCAACCTTTGGCGCGCATCAGTCGCCCGCGTTCGCGATCCCAGCTTCGCTTCTTCAGAGTGTCGCGTTTGTCGTGCAACTTCTTGCCGCGCGCGAGCGCGATCTCGACCTTGGCGCGGCCTTTGGCGTTGAAGTACATCTTCAACGGCACCACCGTATAGCCCTGCCGCTCCACTGCACCGATCAGCTTGTTGATCTGGCGCTTGTGCAGCAGCAGCTTGCGCGGCCGTTTCGGGGGGTGGTTGTCGCGGCCCGCCTGCCTGTATTCCGAGATGTTGGAATTGATCAGCCAGATTTCGCCATCCCGGGTGTCGGCATAGGATTCGGCGATAGTCGCCTTGCCGGCGCGCAGCGATTTTACCTCGCTGCCGGTGAGCGCAACGCCGGCCTCGAAAGTCTCGCCAATCTCGTAATTGAAGCGCGCCTTGCGATTGTCCGCGACAATCTTGAGCGGCCGCTCGTTCTTGTCAGCCATGTTCCTTAGCGTATGCCCGCCGGCAAGGCATTGCTGCTAGTTCAGCAGCGCGGCATGAACCATGGCGCTGCGGATGGCGGCCTTGGCCTGCGGTGTGACCGGTAACAGCGGCAGCCGCACTTCCTCGCAGCCGCGTCCGAGCATGGTCAGTCCGCATTTTGCGCCAGCGAGCCCGGGTTCAATGAAGATCGCATTGTGCAGTGGCACCAGGCGGTCCTGCACCCGCATGCCTTCGACGTAATCGCCCGACAGCGTCAAGTCCTGCAATTGCTTGCAGAGCGCCGGCGCGACGTTCGACACCACCGAGATGCAGCCATGGCCGCCCGCGGCGTTGAAGGCGAGCGCGGTCATGTCCTCGCCGGAGAGCTGGATGAATTCAGGCCCCATTGCCTCCCGCTGCAGCGACACGCGCGCAAGATTGCCGGTCGCGTCCTTGACGCCCGCAATGTTCTTCAATTCGAACAGACGCTTCATGGTGTCGACCGACATGTCGACGACGGAACGCGGCGGAATGTTGTAGATGATGATTGGAATGCCGATCGCGTCATTCACCGCCTTGAAATGCTGGAACATGCCCTCTTGCGTCGGCTTGTTGTAGTAAGGCGTAACCACAAGAACGGCGTCGGCGCCGGCCTTCTCAGCATGCCGAGACAGTGCAACCGCTTCGGTGGTCGCGTTAGAGCCCGCGCCCGCGATGACCGGCACGCGGCCGCGGGCCTGATCGATACACCATTCAACCACCTTGTGATGTTCGTCGTGCGAGAGGGTAGGGCTCTCGCCGGTGGTACCGACCGGGACCAAACCATCGGTTCCTTCAGAGATCTGCCACTCGACCAGGTCGCGGAAACATTTCTCGTCGACTTGGCCGTTCTGGAATGGGGTCACCAATGCGGTAAAGGAGCCGCGGAACTTGCCGTTTGACGTCTTCCCATTTGCGCTCATGACCGAACCCTGATGCCGCGTCCGTGCCGCCGGCGGCCTTAAGCGATCCATAGCCGGTCCACGCTGCGCTTGAAAGTGAATGTTCTTGAAGGGGTTGATCGGCGTTGTTGATACGTCGGCCATGCCCCTTTTTTCCTTGCCCCCTTACCGCCGCTTTCCGCTGGCAGGGACATTCGTCGGCGTAGCAGCGGCCGATCAACGGTTCGTCAGCACTTTCAAGGCATTTACCGGGTAACCTTTTCCCGATTCGGATTGCGGAGGGCGCTGATTTGACACGCAAAGGCTGTTTCTTCGCCGTTCTGACGGCTGCCGTCGCAATTTCCGGTGCGGCAATCGTTCCTGCGGCGACGCAGGACAAGCCGGTTGCCAAACCGGCGTCGACGGACAGCCAGACCGCCACAAAGAAACCGGTTGAGAAGAAGGCGGCCGCGAAGAAGCAAGATCCCAAGAAACAGGATTCGAAGAAACAGGATTCGAAAAAGGCGGCCTTACCCAAGAAGGACGTGAAGAAGGACAGCGCGGAAGCGGCCAAAGCCCTTCCTTCCAGGCCGGCCAACGCGAATGCGTCGCCGGCCAAGCCTTCTTCCGCCAAGCTGGCCTCCAAGAAGGCGGCCACCAAAAAGGAAGCAGCGAAAGCGGCGCACAGCGGTGCGGTCCCACTCCCGAAGATGCGGCCTGCTGATGGTATTCCAGTCGCGGTAGCGGCGTTTCCCAACCCGATTGGCGCACCACCCTCGGGAGTGCTCTCGGCCGAGACAAGGCCCCAAGCCTTCGCGCCGGCCTTCGCGCCGGCCTTGGCATCGGTCAATCCCCAACAGCAGATACCTGTCGTCCTTGCGCCCGGCGAAGCGCCATCCTCCGAAAACCTCGCCGCGGTGACAAAAGCGATTGACCTTGCGCGCCGCGGTCGCGGCAACGAGGCCACCGCTATCGCCAACGCTGTTACAGACCCGGTGGCGGCCAAGCTCATCGAATGGATGGTGCTGCGCTCCGAAACCGGGGATTTCGATTTCCAGCGCTATGCCGGTTTCGCCGCAGCCAATCCGGGCTGGCCGAACATCACCCAGTTTCGCCGCAAGGCCGAGGCGGCGCTTTGGCAAAATGGCGTCAACGATACGGTCGTGCGCCGCTATTTCGCGACGACTAAGCCGCTCACCTCCAAGGGCAAGCTGGCGCTGGCGCGCGCCCTGATCGCGCAAGGCGACCGGGCAACCGCGCAGAGCCTCGTGCGCGATACCTGGCGCACCGATGCGCTTACGACCGACATGGAAGCGCAGATACTCGACGGATTCGCTCCATTGCTGACGGGTGGCGACCACAAGGCGCGCATGGACCGCCGCATCTATGCGGACGACACCGCGGCTGCACTTCGTGCGGCACAGAAACTCGGCGCTTCCCAGGTCGCGATCGTCAAAGCCGCCGAAGCGGTGATCGACAAGTCATCCAAGGCCAGGGCGCTGCTCGACGCCGTGCCAGCGGAGGTGCGAAACGATACGGCCTATCTGTTCAGCCGTGCACAATGGCTGCGGCGCAATGACAAGATCGAGGATGCCGCCAAGGCGATGATGGCGGCACAAACCACGCCGGCTGCAGTGCAGGATCCGGACGAATGGTGGTCCGAGCGGCGGCTGCTCGCCCGCAAACTACTCGATCTCGGCGACCCTCAGACCGCCTTCAAGATCGCGCGCGACGCAGCGCTTCCGGAAAAGGAGGGTGGCCGCGTCGAGCAGCTCTTCACCGCCGGCTGGATCGCGTTTCGTTTCCTGAACAATCCGGCCGAAGCCAAACCGCTCTTTGCGCGCTGCGCGCAAGTTGCAGAACACCCGGCCTCTTTTTCGCGTGCCTATTATTGGCAGGCGCGGACGGCCGAGGCGCTCGGCCAGAATGCCGAAGCCCGCGGCCTCTATGAGCGCGCGGCGCGCGCCTCGACGACTTATTACGGCCAGATGGCGCATGCCCGCCTTGGCGGCGCGGAATTGCGTCTGCCACCCCCGCCAGCGCCGCATCCGCAGGGCGCTCGCCTCGAAATCGTCCGCGCAATGGAAATGCTCTATGCCGTGGACGAGCGCGATCTGGTTGCCTCGGCAGCCGCCGATCTCGCCGATCGCGCGGTCGACCCGGCAGGGCTTGCGGCCGTTGCCGCGCTTGCCGAGCAGAAGGGCGACGCTCGCACGCTGGCGCTTCTGGGCCGTACGGCGGTCGGTCGCGGCCTGCCATTCGAATATTACGCCTATCCGATCGCCGGCCTGCCGCGCGTCAAGCCGATCGGCCAGCAGGATGTCGAGCCGCATGTCGCCTACGCTATCGCGCGGCAGGAAAGCGGCTTCAATCCGCGCGCCATATCCAGTGCCAAGGCGCAAGGCCTGATGCAGGTGATGCCGGCCACCGCGAAGCTGGTCGCCAAGAAGAACGGGGTAGCCTTTGACGCCAAACGCCTGCTGGAGCCCGTCTATAACGTGCAGATCGGTTCGGCCGAGCTCGGCGACGTGCTCGATGCCTATCGGGGTTCCTATATCCTTGCTTTCGTCGCCTATAACGCCGGTCGTGGCCGCGTGCGCGAATGGATCGAACGCTTCGGTGATCCGCGCGACCCGAAGGTCGATCCGGTCGACTGGGTGGAGCGCATTCCGTTCTCTGAGACCCGCAACTATGTCCAGCGGGTGATGGAGAACATGCAGGTATACCGGGTTCGCTTCGGCGGTTCGCAGAAGCTGATGATCGAGGCCGATATCCGGCGCGGCATGGCGGCGAACTAGCGTCGCTTCGCCGGTATCGGTAGGCTAACGGGCGATGCACGATATTGCCCGGCCCGCAAGCTCCGATAGCCTGTTCGTCACCGCGCCTGACGGCCTTTCCCTGCACGTGCGGGCACACGGCGCGGTGAATTCGCGCCTTCCGATCGTCTGCCTGCCGGGTCTTTCCCGCACCGAGGCGGATTTTGAGACGCTGGCGAGCCGTTTCGCGTCGGACCCTGCAAGTCCGCGGCGCGTATACACATTCGACTATCGCGGTCGTGGCCTCTCCGAGCATGACCCCGAATGGCGCAATTATGATCCTCGGATCGAACTTGCCGACGTGATCGCCGTCACTACTGCGGTCGGTATCGATCGGGCAATCTTTGTCGGAACCTCGCGCGGCGGCATTCTGACGATGCTGCTTGCAGCGGCGCGTCCATCGCTGATCGCCGGCGCTGTGCTGAACGACATTGGGCCGATCATCGAAATGAAGGGCCTGTTGCGGATCAAGGGCTATGTCGGCCGGACGCCGCGTCCGCGCGACTATGCCGACGGGGTCACGGTGCTCCGCCGTCTGTTCAGTGCACAATTCCCGAAGCTTACCGACGCGCAATGGCTGGCCTGGGCGCAGCGAAGCTGGATAGAAGACGGCGGCATCCTAACCGCGCGCTATGATCCAAAGCTTGGCAACACTCTTCAAGCGGTGACGCCCGACACATTGCCGCCGCCGCTCTGGGCGCAGTTCGATGCGCTGCCACGCGTTCCCGTGATGGTTATCCGGGGATTGTTGTCGGACCTTCTTTCGCTCGACACAGTTGTAGCGATGCGCACGCGGCGCTCCGATCTCGAGGTGGTAGAGGTGCCGGATCAGGGCCACGCGCCTTTGCTCGATGACGAAACGACCCTGGTCAAAATCGAGAAATTGGTGCGCCGGTGCGACGAGGCAAGCGCCACTTAGCGCATGATGCCGAAAAGTGTGAAGCGCTTTTCGAACGACATCATGCTCTAAATGATTAGAATCGATCATGTTTATAATTTTGAATTTGTTCAATCCAAAATCATGGTGATCTAGGAAGCGGCGTCGAGATGCGTTCGTACAGCGGCGAATACGTTTCGAAACATCTCCGGCGTAAGCACGCCGGTATTGGTGTTGTAACGCGAACAGTGGTAGCTGTCGAAAAGCGCGATGTGGCCGTGGTCGCTGCGCATTCCATGCCCGAATTTCACCGCCGATTTCTTTTTTCCGAGTGCGGTCACAACCGCATCATGTGCGATGCGGCCTAGCGCCACGATCGCGCGCAACTCTGTCATTTCGGCGATGGTGGCTTCGAGAAAGCTGCGGCAGGTGGCGATCTCCGCCGGTGTCGGCTTGTTCTCGGGCGGAAGGCAGCGTACTGCGTTCGTGATCCGCGCTTCGATCAACTCCAGGCTGTCGTCCACCCGCGCTTCGAATCGCCCGCGTGCGAAACCAAACTCGATCAGCGTCGGAAACAGGAGGTCGCCGGCATAGTCGCCGGTAAAGGGTCGGCCGGTGCGGTTCGCGCCCTGCAGACCGGGGGCAAGCCCGACGATAAGAAGACCGGCTGATTTCGGACCAAAAGATGCGACTGGCGC
The DNA here is from genome assembly GCA_963707705.1 of uncultured Pseudomonadota bacterium. Lineage (GTDB taxonomy): Bacteria > Pseudomonadota > Alphaproteobacteria > Rhizobiales > Xanthobacteraceae > Pseudorhodoplanes. The sequence goes on along the minus strand of CAVPRD010000003.1, from coordinate 41,492 downwards.
GTTGAACCACCCCGGTTCGCGCTGTCGGCACACCTCGCGAAAAGCCGCTAGGCGCGGGCAGAGCGCGCAATCGCGCCCGGGCTTTCCGCTGTCGCGAAGGAAGGCGGGGCCGGCCTTGGTCTTCCTCGAATCCTCAGTCGTCGAAATCGTCGCCATCGTGGCCGACATTTGCACGTTGCGCGGCCGGGCGCTGCAGGAATTGCGGAGTGTGCGGGCGTGGTTCACGGCCGCCTTCGCGCGGCTCGCGAACCGGGCGTTCGGTCGGGTCTCGGCCGATTTTGCTTTGAAGTTGCACAATGTCGATGAACTCGTCGGCTTGGCGGCGCAATTCGTCGGCAACCATCGGCGGCTGCGAGGTCATGGTCGACACTACAGTCACGCGCACGCCACGGCGCTGCACCGCCTCGATCAGCGAACGGAAATCGCCGTCACCGGAAAACAGAACCATGTGGTCGATCGAGCCCGCCAGCTCCATGGCATCGACGGCAAGCTCGATATCCATGTTGCCCTTGACCTTTCGCCGACCCGTCTGATCCACGAATTCCTTGGTCGCCTTGGTCACGACCGTGTAACCGTTATAGTCGAGCCAATCGATCAGCGGCCGGATCGACGAATATTCCTGATCCTCGATAACCGCGGTGTAGTAAAAGGCGCGCAGCAAATAGCCGCGCGACTGAAATTCGCGCAGCAGCCGCTTGTAATCGATGTCGAAGCCCAATGATTTTGCGGTCGCATAGAGATTTGCGCCGTCGATGAATAGTGCGGTCTTTCTCGACTTTGTTGGAACCCGTCATCAATTCCATTTCCTTCTTGTTGGAGGCCGAGGCGATCGCCTGACCCCGCTACCGACAATTTTTACGTCAGGCGTTTAAAGGCTCTACGCGTCGACATCCGCATGCGCTGAATGCGAAAGCGGGCCAGTTGCCTCGAAAAAGCCGACTTTGAGCCTGCGAAATCTGCGTTTTCAGTAATTTGCCAGAATGGCCCGTTTGATTCCGGCGGGGTCGTTTACAGATGTCTGACGTGTGGTCCAAGCAAAAAAGCTAATGCGCTGAGTGTAATTTAGTTCTTGCGAATTTAGGGGCATGTGGGTACCAACTGCGCTAATTCCAGTCGAAAAACTCATGATTGAGGAGTGCCGAGCCAATGGCCCGCGTCACCGTCGAAGATTGTATCGATAAAGTTGAAAATCGCTTCGAACTCGTCCTGCTGGCGAGCCATCGCGCCAGGATGGTCTCCTCAGGCTCGCAGATTACCGTCGATCGCGACAACGACAAGAACCCGGTGGTTGCACTTCGCGAGATTGCCGAGACCACAATCTCCCCCGAGGACCTGAAAGAGGACCTGATCCATTCCCTGCAGAAGTATGTCGAGGTGGACGAGCCGGAACCGGAAGCGCCGCTGATCGGGGCGTCGGGCTCGGTCGACGCCGACGATACCGATGTCGCCATGGAACACATGAGCGAGGAGGAGTTGCTCAAGGGGCTGGAGGGTCTCACCCCCCCCGAGGCCCAGCCCGAGGAAGAGGAATAAGGCGATCTATCGTCTGCGTAGCGAAGGCCCGGCTCTGCCGGGCCTTTTTGTTTCTTAACCCTGTGACGCAACCTTGGCGGTGAAGCGACGCACCGTGTTAGCATTGCAGGGTTAAGGCGGTGGTTTTTCCGCCGGCCGGAGCGGATATGGCGCGATCGAGCCCGCAATTGCCGAGGATGCAGAATCAGGCGCGCACCCGCGCGCCGCTGGACCTTTCGGCTGCAGTGCCGACCCCGGTCGAAAAGCCGGCGCGCGGGGCCAAGCCCCAGATGATGCGGCAATACGAGTTGGTCGACAGGGTCCGCCGCTACAATCCGAATACTGACGAAGCCCTGCTCAACCGCGCCTATGTGTATGCCATGAAGGCGCATGGCGAGCAGAAGCGCGCTTCGGGCGACCCGTATTTTTCGCATCCGCTTGAAGTCGCCGCGATCCTGACCGACCTCAAGCTCGATGACGCGACGGTGGCCGCAGCGCTCTTGCACGACACCATCGAGGATACTCCGGCGACACGCGCGGAGATTGACGAACTGTTCGGCAAGGAGATCGGCGTACTGGTCGAGGGCCTGACCAAGCTGAAGAAGCTCGATCTCGTCACCAAGGAAGCCAAGCAGGCGGAGAATTTGCGTAAGCTCCTGCTTGCTATCGCCGACGATGTGCGCGTTCTGCTCGTGAAGCTCGCTGACCGTCTGCACAACATGCGCACGCTGCATCACGTGACTCCGGATGTGAGCAGACGGATGGCGGAAGAGACGCTTGATATCTATGCGCCGCTGGCCGGCCGCATGGGTATGCAGGAGATGCGCGAGGAGCTCGAGGACCTGTCGTTCCGGCAGCTCTATCCGGATGCCTACAATGTCGTAACCGAGCGGCTGCTCAATCTAGCGCTCCGTAACAAGGATCTGACCCTCGACATCGAACAGCAATTGATGCGCAAGCTTGCCGATCGTGGTCTCGCCGCCAGGGTCAAAGGCCGTCAGAAGCGCGCCTATTCGATCTGGCGCAAGATGGAGCGCAAGTCTGTCGGCTTCGAGCAATTATCGGATATTTTCGCTTTCCGCGTGATCGTGAATGCGGTGGCCGATTGCTACCAGGCCGTCGGTGTCGTGCACACCACCTGGCCGGTCGTGCCCGGTCGCTTCAAGGACTATATTTCAACTCCGAAGCAGAACGACTATCGCTCGATCCACACCACGGTAATCGGTCCCGGCAAGCAGCGCGTCGAGTTACAGGTGCGCACGCAGGAAATGGACGAGATCGCCGAATACGGCATCGCCGCGCATGCGCTCTACAAGGATGCGAGCGTCTCGCCATCGGAAATGCTGTCGCGCGAATCCAACGCGTATGCTTGGTTACGGCGTACCATCGAGCTTTTGTCGGAAGGTTCGAATTCGGAGGAATTCCTCGAACACACCAAGCTCGAACTGTTTCACGATCAGGTTTTCTGCTTCACGCCGAAGGGCAAGCTGATCGCGTTGCCGCGGCACGCGACGCCGATCGATTTTGCCTATGCGGTCCATACCGATGTCGGCAACATGGCGGTCGGCGCGAAGATCAACGGCAAGATCGCGCCGCTCGCATCCGAATTACAAAATGGCGACGAGGTTGAGATCATCACCTCGAAGGCGCAGAAGGCTCCGCCCGCCGCCTGGGAATCCATCGTGGTCACTGGCAAGGCGCGCGCCTCGATCCGGCGTGCGACCCGCGTTGCGGTGCGCGACCAATATGCCGGTCTTGGGCGCCGCATCGTGGAGCGGCTGTTCCAGCGGGCGAAGAAGGAATATTCGGACGAGACCCTGACAGGCGCGTTGCCACGGCTGGCACGTGTTTCTGTCGAGGAGGTGATGGCGGCGGTGGGTCGCGGGGAAATGAAGGCCTCCGACGTAGCTCGCGCCATGTATCCGGATTACCGCGAGGAGCGCGCCAATCTTGCGGCTCCCAAGGGCGATGGAAGCTGGTTTGGGCTCGGTCGCGCCAAGGCGATAAAGGCCAAGGTCGCGGATGGCTCCGGGGCGATCCCGGTGCGCGGCATCAACAGCGATCTGCCGGTGCGCTTTGCCCCCAATGGCGGCGCGGTTCCGGGCGACCGCATCGTCGGCATCCTGACGCCGGGCGAGGGCATCACCATTTATCCGATCCAGTCGCCGTCCCTGAAGGATTTCGAGGACCGGCCGGATACCTGGCTCGATCTCCGCTGGGACGTGGACGACCACGAGCCGCAGCGCTTTCCGGCGCAGATCGTGGTGCAATCGGTGAATGAGCCGGGCTCGCTCGCGCAGGTCGCACAGGTGATCGCAGAGAACGACGGCAATATCGATAATATCAACATGAGCCGGCAGTCGCCGGATTTCACCGCCATCACGATCGACCTCGAAGTTTACGACCTCAAGCATCTCACAGCGATCATCGCGCAATTGCGGGCCAAGCCCATGGTCGCGAGCGTGGCTCGCGTGAACGGCTGACGAGACACGACGTGGCGGAACCTTTCTTACGTCTTGGCGTGAACATCGACCATGTTGCGACCATCCGCAATGCGCGCGGCGGCCGCCATCCCGATCCGGTGCGCGCGGCAAAGCTTGCGGTCGCGGCCGGCGCTGATGGTATCACCGCGCATCTGCGCGAAGACCGTCGCCATATCCGTGACGAGGACATTGAGCGATTGAAGGCCGAGATCGACAAGCCGCTGAATTTCGAGATGGCGGCGACCGACGATATGATCGCGATTGCTATCCGTACCCGGCCGCATGCCGCCTGCCTCGTTCCTGAGCGGCGTGCCGAGCGCACCACGGAAGGCGGGCTCGACGTTGTTGGCCAGAAGTCACTGATTGGCGAAGCTGTGAAACGCCTCGGCGGTGCCGGCATGCGCGTGTCATTGTTCATCGCAGCGGACCCCGCGCAGATCGAGACGGCGAAGGCGGTCGGTACGCCGGTGATCGAAATCCATACCGGCGCTTGGTGCGAAGCACTCCTGGACGATCGCCGGGAGTTGGCCGCACGCGAATTCGAGCGCATTCGCAAAGCGGCAAGCCTGGCAAAAGCACTCGGCCTCGAAGTCCACGCCGGACACGGGCTTGATTATGCGAGCGCGGAGACCATCGCGACGCTCCCGGAAATCGTCGAACTCAACATCGGTCATTTCCTGATCGGAGAGGCAGTCTTTGTCGGGCTGGACAACGCGATCCGCACGATGCGTGGCGCCATGGATCGCGGCCGCCGCGAAGGCGCAACCGCATGATCCTCGGGCTGGGTTCGGACCTTGTGGATATACGCCGCATCGAGAAGGTGCTGGCGCGGCACGGCGACCGCTTCATCCAGCGCATTTTCACGCCCGTAGAAGTGGCGAAGGCCGAACAGCGAGCTACCCGAATAGATACCTACGCCAAGAGATTTGCCGCAAAGGAAGCATGCTCGAAGGCGCTCGGTACCGGATTTCGCAAGGGGGTATTTTTCCGCGACATGGGCGTCGTGAATTTGCCTTCCGGCCGGCCCACCATGTCACTGACGGGTGGCGCGCTGGCGCGGTTGAAGGAGATCACACCGGCAGGCCTCGAGGCCCGAATCGATGTTAGCCTGACCGACGAATATCCGCTCGCCCAAGCCATTGTCATCATCTCCGCGGCGCCTCTAAGCCCGCGATAACACGCCATAAAAATGGAATTTCATCAGATATTTCAAAACTTTACGTCAAATGAGGGTTTCATTGCGTGGCCGCGCCCCAGCCGCTACAAGGTCGCGCGACATATCAGGACCAGAGGCCGATGAGCGTGACCAGCACCAAGAAGAAGGAAAGCGGCTTCGGCGAGACCGTCCGCGTCATCATTCATGCGCTGATTATCGCACTGGTCATCCGCACCTTCCTGTTCCAGCCCTTCAACATCCCCTCCGGTTCGATGAAGGAGACCTTGCTGGTCGGCGATTACCTGTTTGTGTCGAAATATTCCTACGGTTACAGCGCTTATTCGCTGCCGTTTTCGCCGCCGATCTTTACCGGCCGCATCTTCGGGTCGCCGCCCGATCGTGGCGATGTCGTGGTGTTCCGTCTGCCGAGGGATGACTCCACCGACTACATCAAGCGCGTGATCGGGCTGTCGGGCGACCGCATCCAAATGATCAACGGTCTGCTCCATATCAACGGCCAGCCGGTAAAGCGCGAGCGCATCGACGACTATATTGAGACTGAGGAAGGCGACCGGGCCATCCGCGTCAAGCGCTGGCGCGAGACGCTGCCCAATGGTGTCAGCTACACCACGCTCGATCTGCAGGACAACGGCTTCTACGACAACACGCAGGAATATGTCGTGCCTCCGGGCCAATTTTTCATGATGGGCGACAATCGCGACAATTCCACCGACAGTCGCGTGCTGAGTCAGGTCGGCTACGTACCCTTCGCCAACCTGGTCGGCCGCGCGCAGATCATCTTCTTCTCCGTTGCCGAGGGTGAACGCGCCTGGCAGTTCTGGCGCTGGCCCTGGTCGATCCGGTGGAACCGGCTGTTCAAGATCGTCAGATGAGCCGCAAGGCGGAGGGCGGGAATTCGCAAGCGCCATCGCGCGCGAAGCGGACGGCCGAACCCGCAAAGCCGAAGACCGCTGCCGACAAGCCGCGCAAGCCCCGCCGCAAGGTGCCGCCTGCCTCCGCGCTCGAAACCACCATCGATTATCGCTTTAACGACGCCGAATTGCTGGAGCGAGCGCTTACGCATATCTCCGCCCTGAAGGGGCAGGGCCGCATCGGCAGTTATCAACGGCTTGAATTTCTCGGCGACCATGTGCTCGGGCTTGCGGTCTCCGAAATGCTGTTCGCCGCCTTTCCGAAGGCGGAGGAGGGTGAATTGTCGCGGCGGCTTGCCGATCTGGTGCGGCGCGAATCCTGCGCCGAGGTGGCACGCGCGATTGATCTTGGGACGTCGGTGCGGCTTGGCGCTTCCGAAGTTCGCGCCGGTGGTCGTACCCGCATCGCGATCCTCGCCGATGTATGCGAGTCGCTGATAGGCGCGGTGTTCCTCGATGGCGGCTATCAGGCCGCCAAGGCCTTCGTGGAACGCTATTGGGCCGACCGGATGCGAAAGCCGGCCCGGCCGCTTCGCGACCCCAAGACCGTATTGCAGGAATGGGCGCAGGCGCGCGGCCTTCCGACGCCGTCGTATCGCGAAGTCGAGCGTACGGGGCCTCATCACGACCCGCTTTTCCGTGTCGCCGTGCTGTTGCCGGAACGCGAGCCTGCCGAAGGCCGCGGCCGCTCCAAGCGAGCCGCCGAGCAGGCTGCGGCTGCGGCGTTACTGGCCCGGGAAGGGGTGCGCGCCGATGCCTGATACGCAGGATCCCACTGGCGAGAGGCGTTGCGGTTTCATCGCGCTGATTGGCGCACCCAATGCGGGCAAATCGACGCTCATCAACGCGCTGGTTCAGAGCAAGGTTTCGATCGTCAGCCACAAGGTGCAGACCACGCGGATGCCGGTGCGCGGTATTGCGATCGAGGGCGCCTCGCAGCTGGTTTTCATCGACACGCCCGGCATATTTTCACCGAAGCGCAGGCTTGATCGCGCGATGGTGACGAGTGCCTGGAGCGGGGCACATGATGCCGATTTGACTGGACTATTGATCGATGCCCGCAAGGGACTCGACGGCGAAACCGAAGCGATCCTGAAAAAGATCGCCGAACTTCGCGGCAAAGTGTTTCTGATTCTCAACAAGGTCGATCTGATCGACAAGCCTGCGCTGCTCGCACTTGCGACAGCGATCAACGAGCGCACGAAGTTTTCGGAGACCTTCATGGTCTCGGCGCTGACTGGTGACGGTGTAGCCGACGTTCGCTCCTGGCTTGCGCGCGAGGTGCCGCCTGGCCCGTGGCATTATCCGGAAGACCAGATCTCGGATGCTCCGCTCCGTATCCTGGCGGCCGAGATCACGCGCGAGAAACTCTATCACCGGCTCCATCAGGAATTGCCCTACCAGGCGACGGTCGAGACCGAAGACTGGAAGGAGATGAAGGATGGCTCGGTTCGGATCGAGCAGACGATCTACGTCGAACGCGACAGCCAGAAGAAGATCGTCATCGGGAAGGGCGGACAGACCCTGAAGGCGATTGGGGCTGAAGCGCGCAAGGAGATCGGCGAGGTCACCGAAACGCCGGTGCATCTTTTCCTGTTCGTGAAGGTGCGCGAAGGATGGGGCGACGACCCGGAGCGCTATCGCCAGATGGGACTGGAATTTCCCAAGGGTGAGCGCTGACACTTTCGCGCGGATGTCTTTCCGCTGTTCGTCCCCGCGAAACGGGCCGCATGTTTTCTGAATTCCCACTTTCGGGGGGAACGAACGGCGTTTGTGGGACTGTTTGGCCAAACTGACGGTCTCGACTTTGCCCAACGGATCGGCTCATCTGCCGCCATGCAATGGAGCGACGAAGGATTCGTCCTTGGCATCCGCCGTCATGGCGAGGCCAACGCCATTCTGGAACTGATGACACGCAGCCACGGCCGCCATCTCGGTCTGGTGCGCGGCGGCGCGGGTTCGCGGATGCGGCCGGTCCTGCAACCCGGCAATGCCGTGCGGGCGCAGTGGAGCGCGCGGCTCGACGAGCATCTTGGCACCTACACAATCGAACCTTTGGCGCTTCGAGCCGGGAGTTTCTTTTCCGACGCGTATGCCGTGTTCGCCGTGACGCATCTTGCGACGCTGGCAAGATTGCTGCCGGAACGCGATCCGCATGAAAATGTGTATGAGGGACTGGAAGCCATTGTCGGGCATCTCGCGGATGCGCAGGCCTGCGCGGCATTGATCGTACGGTTCGAGATATTGATGCTGTCGGAACTCGGCTTCGGGCTCGACCTCGAATCCTGTGCGGCCACCGGCGCGGACACAGATCTCATCTATGTCTCGCCAAAATCGGGGCGCGCGGTTTCGCGCGAGGCGGGCGCGCCCTGGCATGATCGGCTGCTCGCTCTTCCGGCCTATGTCTCGAACGGCGCTGGATGGAGCGCGAGCGCCCGCGATATTGCCGACGGCTTCAGCCTGACCGGCTTCTTCCTTTCCCGTCACGTGCTGGAGCCGCGCGGGATGACTCTTCCCGACGCGCGGGCGCATTTCATCCAGGCGGTATGCCGGACCTTGCCCGGCGCCGCCTAGAGCAATTCGGGTTGCCTAAAAACAAAGATGCCGGTCCTTTCGGACCGGCCCCTCTGGAACCAGAATGATCCCTGCCGCCTAATGGACCCCTGCGCGGCCACGATGGTAAAGTTGCACTGAATACGGCGGGATGCCCTCGAAATTTCAGGCCCGCGACATAAATCGTCCATGACGAGGAGTGAACGTCGACAGAATTGGGGCCACCTCGACGGCAACGGCATTCGAGATTGACCTCGTTTTCAGCTCGATCGGTCTGTGTCCGCGAACGCGCGATTTGTGCGACGCGGTGGCCGTATCACGCGACGAGACTTCACCTGACAGCCAAGGAATCGCGACTGTTTTCGACGTTCATCGCTTGTTCACGCCGCGATTGCGCAGTACCGAATTGGCATGGGCACACGACTGATTCCACCTCCAGACAAGGATGTGCAGGAGATCGGGCTGCGGGACGCGCTCGAGGAGCGCTACCTGGCCTATGCGCTGTCGACCATTATGCATCGCGCATTGCCGGATGCGCGCGACGGGCTGAAGCCGGTTCACCGGCGCATTCTGCACGGCATGAATCTTCTGCGGCTGGCCCCCGGTTCGACACCAAAGAAATCCGCCAAGATTGTCGGCGACGTGATGGGCAATTTCCATCCACATGGCGACCAGGCGATCTATGACGCGCTGGTGCGGCTCGCGCAGGATTTCTCCTCGCGCTATCCGCTGATCGATGGGCAAGGGAACTTCGGCAATATCGACGGCGATAACGCCGCCGCCTATCGCTACACCGAAGCGCGGATGACCGAGGTCGCGCGACTTCTGCTCGATGGCATCGACGAGAACGCAGTCGAGTTCCGTCCGAACTACGATGGTCTTTCGGAAGAGCCGGTGGTGCTGCCAGGCGCCTTTCCGAACCTGCTGGCCAATGGTTCGCAGGGCATCGCAGTCGGCATGGCGACCTCGATCCCGCCGCACAATGCGGCGGAACTATGCGAAGCCGCCCTGTTCCTGATCGATAATCCCAATGCGCGTTCGAAGACACTTTTGAAATATGTGCCGGGCCCCGATTTCCCGACCGGCGGCGTCGTGGTCGACAGCAAGGAAGCGATCGCCGAAGCCTATACGACCGGTCGTGGTGGATTTCGTATTCGCGCGCGCTGGAGCAAGGAAGACGGCGGCCGCGGTTCCTATCAGATCGTGGTCACCGAGATTCCGTGGCTCGTTCAAAAGTCGAGGTTGATCGAACGCATCGCCGAATTGCTGAACGAGCGAAAACTTCCGCTGGTTGCCGATATTCGCGATGAATCGGCCGCCGATATCCGGATCGTGATCGAGCCGAAATCGCGCACCGTCGATCCTCTGCTGCTGATGGAATCCCTGTTCAAGGTAAGCGAGCTGGAAAGCCGCATTCCCCTGAACATGAATGTGTTGATCAAGGGCAAGGTGCCGCGGGTCGTAGGCCTCGCCGAAGCGCTGCGCGAATGGCTCGACCATCGCCGCGATGTGCTGGTGCGGCGGAGCAAGCATCGGGTCGACGCTATCGAGCATCGGCTCGAAGTGCTCGGCGGCTATCTGATCGCGTACCTGAATCTCGACAAGGTGATCAAGATCATCCGCACCGAGGATGAGCCGAAGCCGGTCCTGATCAAGACCTTCAAGCTCACCGAGGTGCAGGCCGATGCCATTCTCAACATGCGCCTGCGCAACTTGCGCAAACTCGAGGAAATGGAGATCAAGAGCGAGGACAAGGATCTTCGCGAAGAACTCAAGAAGCTGAAGGCGTTGCTCAAGTCCGACGACCAGCAATGGAAGACGGTCGCAGACGAAATCAGGAAAGTGCGCGACACGTTTGGGCCGAAAACGCCGCTCGGCAAGCGTCGCACCACGTTCGGCACCGTGCGCGATGTCGAGCAGGAACTCGCCGAGGTGCTGGTCGAGCGCGAGCCGATCACGGTCGTGGTCTCGGAAAAGGGCTGGGTGCGGGCGCTACGCGGCCACGTCACCGATCTGTCGGGCGTCGTGTTCAAATCCGACGACGCTTTGAAATTCTCCTTCCCTGCCGAGACCACATCGAAATGTGTGTTCTTTGCCAGCAACGGTAAGTTCTACACCATCGAGGCCTCGAAGCTGCCCGGCGGGCGCGGACATGGCGAGCCGGTACGACTGTTCATCGATCTCGAACAGGACGCCGATATCGTTGCCGCCTTCAAGCATCAGGGCGGCCGCAAATTCCTGATCGCGTCAGGTGACGGCAAGGGCTTCATGGTGCCGGAGGACGAGTGCCTGGCGAATACCCGCAAGGGCAAGCAGGTGCTGAACGTCAAGGCGCCGGACAAGGCGGTCGCGATGTGCGTGATCGAAGGCGATCTCGCGGCGACGATTGGCGAGAACCGCAAAATGCTCATTTTCGCGCTCAACCAGGTGCCGGACATGATGCGCGGCGCGGGCGTCCGGCTGCAGCGCTACAAGGACGGCAATTTGTCGGACGTGATCACGTTCGACTCAAAGGAGGGGCTGACCTGGCTCGACAGTGCCGGCCGCAGCTTTGTGATGACGACGAAAGAATTGTCGGACTGGCGCGGCAATCGCTCCGATGCCGGACGGCTTGCGCCCAAGGGATTTCCGAAGAGCAACCATTTCGGCAAAACGATCAGTTGATCGTCCTTCCGGGGAATTACATCTCGGCGCGAACCCAGCCCTGCGACGACAGCCGCTCCTGCGGCAGGAACCGGCTCTTGTAGTCCATCTTGCGCGAGCCGCGTACCCAATAGCCAAGATAGACGTAAGGCAGCTTCATTCGCCGCGCACGCTCGATATGATCGAGGATCATCAGCGTACCGAGCGAGCGGTTTTCCTGCTCCGGTTCGAAGAACGAATAGACCATCGACAGCCCGTCATTGAGCACGTCGGTGAGGGCGACCGCGATCAATGGCCCGGCGCGTCGCGCCGAAGACGATGGCGAGTGCAACCGGTATTCCACCACGCGCGTCTCGACATGGCTGTCCTCCACCATCATGGCGTAGTCGAGCACGGTCATGTCGGCCATGCCGCCGTCGCGGTGTCGCGAATCCAGATAGGCGCGGAAGATCGAATATTGCTCGGAGCTCGGCACCGCGGAGCGCATTTCGGCGGTCACGTCCTCGTTGCGCTGCTCGACCCGCTTCATCGAGCGCGTCGGCATGAAATCCTCCGCCACCACCCGCACCGAGACACAGGCCCGGCAGGTCTCGCAGGCCGGCCTGTAGGCGATCGACTGGCTGCGGCGGAACCCGCCATGAGTGAGGAGGTCGTTCAGGCCCGGTGCCCGGTCGCCCACCAGATGGGTAAAGACCTTCCGCTCCTCCTTGCCAGTCAGGTACGGGCAGGGGGACGGGGCAGTCAGGTAGAATTGCGGCGTGTCGCGCGAATGCTGGGTCACGAGCCGTTCTCACCGGTCCGGCCCCGAATTTCTCCCGTCACGGCACTTTCGTCAAACATTTGGAGTGGGGCGCAATGTCCCGGCCAAAGACTGGGCCCTGGCGGGATTATTGATAATTACCGTGCCCACGAGGAAGTCGTGCAGCAGGCGCTTTCGTGCATTGAAGAAGCATATCAACAGGATGAAAGGGGTTAGCGCACTCACGGTCACCCAGAAAACGATGGCGTGGACGGCGCCCAATACGAAATAGGCCGGGTCGCCATACCAGGTGCGCATTTCGATATCCATGGCCCGCATGCCGATGGTCGCCGAGCTTGGGCTTCCCAGGGTAGAGCCGTAATAGAACAGGGCCCATAGCACCGAAATGCCCGGCATCAGCCCATAGAGGGCGAAGCCCAACCCGAGCGTCACGATGCCAACGGCGAAAATGAAAATCGCGACCAGCACGAGCGGTATTGAGATCACCACCAGATCGATCAGGAAGGCGACCAGGCGCCGCGCCGGGACGCCGTCAAACAATTCCGGATTCTGATCCGGATCATAGGCATGCGGCTTTACGTCATAGGGAGCGCCAATGCGCGCCTTTTCGTCCGCCATGGGCCACCTGCAAAACGTGTTACCCGAATCCGGTTGCGGATCATAACCAAGTCAGGAGCGGGCAAGAAGGACAAGAATCGGCCATTGGCCTAGCCCACCGGCCGACCGTTCTGCCGGACGAGTGCGCCTTTGGCCGAGTCGGGCCTATAGTGCGCTCCGCAGGAGAGCCAATGGTTACGCTGACCGACATAGAGGATGCCCAGAATATCCTCGAGGGGCGGGTGTTGCGCACCCCGATGCTGCCGGCGCCGAAATTGTCGGAGCTGACCGGCGCCGAGGTCTTCGTCAAATACGAGAATCTGCAGGTTACCAACTCCTTCAAGGAGCGCGGCGCGCTGAACAAGCTCGCGAGCCTTCCCGCGGCCGACCGCGCCCGCGGCGTAATCGCGATGTCGGCGGGCAATCATGCGCAGGCGGTCGCCTATCATGCTGCCCGGCTTGGGATCGCGGCCACCATCGTGATGCCGGTGACAACGCCATTCGTGAAGATCGCGGCAACTCGTGCGCATGGTGCCGTGGTGGTGCTGCACGGTGAAACCGTTGCGGAAGCGCAGGCGCGCGCTGAGGCCATGCAGTCCGAGCGGGACCTGATCTTCATCCATCCTTACGACGACCCGCGGATCATTGCAGGACAAGGCACGATCGCCGTCGAGATGCTCGCCGATCGCTCCGATCTCGATGCGCTGGTAATTCCGATCGGCGGCGGTGGCCTGATCGCCGGCAATGCGATCGCGGCAAAATCGATCCGCCACAGCATCGAGATCGTAGGCGTCGAATCCGAACTTTATCCCTCGATGTGGAATGCCTTGAACGGGGAGGATCGCCCTTGCGGAGGGGCCACACTCGCAGAAGGCATCGCGGTGAAGAATGTCGGCAAGCTGGCGTTGCCGGTGATCCGGGAAAAAGTTTCAGACATCGTGCTGGTTTCGGAATCGCAGCTCGAACGTGCGGTGAACGCCTACCTGACCTTGCAGAAGACGATGGCGGAGGGCGCGGGCGCGGCGGGTCTCGCGGCGATGCTGAAAGAGCCGAAGCGCTTTGCCGGCAAGAAGGTCGGGCTCATCCTGTGCGGCGGCAACATCGATCCGCGCATTCTCGCGTCGATCATGGTGCGCGAACTTGAACGCGGCGAGCAGGTCGTATCTTTTCGCCTCACCATTCCCGACCGGCCCGGTATCCTGGGTCAGATCGCAAGCCGCATCGGCGCGCTCGGCGCCAATATACTGGAAGTTGATCACAAGCGGCTGTTTCTGGATGTGCCCGCGAAAGGCGCGCGTCTCGATGTGACGGTGGAGACCCGCGACCGCGCCCACGCGGAGGAGATCATCGCGGCACTTGGCGCCGACGGTTACAGCCCGGTGCGTATCAATGCAAGCGACGTGCGGGGATGACTGGAGATGAAAACGCTGGAGGAAGGGCGATGCGCGCAACTCGATATGTCGTGATTTTGTCTTGCCTTGCATGTGCCGTCTCTTCGACGGCGCCGGCGCAAGAAATGAAGCCGAAGCAGGTCGATATTCAATATGTCGAACCGAAGAATTCCGCGCTGCGCCCGGTTTACGAACAGATCAGGAAGGCCAATGCCCTGGAGAAAATCCAGACGTTGCTGGCTCCGCTGCTATTGCCACGGCGGCTGCTGATCAAGACCGAAGGTTGCGATGGCGTATCCAACGCGTGGTACGAAGAAGATGCGGTTACGATTTGCTATGAATTCCTGGACGACATCTGGAAGAATGTGCCCGCGGCATCGACCGCGGAGATTGCGCCGGTCGACGCGCTGCTTGGCCCCCTGATCGACGTGTTCCTGCATGAGGTAGGCCATGCAGTGTTTGACTATTGGAAGACGCCGCTTCTCGGTCGAGAGGAGGACGCAGCGGACATGTTCTCGACCTACATCATGCTTCAGTTCGACAAGAACGAGGCGCGGCGGCTTATTCTGGGAAACGCGTACCAATACAAGGGCGATGTCCGCTCGCCGGTGGTTGTGCAATCGATGCGGAAATTTTCGGATGTGCATGGCACGCCGTCGCAGCGCTATTACAACGTCCTTTGCCTCGCTTACGGTGCCGACCCGGTGCTGTTTGGCGACTTTGTTGCGAGCGGCAAGTTGCCGAAGGACCGTGCAGAAGGTTGCGAATTCGAATATCAGCAGGTTGCAAACGCCTTTGAAAGGCTGGTCCTGCCCAATACTGATCCGGAATTGAGGAAGGAATTGCACAAGGCCTGGCTGCCGCCGGTGAATACCCAGCCGGCCGCGCGATCCGACAAGACCGGGTGGCGGCGAATGTTCAGGAAAAATTGAGCCTCTCTTGAGCGTACCCGCAAAACGATGCGGATAAATGCAGCTCTCCCCTGCACAGGGGGAGAGCGCAGAAACAAGCGCCACATTGTCGACTGCGCTCAGCGTCCGCGGAGCATCTCCGCGGCCTTCGGTGCGAAATAGGTGAGGATACCGTCCGCGCCAGCGCGCTTGAACGCCATCAGGCTTTCGATCATCGCCTTGTCGCCGTCGAGCCAGCCATTCTGGGCCGCCGCCGAGATCATCGAGTATTCGCCCGACACCTGATAGGCGAAAGTCGGCACGCCGAATTCGGTCTTCACCCGCCGCACGATATCGAGATAGGGCAGGCCCGGCTTCACCATCACCATGTCGGCGCCTTCCTCGAGATCGAGCGCGACTTCGCGGATCGCCTCGTCCGAATTGGCATAGTCCATCTGATAGGTACGCTTGTCGCCGGTCAGTGTCTTGGAAGAGCCGACGGCGTCGCGGAACGGACCGTAGAAGGCCGACGCATATTTCGCCGCATAGGCCATGATCGAGACGTTCTGGTATTGCGCATCGTCGAGCGCCATGCGGATCGCGCCGACACGTCCGTCCATCATGTCGGAGGGTGCGATGATGTCGCAGCCGGCAGCCGCCTGCACCAGCGCCTGTTCGGTCAGGACCTCGACGGTTTCGTCGTTCAGGATCACGCCGTCCTGCAGCAGACCGTCATGGCCATGGCTGGTAAAGGGATCGAGTGCCACGTCGCACAGGATGCCGACGTCAGGGACCGCCTGCTTGATCGCCCGCACTGCGCGGCAGACGAGATTGTCGGGATTGGTGGCTTCGCTGCCTTCCTCGTTGCGGAGGGCCGGATCGGTATAGGGAAAGATTGCGACACAGGGGATCGTCAGCTTCGCCGCGCGCTCGACCTCGCGCATGGCTTCGTCGATCGAAAGTCGCTCCACGCCGGGCATCGACGGGATCGGGGTTCGCGCGGTCCTGCCGTCGACCACAAAGATCGGCCAGATCAGGTCGGCGGCGGAAAGCTCGTTCTCGCGCACCATGCGGCGCAGCCAATCGGTCTGCCGCAAGCGCCGTGGGCGGTGCGCCAGATCGAGCGGCAGCGCGGGCGGCGCCTCGACCGGCACGATACGGGTCTTGCGCTCGAGCGGACGGCCGAACTTGATCGCCATGACAATGACTCCTTCGGCGTCCTTTTAGCGCTTTCGGCGCGGCGCGGCCATCCGCCGTTTTGGCGGGCCGATCAGGCCATACCGATAACGCTGACGAGCCGCGCCGAACTGCATTCGTCGCGGATGCCCTTTAGCCCTTGATAGACCGGGCCGTAATAGAAATCCTCCCAAGCTTGGACCGATGGAAACTCCAAAAGCACGATGCGGCGTGGTTCCCAATCGCCTTCGTAAACCTTGTGAGCGCCGCCGCGAGCGAGGTATTTCGCGCCGGCTTGTTCCAGAGCCGGCTTCACCCCGTTCATGAATTCCTGATAGCGGGCGGGATCGCGGATATCGACGTCGAAGATCACAAAGGCGCTCATCTGCTTGGCTCCCGGATGCGAAGGCCTTTGAGTACCACGGCCCGCGAATGGAGGTAATTGTAGCGCTATCCCGGTTGTTGCCGGCGCCGGGATAACCTATCGATACCGCATGGATTTCGCCCTTTCGGAGGATCAGCGCGCCTTTCAGGCCACCGCCCGCCAATTCGCGCACCAGGCAATGATGCCTCAGGCCGCGGAATGGGATGAGAAAGAGATATTCCCGATCGAAACTTTGCGGGAAGCTGCCGCGCTCGGCTTCGGCGGCGTCTATGTAAAGGAAGATGTCGGAGGGTCGGCATTGTCGCGCCTGGATGCCACGATCATCTTCGAGGAACTGGCCCAGGGCTGCACTTCGACCGCGGCTTACATCTCGATCCACAACATGGCCGCCTGGATGATCGATGGCTTCGGCAACGAATCTCAGCGCGCGCGCTTTCTGCCGAAGCTCTGCAGCATGGAGCATTTCGCAAGTTACTGCCTGACCGAGCCAGGCGCCGGCTCGGATGCCGCAAGCCTTTCAACGCGCGCGCGGCGCGATGGCGACCATTACATCCTCGACGGTGCCAAAGCCTTCATCTCGGGCGGCGGCACGTCCGATGTCTATGTCTGCATGGTGCGCACGGGCGCCGCGGGATCGAAGGGCATTTCATGCATCGTGGTAGAGAAGGGTGCTGCTGGTCTTTCCTTCGGTGCCCCGGAAAAGAAACTCGGCTGGAAATCCCAGCCGACAGCGATGGTGATGTTCGAGAATTGCCGCGTGCCGGTGGCGAATCTGATCGGCAACGAGGGCGACGGCTTCAAGATTGCGATGATGGGGCTCGACGGCGGACGGCTCAACATCGCGGCCTGCTCGATCGGCGGGGCGCAATTCTGTCTCGACCGCACGATCGACTATATGCGTGACCGCAAGCAATTCGGATCGCGGCTGTCGGACTTTCAGGCGCTGCGGTTTCGGATTGCCGACTACGCGACCGAGCTCGAAGCTTCACGATTGATGGTGCGGCGCGCCGCCCATGCGGTGAGCCACCGCGAGCCTGGCGCGACGCGGCTTGCAGCGATGGCGAAACGCTTTGCGACCGATGCCGGTTTCGAGGCGGTGAATGGCTGTCTGCAATTGCACGGCGGCTATGGCTATCTGCGCGATCATCCGATCGAACGCGTGCTGCGTGACGTGCGCGTGCACCAGATCCTCGAAGGCACTAACGAAATCATGCGGCTCATCGTCAGCCGTGATCTCCTGGAAAACTGACTTGTGGAAAACTGATTTGCAAGACACTCATCTCAATCGGGACATTCTGTTCGAGCGGCGCGGCGCTGCCGGCGTCGTTACGCTCAACCGCCCGAAGGCGCTGAACGCAATCACCCACGAGATGGTCCATGCGCTGTCGACGCAACTCGACCTTTGGACGCATGACGACGCCGTGACGCGGGTGATCGTCACCGCCAACGGCGATCGCGCTTTCTGTGCCGGCGGCGACATCCGCGCCTTGTACGAACTCGGCAAGGCAGGGAAGCAAGAACAGGCGCTGCGCTTCTTTCGGGAAGAGTACGTGCTGAACGCCAAGATCAAGCGCTATCGCAAGCCCTATATCTCGCTGATCGACGGCATCGTGATGGGCGGCGGGGTTGGGATCTCCATTCACGGGTCGCATCGGGTTGCGGGCGACCGCTATGCGTTTGCGATGCCGGAAGTGAGCATTGGATTTTTCCCGGATGTCGGAGGCACCTATGCACTGTCCCGACTTGCAGGCGAGATCGGTACCTACGCGGCGCTGACCGGAGAGCGGCTGAAGGCAAGCGATGCCGTGCTGTCGGGGGCTGCCACCCATTACGTGAAGTCGGCCCGTTTCGATGCGCTTTTGTCGGCGCTCTCGGCCCGCGATCCAGTCAACGCCGTGCTCGCCGATTTCATGGAAAAGCCGGGGGCCGGGGAGGTCATGCCGCGGCGGCGTACCATCGATCGGACGTTTTCTCAGGGCTCGGTCGAGGCGATCCTGGGCGCTCTCGAGCGGGAGGCCCAGAAAGGGACCGACCAGTCGCAATGGTCGGCCGCGACCGCGCAGACCATCCGCAGCAAATCCCCGACCAGCCTGAAACTGGCGCTGGCCCAGATGCGATTCGGAGCCATCCATTCCTTCGAGGGCTGCATGGGCGCCGAATTTCGCATCGTGTCGCGGATCGTCTATGGTCACGATATGTATGAGGGGGTGCGCGCAGTCATCATCGACAAGGACGGCAATCCGCGCTGGTCGCCTTCTACCCTTGGCGATGTGCCTGAGACCCTGATTGAAGGCTATTTCGAACACCTGCCGGATGGCGAACTGGCGATCGCATGAACGATACTGTTGAAGAACACGCAACCGAGGCAGTGGCCAGCGAGCGCATCATCGCGGTCCAGCGGCCTGCGCTCGAGCCGGTGCAGGCGGCGGACGAAAACAAGGACCAGTACCGCTGGACGCGCTGGCTGGTCCTGTTTCTGCGCGTCATGGCGGTCGTGTCGATGATGAAGGGTCTGTATCACTGGAGCGTGGTGCTCGGGATCGGCGAAGGCCCGGACTCGAATTTCAGCACCCAGTCGGTGCCATGGCAGACCGCGACCGTCTATTTCGCAATCATCGATCTGGTGGCGGCCGTCGGGCTCTGGCTCGCCGCGGTTTGGGGCGCCGTGGTGTGGCTCACCGCGGGCGTATCGATGGCGGCAGTCGAAGTGTTTTTTCCGCAAATCTATGGCGGCTCTATGCTCGTGGTCGTGATCGAATTGATCCTGCTCTGCTGCTATCTTGTGCTCGCGCTGCAATCGGCGCGAGAGCATCCGCATTGAAGACGCGATGAAGAACAATAACGCAATGCCCGAACGGGAGGATTGAATGGCGAAAATTGCTTTCATCGGACTCGGCAATATGGGCGGGCCGATGGCGCAGAACCTGATCACGGCGGGACACACGGTGATCGGCACCGACGTCAATGCGCAGGCGGTGGAGCAGCTGGTCGCCGCCGGCGGCCAGTCTGCCAGCGATCCGGGCGCTGCCGCTGCCGAGGCCGACGTCATTATCACGATGCTGCCGTCGGGCAGGGAGGTGAACGAGATCTATCTCGGTGCGGACGGTGTTCTTGCGCATGCGAAGCCGGGCTCGCTCCTGATCAGATTCCTCGACCATCGATGTCGAGACCACGCGCAATGTTGCGGCCTCCGCCGAAGCCAAAGGCATATTGATGGTGGATGCGCCGGTTTCCGGCGGCGTCGGCGGCGCCCAGGGCGGCACGCTCACCTTCATGGTCGGCGGCAGCGACGAGGCCTTCGAAATGGCGAAGCCGGTCCTCGAGGCCATGGGCAAGACCATCGTGCATGCCGGCGGCCCCGGCAACGGCCAGGCCGCCAAGATCTGCAACAATATGGTTCTCGGCATCTCGATGATCGCGGTGTCGGAAGCGTTTTTGCTGGCTGAGAAGCTCGGCCTCGACGCGCAGAAGCTGTTCGATATCTCGTCGAAATCTTCCGGCCAATGCTGGTCGATGACGAGCTATTGCCCGGTGCCGGGGCCGGTGCCGACATCGCCCGCCAATCGCGATTATGAAGCCGGGTTCTCCGCCAGCATGATGCTGAAGGACTTGCGGCTCGCGCAGGAAGCGGCGCGCGGCGTGCGCGCGGCAACCCCGCTCGGCGCGGGCGCTGCTGCGATCTACACGCAATATGTTGATGGCGGCGATGGCGGACGCGACTTTTCCGGCATCTTCCGCTTCCTTCGTGGCGAATAGAATCTTACGGCCGCGCTGAAACCGAAAGTCGCCTCGTGCGTTAGCTCGCGCTGAAATCAACGCGAGCACATTCCAGGCATGCCGGTTTCCAAGAGGCGGACGGCCTCGCACAACAAGCCCGGCACCGGGATTGTCGCAATTCCTGGCCGGCAGGTGCCCTGCGAGCGCTGTCCTCTCCGGGGCATGGAAGTGCTGCGCGATTTCTCGGCGGATGAACTTTCCTTCGTCAGCACTTTCAAGTCGGGCGAACTCAATATCGAAGCCGGCACCAGCATTCTGCTTCAAGCGACGAACAGCGCCTATCTCTACACCGTGCTGGTGGGCTGGGCATTCCGCCACAAGAGTCTCCCGGACGGCCGCCGGCAGATATTGAATTTCGCAGTGCCGTCGGATTTCTTGGGCCTCCAAGGCACCGTCGCCAACGAGATGCAGCATTCGGTCGAGGCGCTGACCGATATGACACTTTGTATTTTTCCGCGCGAGAAATTATGGGACCTGTTCACCAGATTTCCCGCGCTCGCTTACGACGTGACATGGCTCGCCGCTCGCGAAGAGCAGATCCTCGATGAAAGCCTACTGAGCGTCGGCCGCCGCACTGCGATCGAGAGCATGGCGTATCTTTTCCTGCACCTTTTCACGCGCGCGGAGGAGGTGGGGCTCACCAAGGGAGACACCATTCAGTTTCCCTTCACCCAGCAGCACATTGCCGACACGCTCGGGATGTCGCTCGTGCATGCGAACAAGACCCTGAAGAAGCTTTCGGCGACCCGTACGATGCGCTGGAAGGGCAAGGTGTTTGAAATTCTCGATCGCGAGGCATTGGCACAAATCGCGAAATTCGAGATGTCCGGCCCGCGCAAGCGGCCGTTTCTCTGAAATTGTGGCAGCGATCTTCACGCTGACTACGTCAAATTTGATATTTTGCAGAGATGCCGTTCTCTAGGATCAGGGCTGGAGGCGCGAGATTGCGCGATGGCCATGATCTGTACGACCTGTCCGAATTCGGGGCGCGAGATTTCGACCGGTGTCGAGACCGATGCCGAGACTTTCGCGACGATGCCCGACGTCATCTCCCGTGTTCACTGCAAGATTTGCGGACAAACGCATAACTGGTCCCGCCACAATTCAGTTTTGCGAGAAGTAAAAGTCCGGTCCTGGCCGAAACCGACGTAGCCGGGTGCCGTGAGGGTGAAATATGCGTTACGAAAATGCCTGTAATTCCTCGATCAATTGAATGTTCACCGTGCCAAATAAACGTTCTCTTTATGCTGTTGTTTAAGCCGATTTTAGATCGTTGCGCGTAATTTACGGACACAAGCGGGGATAACAGGGCCCCGTTCAAACATAAAAATACAGTCAGGAAGGCGTCGCATGAAAGCCGTTGTAAAACCGGTCGAGCAGCACGAGCAGAACGCGCAGCGGTTCGAACACATCCGGCCTCTCTATCTCGAAGCCTTGACGTTGGTGGAGCGCCTTCATCGGCGCCTGCTCGACGTGATCAAGGATGAATTTGACCGACGAGGCCGCGCCGACATCAATTCGGTTCAGGCGCTGCTGCTGTACAACATCGGCGACAAGGAACTGACCGCAGGCGAGCTCCGCACGCGCGGCTATTATCTCGGCTCGAACGTTTCGTATAATTTGAAGAAGCTCGTCGAGATGGGGTTCCTGGATCATCAGCGCTCGCGCGTTGACCGCCGTTCGGTGCGCATCAAGCTCACCGAAAAGGGCCGCGAGGTCCGCGACATTGTCGAGGCGCTTTATCAGAAGCACGTTCGCACGGTGGAGCAGGTCGGCGGCATTGCGTCCGACGAGTTCGCGACGCTCAATAAATCGCTGCATCGGCTTGAGCGCTTTTGGACCGACCAGATACTCTATCGCCTCTGACAATTGAAACATTGAAGCTGAGTACCGACCTGACTGGCCCCGGCGAAAGCCGGGGCTTTTGTCGATGAGTGGTCGTTAGACGAAGCGGCGACCGATGGTAAAGGTGGATCAAGAGAATTCAACACGGGTTGTTTTCCGAGATGCACCGATAAGTTCACGGGTCCGATCGAAGCGCTGCTGTCAGGAATTTGAAAAACGCGGAGCAGGGCGATGCGCAAATGGGCGTTTGCGATTACCGCAATTCCGATTTTCATGCCGATCCCGGCGATGCTCGCATTTGCCGGAATGTTGTTTTCGGGTTTCACGGGTCGAGCCTCGATGCTCGTCGCTGGCGCGATTATCCTGGTTCCATTTGCCGCCGTGGTCCATCTCTCGCCATACGGTAAGGCGGCGAAGGCGTTCATGTGGTTCTGCATCATGGTTTGCACGATCGGCGTGCTGTACGCGTCGTCTTTGATGCCGGAGAGCTTGCCGCCACGCGTGAAATAAGGCCGCCCCACGGACCTTATTCGCGGTCACAATATCGCCAGACCGGTTGCCAATCTGGGCGCTTGCGCTTTAATGCGATTCAAGCAATCCCAAGGTTCCAGAATGGCCGCGGATCGTCCGAAGATTTCGACGTCGCTGAACCGTCGTTCGGTGCTTCGGCAACTTGCCCGTGCGGGCGGCGCAGTCGCGGGCACGGTATTCGCGGCACGCGCCTTCGCTCAGGATCAGACGTTGCAGAACCTGATCGACCAGGGTCAGCGCAGCGATTTCGGGCAGGGCTACGACAACGGCATCCGCACCGTGCGTATGCCGAAGGCGTCACTGCCCACCTTGGCGCCGCAGACCCTGCAAACCACAGAGGCCGCAATTCCGCAATTCGAGCAGGCGGTGCAAAAGGGCGGCTGGGCGCTTGTGCCGCCGACCGACCGGCTGCGGCTCGGCAATCGGCACGCATCGGTAGTGGGACTTCGCCGGCGGCTGATCGCGGGCGGCGACCTTGCCACCAGCGCGGGTGCTTCCGACGTGTTCAACTCTTATGTCGAGGCCGCGGTCAAGCGCTTCCAGGCGCGGCATGGGCTGACCGCCGACGGCATCGTGCGCGAAGTGACCTTCGCAGCGCTCAACGTCCCGGCGGAAGCACGCCTTGCCCAGCTCAAGACCAATGTGGTGCGGCTGCGCAGCTTCACCGGCAATCTCGGGCCGAAATTCGTGATGTGCAACATACCAGCGGCGCAGATCGAGGCGATCGAGAATGGCGTCGCGGTGACGCGCCACACTGCGGTGGTCGGCAAACCCGACCGGGCGTCGCCCGATATCCAGAGCCGGATCGTGGAGGTCAATTTCAATCCGTTCTGGACAGTGCCGGTCTCGATCGTCAAGCGCGACCTGATCCCGAAGATGCAGGAAGAGCCGGATTACCTGACCAAGCAGCGCATCCGCATTATAGATCAGCGCGGCAATGAATTGCAGCCGCAGCAGGTCAACTGGAATACCGAGGAGGCGGTCAATTACAAGTTCAAGCAGGATCCCGGCGATTCCAATTCGCTCGGTGCGATCCGGATCAATTTCCCGTCCTCGCACGGCGTCTATATGCACGACACGCCGTCGAAGAATCTGTTCGGCGAGGATTTCCGCTTCCACTCGTCCGGATGCGTTCGCGTACAAAATGTGCGCGAATTGGTGACCTGGCTCCTGCACGACACGCCGGGCTGGACGCGTCAGCAGATCGATGACGTGATCCGTGCCGGCGATCGCAAGGATGCGCGGCTGTCGAGGCCGGTGCCGCTCTACTGGGTCTATGTGACGGCCTGGGCCACGCCGGACGGCATCGTGCAATTCCGCGATGACATTTACGGCCGCGACGGCATTGGCGGCACCAGCCGAGGCTGAACGGGCGCTTTTGCTCCTGAAACACCGCCTAAACTCTCACGAACGCTAGATATTGCGGTTTAAGGGCAAATATTTCCCACCGCTTGGCGGTTCCCTTTCAATATGCTAGTCGGCGCGTTCCGGGCAGCCAGGAGCATTTGAAATGTCGGCATCTTCCGCGGCAGCCGCCGAACGCGCCAATCTTTTCACGGCGACGCTCAGCGACAGCGATCCTGAAATTGCGGATGCGATCGGCCGCGAGCTCGGCCGCCAGCGCGACGAGATCGAGCTGATTGCTTCGGAAAATATCGTGAGTCGCGCCGTGCTCGAGGCGCAGGGCTCGGTCCTGACCAATAAATATGCCGAAGGTTATCCCGGCCGGCGTTATTACGGCGGCTGCCAGTTCGTCGATATCGCCGAGCAGCTAGCGATCGACCGCGTCACCAGATTGTTCGGGTGCAAATTTGCAAATGTGCAGCCGCATTCCGGCGCGTCGGCAAACGCGTCGGTATTTTTTGCGTTGATGAATCCGGGCGATACCTTTCTCGGTCTCAATCTCGCGGCCGGTGGGCATCTGACCCACGGCATGAAGATCAACTATTCCGGCAAGTGGTTTAACGCGGTCGCCTATAACGTGCGGCAAGACGATCAAAGGATCGATCTTGTGGAGATGCGAAAGCTCGCGCAGGAACACAAGCCGAAAGTCATCATCGCCGGTGGCTCGGCTTATCCGCGGATCATCGACTTCAAGGCCTTTCGGGAGATCGCCGATGAAGTGGGTGCCTATCTGTTCGTCGACATGGCGCATTTCGCAGGACTCGTTGCCGGTGGCGTGCATCCTTCGCCTTTTCCACATGCACATGTCGTGACCACGACAACACACAAGACCCTGCGCGGGCCGCGCGGCGGTGTGGTGCTGACCAATGACGAGGAGATCGCCAAGAAGATCAACTCGGCAGTGTTTCCGGGTCTGCAGGGCGGTCCGCTGATGCACGTGATCGCGGCGAAGGCTGTGGCGTTCGGCGAGGCGCTCCGGCCGTCCTTCAAAGTCTATGCGAAGAATGTGGTCGAGAATGCCAAGGCGCTGGCGGAGACGCTGAAGTCGAAGGGCTATGACATCAGTTCGGGCGGCACCGATACCCATCTGATGCTGGTGGATCTTCGCCCGAAACGCCTGACCGGCAAGGTGTCCGAAGTGGCGCTCGGCCGTGCCCATATCACCTGCAACAAGAACGGTATTCCGTTCGATCCCGAAAAGCCTACGATCACGTCTGGCATCCGTCTCGGCACGCCGGCCGGCACTACGCGCGGTTTCGGCATCGCTGAATTCAAAGAGGTCGGCGAGATGATCGCCGAAGTGCTGGACGTATTGTCTCAGAAACAGGCAGAAGCGGATTCGCTTATTGAAGCCGCGGTGCGCGAAAAGGTGAAGGCATTGGTCGGGCGCTTTCCGATTTACCAATAAGCCTCCGCGAGGGGCAGGGGAACGTCATGCGCTGTCCGAGCTGCGCCAGTCTCGATACCCAGGTGAAGGATTCGCGTCCGACCGAGGATTCGAGCTGCGATCCGCCGCCGGCGCGTTTGCCTGACCTGCCAGTTCCGGTTCACGACCTTCGAGCGCGTGCAATTGCGCGAGCTGGTGGTGATCAAGCGCAACGGCCGCCGGGTGCCGTTTGACCGCGACAAGCTGATGCGCTCGCTGCAGATTTCGCTGCGCAAGCGCAATGTCGAGCCCGAACGGGTCGAGCAGATGGTTTCGAGGATCGTGCGCGAACTGGAAAGTCTTGGCGAAAGTGAAATCACCACCGATACCATCGGCGAGAATGTCATGACGCATCTGCGCGAACTTGACGACGTCGCCTATGTGCGGTTCGCTTCGGTCTACAAGAATTTCCGCGAGCCGAAGGATTTTCAGGACGCGGTCAAGGAATTGTCCGGCGACGAAGAAGCCAAGACCGTCCTGCCGCTGCGCAAGTGACCACAGCCGACGATCTGCGCTTCATGCAGCTTGCGCTGACGCTCGGTCGGCGCGGACTCGGCAATGCATGGCCCAATCCCGCGGTCGGCGCGGTGATTGTGAAGGATGGCGCCGTGATCGGCCGCGGCTGGACGCAACCGGGCGGCCGTCCACATGCCGAGACCGAAGCGTTGCGGCGTGCCGGCAAGGCCGCGCGTGGCGCTACACTTTACGCCACGCTCGAACCTTGTTCGCATCACGGCAAGACGCCGCCCTGCGCTGAGGCCATCGTCGCGGCCGGCATTGCGCGGGTCGTCTCGGCGATCGAGGACCCCAATCCGGAAGTGGCGGGCCGCGGCGACGAAATGCTGCGCGCTTCCGGCATCGTGGTGACGACCGGGGTGTGCGCCGAGGATGCGCGTCGCGCCCACGCCGGTCATATCTGCCGTATCCTCGATGGCCGCCCGCACGTCACGCTGAAGCTCGCGGTGTCCTCGGACGACAAGGCAGGCCTATCAGGACGGAGACCAGCGCCGATCACCGGCGAGGAGACGCGGGCGCGTGTGCACCTGATGCGCGCGATGAATGATGCCGTCCTGACCGGTATTGGTACCGTGCAGTCGGACGATCCGGAGCTGACCTGCCGGTTACCGGGCATGGCAGGCCAGTCGCCGGTCCGGGTAGTACTGGATCGGGATTTGCGGCTGCCACTAACAGCGACACTGGCAACGACCGCAAAGCAGGTGCCGGTCTGGGTGTTCTGCGGCGAGAAAGCGGCAACGGATCGCGAACAGGCGCTTGGCGAGATGGGTATCGTGGTGCTGCGAACGAAAGCGGGTGAGGGCGGCCTCGATCTTCATGCAGTTGTAGAGGCGCTCGGCACGCGCGGGATCACGCGTCTAATGGTCGAGGCTGGACCGACGCTTTCGGCTTCCTTTCTGCGTGCCGATCTTGTGGACGAGGCGCTGGTCCTGCACGTTGTACCAGCCGCCCGATGCCCACATCGTCAGCGTTTGTTGTCCAACCGGAAGATAGATCGTGCGCGGCGCGTCCCAGCTCACGTACGTGTGCCACTCGCCCGGACCGCCGGTGACGGGTACATACTGGTTGCCGACCCAGCTGCCGTCCACGCCGTGGATGCCGACATTGATCACGCCGCTGTCCGCCGGTCGGTCCGAAGGACTCGCGGTCCGGAACCTTACGGCATAGTTGCCAGCCTGCGGCACCCTTACCGGAAACGTGACCCACTCGAGACCGTCGAGACCGCCGATCACGATACCCCCGTCGTCGTACCAGAGATCGACATCAGTCCCGGGACGCACCTGTGCGTCTCCCCAGTTGCCTGGTGTCTCGTCGTAATATCCGCCACCGCACTCGAACGGCCCGGGCCAGCAGCCCTGCGCACCACCGGCAAAGCTATCGGCCCTCACGGTGAAACCGAGCGGAGCTGGTCCTGAGCCTGCCGCGCGCGAGAGCCGCAGATAATCGAGATTGCCCACTCCTCCCGACGCGCCGTTGGTGTCGAGGACGACCCGCAGCTGCTGCACCCCGGCCGCGACCGTCAGCGTTGTCGTGACTGTCTGCCATTGTTGCCAGCCGCCAGTGTCGGGGATCTGGATCGAACCGGATTTGGCGCCATTCACTTCGAGGTGGAAGGTCCCACCACCGCCGTGCGACGCCACTTGCGCCTCGACCGTGTAGGAGCCAGCCCTGCCGACGTCGATCGTGTATTGCAGCCACTCGCCCGCGACCATCCAGCCGACGTTGTAGTCGGTTGCGCTTCCGGTGACGCGTTCGATGTCGACATCGTCGGGCCGGTATTCCCCCCCGCTGTTACCCGCAGTGAGGTCGGCATATCCAACACCGCGCCCTCCCTTATCGTAGTTCTCAGCCTCGATCCTGCCGGGTACCGCGACCGGGGCGCCAGGTACGGGGACGAACCGGCGCTCCGCGGCACCATCCAGCGCGCGTGTGCTCCGCTGGCAAATTGGGCTTTGCCCGAACCGTCGACGTTCACCACGAAGAGGTCGTTCACCGGCACGCAAAAGTCGTCGGCGTTGTTCGCCCCTCCATCGAAGTAGCACCGCCCGGTGTATGACACCGAATCGGGATCCATGTAGGCGAGCCGGGTGCCGTCCGGAGACCACGCGGGCTGCACTCCAGGCGTTCCCGTGCCGACCCGCTGGACCTGCCCTCCTGGCGCGCCGATCACGAGCTCGAATGTGGCGCCAAAGCGTCTGGTGGCAAATGCGATACGGCCATCAGTCGGTGCGAACGCGGCGCCCGAATCGTCGGCGGGATGAGTCGTGAGGCGGACGAAACCACTGCCGTCGCTGTTGCTGGCGCAAATATCGGTGTTCGCGCCTGCTGTCGGGCGGCAATCGAACGCGATGCGTTCGCCGTCTGGCGCCCACGCGGGGGCGCCGGCGAATCCGACGTTGCTGGTCAGCCGTGTGATACCGCTTCCATCCGCGTTCATGACATACAGGTCGAGCGGCCCATCACGGTCGCTGGCGAAGGCGATCTTTCCTCCATCCGGCGACCAGGCCGGAGAGGCATCGTTCGCCGGTCCGCTGGTCAGCTGAACGAGAGAGGCGTCCGCGATCGTGAACAGGAACAGATCGACGTCGGCGCTGGGATGGCCTTCCTGCGGGAACCACGCGCCGCGAACGAACGCGATCCTCGACCCGTCGGGCGACGGTGCGGGCTGCGTTGATCGTGCGTCGTGGGGGCCGCCGGTCAACCAGTTGGTGCTCGACGGGCGATATACCACTGATGTTGGCGTGTATCCGTCGGCGTTGGTAATGCCGAGCTCGCATACGAGATCCCCGGTATCCCACGGGTCGGCATAGCAAAAGTCGTAGAGGATCTTCTGGTCGTCAGCCTGGCCTTTCGTGGACGGTGCGAGGCTGACGCAAAGAAGCACGACGGCGCAGAGTCTTTTCATGAATTGCCTGCACATCCCGGGAGCAGCCTCTTCGTCGCGTATGTACTTCAACGAGATGGCCAGTGCGTGCGATGGGAGAACGAACGGAGACCAACCCTACTCTATTAACAAAGAGATCAGTTAAAGAATCGACATATGCCGTTGGGCTGGCGCTCCATCCTGCTTGCCCCATATCAACAAGTGGAACTCAGAATTCGAGAACACAGTCGGCCCCGGGACTGTCGGCCCGCGCACCCGTTCCGGCAGACGGGTCAGGGACGCCGAAGCGGCATCCTCCCGCGCTGTCTCCACCTTCCAGTTGCGGTCACGGAGGGGAGCCTCACCCAACAACCCAATAAAAATGGGGTGCGGCTCTGGACCGCTCCGTGCCGAACGGATAATCCCTTCCAATTTAGTTAAGCGTGTAGGGGCGCCCCGTTCGTTGGGATCTGGTGAAACACCTGGTGACCGACGCGGCGCGCGAAGCCCGCGGTGGCATTGGAACGGCGTATCAGTGCTTCAGCACCGCTGTCCAGTTCCTGATCACGCGGATTGGAGGGGTGGTGCTGTCGAGCGCCATATTGACAAGGATGCGTTGCCCATCCCGGCTCGGTATGTAGCTGTTGCGCACGAACATAACGTTCGCGCGCAACTCGAACAAGAGCTTCGGCGAGACGGAGTCGAACTTCGGTCCTGATTTGACTGCGACGGCATATAGACTGTTGTTCTCCGGACTCACGAAGAACAGCTCCGTACCATCCTGTCGCCAGAACGGCTGACGGCCGCCTGCGTCGGAAATCCGGCGTCGTTCACCGGTAGGAAACGGCTGCACGTATACCTCCGATCGTCCGGTTTCGGTCGATACATACGCCACGAACTTGCCGTCGGGCGACAAGTTCGGTTCGACATCAGAGAACGGTGATCGGACAATCGGTCGAGGCGTCCTGTCGCCTGTCACGGGAATAGCGTACACATCGCCGAGGGTCTGTCCTTCAGGACTGACGAAGTAGAGCAGCCACTTTCCTTCGCGCGAAATCTGGGCGGGGCCATCGGTCGTTGGTCCCTTGAAGAAGAGCTTTTCGTTCTCATTACCGCTGGCGCGCTTTTCGAAGATGGCTGCGGGGCCAGAAAACTCCGTGCGTTTCCCGTAGTAAATCGTCCCCCCGTCTGGAGACCAGATTGGAGAGATCTTTACTCCAGGGCCGATAGTGAACTTCGAAGCGAGCCCTCGCCTCATATCGAGAACCCACAGGTTGTTATCGGTAAGGTCCTCGTACACGAGGCGGGTTTCGTCGGGTGACATCTGGGGAGCGCGATAGCGGCCTGGAGCACCGATCCTTTCCAGCAGTCGGCCGGCGCGATCGAACCAGGTGAATTGCGATGCGTCGCCGGTTTGCGCCTGGTAGGTCAGGACGCCGTTGGTCGAGACAGAAAAAGCCGCCATTCTGCCGGCCGTCATGGCCACTCGCTCAGCGACCGTTCTCGCCTCGCCGCTGAGTTCTATACGATCCGCGTCGAATCGCTGCGCAACGAGGGCGCCTCGTCTCGTGAACAGCAGGAACCCGGAGGCATAGAGCGCGCCGGCGTCGGTGGAGACAAGTCTTTTCGGCGCATTCGCCGAGGCGATCGACGCGACGTACACACCCGGGCCTTCGCTCGAAGTCTGCCTCCAGTAGAGAAAGGTGCGACCATCCGGCAGGAAAACGGGCGAGGTGATGTCGGAAACAGTCTGGTCGCTGGGCGCCGGCAATGGTACTGGCGCACCCCCTTGGTCTGAGACGCGGTACAGCGTCGGCGGATTGCCGCTGCTGAAGAGGATGTCGCCCGCGGCCCCCCACGTTCCGCCTCGCAGCAGTTCGCCGGGCACATCGCAGATTGCCTGCGGCGAACCGCCCGCGGCATCGACTTTCATCAGTTTGTTAGCGGCGAAGAACGCCACCCAGCGGGAGTCTGGCGACCAAAAGGGCAATTGCGCGCCCTGAATGCCGGTCAGCGGGAACGCATCGAATGAGTTGAAGGATCGAATCCAGAGCTGTACTTGGCCAGTTCGGCTCGTGGTGACGAAGACGAGGCGCGTGGCATCAGGGGAGACGGCACCGGCCGCATAGCGGGCGAACGGTGAGCCAAAGACGGTGTCGGGCGGGGGATTCACCTCGAACCGGGTGATCTCCGGGGCAGGAGTCGAATTCAGCGCAACGTATCCGGTCAGTCCGAAGAGCAACAACACCAACACTGCAACGAGCGCCCACGCGACGCGATCGCGACGATCGCTCGAGCGAGCCGCGGCCGGGCTCGTGGGGACATCCGCCGCAGCAGCGTCTTCAAGGTCCAAGCGCGCATCGGCGATATGGTGAAACCTCCGCCGCGAGTCCTTTTCGAGGCAACGGCGAATGGCGCGGATGATGCCCGGCGGCGTATCGTTGGGGAGCGCGGCCCAGGCCGGCTCGCCCTTCAGGATGCTGGCAAGCGTGTCCGACACCTCACTACCTTCGAAGGGGCGCCGTCCCGCGAGCATCTCAAACAGCACACACCCGAACGCCCAGATATCGCTGCGGGCGTCCGCTTCCCTTCCGCGCGCCTGTTCGGGGCTCATGTAGGCCGCGGTGCCGAGAATCACGCCGAGCCGTGTCAGTGCCGGGCTGGTGATCGTTGGCGTCGCCGACGCTTCGGAGGTCGCGCCGTCCTTGCCGACCGCCTTCGCCAGCCCGAAGTCCAGCACCTTGACCGAACCATCGGGCCGAACCTTGATGTTGGCCGGCTTCAGGTCACGATGGACGATACCCCGCGCATGCGCCGCTTCGAGCGCCTCAGCAATCTGCGTGGCAATCGCTAGCGCCTCCTCCACGGGGATCGAACCGTGAGCGATCCGGTCGGCCAGCGTAGGCCCCTCGATCAGTTCGAGTACCAGGGCCTGCACGCCGGAGGCTTCTTCGAAGCCATGAATGGCGGCGATATGTGAGTGGTTCAGCGATGCGAGCACTCGCGCTTCTCGCTTGAACCGGGCGAGGCGATCGGGGTCGGCGGCCACGAGCGCAGGTAGCATCTTGAGGGCGACGTCCCGATTCAGTCTTGGGTCGCGCGCGCGATACACCTCGCCCATCCCGCCCGCCCCTACGATAGAAACGATTTCGTAGGGGCCGATACGGGTGCCTGGGGCGAGACTCATGTCAGCGGGTGCCGAGATTATAACGAAGCGGACAACGAAGCCGAACAGCGGGTGTTAAGGCTGAGGTCGGTCAGCGTCCTCGCCCCATCCTTCCCCACTCCCTCCAGCGCCCGGTAGCCGTCACTGAGGGGAGCCTGACAGAGAAAGCCAATGAAATTGGGGTGCGGCTGTGGGCCGATTTCTTCTATCGGCTCCAGCAACCTGCGCTCACTCGGACTCAACCACCGGCGCCCTCAAACGACCTCAAGATCCGCGGCCTGACCAGAGTGACGGTCGCACCGGGACGACCCCACCCTGTTCGTCCTTGAGCGCGCCGCTCACCACAGCGGTCGTGATTTGCGCATCGGCCGAGATCGCGCCAATAAAGACGCACAGGAGCTCAATCGCCGTACTTGCCAGCCGGGACCGCATGTCGCCTCCGTTCTCAGCCGTTACTTGCCTGGGGGAATCGTGCGAAGCCAGATATTGCGGAACCGCATCGCGGTCATCGGTCCGCCGTTCGGAATGTGATCCTGCAGCATCAGCGGTCCGCTTCTGTCGTGCCGGCACGCACAGGAGCATCGGTCCGCACGCATGTGGGGTCAAGAAAATAGAGATTCTGCGGGCCGCGCAGGATCCCGGTTCACCAGGCTTGTTCTACGAGCATCAAATTGCTGTTCACGCTCTCCACGACCGAGAACAACAGCGACGTTTCGTCCGGACTCAACGCCATGCCGAACCACCACCGCTTCCCGACCGCGGCAAGACGGGTTCTCTTTCGTGAGGCGAAATCGAGGTACTCGATGGCCGTGTCGCTGATCAGACCCGCTCGCGACATCAAGTACCAGTCCCCTCCTCCCCACGGCAAAATTCAAGGAGTAACTCAAGCCATCAGTGACGAGTGCCTCCTCGCCGCCCGCGAGCGGGATGCGCCAAATCGATGTCGGAGAGCGCGGCGTCTTCGCATAGTAGATGTAGCCGTCGTCCGCCTCGGCGCCAGCCAGGCCTCCGTGATGCGTGATCTTCGTTGCGGGACCGCCGCTCGCGGGCATCTTCCAGAGCTGGTACACCCCGGTCCTGTTCGATCCGAAGTAGATCGACTTGCCATCGCGTGACCACCGGGCTTCGATTTCAGCGGCCGGATCAGTGGTGAGGGGCTCGTAGCGGCCGGTGGAGCGCTCGAGCAGAAAGAGGTCGCTCGACCCGTGAAGGCGTGAGTTGAACAGGATGAGGTCATCGCTCGCCGGCGACCATTGCGGGTTGGAGCATAGCGGACCGCTCATGAACGTAAGTTGTTTAAGGTCTGTCCCGTCGACGTTGGACTGCCAGAGTTCTTCAGTCCCCGTTCGCGTGGACGTAAAGACAATCCGTTTCCCGTCGCGAGAGTAGGAAGGCGTGTGCTCGTCGAATGTAGAACCACGGATGCTCGGAGCCTGCGGAACTGCACCGCGCTGCGTCAGGTCGAGCCGCCACAGAGCACCGTCGCGCGAGTACGTCGATACACGAGCCGCCCCGCTCGACTGGCGGTGAGATTGATGGCGAGATCACCAAACGGCAGGGCCTGCGCAGCGCCCGCTCGGTGCAGCCGATCCGGTGTCAGCTTCAGACGATGCAGTCGCGATTGCGCAGACTGGTTCGACATCGAAAATACCAACGCGCTGTCATTTTCCGTCCACGCCAACGCGACTATGTCCGAGCCCTGCGATGCGTCAGTGACCGACACGGGCGCTCCATCAGGCATCATGTCCGCGGAGAAGGCCAAGACGTAAATCGAGGCGACGTTCGCAGATGTCAATCGAATGTAGGCGAGGCGCCGTCCGTCCGACGAGAACGCGGGATTGAAAACGATGGCTCCGCCCTGCCGTTCGGGCGCTTCAGGGAGCCGGCGGCGTTGCTGGCCGTCCAGCGAGAGCAGCCAGAGTCCCTGTTGTTCCTCGGGCGACATCGCCGCGGCGATGGCGAGCCATTGGCTATCAGCTGTCCACGCCAGCTTGCTCAGAGGTCGGGAGATGGGATGTTTATTTATCACCGATGCGACGCGACGCTCTGCGGCATTTCCGAGTGCCGGGACCAACATGATGTCCACGTCGGAATCGTTCTGCCTGCTCCACCGCAGAAACGCGATGCTCCGGCCGTCCGGCGACCACGCGGGAGAAGAGTCTCGAGCGGGATTCGTTGTGAGCTGGAGCGGTTCGCCAGGGCCAACGAGCTTGACGTATATGTCCTCGTTGTCCTGTCTGGGTCCGGTCCAGGAGAACGCGACCTGGCTGCCGTCGGGCGAGGCTCGGGCCATATTCCGTGCCTTCATAGGATGTGAGGGGAACAGCTCGTGAATGCGTTCCGGGAAGGCTCGACAGCCCATCGGTCTGTCTGCTGACCATCGCGTAACCCGCGATCAGGACCGCGATCGCGATCGCGGTCAGTGCAATCCAGCGCCAGTCGCGGCGGGTGAGTTGTGCCGGCACGGCCGGTGATGCGATTGGCGGAGCGGGCTCGTTCGGTGGTTCAAGAGCCAAGGGAATGGTCCGGACGTCCTGTGAAAATCGATAACCGTGCTTAGGAATCGTCTCGATCCACCGTGCTGCCCCATCCCCGAGGGCCTTGCGCAAGGTCGATATCTGAAACGAGAGGTTCGCCTCTTCGACGAAAGTGTCTGGCCACAACGCGGACATGAGCTCCTGTTTGGAGAACGCATGCCCTGGCCTCTGAAGCAGGAGCACAAGCAGGTCGAAGGTCTTCGGCGGGAGTGACTGGACCCGCCCTGCTCGAGTGAACGTGCGTTGTTCGAGGTCCAGACGGTATGGGCCGAACTCGTCCAATTGCTGACAGGACTCGACATAGCCTTCCTCAGGAATTCCTCTGGAATTGCTTCAATCGTCCTAGCCAGCCGCAAAGGACTTCTCATCAGTCGTCGGCGACCGTCGCCTCATGCGACCCACGCCGACCGGCACCGACGATGCTCTTAAAAGCAGCGTTAGTCTACGCCCGCACGGCTGTTCGAGGCACCATTGGCCTCGGGCTTTTCGGGGTGCTGGCGACAGTTGCCTGGGCACAGGGCCAAGGTCTGCTGGTCTCCGACCTTCACGACATCGTGGCAAGCGATCAAGCCGCATTCATCCAGCGCCTCGACGAAGCCCGTCCGGCGCCGGTCACGCCCGAAGCAAAGGCGATGGTCCTCAAGTCTCTTCCGCCGGAGGGCGAGATTACGACCCTGAACGCGTCCGCCAAGGGTAAAGTCACCGCGCTGCACCCGGTGCTTCGGGCCACTCAGCGTGCCGGAGTGTACGAAATCAAGGTGATAGACATCCGGCAGGCGGCAGTCGCCATACATGGGCGGGCGGTCATTCTGATTTCGAAACCCGCGCTCGAGATTCTCGAGACTGACCAGTTACGAGCGCTCGTGGCGCATGAGGCTGCGCATGAATACGTCTGGAAGTCGTGGGAGGACGCCACCAAGCGCGATGACTGGAAGCAGTTGCAGCAGCTGGAGTTGGTCTGTGACGGAATCGCTGTCGTGATTCTCCACCAGCTTGGATTGGAGGTGTCTTCCTTGATCGGCGGCATTGAGAGGATCACCCAATGGAATCTGCTGAGGTTTGGGAGGCCGCTCAATGAGCGGAAACATCCCACGCCGGCGGAACGGCGCGAGTTCGCTCGGGACGTTGCGGCTTGGATTTCAAGCCCCTCGCGCAAAGATGTTACCAATCGCGCCCATCCGCCCCGTCGCTAGGCGGCTCCGGCTGTCAGGTGACCTAGTTTTTCAAGGAAGGACTCGGACAGGCACTCCCCCCATCCTCCCCGCTCTCTCCAGCGCCCCACCGGGCCAACCGGGAGGGAGCCGGAATCCAAAATCTCAATAAAAACTGGGGTGCGGCTGTGGACCGCTTGCAGGGTTAGATGGGAAGGAATCCCACCTCTTTTCCGCGTTTCGAGGAGGCCGCTAAGTCGGGAATTCGTGGGCTCAGGGCGACTGTGAGAGAGTGAACAGGCCGGTTCTTCGCACCTGTCGGACCACGGCCGTGAGTGATCCCCGGACTCGTGGCCAGCGTTCGGGAAATCAGCGGCGCTCGAATTCTGGTTAGCGCCAGCGCAGGAATCGACCGAAACGAGTGCTGGACTGGGTCGCCCACTCTTGTTGACGCGGCTACCTGCTTGAGATGAGTGGCGCGCCTTGGAGCATGTCGGCAACTTCAAGGCCGCAGCAGGTGCCTCGGAATTCCTCGCAACTGGCGTCTTGAGGGTTTGTCTCCAGCCGCAGTGGCCGTCGGAGTTCGGCGCGCTGCCAGAACTCACACAACTTTCCGACTGAACTGTCCTGAAGGTACCGTGCTCCACACGCCACACAAAAAAGCCGGCCCCTTGACACGTGGCGGTCTTAGTTTGAAAGACGCAGGTGCGCCCAGTCAAACTAAATGAATGCTTCCGGTCAATAGCCTCACGCATCACCCTTGCGATGGCCCTCCGAGCGTCGGTCGATCGTCGCAGGCCGAGTAGATGTCGGAGCCAATATCCGAGCCCTCCGCTCCGTCGGGCTAATCCGCTGAATCTGTCGTCCGTCATCTGAAGGAGTTGCTTAGTCAGCTGAAAGACATCATCGCCATACACCATCTCTTTTTGCTGTTGTAAGTCTCCGCCCGCATAGGGTGCGTTAAGTAAATCCCTTCAACTGTCTTGCGTCCGTCCTGTAACAGCTTCTCATTCGCAGCTGCGTCACTGAGGATAATGTTCAAGTTTTGGCCACCAGGAATGGCTCTTAGTTGGCGAATCGCAATTAACGCATCCCGCCATCCCCCAGCAAAAAGATCCAATTCACTTTTGGGGATTCGGTCATTCTAATAGATGGAACAAGAGTGTTGTCGGTCCACAACACCACCGCGTCAGACTCGCCGAGGGCTCGATCGACAAACTGGCTCGTTAGATAACTCGAATAGACGGAATTTGAAGTGGCTTGAATCGCCCACAAACCGTTCGCTTTGCGCTGCGTGGCAAAGGCTGCAGCTGTCCGCGCCTGGTCCTCATCAGTGGGGGCGAGGCGGAAAATTGGATCGTAGTCTGTAGCCGCCGCTCTCGGTGGCACCAGGTCTGGATTCGTTTCTGTCGTAAGAATTACGGGAACTGGAGGACTCACACCGCGCAGATATGCGGGCAGTGCCGCCTTCGTTTGAGTGCTAGAGAAATGGCCGACTACAAGAAGGCAGTCACTTCGTCCCGCAAGATCGGCAGAAATGCGTTCCGCATTGACGGGGTCGCCTGAATCAGGCACTCTTGCGAACTCGATAGGAACGCCGTCAAGCTTGCCAGGGCTACCCAGCGCGTCGAGCGCGGCCCAAATGTCGTCTGCGGCCGTCGAGGCTGGGCTGAGCGGATCGGACGCGGTATTTCGAAGAACATCGGCCTGAAAGTTACCGACGACGTATACTTTGTAGACCTTCGGTCCAACTACCCAGTCAACGATCCGGCCAATCAGCATGGCGCCCAGCAAGCCCCCGATTAGCGGAAAGACAAGCCATTTCCGAAGAATCGTTATGGTCGACGTCAAGAACGGAAGATGCTGACTCTTGCTGCTATGGGCCATGGGACTTACCTCACACCTACTCAAACCGATCCTATTACGCCACTGTTTGGGAACGATCAAACGTAAGTCCTCGCCCTGGCCCGTCTGGGCAACGGCCTGAGAATCGTTCAGAGTCTCCCCGTGAGGAGGAGACAGATGGACGATGCCGTGCAACGATTTCGACACCGCGCGGAGCAAGAGCTCGGTGATCGGCGGGGTGCCGAGCGCCGGTACTCGGACGGATTGCGCCAGCAAGCGGTCGCGTACTGGCGGGCGCGTGAGGCGACGGGCGACGGCGTGCGCACGGTGGCGACCGCGCTCGGCGTCGCGCCGGTGAGCCTGCGCCGTTGGGCCCAGGATCCGCGGTTCCGGCCGGTCCACGTGCTGGCCGAGGCGGCTTCCGCGCCGACGCGGCTGGTGGTGGTCATCGACGCCACGGGCGTGCGCGTCGAGGGCATGGACGTCGAGACGGCGGCGCAGCTGATCGCGCGGCTGCGATGAGATGGGCCGGACGGCGCGTGGCCGTCTACGCGCACGGTGCGCCGACGGACATGCGCAAGGGCTTCGACAGTCTCTGCGGGATGATCACCGAACGCCTGGCGCGGAATCCTCTGAGCGGCGACGTCTTCCTCTTCGTCAGTCGCGATCGCATCCGCGCGAAGGTGTTGCATTTCGACGGCACCGGCCTCTGCTTGTACGTGAAGCGCCTCGAGCGCGGGCGGTTCGCGGCGCTGTGGCGCGACGAGGCCGCCGGCCCGCTGACGCTCACCGTCAGCGAGCTTGATCTGTTTCTCGACGGCAGCGCGCTGGTCGGCCGGATGCCGCTCACGCCGCCCGCGCTCACGCATTTTTCGCTTGCCTCGGATCGTCCCTGATGATCAAATGCGCGGCAACGTGGTGCCGCTCAGTGAAGAACGCGACGTCGAGACACTGCGCCAGATCAGTCTCCTCCTCGAGCGCGAGAATCAGCGCCTCATCACCAAGAATCTCCAGCTGACGGCCGAGCTCGCGCGGGTGCGCGGACTGCCCGAGGTCGCCCAGCTCACGTTCGCCGTCGAGCAGACGCTGCAGCAGACGCGCGCGGCAATCCTCGACGGGGCGAGGGCCGCGGCTCTGCCACCGTCGCCGCGGCCTCCGCGGCCGGGCCACGGGCCACGCGAGCAACCGGCCTTGCCCGTCATCGACGTGCGGCATGAGCTGCCCGCGGATCAGCGTGGGTGCCCGGCCTGTGGCGGGACGCTCACCGAGCTGGTCGGGCAATGCGAGACGGCCGAGCGCATCACGACCGTGAAGGCGACGTATCACGTCGAGCACCATGCCCGCCAGAAGTATCGGTGTGCGTGCAACGGCGCTGTGGTCACCGCGCCCGCCCCGCCCGCGCTGATCCCGGGCGGGCGGTATACCCCGGCGTTTGCCGTCGGCGTCGCCGTCGCGAAGTACACCGACCA
Source organism: uncultured Pseudomonadota bacterium (assembly GCA_963707705.1). Classification (GTDB taxonomy): domain Bacteria; phylum Pseudomonadota; class Alphaproteobacteria; order Rhizobiales; family Xanthobacteraceae; genus Pseudorhodoplanes. The sequence continues at coordinate 2,484 of CAVPRD010000003.1, read as the reverse complement.
TCTGCCGCTCGAGCGTCAGGTGCGGATGATGGCGCGCGAGGGCCTGATCGTGGAGTCGCAGACGCTCTGGGATCAAATCCAGGCGCTGGCGCGGCACCTCGAGCCGACCTACGAGGCGCTGGGCCGGCAGGCGTTGGCCACGCCGGTGATCCATGTCGACGAAACCCGCTGGCCGCGGCTCGGATCGGACGCTCCGGCAGCCGGCACGGTGTGGGGCGTGGCCACGCCGACCGCCGCCTTCTATCGCATCCTGCCCGGGAAATCGGCGGACGAGGGGCGGCAGGTCCTCGGCGACTATCGCGGCACCGTCGTCGTGGACGGCTACGCCGTGTACGAGGTCTTGGCCCGCGACGGGCCCGGCTTTGCCCTGGCGCACTGCTGGGCGCACACCAAACGCAAGTACGAGGCGAACGCGACGGACTGGCCGACGGCGTGTGCCGAGATCGACGAATTGATTGGGGACCTCTACGCCGTGGAGCGGCTCGTGCCGGGTCGCTTTCCCGGCGACGCCGCGGCGCAAGCGCTGCGGCACCAGCTGCGCCAGGAGCGATCGCGTGCGATCACCGATCGCATCAAGGCGTGGGCGACCGAGCAAGTCGGCTTGCCGCGGAGCGAACTGGGCAAGGCCGTCCGCTACATGCTTGAGCGGTGGACCGGCCTCACGCGATTCCTCGACAATCCGTGCATCCCGCTCGACAACAATGCCGCGGAACGGGCGCTGCGCGGACCGGTGGTCGGCCGGAAGAATCACTACGGCTCGAAGTCGCTGCGCGGGACGCAGGTCGCGGCGCTCTTCTACACGCTGTGTGAGTCGGCGAAGCTCGTGGGCGTCGACCCCCACATGTACCTGCTCACCGCCACCGAGGCCGCGCTCGCGACCCCGGGCGCCGTCACCCTCCCGGACGCCCTGCTGACCGCCGTCACGGCGTAGTCCTTCGTCCCTCTCTGCCTCGGCTGCCGAGGATCACCACGGGCCAGGGCGAGGACTTACCATCAAACAGCCCCCGGTCCTTTTCGCGTTGTGGAGTGCTCGCACCCGTGCCCCTGAGACGGCGCAGCTTGAGGGGCCCGCTAGGGTGTGCCTGGCTCTCGATCCAACGCTTGCGAGGCCAGTCTGAAGATCAAGGCCCCGAGGAGGGCTCGAGCGTAATCTCTTCGGCTGACGAGAACTGTAAACACGTGGCAGCCAGAATGACGCTCGCCGCGAAACGCAAATTCATAGCTATTCCTCATCTCGTCAGATGCAAAGGGTGGTGAAAGGCTGGAGCGATCGCACAGAATGCGTAAGAGTGCACCCGCGTTATCCTTTCACCACGTCAGACGCACCGTCATGAGTTACGCCGCTGCCGCGAGAAGTGCTTTTAATGCCTCCTTCTTGGCGTATTCCAAGAGCTCGCCTGAGAGTTGCGCACCCCACGTCTGGGAACTGGGCCAGCCGATATCACCTCCCGCGGTGCGATCAAAAAAGACGAGAAACTCCTCCGCCTTCTCGTTGTAGATCGCAAGGTATCGTGTGGGGTCGATCTCGGTGCCGGCAGGTCCGCCCACCAGCTTCCACTCACATACAGGCGTGTCGGACCAACCGAGGTTGATGCCGACAGTGCGCTGTTCATAACGAATGAAGGACGGTTTCCGGCCATTCCCGATCGCCACCGTCTCGCCGTAAACGAGCGGACCAGAGGCACCTCCGTTGCGAGCAAAAAACCAGCGCGCAACTTTGGCGGCAGTTACGGGCTCGGCGTCATCAGTCCACCCCAAGTTGATGCCAAAACGCTGCGTCTCATTCTGCAAGAACTTGCGTACCCGCTTGTTCTTTAGTGTGTAATTCCTTTCGGCCGGGCCGTCGAAGTTGGGCTTCGGCCAGAGGCGAGTAGGCGCGGTGGGCGTGCTGATTTTCCACTGTTTCAATTCGTCGAGCAGCTCAGGTGTCGGTACGACGTTGGATTGCGACATTGTTAGCCTCCACACTCAGGGTCGAACTGGTGTCGGCGAATGGCACCAGCTGGTCAAGCGGTCGGCGTCATCGCCGACTACTGTATGTACATGTGGGTGCCAGGCCGGTTCTTACATGCGTGGAGCGCTGTAAGTGCGGTAAGCGTGGAAACCGTGGAACCTAACCGAGGTCTGACTACAACGGCGATCTACTTGCGTACATCGACGTCGTACTCAGTTTGGGCGAACTGCGCCGATGCAGCAATCCACGTCCAATTCATCTCGCGCGGCCCTTCGCCCTCGAATACGACGAAAACGCGCAGGGTTCTAACGCCGCGCTCGGTAAGAAAGCTGAGGCCGGGGACGCTGACAGGAAAGGAGAAGACATGGGGGCCTGCTGGAATCAGGCGCGGTTGGCGGCGCGCATCAGGAGAACGGCCTTCATCCGGATAGACGTGGTCCATCGCACCGGAGGGTGCGCGCACAACGGCATACAGCCGGGCCGCCTTCGGCAGCTCGAGACGGACGGTGATCACCTCATCCGGTAAATAG
>CAVPRD010000002.1:0-188757 GCA_963707705.1 uncultured Pseudomonadota bacterium | reverse complement strand
TCATCGTGATGTTGAACTGCTCATGCAATCGGTCACCGCGTTGACACGGTTTTCAGATCGGAGCTAACAGACGGCGGGATGCCGAGCATTATAGCCATCCGCGCTCGCCGAATGCAGAAAGATCAAGTCCGGGCGGCGCATACCATCCCGCCGAGCCGTAGCGGGCGCCAAGCTTCATCGCAACGTCCTTGTTGCCATAAGGAATCCGCAGTGGGGTCCCGGTCGCCGAATTTGGCTGGGCGGGAGTCGACGGAGCGACATTGGCGCGAGCATTGCGTTTCCGCGACCTCTTTGTCGGCCTCGCCGATTGAGGCGCAGTTGAACCGGCCGGCTTGTAGGCCGTCTTGCGACTGCGCCTGCGGCGCTTGCTGTCTCGGTTTGAGTCAATCCACGCCGACATCGCAGATGAGCTGGCTTTGACCTCGTCGGGAATGACGAGGCCTTTCCTCTGCGCGATCTTCTTGGCGTACAGCAACTGTGCCGGGCTCACGGGTCGGGGCTCATTCTTGCCAGCCGTTTCACCGTTGGCTTTCTTCGGCGCGTGTTCATTGAGGAACTTGCGGCAGATCGAGATCGAGGTCTTGTATCCGGGCGGTGGCTTGATGCCCTTCTGGCGGACGAGGCTGTCGGCAAAACGCTTCATCGCAGGCGTTGGCGGATACGCTGCGGCGCCGTTGCTGGCTGCAGAACCAAATGAGGGTAGACCTCCGGCAGAAGCGCCGTCCTTCAGCTTGCCAATGATGCGCTCCGCGACATCGCACACGGCGTCAATCGCACCGACCATCTCCTGCTTGCCGACGACCACATCGTCAAGCAGGCATTCAAGTTGCGCCGTGGCGCCCGGATCGACCAGCGCCGGATCGGCCTGTTTGAGAACACCGAACAGCGACAGACCGGTCTCGGTCGGCACGATGTGCTTGCCCTGGGCGATTAGAAAGCTCTGTTTCTTCAGCCCGCCGATGATCTCGGCTCGCGTCGCCGGCGTGCCAATGCCTTTGGCTTCCTTCAGGCGCTCCCGCAGCACCTCATCGTCAACGAAACGCCAGGCGTTCTGCATCGCCTCGATCAGCGTGCCTTCATTGTAGCGCGGCGGCGGGCGGGTCTCCTTGTCCTCGATCTTTGGATCCTGCAGTTGCGCGGTTTCGCCGTTGCGTAGCGGCGGCAGCAATTGCGCCTCGTCGCCCTTTTCGTCGGCGGGTTGCCACTCCGGGAATGCTGCGCGCCAGCCGAGCTCGATCGGTTGGCGGCCGGCGGCGCGAAATTCAAAGTCACGCACATCGAGCGTTGCGGTGGTCTGCCGGTAACGGAAGTCTGGCATCAGTACGGCTAGATAGGCCCGCGAGATGACGTCGAACAGTTGCTTCTCGTCGGACGACAGGCGAGGCCAGACCTCGCGCAATTTGTCGATCGTGTTGACGTTGGGAATAACGGCGTGATGGCTCGCGCCCTCCAGCCCCTTGTCGTAGAAACTGCCACTCGCGCCCCTGCGGATTACCGGCGGATCGGGCACGGGGATTGTGCTGAACGACTGGCCCACCTGCAGTCCGGCCACGATTTTTGGCACATTTGATATCAGGCTCTGCGGCAGATAGCGTACCTCGGCGCGCGGATAGGTGATGATCTTCTTGCCCTGGCCGTCATAGAGCTCCTGCGCCACCGCGAGCGTCTTGCTGGCGGGCCAACCGAAGCGCGAGCCGCAGAGTTTCTGCAGCGACGGCAGATCGTGCAGCTTGGGCGGTCCTTGCCGCTTGTCCTCGACGCGTACGCCAAGCGCGCCCTCGAAACCTTGAGCGGCGTTGACGACGGTCTCGGCAATCTCACGGCTGAGGATTCGCTCCTGCAGCGCGTGCCGCATCTGGAATTGTCCGCCCGCGACCTTCGCGGTGGCGACAATCTCAAAATATGCGATAGGCACGAAGTTTCGGATTTCCAGCTCGCGCTTGCACACGATGGCCAGCGTCGGCGTCTTCACCCGACCGATGCCGATCACGCGGCGCGAACCCTGACCAAGAATGACGGTCGCAGTGCGGGTGAGCGACAGATTGTAGATCTGGTCGGCCTGGCGGCGCGCAACGGCGGCGGCATAAAGCCTGGAATATTCGCTGTTTGGTTTTGCCCGACCGAATGCGTCGCGGATGGTCTGCTGGTCCTGCGCAGTGAACAGTACCCGCATTACCTCGCCGCGGTAATTGTAATGCTCGAGAATTTCCTGGCCGATCAACTGACCTTCGCGGTCGCAGTCGGTGGCGAGCCAAACCCGCTTCGCGGTGCGCAGGGCCTCGCGAATGGCTCGGAGCTTGGTGGCCTTGTTGCCTCCCTCTGCCGGGCGAGTGCTGTACAGGCCTTCAGGCCGCAGCAGGATCGGCGACCAGCGCTTCCACTCCGGCACGACGTCTTCCGGCTCGAGCAGATCGAACAAATGGCCCTCGGCCGGAAGGATGTCTCCGTAGCGGGAGCCGACGGCAGCGCGGACGTCTTTCGCTTGGCTGGATTTCTCCGTGATGACGATCTGATCAGCCATGACGGCTCATTTCGAAATCCATTCCACTCCACGGCTTCTAGAACATATAGTGAACACGTAAGCCTCGCAAGCTTCAATTTTACAGCGTCGCGCTTGGCGGCAAGGTTATTGTGCCTACCGTACGCAGCGTTTGGCTTTGGGAGTTTTGGCTAGGTCTCGTTCAGACCGCCCAGAGCGTAGTGCTGAATGACCGGACCCACATGTATCACAATCTGTTCAGGACTCATCGCGACAACCGGTGGCAGTCGAAGCAGATATCGGCATAGCGCAATGCCAAGCAGGTGACTTGAGATCAGCCCTGCGCGAAGCGGCAAAGCGTCCGGTTCTGCCACCTGCTTGAGCATCGGAACGACCTGAGCTTCGAAAATTTTTCGGATTTTTGTCGTCGCGGCCTCGTTGGAAGACGCTGTGCGAAGCAGGATGACCAGCGCTCCACGACTTTCGGGGCTCTCCCAAAGCTGCAAGAAATGTCGCGTCAGCGCAGCACCCAATTCATCGCGGCTGATGCCCGACGGATCCGGCAGCTTGAGGTCGAATTCCGTGGTTTCGGCGAACAATCCATCCTTGCTGCCGAAGTAGCGAATGACAAGCGCCGGATCGACGCCGGCATCGGCGGCTATATCGCGAACCGACGCGCCTTCGTAGCCGTAACGCGAGAAAAGCTTTCGCGCCGCCGCCAGGATTGAGGCGCGGGTACGGGAGGATTTGGACTGACTTTTCACGGTATTTGCCATGCAGGCTCTTTATCAACAGCCGTTGACATTATCAAGCGGGCTAGCTAAATACGTCAACAATCGTTGACTTTTGGGAGAAATCCAATGCTACCCGCGAATACCGATGTCCTTGTCGTGGGAGCCGGCCCGACCGGTCTGGCGCTCGCCAATATGCTGCAATCTCGCGGCATCGATTACCTTGTGGTCGACAAGCTGACCGACGGCTTGAATACGTCGCGCGCCGCCGTCATCCACGCACACACGCTCGATGTGCTGAAATCGATCGGAGTTTCACAGCGGCTGGTGAAGCTTGGACTAAAGCTATCGACGTTTTCAATTCGCGACCGGGATCGAGCGCTATTGTCGCTCGACTTCAGCGCGCTTCGCAGCGATCACCCCTATTTGCTCATGCTGCCGCAGGATGTAACGGAACAGGTCCTTCGAGAGCGACTGACATCCCAGGGCGGCATCATCCATCGCGGCATCACAGTAAAGCGCGCTGCGCAACTCACGGAGGGCGTCCGCGTCACTCTAAGCACGCCCGAGGGAGAACGCGAGATCGCCGCCCGTTACGTAGTCGGAGCTGACGGCATGCACAGTGTGATCCGCCAGGAGGCCGACATTCCCTTCGAGGGCGACGCCTATCCGGATCCTTCGTCCTCGCGGATGTCCGGATGGAGTGGCCCATGCGGGAGCGAGAGGTCTCGCTTTACTTTTCGCCTGCCGGTCTCGTGGTGGTCGCACCATTGCCCGACGGGAGCTACCGAATCGTTGCGACACTCGACCCGGCTCCGGAACATCCCAACGTCAATGACGTCCAGGCACTGCTGGATGCGCGGGGACCGGAACAGCAAAAAGCTAAGGTACAGGATGTGATCTGGAGCTCCGCTTCAAGGTTCATCACCGGCTGGCAGCATCCTACAGGCAGGGCAACCTGTTCCTGATTGGCGATGCCGCTCACGTCCACAGTCCAGCGGGTGGCCAGGGAATGAATTGCGGTCTGGTGGATGCCTGCGTACTCGGCGAGCTGCTCGCCGATGTGCTACTGGCCAAGCGGCCGGAAGCCGCGCTCGAGAAATATGAAGAGCTGCGCAGGCCTGCGGCATCCGCGGTGCTTGACCTTGCAGGGCGCTTGACCGGTATTGCGACAATCCAAAACCGATGGCGGCGCCTGATCCGCAATATCGGCCTAAGTACGATCGATCACGTGAGCCCCGCCAAGCAAAGGATACTCAAGAATTTGTCCGGCCTTTCACGCAGTCGGCTGTCGCAATTGCCCCCTGTCGCCTCCTGACGAAGAAAAGCCAGCCGCTTCAGTCTTCACGACCTTGGCCGCCTTGAAAGCCCATCCGGTGCGAAATGCTGCCGGACACCTCAAGCAAAACCTGACTGGTCCTTGCTTCATTCCTGCCGGTTAAATCTTCCTCGCGACCTACAACGCCAACCACCGCGCAGACGCGACCTGGGTGCTCGAAAACCGGAGCTGCGAGCACCGCAACGCCCGGCACCAAACTTCCGAATATGGCCGCGTATCCTTCCGCACGTACCTTGTCGGTGACAGCCCCTGGGTCAAACTTGTTTGCGGAAACCCGCGGACGCCGGATCGACAGTTCAGCCTTGAGCAGTTCAGAGGTCTCCGATGCGGGAAGATAGGTAAGGAGCTGCTTCAAGAGCGTCGGAGCAGACCAGTGACAATTCCGGCAATGAGGCGGCACAGGTCCAACATCGGGCTCTAGCATCACCCGATTCTCAATCGTCTGCCAGCCGGACTGGATTTACGGTAGGCACACCTCTATGCGTTGCCGGCTTCGTTCAATCCATGCGTCTCGTATGCGCCGAAAGCGACCGAATTGTTGCGTCGCCGCGAAATGTCGCGATGTGCCATAAGCAGACGTCTGCTTTGCCGATCACCCAGCGTTTGCGCGGTAAGGGACCCGACGCTGTTTACGGCCCCTCGCACGTCACAACGATGCTATTTGCCGTTTGAGTCCATGTCTGCCGAACAATGGAGGACTTGCAGCCGCTTGGGGCGTGGACCAGCTCAACCGGGTTCATCTCAGCGAACCGCATATCGACGAAATAGCTAGGGTCATAGGTCTCGATTGTCATTGAGATAAGAATTCGGTGCTGTGTTTACCGGTAACGAGAAATGTAGGGTCAGCACTTTTCCATCAAAGTCGAGCCAATAGTCGGCGGCGTGCGGCAACCTTTGGCTCACATTGCCGACCTTCATCGTTGTGAAAAAATCGACCTTACGAAGCGAGGCGATCTGCTCGCTCGCAGCGGGAGCCAACTCCTCGCGAGTGGGGTCGCTAAGTCTGCTCTTGATGCCCAAAGCGGTGAATGCAGAGGTCATCTCATCGAACGACCAGCTGTACAGCAATGTTACGACTGAACCGTTATCATCGAAGATGACCTTGCATTTCATGATTACCCAGACATGGGGGTGCGCAGACGCACCTCCAATCGACAGAAACAGGATGCATACGGCCAATGAGCGGCGAACAAGATCCATGTGCACCCTCAGCGTTTGGGCACCTCGTACGGTGAGGGATCGTCAAGGACTGATCGCACGAAGCTTCGCGCAGCCTCCTTCCGGAATCCGGCTCTCTGATACACATCGTAGATCTTGAAGTCCCCGACCCGAGAAAGAACAAACCAGGCGACCTTGTTCGCCTCTCGACTGTCGGGGGCGAGGCCTAGATCCTTCGCCAGCTCCTCTAGAAGCTCGAATGAAAACCTCGCGGCGACCATCGTCGAGAACGACCAAGCTTCGTCGATGAACGTGACCACCCACCACTCGGCCATCCGCTCTTCGGGCTTAACAATGGGCGCGGGCTTCTTGACCATGTCAGCCGCTTCGCGGAGCGCGGGGTTTAGCCCTTCACCGTCCTTTTCGAGCGCCCAATAGGGGTCGAAATGCGCTGCCGCCGTCGCGAAGAGAAGCTCGTTCGGTACGCCGCGGGAAATGAGTTCTGCGTAGAGCACCGCCCCATGTCCGCCCATCCATTTCCAGTTCGCTTTCGTGCCCCACGCCTTAGGATACCAATCGGGCTCACGAATTTTGCCGGTGCCGTCATCGAACAGGAACCAGAGCTTGCCCCAGTCGTGAAGGATGAGACCTGCGATGACCAGATCGCGATCAAGCTTGACGCCATAGACTTTCTCGTACGCATCAACCCATCCTGAGGCGACCGCGACCCACTCCATCGTGTGGACGCCTAGGCCGCCAGGGTAGGCGTGATGACTTTTCCAGCCGCTGCCGGGAGAAGCCAGCCACGACTGCGTTGCTACCTGATTGAAAGCGGTCGCGCGTGGTTTGAGTACGAGATCTCTGACGATTTCGCGGATCTGCGGGTTCTGCATCCGCTCGATATGCTCGAGCTGAGCCTCGTAGGCTCGCCGGGTAAAGGCGGATGTCGCGGCCATCTCTTCGGCACTCATCGCGTAGATTGCTTGCAGTCTCTGCTGAAGCGTCTGCGATGCCGCATTGCCGTTGAACAGCAACAATGAACAGCCCAGCAGCAGAAAGAACGCCCATCCGTATGTGGTGCGGGTATCGGTCATGGCTTTCCCTCCCTGAATTTTGGGGAGCTAGCCACAGTCCCAGTGTGCCTTGATTGCGATCAGCATGATTTTTCTTGAGAAACGTTGAGATTTGTTGCCGTCGGTCGCTTCTGCCTTGATTTCGATACGACGCAGGCGATGATGCACAGTCTGCCGGGATCGGATGACCCGATGCTCTACAAATTCGACCTCTACACGCTTGACCCTCACCGCTGCGAATTGCGCCTCGGCGCAGATCGGCTCGAGCTTGAGCCCCAGGTCTTCACTCTCCTGTGCTATCTCGTGCAAGAGCGGGCGCGGATCGTGACGCGTGATGACCTTATCGCGGCAGTATGGAACGGTCGCTTCGTGTCCGATTCCACCATCAACAGCCGTATTTCGGCGGTCCGCAAGATCATCGACGACCGGGGCACGTCTGAGAGCAAGATCCGGTCTTTTCCTCGCCGCGGTTATCGTTTTGTGGCGAGGGTCGAGACCGAAGTGCAGGCTAGCGACGATCTTGGGTCTATGGTCACCCCAATCAACTTGCGCTCATCGATTGTTGTCCTGCCCTTCACAAATCTTTCGCGGGAAGCCGACCAGGATGATTTTATCGACGGACTCGTCGATGACATTACGACTGCACTGACCCAGTTTCGTCTGCTGATCGTTGTGCCTCGCAGTCTCTGTGTGTCCTACAAAGGACGAACCGCCGACGTCACGCAGATTACAAGAGAACTGAACGTGCGTTATGCGCTGGAAGGCACTCTGCGCAAAGACGGAAAACGCATCCGGATCAACATCCAACTGGTGGACTCTCGAACAGGCGCGAACCTGTGGGCCCGACGGTTCGAGGGTGATCAGAAGAATGGCTTTGAATTTCAGGACAGGTTGACCGCCAGTGTTGTCGGGGAGGTTGTTTCGAAGCTTGAGCAAGCTGAAATCGACTTCCATCGGCGAGCATCATTGGCCACACCCGATGCTTACTCTCGGGTGATGCGCGGCACGAGCAGTCTCTACGAGTGGACACCTGCGTCCATCGATGCCGCGCTGGAGCAATATCAACTCGCGATGAATGCCGATCCCGATTTTGCGCCGGCGTATGCGATGGCGTCGTATTGTTATGTCCAACGTCAGTCTTTCGGGGTTCTGCTCGATCGATCGAAAGAGGCAGCCGAAGGTGTCTCCTTGGCCTGGCGCGCTGCAGAGTTGGGCAAGAACGATGCTTACGCCCTCACCAGAGCCGCGCACGGAATTTCCGCTCTGGGACAAGACATCAGCAGCGGCATGTCGCTGGTTGAACAGGCGATTGCGCTCAATCCGAATCTTGCGGTTGCTTGGTACGTTCGTGGTTGGCTCCGCATTTTTCAGGGAAACACCGCTAGCGCGCTGTCGGACCTTGATCATGCAAGGCGTCTGAGCCCGTATGACCGCCTGGTGTTCAAGATCAATGCCGCCATGGCGTACGCTCACTTCTTTGCTGGCCGATACGACGATGCCTCGCAGCTCGCGCTCAATGCGATTCGCGAACGTCCGAACTACATGACCGGTCTGCGAGTGGCTGCGGCAAGCGATGCAGCGGCCGGACGAAAGTCAACCGCAAAGCCGCTCGTCGTCAGAATGATTGGGCTTGACCCGCAGCTTGGTATTTCGACGCTGCCTCTACTGCTGCCGCTGCGACCAACCGACCTTTCCAAGTGGGCGGATAGCCTCCGTAGCGCAGGCCTTCCTGACTAGCTCTTGGCCTTGAATCCAGGGGTTCAACGCGGCGCGGACCTGCGTACCCCGAGAGGCGCACCCACGCGCAGGACGGGCGCGCGATGCAGTGGCGAGTTCGCGCCATGACCTGAAGCGCCCGTGGGATGCCGTCACCAACCGAGCCGGGGCTGATTGGCGTGCGCTTGCACGGCTCGCGGCACATGTAGCGCAAGCTTTGGTGCCGGTAGCGGGCTGGGCTTGCCGATAATCGGCCGGTTGCTGGGCCACGCTCACTCAGCGACCACCGCGCACACTGACCATGGCGCGCCTGAGGCCTGTGCTCGACGCGATCGCGTCGCTGAAGGAGCAGAACCGAGCGAATGCCCAGCGTCCACTCGATCATCGTACGGAGGCTTGGCGGCCAATGCATTTTTGCTCAGCAGTGGGGACATTGTGTTGATATGTCGCCGATTATCCGGCGCCCCTTGCGGAAGTATTCGAACTTTAGGCAGTTGAAAACCGTTAAAATAGTTCGATCAGTCCCTCTCGCCTACCAAGGCTGACCTACAGCGGAGAATGTTAGATTACGAGTTCTGAAGCGGCAGCTTTTCAGCCATAAGCTTAAATGACTGACAAAAAGACAGACCACGCCGCAAGGCCGAGATCGGCGCTATCTCTTCTCGCCGCCATCCCCGCCTAAACCGGCAGAGAAAATGACGACCGACGACGCGGTGGCAGAGTTAATCGAACAGATCAAACGACAGAACGAGAGTAACTAGTTCGGCTGTGTGTTTGATTGTCGCGAAGTAATGAGGCGATTTTTTCTCCAATCACCTTAAAGGTCAGCCTGGCCATTGCTGCGGCGAACTGCGAGCTGGCCTAATGCCCCAAAGCCGACACTCGCGCGAACTCACGAAATGTCCGCTTAGTGCCAAAAGCGGACGCTGCGCTGCCTCTTACCCTTCGGAATCCGCTTCGAACGACTTGCGGTACAAGACTATTTTGGGCGACCCGACCGACGCAGTTGAATGCCTTCGGAAGAAGACAGAACTCTGAACCAACAATTGCGCCGGCAGGCTCAGGCCTTTCTCACGCACTAAAATGACGAACTGGCGCTTGGCCCATTTATCACTGAGAGGGATCACCTTAAGCCCGAGCGCCTGCTGAATTGCGCTCGCCTCCTCAGCCGGCACGATCGCCACAGCCAATTTTGCCGCCACGATTCGGTAAGCGGCGTCCACGGTCGAGACCTGGATGCGGTAGCGCATCTGCTTGCCGGCGGCCGCCGCGGCACTGCGCTGGGTCGCCTGCATGATGCTGCGGGCGACGATGTCGACATGCTCGTAATCGATTGTGTCGACGAAGGAGACGGTACGCTTTCCCGCCAATGGATGAGCGGGATCCACGACCACAGCAAGATGGTCGCGGTGATATGGCAAGGTCCGCAGGCCGCGCATGTCGACGGCGTCCCAGCATACGCCGATATCGGCGCGGCCCTCTTCGACGCCGCGAACCACTTCCCAGATCTCACGCTCTTCCAGACTGACACGTACATCGAGGTATCGTTGCGCGAACGCGCCGATGTCGACCGGCAGAAACTGCGCAACGGCTGACTTGCTTCCAAAAACGCGCACTTGGCCTTGCACGCCCTTCGCAAAGGCGCCCATTTCGGATTGCATGCGATCAAGCAACTGCAACGATTCACGCGCATAGCGTCCCAATGCCTCGCCGGCTGCCGTCACGGTGACGCCACGCCGCCCCCGCTCAAGAAGCTTGACGCCCGTCTCGGCCTCCATTTGGGCGACACGCTTGCTGACGGCCGACGGCACCAGCCCCTCGCGCCGGGCGGCGGACGCGATATTGCACTCTTCACAAACGGCAATGAACAAACGCAATGAAATGGGGTCAAAGCTTCGCATGACCTGCCTCTAAGCGACCGTTTCTGCCATCATATATGGGAACGGCAGGTGTGAAAAATGATCATTTTGGAGATGGCTGATCCCCCCTATCGTGTCCGGAAACATTAGGAGAAACAACGATGCGCGCCGTCTTACTTGCTTCTTTGATGGTTCTGACCGCCGCTCAGCATCCGCTCAGGACTTTCCGAAGCGGCCAATCACCATGGTCGTACCGTTCGCACCCGGCGGGCCGACAGACACAGTCGCGCGGGTTACGGCGGAAAGCATGGGCCGGATACTCGGCCAAACAATCGTGGTGGAGAACGTTGCCGGTGCAGGCGGGACGATCGGCAGCAATCGTGTTGTGCGCGCCGATCCCGACGGACACACCATCCTCCTGCACCATCTCGGTCTGGCGACTGCGGTCGCGCTTTATCGCAAGCTGCCTTTCAATCCGGTCACGGACCTCAAGCCCGTCGGCGTCGTCTCGGACGTCAACATGGCAATCATCGCACGTCCGGGATACGCGCCGAACACATTGAGCGAGGTCATAGCTGATATCAAAGCGCGCGGCGATAGGGTGACCTTCGCACATTCCGGTCTGGGTGCGGCGTCGCAACTCTGTGGCGTATTCTTCATGGACGCCATCAAGCAGAAAGTCACCGAAGTCCCTTTCCGGGGTGGCGGTCCCGTCATCCAAGCACTCCTCGGCGATCAAGTGGACCTCGGCTGTGAGCAAACCACGACGTCGGCGTCATTGGTGCAAGAGAAGCGGGTCAAATCTTACGCGGTGACGAGCGCCAAGCGCCTACCGTCAATGCCGGATGTCCCGACGGCCGCCGAAGCTGGCGTTGCCAACCTTGAAATCAGCGTCTGGCACGGCCTTTACGTGCCAGCCAAAACGCCGGATGCCGTCGTTGCAATTCTCGCGAAAGCACTGGCTGAGGCATTAAAGGATCCAGCCTTGATCAAACGCTTCGCCGATATCACCACCGATCCAACGCCGGAGAAGGCTACGCCCGAGGCGCTTCGCAAGACGCTGCAGAGCGAGATCGACCGTTGGGGGCCGATGATTAAGGCGACCGGCCAATTTGCGGACTGATTGCCCTTCACATTTTGCACCAGAATAGGGAACAACTCCTTCCTGTGCGTATCATCGACATCCGGGAGCGCACCGCTCCGATCGCTTCACCTATCGCCAACGCCTTCATCGATTTTTCCAAGATGACGCTCAGTCTGGTGGCGGTGGTCACCGACGTCATCCGCGATGGCAAGCCCATCATTGGTTACGGCTTCAATTCAAATGGTCGTTACGGTCAAGGCGGTTTGATCCGCGAGCGCTTTGCGCCCCGCATTTTGGCGGCAGAACCCAAGGGTCTGGTCAGCGACGACGGCAGCAATCTCGACCCTCACAAGGTGTGGGCTACCATGTTCACGAACGAGAAACCCGGCGGGCACGGCGAGCGTTCGGTCGCCATCGGCACGATCGACATGGCGGTGTGGGACGCCGTCGCCAAGATCGCGGGCAAGCCGCTGTTTCGTCTGTTGGCGGAACGCGCCAGTGTGCAGGCCAACCCGCGGGTCTTCGTCTATGCGGCCGGCGGTTACTACTATCCCGGCAAGGGCCTCGAAGGTCTGGCGGCGGAGATGCAAGGCTATCTCGATCGCGGCTACACCGTCGTGAAGATGAAGATCGGCGGCGCGCCATTGGCCGATGACTGCAAGCGCATCGAAACCGTTCTGAAAATGTTACCTGCGGGCTGCAAGCTCGCGGTCGACGCCAATGGCCGCTTCGATCTCGATACTGCTGTGGCTTATGCCAAGGCGCTACGCCAATACGATCTATTTTGGTACGAGGAAGCTGGCGATCCTCTGGACTATGAGTTGCAAGCGAAGCTGGCTGAGCACTATCCCGGTCCGATGGCCACCGGCGAAAACCTGTTCTCGATGCAGGATGCCCGCAACCTGATCCGCTACGGCGGCATGCGGCCCGATCGGGACTGGCTGCAGTTCGATTGCGCGCTGAGCTACGGGCTGGTCGAATATCTGCGCACGCTGGAAATGCTGAAAAGCTACGGCTGGTCGTGGCGTCGCTGCATTCCACACGGTGGCCACCAGATGTCGCTCAACATCGCAGCAGGGCTCGGGCTCGGCGGCAATGAATCATATCCCGACCTGTTCCAGCCGTATGGGGGATTCCCAGATGGGGTGCGGGTGGAAGCCGGGCATATCACCATGCCGGAGCTTCCCGGCATCGGCTTCGAAGGCAAGTCCGACCTGATTACCGAAATGCGGAGCCTAGCATCGTAACGATCGCCGCGAAGTCTACAACTCACGCCCTTGGTCCGCTCTGGGTCAAAAGCGGCCATTCGCCTTGAAGAATGTACGTTCGCAGTTGATCATTGCGCCAGCACGCTTGGATTAGCAACTCTTTGCATCCGGGACTAACAGCGACCTTAGAAAGTATTGAAAAGAAAGCTCGAACCCAGTCCCTCTCGCCTACTCATATCGTCTGCCCGAACTGGCGGCGAAGTTGGTCCGCTTCACTGACGCCGCCTGCTATTGCGGCGAAAAATGCAACACGCGAAATTCCAATTGTCATGGCGCCTGTTGGTGGCCCAGTTGGAACCGGGTTGATCATAAGTCTCGCGCGACCGGGCGGAAACATTACGACCTAGCAGGCCGCCCGTGCCGCCCGGCACACTCGACTTCGTTCCAATCTTTGTCCAATCCGAAACTGTCTACAATTGATTTTGGGACCCGTGCCGCCATAAGGGATTTTGGCGGTGTGGTTCCCGGACTTAGACAGATTGCTGTTGCGACGGCTGTGAAAAAAATCCCGCCTTGCGGGAGCGATCCGCAGGGCGGGCAAGTGCTTGTACCGCGAACACGAAAACGCGCACCACGTGTCGCCTTCAGGCGCGCCTTTAACCGCGCTCGCACTCTTTTGCTATTATTGACTGAAAATCCCGGTCACTTGGGGACGACCGGATTACTCACACGTCGATGGGACCGCCGACATGGTCAAGATCAGTGATTTTGGTTAACGAGAGCTTAAGGCCCGAAAGCGGAGCGCACCAAAACCAACATGACCTACTGCGTCGCGACGGAACGTAAACACTGGAGGATTAGCCAGGCGTCCCGACGCCGCCCAGAGGGACGCGAACAGGAAAAAAACTCGGCGCGGCGGCCCCGCCCGGGCCGTCGCTTTTTCTATTGCGCCGGCACGCGGCCGCTTTTCTCCGCTGTGCTGGCGGCGAATGTGACGCACCTCACATATTTGCCCAATCTCATCGTCCTATAACTCATCCTGGCGGATGGGGGTCTCCGTTAACGACAGGAGACTACGATGAACGTCCACAACGCGTCCGATATAGCCTCTGATTTTGCGATTTTCATCGCAGCATTCTTCGTGCGCAATGTGGTGGTCCTAATCGGACTTGCGGCCTTATTTTTTGTCGCGCTGGACTAGATAAGCCGAGCGCGGCGCGCCAACCAAGCGATGCCAGCTCTGGATCCCGCAAAAAACCGGCCGTCCTCGCCCCCGAAAACGATCGGCTTTTCAGGTGTCAGCAGGCAACGTGCGCCGAATAGGAAGCCATAACTACCCGCTGCAGCTCGCCAACTTATAAAAAAATTTAAGAGAAAAGTTCGAACCCAGTCCCTCTCGCCTATCCAACATTGGAATCCGCTTGCTTAAAGCGAAGAATGTTAGATTACAGTTCCTCTCCCTCCGCCAAGTAGCCCCTCCGCACTTCTCTCCTCGAGGGCAATGGCCGAGCAAAAAGCCCTTATTTGGCAAGGTTTTGAAGAAAACCTCTGCACCTCGGGCACGCCACCCCGGCCAAATTGCCTTCTCTCGCCCCCATATTCTCCAAACCTTAGGACTCCGGCCAAAAAGTGCAGAGGTTTTCAGCGTTCAATTACCTGCACTTCAGAAGCATCGCCGCGACCGGATCTCTTCTTCGCCTCGGTAAGACTGACGCGTGGAACACAACTGATGCATAAGAGTTATCCGCCAGAACCCCCTCTTTGAGCCGAGGCCGGAGGGGCAACCCACATCGGCTAGCGCTGGACCATCACGCCCGCACTTAAGCGCCTACTTCTTCGACATCGGCAAGAGCTGCGAATACGAAATGGGCTCTTGGGTCGAGATTACCGACGACCCAACTTGCTGAAATCAAATGGACAAGCTTAATAAGCGGGAATAGGGACGGTGCGGTGTTAGGCTCATGGAATCTGAAATCCGCTCAAAAAAAGACATTTCGTTTTCAACCGCGCAGCCTCTGACACGGAACGGACTTCAGAGAGGATGCTAGCTTCTCCAATTACGCGGAATACACCTCCCGTGACAATCTCAGATTGTTGGCGTATACGCAGCGCTGTAAGGGCATAAACGCACGTTCGGCAGCGACGCCCATCCCGCACCCTTCTGCAAGCGCCTTGCTGGCAGCAATATTGGCATGACCGAACGCGTCGACTTTCTCTGAAATCATCAGAATCGCCTCGGCCGCCGAATCTGGCCCGGCCCACATTAGAAGCAGCAGCCTTTGCGAGATCACACTCTGTGTCGCGCAGCTAAAACGCATGGCCTCGACCCAGTTGTTCCAATAATTCATCACGTTAATTTCCGATCAGTAAGTGTGAATCGCGAGCACACATAAGTAACCCCACCGAAGCGGCGCCAGGTAGGGAGGAAACGCCCAAAGGGCCAGTGAGAGAGCGAACGCCACCGCAAAATTCTACTGTGGCGGCAGCTACCAGCCGGACATCCCAGCTGTCTGTTCAAAATTGATCAGATCGCTCATTTTTAACTGAATCCTAGAGGCTTACTGGCGCAGAACTGCCTGCATCTCGCTGAAGAAATCTATCGCTGGCGTTGCAGGCCAAGTTAGGTCGGGTCGCCGCTTTTGCGGGTAGAGGTCGCGGACGAGCTTCGAAAGACGGGCTGACTTGCTCGGCTATTGCTGCCTAGTTTCGCGCACCCGCGGTTTCTCATGGAGCACAACGCTGAGAAGTGCAGGGTTGACTTTGATTTGCCCGTTATAGTCGATCAGCCCGAGCTTGCGGAACTTGTTCATGAAGAAACTCACCCGCGAACGCGTAGTGCCGATAATCTCAGCGAGCGTCTCCTGGCTGATATTGGTAGGAACTGGCTCGGATTTCTCTTGCTGGCCGAAATTGGAAAGCAGCAGCAGCGTGCGCGCCAGCCGCTTCTCGCTTGAATTGAACAGCTGATCGACGAGATCGGCCTCGACGCGAGAGTTGCGTTTCAAAAGATAAGCCATGAACAATTCAGCGAAGGCTGGTTCTTCGCGGATCACGCGTTGGATTTCGGCTTTAGGAATTCTGACGAAAACGCTTTCTGTCACTGCAGAAACGCTCGCGACCCGAAGCAATTGCCCTGACAGCAACCCTTCCCCGAAGAAATCGCCGGGCTGGAGCAGCGCAACGACAGCCTCCTTACCCTGCTCCGACAAAACCGTGACCTTGGCTTTGCCCTTCTGGATGAAGAAAACCGCGTCGGCCGGATCACCTTGCGCAAAGGCAGTCTGGCCAGCCTTGTAGCTATTGATCGAACGTCCGCCATCAATCTTCTCAAGGAACTCCTTGGGATCAAAGGAGCGTTTGCGAGCTATCTTCACGACTTGTTTCGTCTTCGTCATTCCCGCTCACCGATGCGCTGCAACGCGAATTGATCACCAATTTGAAAGTGTTGCGGTGGTCATTATTGAACAGACAGGCCGGACGAAGCAAGCGAACCGCGCTGCACGCAGCTAGCTTACCTCAGCTGGCTTCAACCTCAACCGGCAGAACTCAGAAAGGCTTTGTCACAGGCTGCGGAGGATGCGCTACGACGCACTGGCTGGGAAAAACGGCCCTCGGAAGGCCCGCCAAGTCAAAGGCATCAAGAAGTTTTACACTTTTTAAACCGCCACCATTCGAACGTCGCAAAATGGGTGGGTGAAGGAGCTGGAGCGTGAGAACGTGCGGCTCAAGCGAACTCGTTGCCGATCTATCGCTTGAGAAGCAGGTACTCAAGGACGTTGCATCGGGAAACTTGTAAGCCCCGAGCGGCGCCGGCAGGCGGTAGAAGGCATCCGGGATAAGTACGGTACTACCCGGCCTGGGGCCGGTGGCAACCATTGCAATGCTCCTGCCGGCGACGTTCGCGCTCGGTCCGGCTCCCGCCATGATCATGCTGGCCGGGATCTATTACGGCGCCCAGTATGGTGGATCGACGACGGCGATCCTTGTGAACCTACCGGGGGAAGCCGATGGACGAAACCAACCATCAACGGAACGTCAGGCTTGCGCGAGCACGGATGGCGGGACGATCATGCCAAGCGTCTTGGCGGTCTTAAGATTTATCGCCAATTCATATTCGGTGGGAGCCTGAACTGGCAGGTCGGCCGGCTTTCTCCCTTGAGAATGCGGTCGACATAACCGGCAGCTCGCTACGCCGAAAAAAGGTCCAGCGACGCGGACCGGTTGAGAGACCAAGCTCTTAAATCCTAGGCGGCACGCTGACGCGGAAACTGTTTTGTATTCGACATCGAGAACCGTTCGATAACAGCATCCAATCTTTTGCAATCCGCTGCCAATATCAGCGCCCTCCGAACCTGCAACGCGCTCATTCCTGACGCAGGCTCAAGCATTTTTATCTTGCTTTGTAGATCGCTTCGGATTTCAGAAATGTATGCGCTGAGCTCTTTTGTCATAGATAGGCAAGTCAATGGAGGCCGGTTGGGTTCCCTGGAGCTAGAATGCGATGCAAGGAACATTATCCTAATTTGGCTGTGCTCTGCGCTAGATCGGGCACTGTTTCTTTGAACCTGCCTGCCAGGAAGCGCGACTAACGGTCTTTAAGGAGATCCCATATGTCTGCCATCCTCACCCGCGCTCTTATTGCAATGTATGCGTACAACGGCCTTGCTATCGTCGACACAAAGCTTGATCGAGAACGGAACAACACAAAGCGAGCACACCGGATTTCAAGCGCCGAACTGCACTCCAGGATATTTCCGCTCGGAAACTGAGCGTCTTGACCGATAAAAGCGGATCGAAAGCAACAACAGCGTACGCCGACGCGCGGTTGTTGAGAGGTGGCGCAAGCCGCTGCGATCTATCTTAAGAGTCGCGCCTCAGGCCTGCTCCGGCCCCCATATTCTCTGACCTCAGTCCTCCTGCCAAAAAGTGCAGAGGTTTTCTTGCGTCGAATTAGCTGAACGCCGAAGACCACTCGCTCTCCTTTGCGAGGCATCGACAAAACCGAATCTATCAAACCACTGTGGCTCAGTGTCATCCAGCGCGCGGTGACACGACAAATAGCTTCCTCGGCCGAAGTAAATAGCTCATTTGAGCTGTTTGGCGACTTCCTGAGCCTTGATATAGCTCTCTACGACCGCGGCGTAATTCGGGGATACGAGGGAGTAGAGATCCCCTATCTGAGCGGCTTCGGGGCGGTTCCAAGTCCGGTGAACCTCAGACAGAACTGCGTTAGTTGTCGTAGGAATCACTCCGCCCTGGACAAAGCGGGCCAGCGACGTTCGTGAAGCCATCTCACTCGGATCGCCGGACGCATCCATCACCGCGTAAACCTTATACCCCGCCACCTTAGCATCCAGTGCAGGAAACATTACACAGACGCTGGTCCATACCCCAGCCATGATCAAAGTCTTGCGTCCAGTCGCGCGAACAGCCTTGACGAAGTCTTCGTTGTCCCAAGCGTTCACCTCACCCTTGCGTGGTACGTAGACAGCATGCGGAGCCGTCTGATGGATTTCTGGCATCAGTGGTCCCGTTCGTGCCGTTGGGTTCGGACGCCGTCGTAATGACCGGGATCTTCATTAATGTGGCCAGCTTCGCAAGCATCACTACATTCCGTCGCAGGTCTACGATGGGCACGTCCTTGACGGTTTGAAACAGGCCCGCCTGGTGATCAAGCAAGAGCAACACTGTGTCGGATGTATCAAGCAAGGCCGCCCCGCCACCAGTAGGCAGCACGCTTGAGGACGCTTGAGCGATGGCGTTTCGATCAGGCGAAAGAGTTCCGATCGCCAAAATAGCCGCGAATACGCACAGCGCGCTCCTCGATACAATCGACATAGGTTTTCCTCTCATCCATCGTGCCAACGTTGAAGTTCGACCGAGGCCGTAAGGGAAAGGGCAAGTTTCCGTGCGGCCGTCTGGCGGACGTGCTTCTAGCCCCTGGCTTAGCAGTTGTCGGAAACAAGTGTAGCATCGGAAGATCGAAACGGGGGACGTCATGGACGACGAGAAGCAGGGCATCTTCGGCACCGCTCAAGCTGCGGTTACTGATGCCGCGAAGTCAGTCATCAACACAACTTCCGATGTTGCAACCGGCGCCGTGCAAGCGGTCAAAAAGCGCGTCAGTCGTCGCAAGTCGAAAAAGCCAACTTCTCTAAAGGCTAAGAAAGCTAAGAAAAAGGCCGTTGCGAAGAAGGCTAAAAAGATGAAGAAAGCCGCTCCAAAGAAAGCCAAGAAATCGAAGGCTAAAAAGCGAAAGTAGGAGCGTTAGTGGTAAAGAAGGCAAAGAAGTCCAAAGTCACAACGAAGCGTTCGAAATGGGTGGCTTGGACAAGGTCTGATATTGCGGACCTGAGAAAGCATGCAAATCTAAAAACACCAGTCGCGAAGATCGCCAAAATGACGAAGCGAACTCCTGGCGCGATACGCGCCAAGGGCTTCGTGCTTGGGATCCGCCTCGGACATCGGCGCTGATAGACAAACGGAGCGCGTCCAGAAGATTGGTCGTGGCGCAAGGACGGTGTTCTGTAAAGAACTGCGGCGGCGCGCGATTCCGGCCGTGCCTTCTCTCAGCCCCATATTCTCCAATCCTTAGGACTCGGGCTAAAAAGTGCAGAGGTTTGGTCTCGGGCGACTTAGGCTGACATTTTCGCCAAGTCTTCGTCCGGCTCTCGCAGCGAGTATCCCCGGCCCCACACAGTTTCAATGTAATCCTTGCCGCCCGACGCGCCCGCCAGCTTTTTCCGCAGCTTACAATGAAAACGTCGATGATCTTGATCTCCGGCTCGTCCATGCCACCGTAGGCGCAACTATTCCGGCATAACATTCGCGCCCCGCAGGCAGGTGGAGCGCGATCAGTTCAATCTTTGGCGCGGCTTCGCGGTCGAGCCGCGAGAAGGCGACTGCTCGAAATTTGTGGCGCATCTGCGAAACGACATCGCTAATGGCAACGAAGAACACTTCCGTTGGGTCGAAGCGTGGCTGGCGCAATTGATCCAGAAGCCCGACGAAAAAATCGGGACCGGGCTGGTTCTACGTGGTCCCCAAGGCATCGGTAAAACTTTCGTCGGCGAAACCATAGGCCGATTGCTCGGCGAGCATTACAGAACGGTCTCCAAAAGTGAGCAGGTGACCGGCCGATTTAACGGCCATCAGTCGGCGTGTCTGCTGCTTCAATGCGAAGAAGCATTCTGGGCTGGCTCCAAGGAAGCCGAAGGCGTCATCAAGGATTTGGTCACCTGCAACAATCTATTGGTCGAATTTAAGTGTAAGGAGCCCATACTAATTCCTAATTTCACCCGGCTGCTGATCACTTCGAACAACGACTGGATCGTTCCCGCAGGCTTTGGCGAGAGACGCTGGGCGGTTCTGGATTGTGCCGCGACCCATAAAGATAACCACGCCTATTTTTCGACGCTGCATGCAGAACTCAACCACGGAGGGCTTGAAGCGCTGTTGCACCACCTTTTGCACGTTGATATCAGTTCCGTGAATTTACGGAAGATATTTCGAACTGAGGCGTTGCTCGACCAACAAATCCGTTCGCTACCGACCGACAGGCAGTGGTTGTACGAAATTTTGCTACGCGGTTGTCTTCCGGGGGCGACGCAAGACGTGCCTAATCGATGTTCCAGCAGACCCTTATTCGACGATTATCTCGAATACGCTAAGGACGCGGGGCTTGTCCGAAAGTCGGCCGAAATCATAATCGGCAAGATGCTGAAAATTCTTAAGGTGCAGAAGATACGTCGACACCGCGTTTGGTCTTACAAATTCCCGCCCTTGGCCGAATGTCGCATTCTCTGGGACGCGGAAATGGGGACGCCCACGGTCTGGGAAGAACCAGAGTACTGGGAGGGGCCGCCCGCCCCTATGGACCGTAGAAGTGCCGATTTTTAATGGGCCAGTCCAATGTGTCCAATGTCTCCAATTGGTTTGCAGAAACTCGTTAGGGCGACGCGTTCACGGCCCAGCGGGGGGACGTTTTTTCTGAAACCCCTTTTCTCTAATTCCTTATTTTCAATTGGACACATTGGACACATTGGACGAACCCCCATCCCATATAAGTTTCTGCAGTCCAATGTCGCCGAACAACATTGGACGTCCCCGGACGCCGTCGGCTTGAAACGACGTTTCCTCATGAACCTAAAAATTTAATTAGATTCACATTATGTCAACCACCGCCGAACGTGTTCGCAGACAGCGCGCCCGAAAGAAGGCTGGCGCTGCTGTGCTGCCCTTTGTGATTATCGCCGACGAAGTCGCCACGGTTGAAATGCTAATCGCTACCGACCAGCTCGACCCGTTCAGAGCCGACGATGTGGCTGCCATTGCTGCCGCTGTTGGCAAGATGATGGACGCCTATGCCGCTCGGCATAAGGAGGAAGTCCGATGACCGTCGCCGCGCAAATCAGCGATGTTGTTCAAAATCCCGGCCAAGCGATGCGCTCGAAGCAGTTTGTCCACTACGCGCGCTACCTAATGCTCGGCAAAGGTGGCAACGGTGCCGCGCTGGCGTTAGCGGAGGCCAATCACGCGTTGCCGGAAATCACGCGCGTGTTCAAAACGGCCATCAGTGCAGGCTCAACGTCGAACACCCCACTAGCCGAATACGAGACGCTGGCAAGCGCGTTCGTTGGCTCGCTGGGCCAAGCGTCCGCCTTTGATAGGCTGCTGCCGGAAATGATCCCGGTGCCGCTGCGCATGCGCATCGCTGCCGTGACTGTGGGCTTGACCGGTGCCACAGTCTTGCAAGCGAAGCCGAAACCAATTTCAACACTCACTTTGGAAAATGTTGAACTTGCAGAGCGCAAGGCCGTTGCGATTGTTGTCCTCACGCAAGAGTTGGCACGCCTTGGGCGCGCCGATCTCTTTGAGCGTGAACTGCGCAAGGCCGTGGTGCGCACTACGGACACCGAGTTTGTCAGTCTCATCACAGATGGCGTGACACCGGTTGCGAGTCTGGGCGAAACCCCAGCGAATATTCGGGACGATATTGCAAAGGCGCTTGATCGCATCCCGTCGGACGAGACCAGTCGCTTTTATGTTTTGATGGCGGCTGACACAGCAAAGGCGTTGGCCACCAAAGCGACCACCACAGGTGCCGCAGCGTTCCCTGAAATGACGCCGCAAGGCGGCGTGCTGTGCGGCGTGACTGCACTGGTGGCGGCTGGCAAAGACAGCAATGATTTGATTGTTGTTGATGCCGCTGGCATTGCGGCCAATGGCGGCACGATCGAGGTCAGCGCTTCTGAACATGCGCTGTTGCAGATGGACACGCTGCCGGATGATCCGGCGGCTGCTTCAACCGTGTTGCATTCAGTGTTTCACAACAATCAGGTTGCGCTGAAGGCGGCGCGTTACTTTGGCGCGGAGCCGGTGCGCAATGCGGTCGCTGTTGTTAGCGGTGTTTCTTACGACAGTCCGTAATTTTTAACGAAAGGCGCGTCTGCCATGACGGATAAATTCACAAAGGAGCAATTGGCCCGCTCGATCCAGCTCAAGCACATTGAGCCTATGACGGAAATGATTATTGCGGTTGTGAAGACGCACATTGCCGCCGCGCTGAAACCACTGCAGGCGCGCATCGCCGAACTTGAAGCGCGTTATGAAAGCCGGAAGGATACGCCACGATGATTGAGCAAACCTTGTTTCTGGCCCGGTTCGAGATGGACTTAGTGGAAAGTAAAGTTTCAGCCGATCTTGAACGCACTCTGTGGACCAAGGCTGCACACCCACTGAAGTCGCTGCGGCGATGCAGGCCAAACGGGACCAGATACAGGCCGAAAAAAATGTAGCGCTTGCCGAGTTACGCGCGTTGCTCATGCGCGGCGATGCACCGTTGCACTAACTGGGCGGGGGGACCAAGGGAAGTTTTAATAAATCGAATGCTTCACCGCCCCCACCGCGTCGCTTCTACAAAAATAATGTTTTGAGAAAAACCCGATGCGAAGAACGACCCGGCTTTTGAAGCCACCAAACCTAGAAGTGCGACGCGGATGATGCCGAGCCTTGGACAATTATGAACCCTATACTCCCGAAAAAACCCGCCGACAATTTTTCAAGCGGCGCAAAGCTGCCTTCCCATTATCTCAATGACCGCCGCTGAACACCAGATCCTTGAATGGCAGCAATATCGCCTGAATGCGCAGCAACACCGCATGCACGATGCCGACCGCGTCGATGGCGTGCAACGCGAAGCGCCGGACGAAGCCGATGTCCTTCGATGCAAGCAGCTCATGATTGCTCGTGTATGCGTTGGCGATGCAGCTGCTGCCGGGCGTGACACCATCGAGACCGCCTTCATAGAGCGGCTCGAGAATGGCCAGGATCGTCCCCGGCGTCGCCCCCTGGGCGACATCGATCAGCTGTTCGCCGCCGCGGAATTGTCCGGCTGCGATAAAGTTCTGTACCCGGACGACCACCATGGGGATGATCTTCCACGGGTTGGAAATGCACGTGACCTCGGCGAGCATCCCGGGCTTCATCACCTGGCCTTCGATCTGGCCGAAACCGGCCTGCAGGGCCGGACGGAACGAAGCGGTTGGGATCAGCACGCCGGCAGGCCGCGCCATCGGATTGACGATGTCGCCGGGCTGCAGCAAGAATTGTTCGACGCGGCCTGTCACACCGGCGCGGACCACGGTCTTTGCCAGTTCCACCTCGGCCTCGACGAGGCCGGCCTCGGTACTCGCCTTCTGCGCCGGCAGAACGGCCGAGATGCGGGTTTCGACGCCTTGCTTTGCGGAAAGCGCCGCATCGACGCCTCCCTGTCGGGTCTTGACCGCCAGTTCGAGCTTTTCGATTTCACGGCGAGCGACAATGTCCGCACTACGGCGGTTGAGTTCCAATTTGGTTTCCAACTCATCGACCGCCTGCTGGTAGGTGCCCTGAGCCTGCACCAACCCTGCCTCGGCTCCGGCGAGCTCGGAGCGGGCGAGGATCATTTGAGCGTCGATCTCGTCGATGCGACGGCGGATGGTTTCAATGGAAGCCTTCTGCTTTGAGTCGTCCAGCTTGAAGATCGGTGCGCCTCTCTCGATTTCCGAACTTGGCTTGACGTAGATTTCGACAACGCGCCCAAACGTCTCGGGGACGATGGGAACCGTCCGGAAGTAGGACGTGACGGCCGAAGTGCTCGGATGGAAATAAAACACCGTCGTGATCAGTCCGATCGTGAGCATCAGGCACGTCACGATGCCCCAGCGCAACTCGAACCAGACCGAAAACAACGTGATCTCATGACCGAAACGCTTGCCCTGCGCATAGCGCCGGTAAAGGTAATCCGGAAGGATCGTCAGCAGCGAGCAAAGGAGCAGTTCGAGCATCGGTCAATGGCCATGCTTTTCGTTGCGCGCAAGGTTAGGAACTGGCATGCGGGCCAAGGCGGCCTGCATTTCAAAGTAAAATTTCGGACCGGCCGACCGGGCAAGTATCCACTTGTATAGTCGCGTTGAAAAGGTCGCCAGAATGGCAACCTTAAAAGCTTCACCTGACACCGCGACGAAGGTGCGGCTGCTAGGACAATCGTCCTGCAGCGAAGGTGGTCAAGATGGGGGCCAAAATGGCCACCTTGCAAGGGACCAAGGCACAGGCCGCAGCGACGATAGACGTGCGGCGCTGGACCGGCCACGAAGTTCTCTATCGAAGTAACTTGCTGACGATCTGGAATTTGACCTGCGGCTGAGTCATGATGGGTTGTCGCGGACGGAAGTACTCCGCGATGAAACTGGCCACGCGGCTCTCACAACCCTCGTGCTGCCGCGTGGTCTGCCTGCACCACTGCAAAATGTTTTGCCCGCGAACCGTAGTCTGAGCCGGATCGATCTCCCAATAGTCGCATTTCGAGCCGCTAAAGCTCTGAGCGAAGCCATTCCTTATCGCTTCCTACACTCTCCGACATATTGTGAGGGCACCAGGTCTATGATCACTGTGTGTCGGGAATGTACCCCCATCCAAAGATCGTCAGAGATAGGGACGAGTGTCGTAAGCATCTTGTTGCCGCTGTCGGTAATTTCGAGCAGATCAATTTGTCGCTTATTAGAGAACAGTATTACATCCACGCCAGACTGATTGCCGATCATGCGGGCTCTTTTGTTCTCAAAGTCAAAATCGGAAAAGGTCAAAACCATCGGCTTTGATTTCTTTACATCCGCCGACACCCATCGATCCTTCTCAAAGGAATTTGATGCTACTGGCCTAAGCGAACAGTCGATTGTTTGGGCACCTGCAGTCGATACGAATGCGAGGAGCGTAGTGACGCAGAACACGCACGCCATCAGCCCCTCCGCGAACGACGGCGCAATACGTTTGAACATTGGATGAGCCCCCAGACTTCCCACGCTATGCTCGACACATGCGCGAGTTGAACTAGCATCAGTAAGATGGCCACTGTCCCCTAGATGCGGGGCCGCCACCGCGCCGCTTCCACCAGATGCGGGGCCGCGATCCTGCAGGCTGGGGCACCGGCGCGCTATCGCGGGGCACTGGCCGCAGCGACCCCGGCTTGAAGAACCGGCTCGCAAGGGCCGCTAAGATGATCGGCGTGAAGCCAATCACGGCGGCATAGACCAGCAGGCCCGCACTTCCGATCACACCGGACTTGAAAAGCCCGTAGCCGAGGAAAAGCAAAACATGAGTAAGGGCTCCGGCGGCGAACGCCACGGCCACGACCTTCCCGTTGTACGGCCCGCGGATCGCGCAGGCGTAAATGACCCAGAGTGACAACGGAACAAACAAGAATGCCGCGGTCCATAGGCCGGTGTTGTAAGCGCCCTGCGCGATGCCCCCCGCGGTGTGCAGAAGTCCGTTGGCCAAGAGCAATCCCCAGTAGCTGAGGCCGATGAGGACGTTGCGCCTGCCGAGGTACGCCGCGAGTGGCGCCCCGAACCACATGAGAGCGATGTTCACCAGCGGGTAGAACGGCATGGGGATCGGGCAGGCCGGATACGGCTCAAAGCCGAAGTTCTTACAAACCATGTCCGGGAGTGAGTAGTCCAGGCCGATCACCGGTAGGCTGTATTCCTCAAGCTGATGCAGCCAGTAGAGCGGCACGGCTAACCACCCCAGCCAAACCGGATCACGCCAGCGCGATCCGCTAGTGTTGCCACGGAATGTGTCGGTCATCAGCAGGATGGGGACCATCACAATCGCCCCACCCAACCCTATGAAGGGCCAAACCGTGTAGAACCAATTTGTTTGCATCGTCCCCCCGACACTTAGGCGGTGATAAATTGGGACAAGCGCGAGTCGCAATGGTTCGTGACGCACGTCCTTCGCAGTCCTGCGCCGTGGTGCGCTAATCGGGGCCGGGGCACCAAGCCGGGGGCCGCCCGCCAAAACGCACCCTTGCACCCGTAGCGAAGGTCTACTTGATGCGGGCGCCTTCGGTCGTGTAGGCGACATCACTGTAACTGGTGGCGAAATCGCCGACGAAATAGGCGCCAACGGCAATTACAACGACGGCTAAGCATGCAGATTATTGCCGTGATGAAACCTGATGACAACAAAACTAATCGTCAGGTTATCGCGCTACCTGCTCGGCGTGGGGCGAAGCTGAACTCATCATCCGTTGCGCAGCGCAAATTGAACCTGAAAATGTGGATTGGCTTTGGACCGGTCACCGGTAAAAATAGTCTACGCCCAGGAACAGTTGGGTCCTCAACCACGGCAAAGGCTGCCCGGGGCGCACCAGTGAATGCAACGGAACCTATAACACTGTGGAGCGCTCTCCTTGCGACGTTTCCGCCCGCCTTCTCAAAATGCGTAATTGATAGAATGGCCAACCCGTGGCGGTCGGCCATCCAGAAAGCGGTTCCAAAACGGACCGCACTTCCGAGTTCTTGTGCTGTCAGTTTTGCCGAGGTAGCTGCTGACAGGATCAACCACGACAAGAGCCGCTTTGTTGAATTTTCTCAGTTCGTCTTCGATTAATTGAATATCTCTTTGCAGATTAACCGATCGCCGGTTATCTCCTCGCGACCGATGGCTATCTTCTGGCCACGCAGACAATCGGTGATCCTAAAGCAAACCCACCGAATGGCCGAAAGCCGATTTATCTGCCTAGGCATCGCCAACTCTTCCCTCAAATGGACCCTCAACAATTTGTGGGATTGTGCTGGATTTGTTCGGACGAAGCCAGATCGAAACCGTAGGTAAGCTCACTTTTATGCGTTAAATCAGGCAGATGTGGACGAGGTCGGACAAGGCGGACTGATCGATGGCGGAAGGGGTGAGATTCGAACTCACGGTACCCTTGCGGGCACGGCGGTTTTCAAGACCGCTGCCTTAAACCACTCGGCCACCCTTCCATCCCCAGCGGGGTCAATCGCTTAGACGATTTCCCCGACAGAACAAAGAGGCGAGAACAAAATTGAAACACAGAACACCGAACTCACGAGACGCCGCCGAAGCAGCCTTCAAGAAAGCGACCACAAAAACCGCTGAGCCGATCCCTGCGCCGCGCTCCATTCCAGGCGCGAAGGAGCTGGTGTCTTTGCGCATCGATCGAAGCGTCCTCGACTATTTTCAGATGGATGGACCTGGCTGGCAGGACCGAATCAATGAAGCTCTCAAGAGGGCGGCTGGGCAATAACGAAGGCCAGCAATACTGACGGGATCTTGACATAATCTAGGTTGCTAGCCGCCGCCCAGAGCAGGGCCGCAGTTCAGATCCAAGGCGAGCGCGCGACGCAGGGCCGCGCGCCCGACGGCCCAGTCGGCATGGCGGCTACGCCGGCTGTATGCCGGCCTACCAGACGACCAGGGAGCACTCGACTGCATCGTCGAGGCAGTCCTTTAGAATCCTGCCCTTCAAATAGTACGGCTTGTTTTGTGACCTGTTGTAGGCATAGCCGTGGTCGGTGGCGTTCAGCGCCATTGAATTGAGGGTGAGAGCGGCGGCGGCCACGAAAATGCCGGCGGCGGTCAAAGCGAGAATGCCCTTGAAGTTCATTGTCAGTCTCCTGTGTTGACGGAGACCCCCATCCGCTAGGATGGGATTAGGCCGCGTGCACGCGACAGTCTGTGAGCTGCGTCACATTCGCCGCTCAATGATACTGCGATCCGCAACCGGGCCTGGGCTAGGCAATTTCAGAGGTAGTTTGCCAAAGCGGTCCAAAACAACGTGGCAAGAGCAATGAGGACTATTGCGTTGCGCACGAAGAATGCCGCTGTGATGAGGGCAAAATCAGAGACGACGTCGGACGTGTATTTGAGGATCATCGCTCAGTCTCCTGAAGTGATGGAGACGACCATCAGATGGACTGAGTTCTAAACCTGGTACTGGCAGCAGAATGTGAGGTGGGTCACATTCGCGGCCAAGGTGCGGCCAGAAACCGCTCAAATACACTTTTTCGAGAGCGCGCAGTCAAAACGGCCGCCAACCGGGCGACCCTTTTCAGTGAATCCGGCGTTCGCTACCTCCACCCGGCTTGCTTGCTGCAGGCGTCGCGCTCTTTCCGATGAGTCTTTTCCCACTGGGAGATGGACCGCGATTCGTTGTTGTCCATCTTCTCGTTCATGCAGGTGCAATAGGCTTGAGCGATGGCCAATGTTGCACCAGGCTCGGCCTTATTGTCATCGACACATTGATTAATCCACTTCACATCATCGGCAGTCTGTTTTTGTGCCGATGCGTGATGTGTGATGACGGCGCTCGTCACAAGAGCGATCGTCGCAAACAAATATTTCATATAACTGAACTCCCCGGATCGCGCGCCGATCCGTAGGAGTTTAACAGTCCCGACGTCACGACCAAATACTTATTGGCAAACAAGCTTCTGATTAGCGCGCTGTATCATTCAACAGGTAGTTGGTAATTTAAACCTTGCTCGGTTGGGTGACGCTTACCGGGTCGGAGCCCGCCATGCTCTCTTCCAGACCCTGCTCGAGCTTGCGCTCCTTCTTCTTGTCCGCAAGCTTCTTGTCCGGAAGACCTTTTGCGTGATCGGAGCGGCCAACATTGGCATCGCCTCCGCGCTTCTTGGTGGCGGGATTTTTCATGGAAGCTCTCCGTGCTGCCAATAAGCAATTCTCCGGCAAGGGAGAAGTTCCCGGCTCGAACGGCCACGCGCTGGTGGTGGACAGGATCGGGCCCGCTACAAGCGCCGAAATTGCGTGCGGCGGCTGATCCGGAGACCAGCCGGATAAGCCGCATCGCTTTACGTAAATAATACGCAGGTATTCCCCGGCATGATGATAGCGTCCCTTCCACGATCGGGGAGGAGAGAAAGAATGAACGCGCTGATATTGATCGCCGTCTACGTTGCCGGCGTCGCTGTCTTTGAATCCGTCGCCGTCGGAATCGGGTTCGTAACGGACGTGATGTGGCCGACCTGGAGCATGATAATTTTCCTCTGCACCACTGCGGCGGCAATCTGGATTTCCTGGCCGTTGGCGCTCTGGCTGACGCGAAATGTACCGGCCTGAGCGGAACCGGCAGGCAGGGACGGTATCGGGCTGCACCGAGGCGCCGAGAAACTGTGTTTGCCGCACCGCCACTGAAAAGCTACCGTTAACCATCTGAACGAACTGCCCATTTGCGTGGCAAGCAGGCCACGCTATGGTGAATCCGGGGAGAGGCCGAGCGCCTCTTGCAATGCCGTTTGACGCCATTTGGGGAAAGAATGCCGTCGCTTCGGGGGAACGGGTTTAGCGCGGTCGGCGCGGGCGCTGCATTGGCGGCCTGCCTGTTGCTCGCAAATTGCGCCTCCCAGGACAAGTTCGCCCGCAGGGTCGATCCGAAATATGGCGTGGCTACGAGCCCGCGCGTGGTCGCTGACGGCGAGCGCGTGCCGAAGGGCGGCGGCGTCTACCGCGTCGGCAAACCGTACATGGTGGCAGGGCGCACTTTCGTGCCCGAAGAAGATGTGGGTTACAAAGCCGAAGGCTACGCCTCCTGGTATGGACGCGACTTCCACGGCCGGCTCACCGCCAACGGCGAAGTATTCGACCAGGAATCGATCACGGCCGCGCATCCGACGCTGCCAATGCCGTCCTATGTTCGCGTCACCAATCTTGCCAACCGGAAATCGCTGATCGTGCGTATCAACGATCGCGGGCCATTCCACGGCAACCGTGTCATCGATCTTTCGCACAAGAGCGCGCAACTGCTTGGCTTCAAGGACAACGGCGTCGCGCGCGTGAGAAGTCGAGTATGTCGGACGCGCGGCTCTGGAAGGCTCCGACGATAGCCGCCTGATCGCAACGCTTCGGCAAGGGGAGCCGGCGCCTGCGCCGATTCTGGTGGCTTCCGCCGGCAAACCACTCATCGCGCTTCCGGAGCAGCCGCGCGTGGCTTATGCCAGCCAAAGGCAGATGGGAGAGATACCGATCCCGGCCGGACGGCCCTATAATCTCGGTGAGCCGACCACTCCCGGCTTCTCGGACGTGACCGCGGCCGGCCGCAATCGACGCCCGGACTTTGTCGAAACCGCACGTCCGGCTGTTTCCGGACGGCCGCCACTGCGCTATGATGGCCAGGCCGGGGTGGTCAGCGGTCGCGGCCTGTATTGAGCATCCAACTCCGGTTTTGCTGAAGTGGGCGGCGTGGCGGCAGACCGGCATATCCGGTTTGCGCACCTATATAGGCACGGATTGCATCCGTGCGCGGAGCGTTGTCTGACAATGAAATTCGGATCGGCACGTTCGCGGCTCTTTATTGGATTGGCCGCCGTCTCCTTGCTTGCGGCTGGCGTCTACGGATCGCTTGCCGCGCCTGCGACCATCGCGGGCGGCAAGACCACGAACGATGCTGGCTTTCAGACCGCGGCCCCGCACGCCATTCTGATCGAAGCGGAAACCGGCACGATATTGTTCGAAAAGGGCGCCGACGCTCTGGTGGCTCCCGCCAGTCTGGCCAAGCTGATGACCGCAGAAACGGTGTTCAACGAAATCCGCGAAGGCAATGTGAAGCTTGATGAGGAATTCGTCGTCAGCGAACGCGCCTGGCGCAAGGGCGGGGCGCCGTCCGGCGGTTCGACGATGTTCGCGCCGATACATAGCCGCGTCAAAGTCTCGGAGTTGCTGCAGGGAGCGATCATTCAGTCTGCCAACGACGGTTGCATTGCGCTCGCCGAAGGCATTGCCGGCAACGAAGAAAGCTTTGCGCGCCTGATGAATGGCCGCGCGCGGGAGCTTGGGCTCACGCAATCCAACTTCACCAATTCCACCGGACTGCCGGACCCGGAGCAGCGGGTGACGTCGCGCGAGCTCGCGAAGCTCGCCCGCCACATCATCGCTACCTATCCGGAGTACTATAAATGGTACGGCGAGAAGGAATTCACCTTCAACAAAATCCGTCAGCAAAACCGCAATCCGCTACTGGCGATGAATATCGGCGCCGACGGCATGAAGACAGGCTTCACAAACGAAGCCGGCTACGGGCTGGTCGGATCGGCCGTGCAGAACGGGTTGCGCCTGATCGTCGTCGTCAATGGACTGAAATCGGCGAATGACCGCGCCGACGAAGCCAAGAAGCTTTTGAATTTCGGCTTCAATGGTTTTGAATCGCGCCAGCTATTCGCCGAAGGGCAGCAGATCGGCGACGCTCGGGTCTTTGGCGGACAACAGCGCTACGTGCCGCTGCAGGTTGCCGGCGGCAAAGCCGTGCGGCTGATGGTACCGAAGAATTCGGGCGAACGCTTGCTGGCGCGGGTGGTATACGTTGGCCCGATCCGCGCGCCGATCGACCAGGGCAAGCAGATCGGCACCTTGAAGGTATGGCGGGGCGACAACGTCGCGCTCGAGGTGCCCCTGCAAGCCGTGCAATCCGTCGAGGCCGGCTCGCTGTACAAGCGCGCCGCCGACGCGATGACCGAATTGTTCGGCGACTGGTTCCGCGCCGGCCTGAAAAAGCTATAAATCCCGCGCAACACAAGAACCGAGGCAGCAGGCATGCGCGGCAAGTTCATCACCTTTGAGGGTGGGGAAGGCACTGGCAAATCGACCCAGGCCAAGCGTCTGGCCGATCGGCTTTCGGTGCTGGGGCTGGGTGTCAAGCTGACGCGCGAGCCGGGCGGCTCGCCCGGGGCCGAGGTGATCCGGCATGTGCTTTTGTCGGGGGCGGCGAAGCCGCTCGGTCCCGACGCCGAGGCAATGCTGTTCGCGGCCGCGCGCGAGGACCATCTCAATCATACGATCCGGCCCGCACTGGAGAAGGGCCATTGGGTCATCTGCGACCGCTTCGCAGATTCGACGCGCGTCTATCAGGGTGTGCTTGGTCATGTCGATGCAAGGCTGATCCGGCGGCTGGAAAAGATCACCGTCGGCGACACCAAGCCGGACCTGACCATCGTGCTCGATGCACCGGCGGAAACCGGTCTGAAGCGTGCGGAAGCGCGCCGGGGCGACGCGCAAACCGATCGGTTCGAAGGCGAGGACCTCACCTTCCATAACCGGCTGCGCGAGGCTTATCGTCAACTCGCGATCAGCGAACCGGACCGCTGCGTCCTGATCGATGCGAGCGAACCGCAACAGCGCGTGACGGAAAAGGTCTGGGCCATCGTCAATCGCAAGCTCGAACCGGCGACCGCGCCGTTTGCGATCGAGGAGACGGGGCGATGAGCCCGAAGCGGGTGGAAGCCGCAGATGAAGACAGCATTGGACATCCGCGCTCCACTCAGGTTTTGTTCGGGCACGATGCGGCCGAACAGGCGCTGCTTGAGGCGTATCGCTCGGGGCGTATTCCGCATGCGTTCCTGATCGGCGGTCCGCAAGGGATCGGCAAGGCAACGCTGGCCTTTCGCATGGCGCGCTTTGTGCTTGCGCATCCGGACCCGATGACGAAGCCGGTACAGCACGCAAAATCGCTTGCGGTGGCGCCGGATAATCCGGCGGCGGAACTCGTGCGTGCGCAATCACATCCCGATCTGCTGGTACTGGAACGCACCGTTGGTGACAACGGCAAGCTGCGCACCGTGATCAGCGTCGACGACGCGCGGCGCGTCACCGTCTTTCTTGGCTCGACCGCGGGGTTCGGCGGCTGGCGCGTGGTGATCGTGGACGCGGTCGATGACCTCAATGCCGCAAGCGCCAACGCGCTGCTGAAGGGCCTGGAGGAGCCGCCGTCGCGAGTTTTGTTTCTACTGGTCAGTCATGGGCCGGGCTCTGTTATCGCCACCATTCGCTCTCGCTGCCATCGGCTGATGCTGCGTCCGCTGTCGAAAGCCGCGCTGGCACAGGCCCTGGCGACAGCGACCGGGGAGGTCGCAGACGACTCCGTGCTGTCGGCCGCCGAGGGCAGTGTCAGCCGCGCGCTCTCGCTGTCGGAGGGACCGGCTTTCAAACTCCGCCAGCAGGCGATGGCGCTGCTGGCACGGCTGCCGAATGCCGATCCCCGTGACCTGCATGCCCTTGCCGACGGGATCGCGGGCAGCGACCCGCGGCTTTTGGAAATCGTGCTGGACGCCATCAACGACTGGATGTCGGCGCGGCTGCGAATGCTCGAAGGCGACGCCGTCCGCGCTGCCCAACTTGCCGATATCTGGAGCGAGGTGAACCAGGCGGCGCGCAGCACCGACATCTACAATCTCGACCGCAAGCCGTTGATATTCCGCGCCTTCGGCCGCCTTGCCGAGGCCGCGAGCGGCTGATAGCTCTGACGGCCCTGTTTCACCCGATTGGCGCAACGATGCCGGCAAAGCCCCGCTATTACGTCACTACCGCGATTTCCTATCCCAACGGCGTGCCGCATATCGGCCACGCCTATGAAGCGATCGCGACCGACGCGATCGCGCGTTTCATGCGGCTTGACGGATACGACGTCTTCTTTCTCACCGGTACCGACGAGCACGGACAGAAGATTCAGCAGACCGCCGCGCGCGAAGGACTGACCGCGCGCGAATTGCTGGAACGCAACGTGCCGAGCTTCCGCGCCATGGTAGAGCGGATGAATTGCTCGAACGACGATTTCATCCGCACCACAGAGCCGCGGCACTACAAGGCGTCGATCGCGATCTGGGAGAAGATGCAGGCGAATGGCGACATCTATCTCGCCAAATATGCCGGCTGGTATTCAGTGCGCGACGAGCGTTATTTCGCCGAGGATGAGACGAGACTGAACGAGCACAATGTCCGGGTCGCGATCGAGACCGGCACCCCAGTCGAATGGGTTGAGGAGGAGAGCTATTTCTTCAAGCTGTCCGCCTATCAGCAAAAGCTGCTCGACCTTTACGAAAAGGTGCCGGATTTCGTGCTGCCGCGTGAACGGCTGAACGAGGTCGCAAGCTTTGTGAAGGGCGGGCTGCAGGACCTCTCCATCTCGCGCACCACTTTCGAATGGGGCGTTCCGGTGCCGGGCGCCCCGAAGCATGTCATGTATGTGTGGGTCGATGCGCTGACGAATTACATCACCGCGGTCGGTTATCCCGACACCGAAAGCGAGATGTTCAAGCGTTACTGGCCGGCCGACCTGCATGTGATCGGCAAGGACATCGTGCGCTTCCATGCGGTTTATTGGCCGGCCTTCCTGATGTCGGCTGGCATTGCGGTGCCACGCCGCATATTCAGTCACGGCTTCCTGTTCAACCGCGGCGAAAAGATGTCGAAATCGACCGGCAACGTGGTCGATCCATTCACGCTCGCCGACACCTTCGGCGTCGATCCGGTGCGCTATTTTTTCCTGCGCGAAGTGCCGTTCGGCCAGGATGGCAATTATAGCTATGAGGCGATTGCGACACGCATCAACGCGGAGCTTGCCAACGATCTCGGCAACCTCGCGCAGCGTTCGCTGTCGATGATCGGCAAGCAACTCGGCGGCGTGCTGCCGACGCCGGGCGCCTTGTCGGACAACGACCAGGCGATCCTTGCGTCCGCCGATGCGATGATTGCTGGATGCCGCGAGGCGATGAAGACGCAGCAGTTGCATCAGGTGCTCAATCAGGTCTGGGCGGTGGTCGCCGACGCCAATCGCTATTTCGCAGGCGAGGCGCCCTGGGCGCTCGCCAAGAGCGACCCGGCACGGCAAGGCACGGTGCTCTATGTCACCGCCGAGGTGATCCGGCAGGTCGCGATCCTGGCGCAGCCCTTCATGCCGGAATCCTCCGGCAAGTTGCTGGATCTCCTGGGTGTGCCGGTTGACGAGCGCGATTTCGCAAAACTTGGCGGCGGTCACAGGCTCAAGGCGGGCACCACGCTTCCGGCACCGTCGGCGGTGTTCCCGCGTTATGTAGAGCCGGAAGCGGCTCAGTAGCGCTGCAAGGTACCAGATGCTCGTCGACAGCCATTGCCATCTCGATTTTCCGGACTTTGCCGACGATCTCGACGGTATCGTCCAGCGCGCGCGAGCCGCCGGGATCGGGCGAATGGTGACGATTTCCACACGCGTGCGGAAGTTGCCCGACTTGCTCGCCATCACGGAGCGCTTCGACGACGTGTACTGTTCGGTCGGCACGCATCCACATAACGCGCACGAGGAACTCGATATCGGCCCGGCCGAATTGGTGGCGGAGTCCGCCCATTCGAAAGTGGTCGCGATCGGCGAAGCCGGGCTCGACTATCACTATGACAACAGCCCGCGCGCGGCGCAGGAACAGGGTTTTCGCGCCCATATCGCTGCGGCCCGCGACACCGGGCTGCCGCTGGTGATCCATTCGCGCGACGCCGACGACGACATGGCGGCGATCCTGGAGGAGGAAACCGGGAAGGGGGCCTTCCCGGCCGTTCTGCACTGCTTCACCGGCGGCAAAGAGCTAGCCCGTCGCGCCATCGCACTCGGACTGCATATCTCCTTCACCGGCATCCTGACGTTCAAGAACTCACAGAACCTGCGCGACATCGCAGCGTCGCTGCCGGCAGACCGTATCCTTGTCGAGACCGATGCGCCGTATCTCGCGCCCGGCAAGTATCGTGGCAAGCGCAACGAGCCGTCTTATGTCGTCGAAACCGCGAAAACGCTGGCTCAGGTCCGTGGCGTTTCCGAAGCCGAGATCGCTCGCCAGACCACCGAAAACTTCTTCAAGCTTTTCAGTAAAATGCCGCGAAATATTTCAGCAGCCGCATGAAGCTCGATATCACCATCCTGGGCTGCGGCTCATCGGGCGGTGTGCCGCGGCCGGCGCTCGGCTGGGGCGCCTGCAATCCGGACAATCCGAAGAACCGCCGGCGGCGCTGCTCGATCCTGGTCGAGCGTCACGGCGCCGAGGGCAAAACCCAGCTCCTGGTCGACACGTCGCCGGACCTGCGTGAGCAGTTGCTGGGTGCCGACGTCCAGAAGCTCGACGGCATCCTTTTCACCCATGAGCATGCCGACCACACGCATGGCATCGACGATCTGCGCGGGCTTTTCATCCGCCACCGTCGCAGGCTGGATGCCTGGCTCGACGAGCCGACCTCGCGCGCCATGCATGCGCGCTTCGGCTATTGCTTCATGACGCCGCCCGGCAGCGAATATCCGCCGATCCTGAACGAGCACCGGCTGGTGCCGGGCAAGCCCGTGACGATCGAAGGCGACGGCGGACCGATCGCGGCGTTGCCGGTCCTGCAGGACCACGGCGATATTCCGTCGCTTGGCTTTCGCTTCGGCAACGTGGCGTATTCGGCCGACCTGGTTGGCATGCCGGATGAAAGCGCGGCGGCGCTCACGGGCCTCGAACTGTGGATCGTGGATGCGCTCCGGCACACGCCGCACCCGAGTCACTTCTCGCTGTCGCAGGCACTCGAGTGGATCGACCGGCTGAAGCCGAAGCGTGCCGTGCTCACCAACATGCACACCGACCTAGACTACGATGCCTTGCGCGAAACGCTGCCGGCGGGCGTCGTGCCGGGCTATGACGGCATGCAGATTTCGGTCTGAGGTGGCGCAGACACAGTCTTTGCAGGTGCCGCTAAGTATCTTCAAAAGCTTGAATATGGCGGTTGGCCGGTACAAAGAAAGCGGCCGAGGATAACTCAATAGCTGTCCTTTAATGGCGACCGCCACCCATCCAAATATGTTCCATAATATGTCTTATGCGAATCAGGTCATGCTGGGGATGGCTACGGAAACCGCTTGTGGTGAGAGCTCGCGGATTGCCACATCGTTCTTATGAACATCTCCGTCCCCAAGTCCTCCCGCGATATCCAACGTCTCATCGAGATCATGGCGGCGCTACGCACGCCGGGCACAGGATGCCCATGGGATCTGAAGCAGGATTTCGCGACGATCGCGCCATACACCATCGAGG
Source organism: uncultured Pseudomonadota bacterium (assembly GCA_963707705.1). Classification (GTDB taxonomy): domain Bacteria; phylum Pseudomonadota; class Alphaproteobacteria; order Rhizobiales; family Xanthobacteraceae; genus Pseudorhodoplanes. The sequence continues at coordinate 151,949 of CAVPRD010000002.1, read as the reverse complement.
AAGCGCACGAAGTCGCCGACGCGATTGCCCGTAACGATCTCGACGATCTGAAGGACGAACTTGGCGACCTCCTCCTCCAGGTCGCGTTTCACGCCAGGATGGCCCAGGAGCAATCGGCGTTCGATTTCGGCGACGTGGTGCAGGCGATCACCGAAAAGCTGATCCGGCGGCATCCGCATGTGTTCGGTGATACGCAGCATCTGACGCCGGACGAGGTGAAAGGCCTGTGGGACCGGATCAAGTCGGACGAAAAGGCGGAGCGGCAACGGCGGCGCGGCATCGAAGACGAGGCGGGCGCCCTCGCCGGCATTCCGGCCGGTTTGCCCGCGCTGATGCGCGCTCTCAAACTTCAGCAGAAGGCTTCCAAGGTCGGCTTCGACTGGAACGACCCGCGTGCGGTGCTGGACAAGATTCGCGAAGAGACCGACGAGATCGAAGCCGCTCTCGACGCCACCGACAATTCCGCGGCCGCTGGCGAAATCGGCGACCTGATGTTCGCGCTGGTTAATCTGGCGCGGCATCTGGATGTTGATGCTGATGCGGCTTTGCGAGCCACCAATACCAAGTTCGAACGTCGCTTTGCGGCGATCGAGGCTGCGCTGGCGAAGCTCGGCAAGACGCCAAGCGATGCCACGCTTGCCGAAATGGACGCGCTCTGGGATGCGGCAAAAGCGGCCGAGAGCAAAAGCGAAAAGTCGTCCGCTCAGGACGCCAATGCGGTGGCGGCAAAGCGCGCCCGCACCTGACCGGCTTTGGCTGGATCGGCCCGGACGGAGATCGCCACCCGGCCATCCTCGCCGACGGACCTTGAGATTACTTCGGTGTTCCGGTGCAGCCATGACAGGCCGGCGCCGTCCGAACCTTCGAGCACCAGATCGAGCACCAACCGGGTTTCCGAGAGACGATCCTCGATCCCGGCAAGGAGTGTATCGATGCCCTCGCCCGTCAGCGCCGAAACCAGAATCGGCCGGTGCGCGGCGTCGGCGCGCGCCGCCATGTTGTCGATCTGCGCGCGGTCTTCGCCCGATAGCCGGTCGATCTTGTTCCAGACTTCGATCACCCGCTCGCGGCGCTGCTCATCGATGCCGAGACCTTTCAGCACTTCCTGCACGTCGCGCATCTGCGCCTCGCTGTCGTCGTGCGAGACGTCGCGCACGTGCAGGATCACGTCCGCTTCCACCACCTCTTCCAGCGTCGCGCGGAACGCCGCCACCAGCATGGTCGGAAGCTCCGAAATGAAGCCCACGGTATCGGACAGGATCACCTTGGCGCCGTGCGGCAGGTCGATCGCGCGGAGCGTCGGATCGAGAGTCGCAAACAGCATGTCGGCTTCCAGAACTCGCGCCCGCGTCATGCGGTTGAACAGCGTCGACTTGCCGGCATTGGTGTAGCCGACCAAAGCCACGATCGGATACGGCACCCGCTTTCTGCTCTCGCGATGAAGTTTGCGGCGCTTCTTGACCTTTTCCAGTTCGGCCTCGATGCGCGCGATGCGCTCCTCGATCATGCGGCGGTCGGCCTCGATCTGGGTCTCGCCCGGCCCGCCAAGGAAACCGAAGCCGCCGCGCTGGCGCTCCAGATGCGTCCAGGATCGCACCAGCCGGCTTTTCTGGTAGGTGAGATGCGCGTGCTCGACTTGCAGCACGCCCTCCTTGGTCTGCGCGCGTTTGCCGAAGATTTCGAGAATGAGCCCGGTGCGATCGAGCACCTTGGCCGACCATGCCTTTTCGAGGTTGCGCTGCTGTACCGGTGACAGCGCGCAGTCCATCACCACGAGATCGATCTCGCGTGCTTTGATCAGGCCCGCCAGCTCTTCGACCTTGCCCTTGCCGATATAGGTTGCGGGACGGATTTGATTGAGCGTGACGATGCCGGTCTCGACCACGTCGAGATCAATGGCGAGCGCGAGGCCGGTCGCCTCCTCCATGCGCGCCTGTGGCGAGCGCGCGGCTTCGCGCGCGTTCGGATGCGCTTTCGCGTAAGGGCCGACGACCAGCGCGCGGCCGGTATTGGCCCGGGATCGCTCCTGGGTCAGTCGGCCGGATTCTGCATCGCGGCGGCGTGGCTGCAACTAGCCTTTTTCTCCTGCGCCTTCCTCGGCACCTTCGAACAGCTGGATCGGATGACCCGGCATGATCGTCGAAATCGCATGCTTGTAGACCAGCTGCGAATGCCCGTCGCGGCGCAGCAGGACACAGAAATTGTCAAACCAGGTGACTACGCCCTGCAGCTTGACGCCGTTCACCAGAAAGATCGTGAGCGGGATTTTTGCCTTGCGGACGTGGTTGAGAAAGGTGTCTTGGAGATTTTGAGTTCGTTCGGCTGCCATCGCCGTGCGTTCCTTTTTTTGCCCGCCGGCGACGCTGCCGCGAGACGTTTTTTGCCCAGTTCCCGATAGACTGATCGCCCGAATTATTGATTGCAGTTATTTGAAGCCAAGTCCGATCGACCTCGCTTTGTCCCCCCACGAGGCCCGGGAGCCGATATTAGATGGCACTGCGGCATGGCACGCAAGCCCAACTTGCAAGCCGCTCCCAACGGCGGCGTGACCAAATGTCATGATTTTTCGGCAAAGCGGTGGAAATCTCGTCGTAGCGCGCTAGCCACCAGCCCCGGAGCCCCGTTGCCCACCGGCTGCCCGTCGATCCGGACCACCGGCATGACGGTCTGGCTGGCGGAGGTGATGAAGGCCTCGCGTGCACCCTGCGCTTCGGAAACAGTAAAGGGGCGTTCGTCGAGCTTCAGATTGTGGTCGCGCAACACGTCGAGCAGCACGGTGCGTGTAATTCCGCGCAGGATCGCGTGGTCGGCCTTGCGGGTGACAAGCGCGCCGTCGCGGGTGACGATCCAGGCATTGGAGGATGAGCCCTCGGTCACGGTGCCGTCGCTTGCAACGAACCAGGCCTCACGGGCGCCCTGCTCTCGCGCCGCCTGCTTGGCCAGCACGTTTGGCAAAAGCGCAATCGACTTGATGTCCACCCGGTCCCAGCGATTGTCCGGCAGCGTGATGACGGCGATGCCTTCGACGGCGATCGCTTCGGTCTTGGCCGGATCGATCCTGCTTGCCGAGACAACGATACCAGGCCGGGTGCCGGCGGGCGGAAAAGCGTGGTCGCGCTTGGCTGCGCCGCGGGTGATCTGCAGATAGACGATGCCGTCACGAACGCGGTTTCGCCTCACCACCTCATGGAGCACTGCGCTCAGCGACGAAAGCGGCATCGGCAAGTCGATCCGCAATTCCGACAGCGAGCGTGAGAGCCGCTCCATGTGCCGACGCTCGTCGATAAGGCGGCCTTCCCTCACCTCGCACACTTCGTAGACGCCGTCGGCAAACAGATAGCCGCGATCCTCGAATGACACGACCGCTTGGCGCCGCGGCAGGTAGCGACCGTTGACATAGGCAATGCGCGACACGGCTCGTTCTCTTTGCGTGGTCAGCCGATGCCGAGCGCCTTCAGCTTGCGATGCAGCGCCGAACGCTCCATGCCGACGAATTCTGCGGTACGCGAGATATTGTTGCCGAAGCGGCTGATCTGCGCCACCAGATATTCGCGTTCAAACATCTCGCGCGCTTCGCGAAGCGGCAGGCTCATCAATTGCTCGCCGCCATTGCCGTTCGGCATCGACGGTACCATCGAGCCGACGTCCTGCGGCAGCATTGATGCGCTGATGACGGCGTTCGGATCGCCGCCAGCGAGGATCATCAGCCGCTCGACGTTGTTGCGAAGCTGGCGCACGTTGCCCGGCCAGTCATGCGATTGCAGTACCGCCATGGCGTCCTCGCCGATGGTGCGCCTGGGCAGGCCGGTTGCAAGCGAAATCTGGTCCATGAAATAGTCGACCAGCAGCGGGATATCCTCTCGCCGCTCTGCGAGCGGCGGCACCCGGATCGGCACCACCGACAGCCGGTGATAAAGATCCTCGCGGAAGGTGCCGGATGCAATCTCCGATTCCAGATTGCGCGCGGTCGAAGAGATGATGCGGACGTCCACCGTCACCTTGGAATTGCCGCCGACGCGAACGAAGGTCTGGTCGACCAGAACGCGCAGGATCTTGTTTTGCGTTTCACGCGGCATGTCGGCAATTTCGTCGATGAACAGCGTGCCGCCATGCGCCTCCTCCAGCGCACCGGCCTTGCGGGCCCGGCTGCCATTCGACTGTTCGACGCCGAACAGCTCAGGCTCCATCGATTCCGGCGTGATGGCAGCCGCGTTGATCACCACGAACGGCCCGCTGGAGCGGCTCGACAGGCCGTGAAGCGTGCGCGCGCACAGTTCCTTGCCCGAACCCGAGGTGCCGATGATCATGATGCGGCTGTTGGTCGGCGCCACTTTCTCGATCGTCTGACGGAGCTGGTTCATCGCCGGCGACTTGCCGACCAGAGAACTTGGCAGAGGCGAGATCGCCTTCAACTCCTTCACTTCGCGCTTGAGCCTGGAATTTTCCAGCGCCCGGTCGGCGACGAGGACCAGGCGATCTGCCTTGAACGGCTTTTCGATGAAGTCATAGGCGCCGCGCTTTATGGCGGCGACGGCGGTCTCGATATTGCCGTGTCCCGAAATCATCACGACCGGAAGATCGGGAAATTCGCCTTTGGCAGCGTCGAGAAGCTGCAGGCCATCGAGTTTGGAACCTTGCAGCCAGATGTCGAGAAAAACGAGATTGGGCCGACGCGTCTTGATTGCGTTCAGCGCATCGTCGCCGTCACGCGCGGTCCGCGTCGCGTAACCTTCGTCCTGCAGGATACCCGAAACCAGTTCGCAGATGTCGGGTTCGTCGTCGACAATCAGGATTTCTGCGCTCATGCCCCACCGCCCGCACGCTTCATTTTGTCTTCTTCCGCTAAATTGGTGGCGCTGGCTTGCGGCGGATTGACGGCAAAGTGCAAGCGCACCCACGCGCCGCGCTGCCCCGCAATTTTTTCCGCCGCATCATGCAACTCGATGCCGCCGCCATGTTCTTCGAGAATTTTACCCACAATTGCGAGCCCGAGCCCCGTGCCCTTCTCGCGTGTGGTGACATACGGCTCGAGCAGCCGTGACCGGTTCTCGGTCGGCAGTCCGATGCCGTTGTCGATCACGTCGATATTGATCTGGTCGCCCTCGCGCGTCGCCGTTACCACGATGCGGCCCTTGTCGGAGCCGTCCGGCAGCGCGCTGATCGCTTCAGTACCGTTCTTGATGATGTTGGTAAGCCCCTGAGAGACCAGACGCCGGTCGAACCTCGCCGGCATCGGGTCTTCGCTGATCGTCAGATCAATCTCGACGTCGGGATGACCGACACGCATCAGGAAGACCACCTGGCGTACGGCGTCGGCAACGTCTTCGGGCTGCATGACCGGCTTTGGCATGCGCGCAAAGCGCGAGAATTCGTCGACCATGCGGCGAATGTCGTCGACCTGGCGCACGATGGTGTCGGTGCATTGCTCGAAAATTGCGCGATCCTCGGTGATGACCTTGCCGTATTTTCTTCGCAGACGTTCGGCCGAAAGCTGGATCGGCGTCAGCGGGTTCTTGATTTCATGGGCGATGCGGCGCGCCACGTCCGCCCAGGCGGAGGTCCGCTGGGCCGAAACCAGCTCCGTGATATCGTCGAGCGTGACCACATAGCCGTGCACGGCGTCGGCGGTCTGTTCGCTCGTCACCCGAACCGAGAGATTGCGGTCCCTGCCCTTGCGGCTCAGCGTGACCTGACCGTGTGCCAGCCGCTGCCCGTTGTCGACCGCCTGCCCGATCAATTCGGACAATTCCGGAACCACTTCAAGAAGCGGCTTGCCGGTCAGGTCCGCGCCGGGCGCCCCGATCAATTGCTCGGCCGAACGATTGAGAATGCTGATCTTGCCTTCGTGATCGACGCCGATGATACCGGCGCTCGCACCTGCCAGCACCGCTTCGCCGAAGCGGCGGCGGCTATCGACCATGTCGCGGGCATTGACGAGATCGTCGCGCTGCGTGCGCAAGTCATGCGTCATCCGGTTGAAGGTTTTGCCGAGCTGACCGAGATCGCCTTCGGATTTGTGCACCGGCACCTGCACATGCAGGTTGCCGGTCGCAACCACATTGGCGGCGTCGATCAGGCGGCGGATCGGCGCGACAAGCCTGTTGGCGAAATTCAATCCTATGAGCACTGCCGACAGCAGCACGATCAGCGCGATCACCGTATACATCAGACCGAAAGCGACAGTAATGCCGAGCCTTCTGGACTCCATCAGCGCGTAATCGCTGACGCTCGCCCGGGTCTCGCGCAATTGCGCGACGATGCGGGGATCGATCAACCGCACGACGTAGAGATAGAGATTGTCGTAACCGCGCAGCTTCACGACGCTCGCGACATAATTGGATTCCGGAATCAGCGCGACTTGCGGTTCGGTTTCACCCAGGGTTTTCAGCACTTCCTTGTTCGGAATGGCGAAATCCTGCGTGAGTCGCACATTCGTGCGTTCGATCACTTCGAGTTCGCCATTCAGCATCACTGCCAGAGGCAGCCCGCGGATGGTGGTCTGCGCAGCCAGGAATTGCTGGAAGCGCTCACGGTCGGAATCGAACAGCGGCTTGGCCCGCGCGACGTCCTGCGCCATGGCGAGAATGTCGCCGCGAATCATCTGCGCGTGCTCTTGCAGATAGGCTTCCGAGACGAGCAGCGAATTCTCGATAATCGACTTGGTGCGCACCGAGAAGAAACGGTCAAGGCCGCGATCGAGCGTGATGGTGGCGACAATCGCGACAAGAATGGTCGGCACCGCTGCAATGATCGCGAATAATCCAACGATGCGCACATGCAATTGCGCGCCGGCTCGTCCGATACGCCGCGCCCGGACGATGCGCGCAACTTCGCGCGCGATGATGGCGATCAGCACGAAAGCGGCCAGCGCGTTGACGCCGAGCAGGCTGACCACGACGTTGTGGGTCGGCGGCAGCGGAGTCAGACCGGAAAGAACAAGAAAGGTCGCGAGCGCCGACAGCAGCGCAACGCCGACCGCAATCGATCCGATCAGCCGGAACGAGATTCGACGGCCGCCGAGCGGGCCGACTTTTTCGAGCGGCAAGGACTGGTCCGCGGTAGCCATCGCCCCCCGAATTGCGAGTTGGGATGCGGGCGGCCGAGCGACGGCCCGCAACAAATGATGCAATTATACAACAATGTTGCGCGATTGCGACATTTCCGCGGCAGCCTTTGTGGCTTTTCTGCCGGTGCGTTATGCGCGGCGCCGTCAACCTCAGGTGGTTGTTCGGATCACCTGGATATCGAGGTCGCGAATCTTCTTGCGCAAGGTGTTGCGGTTCACCCCGAGCAGATCGGCGGCCCGGATCTGATTTCCGCGTGTAGCCGCCAGCGCTGCGGTCAGCAGTGGATATTCCACCTCTCGCAGTACACGGTGATACAGACCGGGCGGCGGCAGGCCGTCCGGAAAGCCCGAGAAATAGCGTGAGAGGTTACGCTCGACCGCGGCCGAGAGATTGTCCGGGGCTCCGCCATCCACATCCTGCGTCATCGCCGGCTGGGTCAGTTCGGCTTCAACCACCGCCAGCGTGATGATTTCGTGCGGATACAAAGCCGCGAGCCGGCGCGCGAGATTTTCCAGTTCGCGCACATTTCCGGGCCATTGATATTTCTTCAGCCGTTCCTGGGCCGCCTGATCGATATGCTTGCGCGGCAGTCCTTCCCGCTCGGCGAGTGCGAAGAAATGGCGGATCAGATCAGGCACGTCTTCGGCGCGCTCACGCAACGGCGGCAGGCGTAGCGGAACCACGTTGAGGCGGAAGTACAGGTCTTCGCGGAAAAGGCCCTGCTGGATCAGGATACGCAGGTCCTTGTTGGTCGCGGCAACGATCCGCACGTCGGTTTTGATCGGGGTGCGGCCGCCGACCGTTGTATATTCGCCCTGCTGCAGGACGCGCAGAAGCCGCGTTTGCGCCTCCATCGGCATATCGCCGATTTCGTCCAGGAACAGCGTGCCCCCTTCGGCCTGTTCGAACCGACCGGAAGAGCGGGTGTTGGCCCCGGTGAAAGCGCCCTTTTCGTGCCCGAACAATTCGGACTCGATCAGGTCGCGCGGGATCGCGGCCATGTTGATGGCAACGAAGGGACCGCTTCGGCGCTTGCCATAATCGTGCAGCGCGCGCGCAACCAATTCCTTGCCGGTCCCGGACTCACCAGTGATCATCACGGTGAGATCTGTTTGCATCAGGCGCGCCAGCAGGCGGTAGATTTCCTGCATTGCCGGTGAGCGCCCCACCAGCGGGATTGATGCATCGATTTCTTCCGGTTTACCCGCGGCACTCCGCGACCGCTCCTTCGGTTCGGACAGCGCGCGCCCGACAATTCCGATCAATTCCTTCAGATCGAACGGTTTCGGCAGATACTCATAAGCGCCGCGCTCGGAAGCACGGATCGCCGTCATGAACGTATTCTGCGCGCTCATCACGATGATTGGCAGTTCTGGCCGCAACTTCTTGATGCGCGGTATCAGTTCGAACGCATTTTCGTCCGGCATTACGACGTCGGTGATGACGAGGTCGCCCTCGCCTTGACTGACCCAGCGCCAAAGTGTCGCGGCGTTGCTGGTCGAACGGACTTCATAGCCCGCGCGCGACAGCGCCTGGTTGAGCACCGTCCGGATCGCGGCGTCGTCATCGGCGACGAGTATGTTCCCCGCGGGCATCATCGGCCTCGGTCACTCATTGAGATTGTGTCTCCACAGCAGGTTCGGCCATCTCCAACGGAACCGCACCTGACCCGTTTCCCGCATACATCGGCATCAGGATCCGAAAGACCGTGTGCCTGGATTGGGATTCGCATTCGATGATGCCGCCGTGATCGCCTATTATCTTCGCCACCAATGCAAGTCCAAGGCCAGATCCCGAAGTTTTCGTCGTCACAAACGGGTCGAACATGTGAGGCAGCAGGTCGGCTGGAACTCCCGGGCCGTTGTCCTTGATGCAGAATTCCATCGGCAGCGACATCCGCGAGCGGCTGCCCGGCAGTGTCAGCCGCACGCCCGGACGGAAAGCGGTGGTGATCTGGACCTCGCCGTCGATCGCGTTCTCCCCGATCAATTCGGCAGCGTTCTTGACGAGATTCAAAAACACTTGAACGAGCTGGTCACGGTTGGCCAGAACGGGCGGCAACGACGGGTCGTACTCCTCGACGAAACGGATGTGGCGGGCAAACCCGGATTGCGCAAGCCGCTTCACGTGTTCGAGCACCACGTGGATGTTGACTGGCTCGCGTTCAATCGGGCGTTCGTCCGCGAACACTTCCATGCGGTCGACAAGCTTTACGATGCGGTCGGCCTCATCGCAGATCAGACGAGTCAGCGTGCGGTCTTCGTCGCCAGCGGATTGTTCGAGCAGTTGCGCGGCGCCGCGAATTCCCGAAAGCGGATTTTTGATCTCGTGCGCCAGCATCGACGCCAGCGCGCTGACCGACCGCGCCGCGCCGCGATGTGTCAGCTGCCGGTCCATCTTGTCGGCGATGGTGCGTTCCTGCAGCATCACGACGACATGACCCGGCCGCTCAGGCAGCGGCGCGACATACAGATCGACAATATGTTCGCCGGGATTGCGAGGGGTCGAAAGATCGACCTTATATTCGTTGACCGCGCCGCCATGTTCGCGCACCTGATCGACCAGCGACAGCAGCGGGCTGCCGAAGGGAACCAGCTCGCGCAACTGATGCCGCTTGAGGAGCGGCACCGAAACCTCGAAGAACGCTTCGGCTGCGGAATTGGCGTCAATGATTTTGCCGTCGGGCGCGATGACCACGACCGGCAGCGGCAACGCGTTGACCACCGCCTCCGGGCCATGCGCAAATCGAGGCGCCAGGGGATTGAGCTTCATGCCGCGGCCTTCCAGGCAAGGCCCAAAAGACGGCTCGAAAACAGGGTCTGGAACGAGTCGTAGGCGCGCCGCAGAAGCGATAGCGTTTGCTCCGGGGCCTCCGCCGTTAGCACCTGATGGCGCCAGCCTTTGATCTCCGTTTCATTCGCGCCCGCGATCTCGCCAGCCACGTCAATTCCGGCAGCGAGGTGCTTGCGGGCATGGCGACGTCCGATTTCGATGCCGTGGTGATCGAGTATTTCCCGATACAGGTTGGCGGCGATGTCGTGCTGTTGCGCGAGGGGTGGCTCCTCCTCAGCCGCCCCGCCGGCAAGCGCGCGTGCAATCTTGCCAGGCAACCATGGACGGCCGAGCGCGGCACGTCCGACCATCACAAGGTCAGCGCCGGATTGCTCGATCGCATCTTGCGCATCCTGCAGGCTTTCGATGTCGCCGTTCACTGCAAGCGGGATCGAGACTGCGTCTCTTACTTTGCGGACCGCGCGCCAATCGGCAATGCCCTTGTAGAACTGATTTCGGGTGCGGCCGTGAACAGTGACGAGTTTGACGCCCGCGTCCTCAGCACGCCGCGCAAGCTCCGGAGCATTGATACAATCGTGGTCCCAGCCGAGCCGCATCTTGAGTGTGACCGGCACCCTCACCGACGACACCACGGCCTCGATCAGCGTGAGAGCGTGGTCGAGATCGCGCATCAGCGCCGAACCCGATTGGCCGTTGGTCACATGCTTGGCCGGGCAACCCATATTGATATCGATGATTTCCGCACCGGTTGCTTCAGCGATGCGAGCACCCTCTCCCATCCAATGCGCCTCGCAACCGGCAAGCTGGATGGCGTTGATTGCAACCCCGTTTCCATCGGAGCGCAGCACCGCGTCACGGTTGCCGCCCGCGAGCTTTGCGGTCGCCACCATCTCGGATACGACAAGGCCGGCGCCCAACGATTCCACGGCGCGTCGGAACGGTGCGTCGGTCACGCCAGACATCGGAGCCAGTACGACCTGGTTCGGAAGTCCGATCGGGCCGATGCTGATAGCGCGGCGAGAGACTTTGATGCTCATCCTGGCACATTCTGCATAAATATTAGGCTATCCTGATGCTGCTTAGAGTTTAGCCAAAACTAGTCATGACACAAGTGCTGCAGTGCAAAAAGTCCCACTTTATGTGCATAGACTGCCGTGCCAAAGGTCGTTCTCGTGCCCAGTAAAAATCCATCTTCGCGAAACGGGGTCGTGCTGCTGGCCGCCGGCCGCGGCACTCGGAGCGGAAGCGAAGTTCCAAAGCAATACAAGGCCTTAGCTGGTCTTTCGGCGCTCCGAAGGTGTCTCTCGTTGTTCGCCGAATGTAGCGAAGTCGGGCCGATACAGATCGTCATTCACCCTGACGACCGAAAGCTCTTCGAAGCGGCATCGCGGGGATTTGAACTGCCGGAACCGGTGTTCGGTGGGGCAACCCGGCAGGCCTCCGTCCTGGCGGGGCTGCAGGCGCTCGCGATTGCTGGGCCCGAATTGGTGCTCATTCATGATGCGGCCCGCCCCTTCGCCTCCAGCGCCTTGCTCACCCGTGGCTTGGTCGCAGCGAGGGCGACCGGTGCCGCCATACCGGCCTTGCCGATGACCGACACGGTGAAGGAAGTGGATGCCGAGGGTCGCGTTCGGCGCACGGTCGATCGTACGACCCTGCGCATTGTGCAGACGCCGCAGGTCTTCCGGTTCCGGCCCTTGATCGAGGCGCATGAGCGCGCGCAGGCACAGGGCAGACTGGATTTCTCCGACGACGCCGCGCTTGCGGAATGGGCGGGACTGCCAGTCTCGACTTTCGAGGGTGAAGCAACCAACATCAAACTTACAACCCCCGACGATTTCCTGCGAGCCGAAGCGATGCTGCTTGAAAAGCTTTCCGACATCCGCACCGGCATGGGCTTCGACGTGCACGCCTTTGGCGACGGCGATCATGTCATGCTGGGCGGGATCCGCATCGTACATGACCGCGGGCTCTCTGGACACTCGGACGCCGACGTGGTGCTGCACGCTCTGGTCGACGCCATCCTCGGCGCCCTCGCCGACGGCGATATCGGCGCACATTTTCCCCCGAGCGATCCGAAATGGCGCGGAGCCACATCCGACCGTTTCCTCACATTTGCTGTCGAGCGGTTGAAAGCGCGCGGCGGCATGATCGCGCATCTCGATGTGACCATCGTCAGCGAAGCACCGAAGATCGGTCCGCATCGCGACGCCATGCGCGCCCGCATTGCCGAGATTGCCGGCATCGCGCCCGATCGAGTTGGGGTGAAGGCGACGACCAACGAGATGATGGGATTCATAGGCCGCCGCGAAGGCATGGCCGCCTATGCCACCGCAACGATCCGGCTGCCTTGAGCGTTGATCCGCCATGCTCGATGACGACATCGTGGAAGCGGCGAAACGCCTGCTCGACATCTGCAAGCGCAAGAACCTCACGGTAGCGACGGCGGAATCCTGTACCGCGGGTTTGGTGGCCGGAACGCTCACCGAAATTCCTGGTGTGTCCAGCATCCTGGACCGCGGCTTCATCACCTATTCCAACCAGGCCAAGCAGGACATGCTTGAGGTATCGGCGGCAACGCTGAAAGTATATGGCGCGGTCAGCCGCGAGACCGCCGAAGAAATGGCCCGGGGCGTGCTGGCGCATTCACCGGTGGATATCGCCGTATCCGTTACGGGAATTGCAGGGCCGGACGGCGGTAGCGCGGAAAAGCCGGTCGGGCTGGTGCATTTCGGCGCGGCTGCGCGCGGCGGGAGGCTGGTTCACGCCGAGAAGCGCTACGGCAATATCGGGCGGGCAGAGGTGCGCAAGCAATCAGTGCTGCAGGCCTTCCTCATGCTGCACGATCTAGCGGAAGCGGAGGCTGCGCGCCCTCCCCGAACCTAACTGGTCGCGGATTGCTTTCCGTAGATTTCATCGGCGCGTTTCTCAAACGCTACCGCAAAGCGGCGGAATGCGGTGTCGAACATCGCGCCCATCAGCATGCCGAGCATGCGACTGCGAAACTCGTAGGCGATGAAGAATTTCACGTCGCAAAGCCTGTCCTCGACCGGCTGAAATTCCCAGCGATTTTCCATGCGGCTGAACGGGCCATCGAGATATTCCACCAGGATTCGCAGGTTGGGCCGGTCGAGCGTCGCCCGGCTGCGAAAGGTCTCGCGGATCAGTTTATAAGCGACCGTCATTTCGGCAACGATCACGACCTTGCCGTCGGGCTGCTCGGTGCGGCTGCGCAACTTCATCGCGCTGCATAGCGGCACAAATTGCGGATATCGCTCGACGTCGGCGACCAGATCGAACATGTTGGGGGCGCTGTGCCGCACGCGGCGCTTGGTCTGAAATTCGGGCATCGTGGGCCCGCGATCAGGCCTTGGCCTGCCGCGCGGCTTTCAATCGCGCAAAATCCTCGCCCGCGTGATGCGACGAGCGCGTCAGTGGTGACGATGACACCATCAGGAAGCCCTTGGCATAGGCTATCTTTTCATACGACTTGAACTCGTCGGGCGTCACGAAGCGCACGACCGGATGATGCTTACGGGTCGGCTGCAGATATTGGCCGATGGTGAGGAAATCGACATCGGCGCTGCGCAGATCGTCCATCAATTGCAGCACTTCGTTTCGCTCCTCGCCGAGCCCCACCATGATCCCGGACTTGGTGAACATCGAAGCATCGAGCTCCTTCACCCGCTGCAGCAGACGGATGGAATGGAAATAGCGCGCGCCCGGCCGTACCGTAAGATACTGCGCCGGTACGGTTTCGAGATTGTGGTTGAACACGTCCGGCTTAGCCGCCGCCACCTGTTCAAGCGCGCCGTCCTTGCGCAGGAAATCCGGCGTCAGGATTTCGATCGTGGTCGCGGGACATTGCGCGCGAATGGCACGGATGGTGCGCGCGAAATGGTCCGCACCGCCGTCTTCGAGGTCGTCGCGGTCGACGGACGTAATCACGACATGTGCCAGGCCGAGCTTTGCGACGGCTTGCGCGACATGATCAGGCTCATCCGCATCGAGCGCGCCCGGCAGCCCGGTCTTGACGTTGCAGAAAGCACACGCGCGGGTGCAGGTGTCGCCCATGATCATGAAAGTGGCGTGCTTCTTTTCCCAGCAATCGCCAATATTCGGGCACCCGGCTTCCTCGCATACGGTGACAAGCTTGTTTTCGCGCACGATGGCCTGAGTCGCCGCATAACCGCGGGAGACCGGCGCCTTGACCCGGATCCAGTCCGGTTTGCGCAGCAGCGGGCTGTCCGGCCGGCCGGCTTTTTCCGGATGGCGCGGGCGCTCCTTTGAAATCGTGTCGATAATGACCGTCACGGCTGGCCTGAAACCGGATGAACGTCAATGGCTTATAAGCGTTACTTACGGTTTGCGAAGCCTATCCGCAAGACGGACGATCCTTGCTACATTGCCGGACAATCCGGGGCCGACATTCGATGACTCGCGAACCCTTTACCAGACTGCAGTTTGTGCGGTTTCTATTGTGCTGGCCGCTCTATATCTGCCTGTTTCTTCTGGTTTGCGAAGCGCTGCTGTCGGCCGCTACCACCTGGCTCGTTATCAAGGTCGGACGCGACGTCGCCAACGGCAATTTTTTCGTCATGGATCTGGTCTGGATCCTGCTGGTCCAGTGCGCCTCCTATGCTGCTGGCGCCATCAGCTGGGTATTTGCCGAGCGCGCGGGCATGCGGGCCTTTGGTCTCTACATCACGCGTTTTGCCCGCGATAATCGTCACTTCCCCACCCTGCTTGGCGACCGCCACGCGCGTGAACAGGTGGAACCTTTCCTGACCAGTGAGACATTCCACACCATCTACAAGCTGATGTACGAGGTGGAAGGGCAACTCAAGGTCCTGCTGTCGCTGATCTTCAACGCAATCGTGCTGGGCGCCGAGATCGACGGCGCATTGCCGGTCGCATACGCGACCGTTTTCATCATCCTCATCGGAATGCAGTATCTGGTGCGGCGGCGCGTAACCGAGATCTATCTCGACAGCCAGCGCTGGAACAATCGAGTCACCGCGCACGGCTATACCGCCTGGGACAATGTGTTCTCCGGCAACAAATATAATTTGCACCTCTGGTTCAAGGGCTTCAAATTTCGCGCACGCGAGTGCTTGAAGGCAGCAATCCGGGTCATCGTCGCACGCGAAGGCCTGAGCGCCGTCGGCGCCATTATTGGCCTGACCATCGTGTTCTCGACGCTGGCCTATATCGCGTTTCGCGACGCCGGCGACATCGCGATCCTGATCGGACTTGCCGCAACGCTGCCGCGACAGATCGACATGACCAACGAGGTTCATCAGTTGGCGATCGAGTTCAACGATGTGCTCGCGTCCTGGACCCGAGTCGGCGGCATTGCCGACAACATGCGTCCGGAACCCGATCCGAATTTCAACCGACGTATCAAGTTCGACAAGCTGGTGCTGCGCGAAGGCGGCGAGATACAGATCGTCGATTCGATCGATGCTGCGATGAAGCTATTGCTCGGTACGACAAGCGGACGCGTCAATGTTCGCGGCGGCAACGGTTCCGGCAAATCGACGCTGCTTGCCGCGCTCAAGTCCGAAATCAAGAACCGCGCCTATTACTGGCCGACCTCGGACCGGCTGGCCTTCGAATTCGCGCTCAAGGACCCCGAGCCAGGCGAGGAGGAAGCGGAAGAGCCGAAAGAGGTGAAAACCACACGGCGCAAACGCAAGGGCTTCTCCTCCGGCGAACGTCAATTGCGCTCTCTCGAAGAGATCGTGAAATGCACCGACGCGCCGATCTATCTGCTCGACGAATGGGATGCCAATCTAGACGCCAAGAACCGTGCCGCCGCCAATGCTCTGGTCGAGCAATTGGCCGCTCGCGCGCGAGTGATCGAAATCTCCCACCGCGACGCGGCGTAGCAACGATGTGGAAAGTGCGCGGCCTGTCGGCTCATTCCATGGTGAAGCCGACTTTCAGCGTCACCTGATAATGGGCGACCTTGCCGTTTTCGATATTGCCGCGCGTCTGTGTCACCTCGAACCAGCGCAAGTTCCGAAGCGTTTGTTGAGCGCGCGTGACCGCCTGGCCGATAGCATCCTCAATGCTCTTTTCCGAAGAACCGACAAGTTCAACGACCTTGTAGATATGGTCCTGCATGGCGTCCTCCTGCCCGTCACCGCTCTACGCGGATCACATGGTCGAGCCTAACGCCGGAATTCTTCCAGAAAGCGTTGCGCGCGGAAAGCCGGAGGATGACACCGGCGCCTTGCCGCTACGGAGCGGACTTTCATCCGCTCCGTAGCAATGCTTTTGGCATCAGTCGGCGTTGCACGTCGTCCAGTGCGAATAGCCGTCTTCCATCCAGCATTCGTTAGGCTGGCTCAGGACGTAGCCCGGGACCGCAGATCCCATGGAACTGTAAAGCAGACCGTCCGGACCCAAATGGACTCCATACGGATTCGACGCCATAGGCTCCTGGTGAACGGTCACGTGCTGGCGCTTGTGCGTTGCCGCCTGTGCCGGAAGACTCGCGGCCAGCCCCGCAATAGCCAGCGAGAACGCGGTCACTCTGATAATCGTTTTCATTTTTAATCCCTTTCGGAAAGTGGGTGTCGCCCGGTCGCGCAAGAGCGGCTTCCGATTTGGAATTATTGCGGCGCACAAGTTCACGACCGCGTGCCATCGCGCGGCGTATATGCATGTCGAAGATGCGGGAATAATCTTCCGTTTATCGGGTCTTTACGGATCTCAGTGCGATCGCGATGCGGGCGCAATGTTCGCGGCGAAGTCGCGGCGGCTTTGAGCCAACTCGTTCACATATTGAGCACGCGCCCGTAAGCATCGAGCACTGCTTCCTTCATCGTCTCCGACAGCGTCGGATGCGGGAAGATTGTGTGCATCAGCTCTTCTTCCGTGGTCTCCAGATTCATCGCGACCACGAAGCCCTGTATCAACTCGGTGACTTCGGCGCCGACCAGATGCGCTCCGAGCAGTTGCCCGGTCTTCTTGTCGAAGATCACTTTCACCATGCCCTGGTCTTCGCCAAGTGCAATCGCTTTGCCGTTGCCGATGAAAGGAAAGTGGCCAACCCGGATGTCGAGCTTTCTGTCCTTTGCCGACTGCTCTGTGAGTCCGACCGACGCAATCTGCGGAAAACAATAAGTGCAGCCGGGGATGAGGAGCTTGTCCATCGGATGCGGATGCATTCCCTTGATCGCCTCGACACAGATGACGCCCTCGTGCTCGGCCTTGTGCGCGAGCATGGGCGGACCGGCCACGTCGCCGATGGCGTAGATGCCAGGTACGTTGGTCCGGCACATCCCGTCAATGACGATAGTGCCGCGATCGGTCTTCACGCCGAGCTTTTCAAGACCGATATTCTCGATATTGCCGACAACACCGACAGCCGAAATAACCCGGTCCACGGTCAGCGATTGCGTGCCGCCCTTGCCGTCGTCGATCGTCGCCGTGACGCTGTCGGTCTTGCGGTCGAGTTTCGTCACCTTGGCGCCGGTGAGTATCTTGATGCCCTGTTTCTCGAACTGCTTGCGCGCGAAGGCCGCGATCTCGGCGTCTTCCACCGGCAAGATTTGCGGCAGCACTTCCACCACGGTCACCTCGGCGCCCATGGTGCGATAGAAGCTCGCAAACTCGATACCGATGGCGCCGGAACCGACGACCAGCAGTGACTTCGGCATTTTCACCGGCACCATTGCCTCGAAATAAGTCCAGACCAATGTGCCGTCCGGCTCAAGGCCCGGCAGCACTCGCGGACGCGCACCGGTCGCGATAATGATGTGCTTGGCCTGATAGGTGCCGGGTTTCAGCGCATCTTTCGGTATCTCGACCTTCTTTCGCGAATCATGCGGTTTGACCGTGACCTTGCCGGGAGCGTCGATCACTGCCTCGCCCCAGATGATGCTGACCTTGTTTTTCTTCATCAGGTAAGCGACGCCGGAATTCATCCGGCCGGCGACAGCGCGCGAGCGCTTGACCACGGCGCCTGGATCGAAGGCGATGTTGTCGGCCGACAGACCGTAATCCTTCGCGTGTTGCATGTAGTGGTAGATTTCAGCCGAACGCAGCAACGCCTTGGTGGGAATGCAGCCCCAGTTCGAACAGATGCCGCCCAGGAAGTCGCGTTCGACGATCGCGGTCTTGAAGCCGAGCTGCGCCGCGCGGATGGCCGTCACATATCCGCCCGGCCCCGAGCCGATGATTATGATGTCGAAGCTCTCTGCCACCTGGCTCTCCGTCTTGCTCGCGCCGCGGCCGGCGGAACATCCGTGGTCTATTGAGACCGCTCGATAACAGGTCTAGGCTCGAAAGAAAACAATCGGGAGGAACGGATGCGTCGCGAAATTGCGGTGTTTGCTTTTGGAATGCTTACCATGTCGGTGCTCATGCCGGGCGTGTCCCATGCCGCGGAGGTGAAGGTGTTCTGCACCCAGGCGTTGCGGACGTCGCTGCTTGAACTGGCTCCTCGCTTCGAGAAGGCAAGTGGTCACAAGGTCGTTCTGGAGGTCGCGCCGTCCGGAGCCCTGATGAAGCGGATCGCAGCAGGCGAGAGCCCGGATCTGATTATCGCAAACGCCGATAATATCGACGGCCTGATCAAGGACGGAAAAGTAAAAGGCACACGAACCGATATCGCGCGCGCCCAGGTCGGCATTTCGATCAAGGCGGGCCTGCCGAAGCCCGATATTTCCACGCCCGATGCCGTTCGACGCACCCTGCTGGACGCCAAGGCTGTGGCCTATTCGGCTGGAGGACTGAGCGGAAACGCTTTCGAAAATGTGCTGGCAAAGCTCGGCATCGCCGAGCAGGTAAAGGCGAAGGCCAAGAATGGTTCGCCGGCCGCAGGCTTCGTGGCGCGCGGCGAAGCCGATATCGCCGTGCAGCAGATTTCCGAACTGATTCCGGTCGAAGGCGCGCAGCTCGTGGGTGCACTGCCGCCAGAACTCGACCAGGTCACGCAGTTCTCGATGGGAGTGCTCTCGGACGCAAAATCGCCCGACATCGGCGATGCGCTGCTCGGCTATCTGCGAACGCCCGAGGCGCAGTCCGTGATGAAAGCCAAGGGACTGACGCCGGGCTGAGTGACCCGGCGGCGCTCGCTTTTGCGACCTATTGCACGATCAGCTTGAGGTCCTCGATCACCGGCTTCACCTTGGAAACCTGCTCGCTCAACATCTTGCGCATCTCCTCCTGACTGGAGCCGCCGGGCTCGGCGCCGACCATCTCCATGCGTGCGCGCACCTCCGGATTTTTGGACGCCGCAACGATCTCCTTGTGCAGTCGCGCGACAATCGCCTCCGGCGTGCCCGCCGGCGCGAAGAAGCCGTTCCAGCCCTGCAATTCGAGGAATTCGAAACCCTGCTCGCGCACGGTCGGCACGTCCGGCAAAGCTGGAGAACGGGTCGAACTCTGCACTGCGAGCGGACGAAGTGCGCCCGATTTGGCATGTTGCAGCGAGGTTGAAAGCTGATCGCCGCCAAACTGGATGCGGCCTGACAGCAATTCCTGCACCAGCGGCGCCGCGCCGCGGAACGGCACATGATCGAGCTTGATCTGTGCGTCGCGTTTCAGCAACTCGCCGGAATAGTTCATGACGCTGCCCGGTCCGGTCGAACCATAGAACATCGGGTCTTTCGCGGATTTCGCGACGATGACGAATTCTTTCAGATCCTTCGCCGGCACCGAGGGATGCACCATCAAAAGCATCGGCACATAAGCGCCGACCGAGATCGGGATGAAATCCTTCTCGATGTCGTGGCGCGAGCGCCCGGCATATTGCAGCGATGACGTCGTGGTGGAGAACGTCAGATTATGAAAAAGCAGGGAATAGCCGTCTGGTGCCGCTTTCGCGATCTGCTCGGCGCCAAGCGAACCACCTGCCCCGCCGACATTTTCGACCACGATCGACTGGCCGAGCGATTCACCCATCTTCTGCGCGAATAGCCGCGCCAGCATGTCGGTCGTGCCGCCGGCGGGGAACGGAACCACGACACGAATGGGCCGATTCGGATAATCCGATTGCGCAAAGGACGGCGTGGCCAAGAGCGCCAGGGCGGCAACGCCAAAAAGAGAGCGGCGAATGGAATTAGGAATTTCGAGTTTTGTTTTCTCTCGATGCGGCGGACGAGCGACAGCGATGCCTTCGTTGCGCAAGATAGCCTCCCTCGGTTGAGCGTTTTCTCCCGTAATTCCGGAACTGCCGTCCGGATTTTATTTGTAACGACTACACAACCATCATGACCGGATTTTCGACCAGCGTCTTGAAAGCCACCAGGAGTTCGGCGCCGAGCGCGCCATCGACCGCGCGGTGATCGCAGGACAATGTGACGCTCATCATCATGGCAGCTTCGATCTTGCCGTTCTTGACGATCGCCCGCTCCTCGCCGGTGCCGACCGCGAGTATCGTCGCATGCGGCGGATTGATCACGGCGGTAAAATCCTTGATCCCGTACATGCCGAGATTGGACACGGCCGTGGTGCCACCCTGATATTCTTCGGGCTTCAGCTTGCGGGCGCGGGCGCGCGCCGCGAAATCCTTCATCTCATTGGAAATCGTCGATAGCGATTTTGTTTCTGCCGAGCGAATGATGGGCGTGATCAACCCACCCGGCATGGCGACCGCGACGCCGACGTCGGAATGCTTGTGCTTCAGCATGCCGGCTTCGGTCCAGCTCACATTGGCATTCGGAATCCGCTGCAGTGCGAGCCCCAGCGCCTTGATGACGAAATCGTTGACCGAGAGCTTGTAGGCGGGCTTGCCGTCCTTGTCCTTGGGCGCCTGCGCGTTGATCTCCTCGCGTGCGGCGGTGAGCTTGCCGATGTTGCAATCGACGGTGAGATAGAAATGCGGGACGGTCTGGGTTGAGGCAGTCAGCCGCTGCGCGATCACCTTGCGCATGTTGTCGTGCGGAATGACCTCGTAGGAGCCGTCGGCGTAAAGGGCTCGGATTTTTTCGTCGCCGAGTGCCGGTGCTATCACTGGTGCAGAGGCTGCTGCAGTCGCGGGCGCCGCGGGCTTGAAGCCCTTGCCGGATTTCGCCGCATCGACGTCCCGTGCGATCACGCGGCCATGCGGGCCTGAGCCTTCAATGCTGGTTATGTCTATGCCCGCTTCTTTTGCCAATCGGCGGGCGAGCGGCGATGAGAATATGCGGTTACTGCCATTCGCTTTGGGGGATTGAGGCTGCGGCGCCTCCGGCTTTGCAGCCGGTGCAGGAGTCGCCGCGGCAATTGCGGGCGCGGGTTTGGAGACGGGTGCAACAGGCGACGCGGGCGCCGGGGCGGCCTTGGCTGACGCACCCGAAGCGGCCGCCGCCTTCACATCCTCGCCGTCACCGGCAAGCACCGCGATCACCTGGTTGACCGGCACGTCGGCGGTGCCTTCCGGCACCACGATCTTCGCCAAGGTACCCTCGTCGACCGCCTCGACTTCCATCGTCGCCTTGTCGGTCTCGATCTCTGCGATCACGTCGCCGGACTTGACGGCATCGCCTTCCTTCTTCAGCCACTTGGCGAGATTGCCCTTCTCCATCGTGGGCGAAAGCGCGGGCATCAGGATGTTGATCGGCATGATGCGATCCGATCAGCGATAGGTCACGGCTTTGGCCGCGTTCACGATCTCGGCGACCGACGGCAAAGCGAGCTTCTCGAGATTGGCGGCATAGGGCATCGGCACATCCTTGCCGGTAATGCGCGTCACCGGCGCGTCGAGATAATCGAATGCCTTTTCCATCACGCGCGCGGAAATCTCGGCGCCGATGCCGCCCTGCGGCCAGCCCTCCTCCACCGTGATCAGTCGGCCGGTCTTCTTCACCGATTCGATGATGGTCGCGTCGTCCAGCGGGCGCAGCGTCCGCAGGTCAATCACTTCGGCCATGATGTGCTTCTTGGCGAGTTCCTCGGCCGCCTTCAAAGCGTAGCTCATGCCGATCGAGAACGAGACGATGGTGACGTGATTGCCCGGCCGTACCACCTTGGCCTTGCCGATCGGCAGCACGTAATCGTCGAGCTTCGGTACCGGGAAGGAATGGCCATAGAGGATTTCGTTTTCCAGGAACACGATCGGATTGGGATTGCGGATCGCGGCTTTCAGCAAGCCCTTGGCATCGGCCGCCGTGTAGGGCGCGATCACGATCAGCCCGGGAATGTGCGAAAACCAGGCCGAATAATCCTGGCTGTGCTGGGCGGCGACGCGTGCGGCGACGCCGTTGGGCCCGCGAAATACGATCGAGGCGCCCATCTGCCCGCCCGACATGTAAAGCGTCTTCGCCGCCGAATTGATGATCTGGTCGATCGCCTGCATCGAAAAGTTGAACGTCATGAATTCGACGATCGGCTTTAAGCCCGCGAGCGCGGCGCCGACGCCGAGCCCGGTGAAGCCGTGCTCGGTGATTGGGGTGTCGACGACGCGACGGGCTCCGAATTCCTGCAACAGTCCCTGCGTGACCTTGTAGGCGCCCTGATATTCGGCGACCTCCTCGCCCATCACGAATACCTTGTCGTCGCGCCGCATCTCTTCGGCCATGGCGTCGCGCAAGGCTTCGCGCACGGTCTGGGTTACCATCTCGGTGCCTTCCGGCACGTCAGGTTCGGGTGCCGCCGGTTCGGGCAAACGTTCGAGGAAGGAAACCGGCTCTGCCCTTGCCTTCGGCTCTTCACTTGCCGGCGCATCCGGTGCGGCAGATTCCGCAAATTTCTGCTGCTCGTCGACGCGGATGGGCTGCGCCGCCGGCACCTTGATGTCGGAAGCCTGTTCGCCGTCGCCGAGCAGAACGGCGATCGGTGTGTTTACCGCGACATCCGTCGTGCCTTCGGCGACCAGGATTTTTCCAAGCGTGCCCTCGTCAACGGCTTCGACTTCCATCGTCGCCTTGTCGGTCTCGATTTCGGCGATCACGTCACCGGATTTGACGGCATCGCCTTCCTTCTTGAGCCACTTGGCAAGGTTGCCCTTCTCCATCGTAGGTGAGAGCGCGGGCATCAGGACTTCAATCGGCATGAACGCTCTCTATTCGGCGAACGGCAACAGCTTACGAGGCTGTGCGAAGGATGTCGGTATAGAGCTCGGAGGGGTCCGGCTCCGGATCGTTGGTCGCGAACTCGGCGGCTTCGTTGACCACGGCGCGCACCTTGGCGTCGACCTGCTTCAACTCGTCCTCGCTTGCCCATTTGTTCTTGAGAATGCGCTGGCGTACCTGCTCGATCGGATCCTGCTCCGAACGAACCTTCTCGACTTCGTCACGCGTGCGATATTTCGCCGGATCCGACATCGAATGGCCGCGATACCGGTAGGTCTGCATTTCGAGGATATAGGGTCCGTTGCCTTCGCGGCACCAGGCCACCGCCTTGTCGCCCGCGGCCTTCACCGCGCGCACATCCATGCCGTCTACCTGCTCGCCGGGGATGGTGAATGAGGCGCCGCGCTTGGAGAAATCCTGCTGCGCCGAAGATCGTTGCACGGAGGTACCCATGGCATAGCGGTTATTCTCGATGATGTAGATCACCGGCAGCTTCCACAGCTCCGCCATGTTGAAGCTCTCATAGACCTGCCCCTGATTGGCCGCACCGTCGCCGAAATAGGCCAGGCTGACGTGATCATTGCCGCGATAGCGGTTGGCGAAGGCGAGGCCGGTGCCGAGCGAGACCTGCGCGCCCACGATCCCGTGCCCGCCGTAGAAAGCTTTTTCCACGGAAAACATGTGCATGGAGCCGCCCTTGCCCTTGGAATAGCCGCCGCGGCGCCCGGTCAGTTCAGCCATTACCCCCTTGGGGTCCATGCCGCAGGCCAGCATGTGGCCGTGATCACGGTAACCGGTGATGACCTGGTCGCCTTCTTTCAGCGCCATCTGCATGCCGATCACGACCGCTTCCTGCCCGATGTAAAGGTGGCAGAAGCCGCCGATCAGGCCCATGCCGTACATCTGGCCGGCTTTTTCCTCGAAACGCCGGATCAGGAGCATTTCGTGATAGGCGGACAGCTCCTGGTCCTTGCCGAATTCCGTAGCCAATTCGCCAGCCAATTCACCCGCCTTGGCGGGTTTGCCGGCTGCGGACGAACCTTGCGTCTTCTTGGCTACGGTCATGGCGCTCCTTGCATGCAATTCCGGACACGGCCGGTAGAACTTTCACGACGAATTCCTTAGCGGAAATCGGTGACGGGTTAAAGCGCAAGCGATTCGTTCTCCGCAACACCGGCTGCGGCGAAATCACTGACAGAAAACAAGGAATCGGTCCAAGTCCCGACGTTGCCGTTAGCGGCGGCGCAGCATGAGGACAACGTCGTTGGGATGGGCGACGTTTAGCAGCGCGCGCGCCCGCTCGTCCAGCATGTCGGGATCGATCCCATCCGAGCGAAGCAGCGCCACTTTGCGCTCCCACGCTCCCTTCTCGACCTTCAGCCTTCCGAGTTCCGCCGTCAGCTCGCCGAGCTGCTGGTCAATCTCGTGCTTGGCGTGAAGGCCGCGCTGGCCGCTGAAGGCATGAAACCAGAAATAGCCGATCAGGGCCGCGGCCACGGCATAGAGGCCGAGTGCAGTCAGAAATCCGCGCAGTCGCTTGCGAGAGACCATCCATGGACCATGCCAAGCACATCTTAAGGCGGGCCTAACCGCTTTGCCGCGGGCGCGCCATCTTGGCACGGCGACCGAACCATCCTAAAACTCGCACCTGCACACGCGAAGGTTTTGGGGCATGCTCGATCGTTCAGAACTGGCCAATTTGGTCCAAGGCATCGTTTTCTCGGTCGAGAATGCGCGTGCCGTCGAGGCGCCGTTCTATCATCTGGAATTCGACCGGGTTTTCCCTCCCGAAATCTACGAGAGGATTCTCGCGAACAAGCCGGTCTATGAGGATTATCGCCCGATGTCGGGCCGCAGCAAGGGTCATGTCCGAGAGGACGGCGTTGCAACGCGCGTCAAGATCGATCTTTTCCCGGAACAGATCCGGGCGCTGCCGACGCAAAAGCGCGACGTCTGGAACCTGGTCGGCAAGGCATTGTGCTCGCGTCCGGTTCAGGACGCCTTCGTGCGCCGGCTGGCGCCGCCGCTGGAGAAAGGATTCGGGAAAAACTATGCGAATACCGGACTCTACCCGATCCCGATCCTGACTCGCGACATTCCCGGCTATGAAATCCAGCCTCACACCGACACGCGCTGGAAAGGCATCACCGTGCAGTTCTATCTGCCCGACAACAACGACAGCACCCATATCGGCACCATTTTCCATTCGGTGGCTGCCGACGGAACACTTCCGAAACATTGCAAAATGAAATTTGCCCGCAACAGCGGATATGCCTTCGCAGTTGGCACCGACACCTGGCACTCAGCCGATCCGGTCGATAACAGCGTCGAAACGCGAGACAGCATCCTGCTGACGTATTTCGTGGACAACGGCGTCTTGCCGATCCTGAAGAACCGCACCAAGCGGCTCGGCAATCTCGTCCGCGCGGAATACGCGAAACTGGTTCGGCGCTAGATCCTTTTCGCTTCCGATCAAATCAGAAGCGAGGCTCTATGCGATCGTCTTGATGTGATCGTCTTGCGGCAGGGCCTTCGTGGTTCTTCCGTTTGCCGCAATCAACGACGGAGCGGAAAGATCGCCCGGCCAGGATAGATTGCCTGATTGCCAAGCTCCTGCTCGATGCGCAGGAGCTGGTTGTATTTCGCGGTGCGATCCGAGCGCGCGAGCGAACCGGTTTTGATCTGCCCGCAATTGGTCGCGACCGCGAGATCGGCGATGGTCGCGTCTTCCGTTTCGCCGGAGCGGTGCGACATCACCGCGGTGTAGCCGCCTTGTGCGCCATCTCGACCGCCGCCATTGTCTCGGTCAGCGTGCCGATCTGGTTGACCTTGATCAGGATCGAATTGGCGATCCCCTGCTTGATGCCGTCCGCGAGCCGCTTCACATTGGTGACGAACAGATCGTCACCGACGAGTTGGCATTTGCCGCCGATGGTCTTGGTCAAAAGCTTCCAGCCGTCGAAATCATCTTCCGCCATCCCGTCCTCGATCGAGGCGATCGGATAATTCGACACCAATTGCGCCAGATACTCGACCTGCTGCTGCACGCTTCGCGTCTTGCCCTCGCCTTCGTAGATGTAGTTGCCCTTTTTGAAGAATTCGGTCGCAGCGCAATCGAGCGCGAGCACCACGTCCTTTTCCGGTTTGAAACCAGCCTTGTTGACGGCCTGCATGACGAAATCGAGCGCAGCCTCTGCGCTCGGAAGGTTGGGTGCGAAGCCGCCCTCGTCGCCGACATTGGTATTGTGACCAGCCGATCTTCAGCGCGGCCTTCAGCGTGTGGAAAATCTCGGCTCCCACGCGCAGCCCCTCGGCGAAGGTCGAGCGCGCCGACCGGCATCACCATGAATTCCTGGAAGTCGATAGGATTGTCGGCATGCGCGCCGCCATTGACGATATTCATCATCGGCACCGGCAGCGTGCGCGCGGCGGTGCCGCCGACATAGCGGTAGAGCGGCAGACCGCTCGCGATCGCCGCGGCCTTCGCGATCGCAAGCGAAATGCCCAGCAGCGCATTGGCGCCAAGCCGCGCCTTGTTGGGCGAACCGTCGAGCGCAATCATGGTCTCGTCGATGCGGACCTGTTCCTCCGCATCCATGCCGCCGATAGCGTCGAAAATCTCACCCTCCACTGCGTCGATCGCCTTGCGCACGCCCTTGCCCAGATAGCGGGCCTTATCACCGTCGCGCAGTTCTACGGCCTCATGCGCGCCGGTCGAGGCGCCCGACGGCACCGCGGCGCGGCCAAGCGCGCCATCTTCCAGAAGCACGTCGACCTCGACGGTCGGATTGCCGCGGCTGTCGAGAATTTCTCGGCCGACGATATTGACGATGGCGGTCATGGTGAAATCCCGGCTGGCTGGGACGATTGGCGCCGCTTTTACAGGTCATGGACCCAAACGCGCAAGTCGCGCTAAGAGCCGGTTATGGCACGTAAATCCAAGGCAACAGACAAGCTTCAGCTTGGCCACCCGACCCGCCTGCCGGCCTCGCCGGAACAGGCGGTCCTCGACCGTGTGCCCAATCCGCATCCCGACACGCTTTACGTTGCGCGCTTCACCATGCCGGAATTCACGACGCTCTGTCCGGTCACCGGTCAGCCCGATTTCGCGCATTTTGTCATCGACTATGTGCCCGACAACTTCCTGGTCGAGTTGAAATCGCTGAAGCTCTATTTCCATCTTTCCGCAACGTCTCCGGGTTTCACGAAGGCTGCACGGTAGCCATCGGCAAGCGTCTCGTGAAACTGCTCAAGCCGCGCTGGTTTCGGATCGGCGGCTATTGGTATCCGCGCGGCGGCATGCCGATCGACGTGTTCTGGCAGGCTGGAAAATTGCCGGCGGGTGTGTGGGTGCCGGATCAAGGTGTGGCACCTTATCGCGGGCGCGGCTGATCAGGTCTTGACGAGCGCCGGCCGCCGCAAGGTGCGCGAACAGATAATGCCAACCGAAGCGACCAGCACCGCGCCGGCGACGAGTAACGGCGTTTCGCCGATGGTGGCGAAGCCGATCCCGTAGATCACCGGCCCCGCCGCCTGACCCAGAAAGAACGAGGCGGAATGCAGCGCCATCGACGAGCCGCGTGCGTTCGGCGCAAGCTCGGTGGCGTAGACCTGGATGCAGCCATGCAGCCAATAGAAGCCGAAGCCGAGCAATGCAAAATTCGCAAATTCCAGCGGCCAGGGCAGCCGCAGGGTCAGGATCAGGCAAAAGACTGCCATGAGCAGCCCGCCGCCGATCATCAGCCGCTGTTCACCGAGCCGGTTCAGGAGCCACGTGATCGAGACAGTGTAAATCAGCGAGCCAAATCCGAAACCGGCGAGCACGATACCGGCGATCGAAGCTCGCGTTTCTCCCGCCTCCTGCAGCAATGCCGCCATGTGCGGGAAAACTCCGAACACTACAAGTGCTTCAATGAACACCGCGCCGAAACATATTTTTGCCAGCGGATTGCCGAAGATCGCCCGGTAATTCGGTCCCAGCGTCGACAGGGTGAAACCGGTCGTCGTATCCTTCGCAGAACTACGAAAACCGATGAAGGCTGCGATCACCGCAAGTGCACCGAGGCCGCCGACCACCAGGAACACCGCGCGCCAGCCGGCAAGATCGCCGACAATGCCCGCGACAGAAGCGCCGAGCAGATTTCCCGTCATGGTGGCGGCAAGCAGCCGAGAGATTGCGACCTGCCGGCGCGCCACCGGAATACGGTCGCCCGCGACCGCAAGCGACGTTGGGAAAATGCCGCCTGAAGCGATCCCGGCCACGACGCGCGAAGCGAACAGCACAGTAAAATTCGGCGCCACCGCACTTGCGAACGCCGACAGCACCAGCAGTACGAGGCATATGCTCATCAGCCGCGTCTTGCTCATCATGTCGGCCAATGCGCCAAGCGGCGGCTGCACCAGAGCGTAAGGCAGCGCGAAGGCGGTCGAGAGCAATGCTGCGGTTCCGACCTGCACCGTGAGCCCGTCGGCGATCAGCGGCACAACCGGATCGACCGAACGGGTGAACAGCGACGTCACGAAGACGACCAGTGCAATGACGTAGAGTTCGCGGTTCATCGGGAGGTCAAAAAACGGGAGGATGGGCGGATACCGGTGCGGGCCGCGCGACCCCAATCTATGATCATGCGCGGCACAAATCGCGAGGTATTTCCGTTGATCAGGGTTGCGTGTTCGCGGTGATCATTGTCGGGATGACGACTTTGCAATCCGGTCGAAGTTCATCAGCGTGCGAAGCAGCGGCTCGATCTCCGAAAGCGGGATCATGTTCGGCCCATCGGATGGCGCGTGGTCCGGATCCTGATGGGTCTCTATGAAAACGCCGGCGACGCCGACGGCGACTGCGGCGCGCGCCAGCACCGGAACGAATTCTCGCTGCCCGCCGGACGAGGTGCCCTGCCCGCCGGGCTGCTGCACCGAATGGGTGGCGTCGAAGATCACCGGTGCGCCGGTCTTGGCGAGTTCCGGCAGCGCGCGCATGTCCGACACCAGCGTGTTGTAACCGAATGAAGCACCGCGCTCGGTCACCAGCACGCGCGCATTGCCGGCGCCGGTGATTTTCTCGACCACATTTCGCATGTCCCAGGGCGCCAGGAACTGACCCTTCTTCACATTGACGACGCGGCCGGTCTGCGCGGCTGCAATCAGCAGATCGGTCTGCCGGCAGAGGAATGCAGGAATTTGCAGAATGTCGACGGCTTCCGCCACGCGCGCGCATTGCGCGGCATCGTGCACGTCCGTCAATACCGGCAGGCCGAGCGAAGAACGGATTTCGGCAAAAATCGGCAGCGAGGCATCAAGCCCGATCCCGCGTGCCCCTTTTGCGCTCGTGCGATTGGCCTTGTCGAAGGAGGTCTTGTAGACGAGCCCGATGCCGAGACGTACCGCGATCTCCTTGAGCGCTGACGCCATCTCGAGCGCGTGTTCGCGGCTTTCGAGCTGGCATGGCCCCGCGATCAGCGCCAGCGGCAAATCATTGCCGAAGCGCGCCGCGCCCACGTCCACGATCGGGTTTGGGATCAATCGCTTGTCCACCGGGTTTGCCTTTCGCGGGCGACCATGCCCCCGCGAGGTTCAAGAATCAACGCTGCGTCAGCATGGGCGGGACACAGGCTCGAATATGAGGGTCGCGCCAAAGATCCGGCTCGGCGCTACGACAATCCGCCCATTTTCATTCTTTGACTCGACCCTTCCCGCAGACAGCGCCGATACAACCTTCGATAGGTCACCGCATGCGAGCCGAAGTCCCGCGAGCCGCGCCCCATCGGACATATCGGGTGCCGCAACACCGAAATTGTTCTCGAACGCCACAGGCGTCATGATCGTAATATCGCCGCGCGGTATTGCGATCGCGATACCCTCCGCAGTCGCGCGCGCTTCGCCTTCACCGGAAAAAGCCGAAAGCGCCGCGCGATGATCCGCGGGACTTTCCGCAACCATCACGACGCCAGCGACGCCGCTCGCACCGTTCGAGTGGTTCTGAAACGCCGGGTTCCAGAAATTCTCCGGGTAGTGTTGCTGGCACACGGCAAGCCCGATTTCGGGCGCCAGCGGATCGCGCGCGAAAGCAAGCGAAAATGCGACCTTCACCGGCGATCCGTCAGGACGCTTGCCTTCGCGCTCGAAGCGCATCACCGGCGACGCAGCAATCCTTGCGACTTCAAAGGCGTACTCGTCAGCGACAGCATCGTGACTTTCCAGAAGCAGCATCGAGAAGCCTTCATGTTTCTGAAGGAAGCGGCGATTGAAATCGCCGAACATTTTTGAAAATCCGTCGTCGCCGAGCTTTTCCGGCTCCGCGACCGTCAGCACTTCAATGAAAAAGCCCGGAAACTGTACGACGTGATTGTGCGTGCCCCATGGGTGTCGGTTGCGCGCGCCGACGGTAAATCCCAGTTGCCGATAAGTATCGGCCGCGGCGTCGAGATCGCGGACTGCATGGACGATGTGGTCGAGGCCTTGTGGCATGTTTGTTCGCTTTCCGTCGCGTCTTGAGGTTATCGCTGCGCACCCAGTTCCTCGGCGGCGATAGCGAATATTTCGTCCGCCGAACCGACAGCCACGAAATGTCCCGCTCCCTCAACCGGATGCCATGCCGCTCCAGGCATGCGGTCGGCCACCGTCTTGTTGATGGCAGGCGCAACGAGCCGATCGTCCAGGCCTTGCCACATGTGAACGCGCCGCTCGATTTTCGACACGTCGAACGCCCATTGCCGATAGAGGAGTTCGGAGTCGCGAACCAGCCCATCGGAGCCCTGAGCGAAGCATTCGGCGCACCCTTCGAAAAAAGCGGTTTCGAAATCCGGCTGAAGCAAAATCCGTTGGTCGTAATCGTTGACGGCTTTAAGCAGCTGCTTGGCGAAACTTCCGCGGAAGTGTTCGGCGGTGATGCCAAGCGCGGCGTACATCAGGCGGAAGCCCGGTTCAAAATGCAGCGCGAGAAAACCGCCCATCGCATCGGCTTTGGAAAGGTATTGCGCCGCCCAATTGTCACCGAATGTTCCGTAGCTGCCACCGGCGATGCTGCTGACGTGGCGCAATCGAAGCGGATCGATATAAGCGGCTGCCGCAAGCGCCCATGGGCCGCCTTCCGACCATCCTGTCACGCCAAAGGTGTCGTAGCGCAAGGCGTCGGCGATCGTTGACAGGTCGGCGGCCCAGCCGGAATAGCTGCGCGCTTTCTGGGGACTCGACTGTCCCATGCCCGGACGATCCACACAGATGAAGCGCAGCCTGTTCTTCGATGCCGAATACGCGAAGAGGCGGGCCTCGAGCCGGCTGCTGGGTCCGCCATGATTATGGATCACGAGCGGCCCGTGCGGATCGCCAACCTCTATGTATGAGAGGCTCCGGCCATCGGGGGTCGTTACCGTCTTGGTTGCTCCGATGGGAGGAATTGCTGATTGCGAGGCGCCGTCAGTTCGAGGCGCGCTTTCGGTGTCATCCATGGTTTCGCTCCGATGAATTCCGCAGTTAACCGATCGACTGCAGCTTCGGTATCGTAGCGCTACACCAGCCGGCTCCGCTCGACCGCGGCTTCGATGAAAGACGCAAAAAGCGGATGCGGATCGAACGGCCGCGACTTCAGCTCGGGATGGAATTGCACACCGACGAACCAGGGATGGTCTTCGTATTCGACGATCTCGGGCAGGATGCCGTCCGGCGACGATCCGGAAAAGCGCATGCCGCGTTGTTCGAGCCGGTTCTTGTAGGCGGTGTTGACCTCGTAGCGATGACGATGGCGCTCGGAGATATCGGTGGTGCCGTAAATGTCGGCGACGCGGCTGCCGCGTGTCAGAATCGCGGGATACGCGCCGAGCCGCATGGTGCCGCCGAGGTCGCCATTGGCCCCGCGTTTTTCAAGCGCATTGCCCTTCAGCCATTCGGTCATCAGGCCGACCACGGGTTCCTGCGTCGGCCCGAACTCGGTAGAATTGGCGTCCTCGATGCCGCACAGATTGCGCGCCGCCTCGATCACGGCCATCTGCATGCCGAAGCAGATTCCGAAATATGGAACATTGCGTTCTCTTGCGAATTGCGCGGCGCGAATCTTTCCTTCGGTACCGCGCTGGCCGAAGCCGCCGGGCACCAGAATGCCGTTGACGTGTTCCAGGAACGGAGTCGGATCTTCGCTTTCGAAAACCTCGGACTCGATCCAGTCCAGATTGACCTTCACCTTGTTGGCGATGCCGCCGTGCGACAGGGCCTCGATCAGCGACTTATAGGCATCCTTCAGCCCGGTATATTTCCCGACAATCGCGATCGTCACCTGACCTTCCGGATTGCGGATGCGCTCGTTGATGGTCTGCCAGCGCGACATATCCGGTTCGTCTTTGGCGTCGATGCCGAAGGCCGCGAGCAATTCGGTATCGAGCCCTGCTTCGTGATAGGCCTGCGGCACGGCGTAAATGCTGTCGGCATCACGCGCCTCGATCACCGCGGTCTCGCGCACGTTGCAGAACAGCGCGAGCTTGCGACGCTCCTCCGGCGGAATCGCGCGGTCGGTACGGCAAAGCAGAATGTCGGGCTGGATGCCGATCGAGCGCAGTTCCTTCACCGAATGTTGCGTCGGCTTGGTCTTGAGCTCGCCCGCGCTCGGAATGAACGGCAGCAACGTGAGATGGATATAGACCGCGTGATTGCGCGGCAATTCGTTGCCGAGCTGGCGGATCGCCTCGAAGAACGGCAGGCCTTCGATGTCGCCGACGGTGCCGCCGATCTCGCACAGGACGAAATCGTAGTCGTCATTGCCGTCGCGGATGAAATCCTTGATGGCGTTGGTGACATGCGGGATTACCTGGATGGTGGCGCCGAGATAATCCCCGCGCCGCTCCTTGGCGATGATGTCCTGATAGATGCGGCCGGTGGTGATGTTGTCCTGCTTGTTGGCGGGACGGCCGGTGAAGCGCTCGTAATGGCCCAGATCGAGATCGGTCTCGGCACCGTCGTCGGTCACGAACACCTCGCCGTGCTGATACGGCGACATCGTGCCGGGATCGACGTTGAGGTAAGGATCGAGCTTGCGCAGGCGCACCTTGTAGCCGCGCGCCTGCAACAGCGCGCCAAGCGCCGCCGATGCGAGACCCTTGCCTAGCGAGGAAACCACGCCGCCGGTGATGAATACGTACCGCGCCATGGGGCTCAACCTTTAGACCGCACGATTCGATTCGACGAGGGGTCCATCCCCCCGCTTTTGAATAGCTATCCCCACAAATTCGAAGGGCCGGTTTCCCGGCCCTTGCTGAGTGGGTGGTTACTGCTGCGGCGCAGCGGGCGCCGGTGCCGCGGGCGCCGAGGCCGGCGGCTGTTGCGGCGCGCCGGGCTGGATGCCCTGCTGCTTCAAAACGTCAAGCACCCCGCCCGCGCCGGAACCGAGCGGCGGCGACGGCAAGCCCGGAACGGCGGGAGCCGGCGCGCCGGTATTCAGGATCGAGGTCGGTTTGCGATCGACGCCGGCAATGATCGAAAGCAAGAGGCTGGTCGCAAAGAATGCGGCCGCAAGGATCGCCGTCGTCCGCGAGAGAACATTGGTGGTGCCGCGCGAGCTCATGAAGCCGCTGCCACCGCCGCTGACCAGACCGCCGCCTTCGGATTTCTGCAGCAGAACAAGCCCGATCAACGAGAGCACGATCAGAAGATGGACGACAATGACCACAGTTTGCATACGACAATGTCCGATATCCGCTGGCGGCCGGGCGCAGCGCCAAACCGCCCTGAATCAAGCTGCCATATAGGAAGACCGGCGGCTGTGTAAACGAGGTGCGCGCCGATTTCCAGTGGCTCAGGCGTAAGCGGCTGCAATAGCGAGGAAATCAACCGCCTTCAGGCTGGCGCCGCCGACCAGCGCACCGTTGACATTGGAAACCGCCATCAGCTCTTTCGCATTGGACGGCTTGACCGAGCCGCCGTACAGGATTCGAATTCCCGACCCTGCCGATTTATCCAGCGAGACCAGATGCTTGCGGATCATCGCGTGGACCTCGGCGACGTCCTTTGGTGTCGGCGTCAAACCGGTGCCGATCGCCCAGACCGGCTCATAGGCAATGACGAGTTTCGAAGCCTCGATTGACGATGGCAGCGATCCCTCCAACTGCCTCTGAATCCTCGCGATTGTGGCTCCGGCCGACCGCTCCTCGCTGGTTTCGCCAACGCAGACGATCGCTATCAATCCGGCCCGGACGGCTGCTTCGGCTTTGGCCTTCACCAGCTCGTCGCCCTCGCCATGCAGCGCCCGCCGCTCCGAGTGGCCCACGATGACGGCGCTGGCTCCCGCATCTTTGAGCATTTCCGCCGACAAATCGCCGGTGAAGGCGCCCGAAACCTCCGCATGGCAATCCTGCGCGCCGATTGCGATCGCCGAGCCCCTGGCGACCTCGGCAAAACTGGGCACGAGTGTCGCCGGTGGGCAGATCATCAGGTCAGTCGCGAATGTTCTGGCGCGCGTGTCCGCGATCATCGCTTCGAGTTCGGCGATCGACGCTCGCAGGCCATTCATTTTCCAATTGCCTGCGACCAGCGGACGCGGTTGGTCGGCCATTTTCGTATTTCCTCCGCAAGTTTTTGGTGGCAAGCGCGCTCCGCTACCAGAGCAGGCCCGACCTTGCCAGCACTTTCCCCTTGATCTTCAGCGAGTTGCAGCCCAAAGGCACCATCACTATGATGGCGGTCCCTTTCCCGAAATCGCAAATCACCGAAACCCTTGGGCGCTCATGCTACGCGGAATGCAGAAGGCTACGAAAAACTGGCTCGGCCGCCTGATCACCGGTCTGCTACTGGGCATGATCGCGATATCGTTCGCGATCTGGGGCATCGGCGACATATTCAAGGGATTCGGAAGTTCGACGCTGGCCAAGATCGGCGGCACCGAAATCGGCGTCGAGCAATTCCGCCAGCAATACAATGACCGTCTGCAGCAACTGATCCGTCAAGTGGGACGGCCGATTCCGGCCGAGCAAGCGCGTGCGCTTGGCCTGCACCGTTCGCTGCTCGGACAATTGCTGGCCGAAGCCGCGATCGACGAAGAGGTTCGCAGGCTCGGTCTCAATCTGCCGGACGACGTGATCGCTCAGCGCATTCGCAACGATCCGGTGTTCCGCGGTATCACCGGGCAATTCGACCGCACCCGCTTCGATGCCGTAATCCGTCAGGCAGGCTTCACCAAGTCGCGCTATGTCAGCGAACAGCGCAAAGTGTTGCTGCGCCAGCAGGTCATCAGGACGCTGACCGGAGAATTGGCCGCGCCTGCGCTCGCGGTCGATATCCAGGATCGTTTCAATAACGAGACGCGAGCGCTCGACTATTTCATGCTGGGCGCCGAACAGGCTGGCGATATCGGCGAGCCCTCCCCGGAGGCCCTCACGAAATTCTTCGACGAGCGCAAGGCGCTGTTCCGGGCACCGGAATTCCGAAAAGTCGATCTTGTTATCCTGTCGCCGGAAGAGCTTGCGAAATCGATCTCGATTTCCGACGAGGACGTCGCCAAGGCCTATGAGGCGCAGCGCGCCCGTTATGTCACGCCGGAAAAGCGCGAGGTGCACCAGATGGTGTTCCAAAGCGAAGCGGATGCGCGCGATGTCGCGCAAAAGCTGACGCAGCCCGATGTGACCTTCGAACAGATGGCCGCGGCCCCCGACCGCAAGGGCAGCGACATCAATCTCGGTCTCGTCGGTAAGGCTCAGATGCTCGACCCCGCGATCGCCGATGCCGCCTTCGCGTTGCAATCCGGCCAGGTCAGCGAGCCGGTGAAGGGCCGCTTCGGCACCGCCATCGTCAAGGTCGGGAAGATCGTGCCGGAGGAGGTCCGCAGTCCTGCCGATGTCGCCAACGAGATCAAGCGAAGTCTCGCTCTCGAGCGCGCGCGCAATGAAGTGCGCACGCAATACGACAAGATCGAGGACGAGCGCGGCGCCGGTGCTACCCTCGCGGATATCGCAAAGAAGCTCGGTCTCACCGTTCGGACAGTCGACATGATCGATCGCTCCGGCCGCGGTCCGGATGGCAATCCGGTTCCGGGAATGCCCAGCAATCCCGCTCTGTTCAACGGCATATTCAGTGCCGAGATCGGCGTCGAGAACGACCCTATCCAGTTGGCCGGTGGCAACGGATATGTGTGGTACGAGGCGATGTCATCGACCCCCTCACGTGAGCGCCCTCTGGACGAGGTGCGCGAACGTGTCGTCGAGCGTTGGCGCAATGACCAGATTGCAGTGCGCCTGAAGGAAAAAGCAAAAGAGGCTGTCGACAAGCTGAAGACCGCAAGCATCAGCGATGTGGCGGGCGAATTCGGCAGCAAGCCGCAATTCATTGCCGGACTGAAGCGCGACCGCACCCAGGGTGAATTCCCAGCCGATGCGCTCGACAGCGTGTTCCAGACCGGCAAGGACCTGCCGGGCACGACCGAGGGCTCGAACTCGCAATGGATCGTGTTCCGCGTCACGGGCGTCACGGTGCCGCAGATCGACATGGCCTCGGCCGACGCCAAGCGTCTCCAGACTTCGCTGGTCAGCGCCTATTCGGAGGAGATTCTCTCGCAATATATCTCCAGGCTGCAAACCGAACTCGGCGCCACCATCAACGAGGCTGCGCTCGCCCAGGTAATCGGCGGCACCGCCAACTAGTCCGGATGGCCATTGAACCGTCCAACGACGCATTCGCGGCGCGCTACGATCATGGCGCGCCGCAGGTCGTCTGGACCACCCTTGTTGGCGATCTCGAAACGCCGGTCTCCGCTTTTTTGAAAGTAGCGAGCGGCACGGCTCCGAGTTTCCTCTTCGAATCGGTCGAAGGCGGCGCGGTGCGCGGACGCTATTCAATCATCGGTCTGAAGCCTGACCTGACCTTTCGCGTGCGCGGCCAGCGTGCCGAGATCAATCGTACATCCCTCACCACACCGGAAGCCTTCTCTCCCTGCTTGCGTCCACCGCTCGAAGCTTTGCGTGAACTGATCGCCGAATGTCGGATCGATCTGCCGGATGAATTGCCGCCGCCGGCTGCCGGTCTGTTCGGTTATCTCGGCTATGACATGGTGCGACTGATGGAGCGGCTGCCGGACATCAATCCCGATCCGCTGCGCACCCCCGACGCTGTACTGATACGGCCGACCATTGTGATCGTGTTCGACGCGGTCAAGGATGCGATCACTATTGTCACGCCTGTACGCCCGCAGGCCGGTGTGTCCTCGAAATCCGCCTATGCGCGCGCCGCCGAACGGCTGAACGAGATCGTCGATGCTCTCGACAAGCCGCTCGGGAAGTCTGAAGGCGACCGCCATGACGGCGCATTGGCAGCGGCGAATGTTTCCAATACGACACCTTCCGAATATGCCCAGATGGTCGCGCGCGCAAAGGAATACATTGTCGCCGGCGATATCTTCCAGGTGGTGCTGTCGCAGCGCTTTCAGGCGCCCTATTCGCTGTCGCCGTTCTCGCTCTATCGCGCGCTGCGGCGGGTCAATCCGGCGCCGTTTCTCTACTTCCTCAATTTCGGTGCCTTCGCCATCGCAGGCTCGAGTCCGGAAATTCTGGTTCGGGTGCGTGACGGCCGCGTCACCATCCGCCCGATCGCAGGCACCCGACCGCGTGGCGCGACGCCGCATGAGGACGTAGCGCTCGAACGCGAATTGCTTGCCGATCCGAAGGAATGCGCCGAGCACCTCATGCTGCTCGATCTCGGCCGGAACGATGTCGGCCGCGTTGCGAAAATCGGCAGCGTCGATGTCACCGACAAATTCTTCATCGAGCGCTATAGCCAGGTGATGCATATCGTCTCGAATGTCGAAGGCGATTTGGCGGAGGGCCGCGATGCGCTCGATGCGCTGGTGGCCGGCTTTCCGGCCGGCACGGTTTCGGGCGCCCCCAAGGTGCGCGCGATGCAGATCGTCGACGAACTGGAAAAGGAGAAACGCGGCATCTATGCCGGCTGCGTCGGCTATTTCTCCGCGGCGGGCGAAATGGATACCTGCATCGTGCTGCGCACGGCGATCGTGAAAGACGGCATCATGTATGTGCAGGCCGGCGCCGGCATCGTCGCCGACAGCGATCCCGCCTCCGAGCAGCAGGAATGCATCAACAAGGCCAAGGCGCTATTTCGTGCCGCCGAAGAGGCGCATCGGTTCGCCAGCCGGGCCGAGCGCGGACAATAGCGCATCGCTCCGCTCAGCTTGACCCCCCCGGAACCCCCGTCTAAGACCGCGCCAACCCTGCGGCTGCCGGCGTGATGATCGTCCTGATCGACAACTACGACAGTTTCACCTTCAACCTTGTCCATTACCTGGGCGGGCTGGGAGCTGACGTCGCTGTACACCGCAACGATGCCATCAGCGCGGACGAGCTAGTCGGAATGAAGCCCGATGCCATCGTGCTCTCGCCCGGCCCCTGCACGCCAACCGAAGCCGGCATCTGCCTCGAGATCATCGCGAAGGCGTCGGACACTGTGCCCATCCTCGGTGTCTGTCTCGGGCATCAGGCCATCGGCCAAGCGTTCGGCGGCGACGTGGTGCGTGCGCCGCAGCCCGTCCATGGCAAACTGTCCGACATTCGGCACGAGGGGCAAAGCGTGTTTCGAGGCATCGACGGGCCGTTCAAGGCTACGCGTTACCATTCGCTGGTGGTCGCGCGCGATACCTTCCCGAACGACTTGCATGTGACGGCCGAAACTTCCGACGGCCTCGTGATGGGCCTCGCGCACAAATCGCTGCCGGTGCATGGCGTGCAGTTTCATCCCGAAAGCATCGCTTCCGAGCACGGCCACCTGATCCTGAAGAATTTCATCGATCTGGCGCAGAGTTGGAACGCTCGCGCCGACCGGCTGCCAAGCCGGCTGCATTGAGGGCGACGGTATGGCCGACGAGTTAAAGGCGCTGATCGCCAAGGCCGCAAGCGGCGCCGTGCTGTCGCGCGATGAAGCTGCGACCGCCTTCGACCGCATGATGTCGGGCGAAGCGACGCCTTCGCAGATGGGTGGCCTGTTGATGGCGCTTCGCGTCCGCGGCGAGACCGTGGACGAGATTACCGGCGCCGTCAGTGCGATGAGGGCAAAGATGACCAAGGTCGCCGCGCCGCCTGAGGCCATCGATGTGGTCGGCACCGGCGGCGATGCCTCGGGCTCCTACAACATCTCGACCTGTGCGGCCTTTATCGTCGCCGGCGCGGGCGTGCCGGTGGCAAAGCACGGTAACCGTGCGCTCTCCTCGAAATCGGGCGCGGCCGATGTGCTGACGTCCCTCGGCATCAAGATCGATCTGCGGCCCGACGAGATCACCCGCTGCATTTACGAGGCCGGCATCGGCTTCATGTTCGCGCCCGCTCATCACCCGGCGATGAAGAATGTCGGCCCGACCCGCGTCGAACTCGGCACCCGCACGATCTTCAATCTGCTTGGTCCGCTTTCCAACCCGGCCAACGTGA
Source organism: uncultured Pseudomonadota bacterium (assembly GCA_963707705.1). Classification (GTDB taxonomy): domain Bacteria; phylum Pseudomonadota; class Alphaproteobacteria; order Rhizobiales; family Xanthobacteraceae; genus Pseudorhodoplanes. Next base: position 112,679 of record CAVPRD010000002.1, on the reverse strand, counting down.
AGCGGCAACTGGTCGGCGTGTTCTCGCGGCAATGGATCGAGCCACTCGCGCAGGTTTTGAAGAATCTCGGTTCCGAATGCATCTGGGTGGTGCATGGCTCCGACGGGCTGGACGAGATCACGACCTCGGGCCCGACTTACGTCGCTGCTTTGGAGGACGGAAAAATCCGCACCTTCGAGATCGCTCCCACCGATATCGGGATCGAGACGACGAAGCCCGAAAGTCTGCGCGGCGCGGATGCCGAACATAATGCGTCGGCGCTAAAGGACGTGCTCGACAACAAGCCCGGTGCGTATCGCGATGTTGCGGTGATGAACGCGGCCGCGGCTTTGGTGGTGGCCGGAGCCACGAAGACTTTGCAGGAAGGCGCCGAGCTTGCGCGCAAGTCGCTTTCAAGCGGCGCCGCGCGCGCAAGGCTCGACAAGCTGGTCGCGGTTTCGAACGCCTGAAGGGCACATGGCCGACATTCTAAAGAAAATCGAGGCCTATAAACGCGAGGAGATCGCAGCCGCGAAGCGCGAAAACAGCCTTGCTTCACTCGACGCAGCGGCCATGGCGGAGGGCAAGCCGCGAGGCTTCGCAGATGCGATCAAGCGCAAGCTCGGATATCGCGACTATGCCCTGATTGCCGAGGTGAAAAAGGCGAGCCCGTCGAAAGGGCTGATCCGCGCCGATTTTGATCCGGTATCTATTGCCAAGGCTTATGAGGCCGGCGGCGCCGCCTGCCTTTCGGTCCTGACCGACGCACCTTCGTTTCAGGGCAAACCGGAATTCCTTACCCAGGCGCGTGCCGCGACTTCCCTTCCCGCTTTGCGGAAGGATTTCATGTTCGAGCCCTATCAGGTGGCGCAGGCCCGCGCATGGGGCGCCGACTGCGTTCTGATCATCATGGCGGCGGTCGAGGATGCAACAGCCCGCGACCTTGAGGCGGCGGCACTCGGCTACGGCATGGATGTGCTGGTCGAAATCCATGACGAAGCGGAACTGGAACGCGCAATGCGGCTTCGCTCCGGCCTGATCGGCATCAACAACCGAAATCTGCGAACCTTCGAAACCTCGCTCGATGTCTGCCTGAAGCTCGCGCCGAAAATACCTTCCGACCGGATCGTGGTCGGCGAGAGCGGAATTTTTACACCCGCCGATCTTTCGCTATTATCTGGCTCCGGCATATCCACATTCCTGATTGGGGAAAGCCTGATGCGCGCGACCGATATTGCGTCCGCCACCCGCAATCTCCTGACGCGCAGCGCGCGCGGAGCGGCGGCGGAATGATGTCATGGCCGGACGTGTGCTGACCCATCTTGGACCCGCGGGCGATGCCCGCATGGTGGATGTGTCGGACAAAGCTCCGACAGAGCGCGTGGCATCCGCCGAGGGCCGCGTCGTGATGTCGAAGGCGACTCTCGATCTCGTCCTGGCCGGAAATGCAAAGAAGGGAGATGTACTCGGCCCCGCGCGCATTGCCGGCATCATGGCGGCAAAGCGCACGCATGAACTGATTCCGCTCTGTCATCCGCTGGCGCTGTCGCAAGTCCTCGTTGAACTCGAGCCCGATACCGCGCTGCCGGGCATTAACGTGCGCGCGACCGTGAAGGTGACGGGGCCGACCGGCGTCGAGATGGAGGCGCTGACCGCGGTGTCGGTCGCCTGCCTCACCATCTATGACATGGTGAAGGCCGCAGAGCGTGGGATGCGTATCGAGGGCATCCGGCTTCTTGAAAAATCCGGCGGCAAATCCGGCCTCTACAAGGCAAAGGATTAGCGCGATGTCGCTGCTTCCGGTCGCAGATGCGTTGCATCGGGTGCTGGAGCACGCCACACCGCTCGACATCGAACGATTGGCGCTGATGCAGTGCCACGGTCGCGTGCTCGCGGAGGACTTGCGGGCGCTGCGTAGCCAGCCGCCCGCCGACGTCTCGGCGATGGACGGGTATGCGGTGCGGGTGACGGATGTGCAGTATGTGCCGACGGATCTGCGCGTCGTCGGAGAAGTCGCCGCCGGGCGCCCCTTTTCCGGCGCGATCAAAACCGGCGAAGCGGTTCGCATTTTTACCGGCGGCGAAATGCCGACCGGCGGCGATGCCATCGTAATTCAAGAGAACACGACGCGGACCGGCCGCATGGTCATCGTCACCGCACTGCCGCAGGCTGGCCGCCACATCCGTATCAAGGGGCTGGATTTCAACCAGGGCGATCTCCTGCTGGAGCGGGGCCGGATGCTGAGTGGTCGCGACCTTGGACTTGCGGCGTCGATGAATCACCCGCTGCTTCCGGTGCATCGCAAGGCGCGTGTCGCAATCCTTGCCACCGGCGACGAATTGGTGGCGCCGGGCAAGGAGCCTTGGCCCGGCCAGATCGTCTATTCCAATGGCTATCCGGTCATGACCTTGGCGCGGCAGGAGCAAGCCGACGTCGACGATCTCGGCATCGTGCCCGATCGCGTCGAGGAGACGGTTGCCGCCATCCGCAAGGCGCGGGACGCGAATGCCGATGTGCTGGTCACGCTGGGCGGTGCCTCGGTCGGTGATTACGATCTCGTGCAGAAAGCGCTGGCTGCGGAACGAATCGAACTCTCGTTCTGGAAGATCGCCATGCGCCCAGGGCGCCCGATGATGCACGGGCGGCTCGGCAAAATGCATGTGCTCGGCCTGCCGGGAAACCCGGTCTCGGCGTATGTCTGTGCGTTTCTCTTCCTGCTGCCGCTTCTGCGCAAGCTTGCCGGAAGGGCCGATACCGTCCCCACACCCGAGCATGCCCTCTTAGGCTCGGATTTGCCGGAAAACGACGAGCGGGCCGATTACCTCCGGGCACGGATGTCGCGTACGGTACGCGGCGCGCTGGTCGCGACGCCTTCTCCCGTGCAGGATTCGTCGTTGACACGGGTGCTGGCGGAAGCCGATTGCCTGATTTTGCGGGAACCCTTCGCGGCCAAAACGACCGCCGGTTCACCCTGCGTTATCCTCAAGCTTCCATTTTAGAGAACCTTGAAATCCTTCACCTGAAATTAAGGGGTTGCGGAACACATATCGAACATATAGTGTATGTTCATGATTTGTTTCGCATCCCTTGGGTTTCGTGACTTGCGTCATCGTCCCCGGGATTCGAGCCCGGGGGAGACCGACTGATGCTGACCCGCAAGCAACTTGAGCTTTTGCGTTTCATCAACGAGCGCCTGAAAGAAGCGGGCGTCCCGCCCTCCTTCGACGAGATGAAGGATGCGCTCGATCTGCGATCCAAGTCGGGTATCCACCGGCTGATTACGGCGCTGGAGGAGCGTGGGTTCATCCGCCGCCTGCCCAATCGCGCCCGTGCGATTGAAGTGATCAAGCTACCGGAGGTGGCGATCCATGCGGTCGGAAGCCGGCGTGGGTTCACCCCCAGCGTGATCGAGGGCAATCTCGGCCGCGTCCGCACCGGTTCGGAGGACGAAAGCGGCCGGCCGGTGGCGGTCCCCATGATGGGCCGTATCGCGGCCGGTACCCCGATCGAGGCGATCCAGACCAAGAGCCATACCATCAACGTACCGCCCGACATGCTGTCATCGACCGGAGAGCATTTCGCGCTCGAAGTGCGCGGCGATTCGATGATCGAGGCCGGTATTCTCGACGGTGACGTGGCGCTGATCAAAAAATCCGACGGTGCGGAGACCGGCGATATCGTGGTCGCGCTGATCGACGACGAGGAAGCCACTCTGAAGCGCTTCCGCCGTCGCGGGGCCTCGATCGCGCTCGAGCCTGCCAATCCGTCCTACGAGGTGCGTATCCTGCCGCCGACGCGGGTGCGTATCCAGGGCAAGTTGGTCGGGTTATTCCGGCGCTACTGATCCCAACTCTTCGGGATCGAGGTCTTGCGGCCGCGGCGTCACATCCACCGCTGGTGCTGCGGGGCTATGTGCTGGCGTGACCGCCGGTAACGGTGCTGGTCGTTGCGTTATCCAGGGGCGCCGGGAAGTCGGTGGCCGTGCCGCCTCTAGCACCATCGTTCGACCGTCCCAATGCCCAGCCATAGCGCCATCGGATCGCGCTCGTCCGCGATCGATAGCGGGCGTTGCACATCCCAGCGGAGCGTTGCGCTGGGTGACAATCAGGACTGCCACCTCGCAATCTTCCGCCAGGCCTTCCGCGGTCAGCGACAAAGACACCGCCCGACCGTCGGCGAGCCGCGAGACGCAACCATTCGAATCGCAGCGCGTACCTTCACTTAGCGTCGGATCCTTCGGTGAGCGGGCATCGCCATCGGCCGCGAGCCATTCCTTCAGCACGAATTCGTCGCGGCGACTCGACAACACCCGTAAACCGCCCGAGGCATCGCGTACCCCGACCATGCCGGCGTCGGCTGAGATCAACACATCCGGTCGCGGCGCCTTCCAGGCGAGCAGGACGCAGATCGCGACTAAAGCCGCGCCGCTCCATCGCAACGGGGAGCGCAGCAGACAAATGACGACGAGCCCCGCCGTACCGATCAGAAGCGGCACGATCCCGAAGGCAGCGACGCGGCCGACCGCGCCCGGCAGTGCCGCGACCCAAAGTGCCACGGTAATCATCCAGTCGATCCCCTCGCCCATCAGCCACCAGACCGGCCTGTCGAGCCCGAACGGTATTGCGATCAGGCCAAGCAGGCCCGCCGGCATCACCCACACCGACACGACCGGCATGGCGAGCAGATTGGCGATCACCCCGTAAGGTGCGAGCCGATGGAAGTGATAAGCCGCGAACAAGGTGGTGGCGGCGCCGGCAACCAGCGACGCAACCAGCAAAGCCACGATCTCGCGTCCGCCCCAGAGCGCGACGCGCGCCCCGAACGGTGTCTGCGGCTCCGCAGAAAGCCATGGCAGCCCGCGTTCATAGGCCGCGACCAGTGCAAGCGTTGCGGCAAATGACATCTGGAAGCTTGGATGGACGATAGCTTCCGGCGAGATTGCCAGCAGCACCAAAGCCGCCACCGAGATCGTGCGTAGCGTCAGCGCGGGCCGGTCGAACATCACTCCGATCAGTACGATTGCGGTCATGATGAAGGAGCGTTGGGTCGCAACCTCCGCGCCGGACAGCAATAGGTAAAAGGCCGCAACGATCAAGGCTGCGAGCGCACCCCATTTCTTGATTGGACGGCGGCTTGCGACGCCCGGGATCAGCGCAAGTCCCGCGCGCACCACAAAGAACACGACGCCAGCGACCACAGCCATGTGATAACCGGAAATCGACAGCACATGCGCGAGACTCGACACATACATCGCCTCGTTAACTTGCGAGGTGATGGCGTCGCGCTTGCCGGTAATCAGCGCGGAAGCGATGGCACCCTTGTCGCCCGCAAGCACGGCGCGAATCCGTGCATCGATGGCGTCACGGATGCCGGCGATTGTCGCGGTAAAGCGGAGTGAGAGGTCCGGCGGATGCGGCGGCGTTGCTTGCTTGATATTGCCGAGCACAAATCCGGTAGCGCCGAGGCGCTGGAAATAATAGTCGCGGGCAAAATCATAGCCGCCCGGCCGGAGCGGTGTAAGCGGCGGCGACAGCCTCGCGCGCACTTCGATGAAGCTTGCGACCGCGGGCGCCGTGCCCTTCCGTACCGACAGCCGCACCCGCTCCAGTTTCGTGTCCGTCCTCGGTCCGGAGATCGAGTGGACATGGATGACGATCCGGTCCGAGCGTTCGCGTTCTTCGCGGCTGACCACAAAGCCTGAAAGCGTCACCCCATAGGCCGGCGCGGCCAAAACCGGATGGGCCACACGTATCGTCTTCCAGGTAGCGAACGTGAAACCGGCGGCGAACGCGGTTGCCCCGATCATCAACGGCCAGGCCATTGGCCGCGCGCGTGCGGCTATGGAGATAGACAGCACAAGAATGCTTGCGAAAAGGCCGGCCCACAGTTCGGGCTCGGTAGCTGCTGTGAAATAGAGCGCGACACCCGTGCCGAACGCGATCGGAATCAAGGGTACCAGCCGCCCGGGCGCGAGATCAAAAGCGAGCCATTCGCGAATGCGCGCTGCGACTGCGCGCAAAAAATCGGAAAATCCATCCGGCCAGCCCGGTGCAGCGGCATCGGCCCGTGCGCCAGTCGGCCAAAGCCGCGCGCCGGCGCGCGCCCGCGGTCGGTTATGGCCCTGGTCCCGCTCGCTCATGATGGGCCGCCCCCGCGCCCCGACAGACGAGCTAGCCTACAGGAGAAATACCTCCGCCGTCATTCCGGGGTTCGCTTGCAACGCTCGCGCAGCCGGAAATGACTAGCCCGCCGCGACCGCCTTCGCATAGCTGTCCCGCAGCCCAATGGTACGGCTGAACACCAGATGGCCGGGCTTGGAATCGCGGTCGCGCACGAAATAGCCCTGACGCTCGAACTGCACCGGCTCGCTGCTGTTATCTGCGGCAAGTGCCGGCTCCAGTTTGGCACCGGGAAGCACTTCGAGCGACAGCGGATTGATCTCGGCTGCGAAATTCGACGCATCCGGATCGGGACGCGTGAACAGCGGATTGTAGATCCGCACCTCGGCTGTCACCGCGTCCTGCGCCGAGACCCAATGGATGGTCGCCTTCACCTTGCGGCCATCCGGTGCATTGCCGCCCTTGGTCGCCGGATCGTAGGTGCAGCGAAGCTCGATCACGTCGCCTGCGGCGTTCTTCTTCACTTCCTTGCAGGTGATGAAATAGGCGTAGCGCAGGCGAACTTCGGTGCCGGGAGACAGCCGGAAGAATTTCTTCGGCGGATTCTCCATGAAATCTTCCCGCTCGATATAGATCTCGCGCCCGAAGCGAATCTTGCGCGTGCCGGCGGCTGCATCATCGGGATGGTTGACCGCTTCGAGCTCTTCGCTCTGCCCTTCCGGATAATTCTCGATCACCACCTTTAGCGGTCGCAGCACCGCCATGCGGCGGAGCGCGGTCTTGTTCAGCGCCTCGCGCACCGAGAAATCGTACATGGCGATATCGACCACGCTGTTGGCTTTCGCAACGCCGATGCGTTTGACGAAGTCGCGAAAAGCGGCCGGCGGCACGCCGCGCCGACGCTGACCTGCAAGCGTCGGCATGCGGGGATCGTCCCAGCTGGAGACGTGACCGTCCTGCACCAGCTTGGTCAGCACCCGCTTTGACAGGATGGTGTAGGTGAGATTCAACCGCGCGAATTCATATTGATGCGGCTTCGAGGGCACCGGCAGGTTCTCGATGAACCAGTCGTAGAGCGGTCGATGGTCCTCGAATTCCAGCGTGCAGATCGAATGGGTGATGTGCTCGAGCGCGTCCGACTGGCCATGCGCATAGTCGTAGCTCGGATAGATTTTCCACTTGTCGCCGGTGCGCGGATGGCTGGCGTGCAGGATGCGATAGAGCACCGGGTCGCGCAGATTGATGTTGCCGGACGCCATGTCGATCCTGGCACGCAGCACTCGCGCGCCGTTTTGAAATTCGCCCGCCCGCATGCGCCGGAACAGGTCGAGATTCTCTTCGATCGAGCGCTCGCGAAACGGCGAATTGGTGCCGGGCTCGGTCAGCGTGCCGCGGGTGACGCGCATCTGGTCCGGCGACTGATCATCGACATACGCCTTGCCTGCCTGGATCAGCAGCTCCGCCCATTCATAGAGCTGCTCGAAATAATCCGAGGCATGGTAAAGGTGCCTGCCCCAGTCATAGCCAAGCCAGCGAACGTCGGCTTCGATCGCATCGATATATTCCTGCTCTTCCTTGACCGGATTGGTGTCGTCGAAGCGCAGATGACAGCGGCCGCCGAATTCCTGCGCGATCCCGAAATTCAGCCCGATCGACTTGGCGTGGCCGATATGCAGATAGCCGTTCGGCTCCGGCGGAAAACGCGTCACTATGGACTTGTGGCGCCCGGAATCGAGGTCGGCCTGGACGATGTCGCGGATGAAATCGCGTCCCGCTTCCGCCGTCGGAGTTTCGTCCAAAGCCACATTCCTCTACTTCGTCTCCGGCTCTTCTGCCAAATCCGGAAGGGTTCGCCAAGCGCTGTGCCTTTCGACCGCCACATTGCAGCGAGATGCGCTGTGGCCGCTTCAATCGCCTCATGATAGATGGGGCGGCATTGCCGTTCCCGCATCGACAGATTCCTGAATGTCCGCACCCGTCGTAACCCGTTTCGCCCCTTCGCCGACCGGCTACCTGCATATCGGTGGCGCGCGTACGGCGCTGTTCAACTGGCTCTACGCGCGCGGGCGTTCGGGCACGATGCTGCTTCGGATCGAGGATACCGATCGCGAGCGCTCGACCGAGGCCGCCATCGACGCAATTCTCGACGGATTGACCTGGCTCGGTATCGCCTGGGATGGCGAGGCAGTGCATCAATTCGCCCGCGCCGCGCGTCATCGCGAAGTGGCCGAGCGGCTGCTCGCCGAAGGCCGTGCCTATCGCTGCTATGCCACGCCGGAAGAACTCGCCGCCATGCGAGAGACCGCGCGCGCGGCCGGTCGGGCCCGGCTTTATGACGGCCGCTGGCGAGACCGCGATCCGTCCGAAGCTCCGGCCGGCGCAAAGCCGGTGATCCGGCTCAAGGCGCCTGTGACCGGCGAAACCGTGATCCAAGACCAGGTGCAGGGCCGCGTGGTCTGGCAGAATAACGATCTCGACGATCTGGTGCTGCTGCGTTCCGACGGCAATCCGACCTACATGCTCGCGGTTGTGGTCGACGATCACGACATGGGTGTCACCCATATCATTCGCGGCGACGACCATCTGACCAATGCCGCTCGTCAGAGCCAGATCTACGACGCGCTCGGCTGGCAGGTGCCGGTCATGGCCCATATCCCGCTGATTCATGGGCCGGACGGTTCCAAGCTTTCCAAGCGCCACGGGGCGCTCGGCGTCGATGCTTATCGCGCGATGGGCTATCTGCCGGAGGCCTTGCGGAATTATCTGGTGCGGCTCGGCTGGAGTCATGGCGATCAGGAAATCTTTTCGACCGAGGAAATGATCGCGCTGTTTGACCTTCCACAGATCGGCCGCTCCGCCGCACGGTTCGATTTCGTCAAGCTCGAGAGCCTGAACGGTCACTACATGCGGCATACCGAGGATGCCGCCTTGCTGGCCGAACTCGAAAAAGCGCTGCCTTATCTTCCGGCCGGGGCCGAGCTGTCCGCCAAACTCGACGACGATCTCAGACAAAAACTAATCATGGCGATGGCTGGTTTGAAGGAGCGCGCCAAGACACTGGTCGAACTGCTTGACCATTCGCGCTTCCTTTGGGCTCATCGGCCGCTGCCGATGGAGGAACGCGCCGCTGCGCTGCTGACGCCGGAAGCGCGCGCGCTTCTGTCCGGTCTTGTACCGGTATTCGAGGGGATCGCGGACTGGTCGGCGGCGACAACGGAGAATGCTGTCCGCGCCTTTGCCGATTCCGCCAATGTGAAACTTGGCAGCGTGGCGCAACCTTTGCGCGCCGCGTTGACCGGCCGAACTACCTCGCCCGGAATATTCGAGGTGCTGACCGTCCTCGGCAAGGCGGAAAGCATCGGGCGCATCCGCGACCAGGCCCGGTCCGAGACCCGAGCCGCATCGTAAACGCAAACCTGCTCCCGTGCTTTCGCAAGGGACGTGACCGGCTCTGCACCCCATCTTGCAGTGCGGGATAGGATGGGATACGCCAAAAGCGCTGGACCATTTCACCGGGTAGCTGGGCCATTCGTCCGGGATTTTACCGGCCATCGGTTTCAGACTGCCCGTTCCGTTCGCAGAGGTTACGACGATGGACGCCAAGACGGGTGCCAAGACCGCCAAGATTTCGATCGGCGACGAGAGCCACAGCTACCCGGTCAAAGCGGGAACCATCGGGCCTGAGGTGATCGATATCGCGAAGCTTTACGCGACGACCGGGATGTTCACCTACGACCCGGGCTTCACGTCGACCGCGAGTTGCGAATCCAAGATTACCTATATCGACGGCGACGAAGGCATCCTGCTCTATCGCGGCTACCCGATCGAGCAACTGGCCGAGCACGGCGATTTCCTGGAAACCTGTTATCTGCTCCTGTTCGGCGAATTGCCGACCGCGACCCAGAAGGCGGATTTCGTCAAGCGCGTCACCAATCACACCATGGTGCACGAGCAAATGAGCCGCTTTTTCCAGGGCTTCCGCCGCGACGCGCATCCGATGGCGGTGATGGTGGGATCGGTTGGCGCGCTGTCGGCCTTTTACCACAACTCCACCGACATTTCCGATCCGCATCAGCGGCTCGTTGCCTCCATTCGCATGATCGCGAAGCTGCCGACGCTGGCTGCGATGGCCTACAAATACACGATCGGACAGCCTTTCGTGTATCCGAAGAACTCGCTCGATTATTCGTCGAACTTCCTACACATGTGCTTTGCGGTGCCGTGCGAAGAATACAAGCCGAACCCGGTTCTGGCGCGCGCGATGGATCGCATTTTCATCCTGCATGCCGACCACGAGCAGAACGCGTCGACTTCTACCGTGCGCCTCGCAGGCTCCTCGGGCGCCAATCCCTTCGCCTGTATTGCAGCGGGCGTTGCCTGTCTTTGGGGCCCCGCGCATGGCGGCGCCAACGAAGCCGCGCTGAAGATGCTCGAGGAAATCGGCACGGTCGACCGCATCCCCGAATACGTGAAGCGCGCCAAGGACAAGAACGACAGCTTCCGGCTCATGGGCTTCGGCCATCGCGTCTACAAGAACTACGATCCGCGCGCGAAGATCATGCAGAAGACCTGCCACGAGGTGCTGGCCGAAGTCGGCCATCAAGACGATCCGCTGCTGCAGGTGGCGATGGAGCTCGAGCGCGTCGCGTTGCACGACGATTATTTCATCGACAAGAAGCTCTATCCGAATATCGACTTCTATTCCGGCATCACGCTGCGCGCAATGGGATTCCCGACTTCGATGTTTACGGTACTCTTTGCGGTTGCGCGCACTGTCGGCTGGATCGCGCAATGGAAAGAAATGATCGAAGACCCGCAGCAGAAGATCGGCCGCCCGCGCCAGCTTTATACGGGCGCCACCCGGCGCGATTACGTGCCGATTTCGACGCGGAAGGCCTAGTCGAGCGATCCAGGTTTCAGAAATGAGAAAGGCCGGCTGAATTCAGCCGGCCTTTTTGTTTGCGGCCGCGACGGCATTCGCGTGTAAGCTCTCCATCGGATTCGAGGCAAGGCGGGAGGAGAACCATGCCTACAGTCGCGCAACTCATTGTCTGGATCGTCATTGGCCTGATTGGCGGCACGCTCGCAGGCTTCGCTATCACTTGGCATCGATCAGGCTTCGGGGTCTGGCGCAATGCCGGGCTTGGTCTTATCGGGGCACTCGTCGGCGGCTTCCTGTTCCGGATGTTCGGGCTTTTTCCGCAACTCGAAAGCATTTCGTTCTCGCTGCGGGATGTCGTCGCAGCCTTCGTCGGCTCGCTTATCATACTGTTGGCGTTGTGGATCTGGGATAAGTTCAGCAAGCCGGCCTGAAACGCCTGATGGCTAGGCGGCCGCCCGCTTGGCCCCGTCATAGGCCCAAGTGACATAGGCCGCACCCCAGGTGAAGCCGCCGCCGAAGGCTGCGAGCACGAGCCGGTCACCGGTCTTTAGCTTGCTTTCGTAATCCCACAGGCAAAGCGGGATCGTGGCCGCGGTCGTGTTGCCGTATTTCTGGATCGTCATCATCACGCGATCCATCGGCAGGCCCATGCGCTCGGCGGTCGATTCGATGATGCGGCGATTGGCCTGGTGCGGCACCAGCCACTGGATCATGTCGGCGCGCAAATTGTTGCGGCTCATGATTTCGCCGGCCACTTCCGCCATTTTGGCGATGGCGAATTTGTAAACCGCAGCGCCCTCCTGATGGACGTAGTGCATTCGCTTGGCGACCGTATCTGCATTCGGTGGCAGGCGGCTGCCGCCCGCCTTCTGGTGCAGGTGGATCATGCCAGAACCGTCGGAGCGGATCAGCGTGTCCATGATGCCTTCGCCATTGGGGCTCGGCTCGATCAGCACGGCGCCCGCGCCGTCTCCAAAAATCACGCAGGTCGCGCGGTCGGTATAGTCGATGATGGCCGACATCTTGTCGGCGCCGACCACCACCACCTTGCTGGCCTGACCGGTCGCGATGAATTGCGAGGCAATGGTGACGGCGTAGATGAAGCCCGAACAGGCCGCCTGCACGTCGAAGGAGCCGATCGGGCCGAGTGCCGACCATGTCGCAGATCAAATTGGCGGTCGAGGGAAAGACGAAGTCAGGCGTGGTGGTAGCGCAGATCAGCAAGTCGATGTCGGCGGGCTTGTTGCCGGTGCGCTTCAAGCAGTCCTTTCACCGCCTCCGCGCCCATATGCGAGGTGCCGAGCCCCTCGCCCTTCAGGATGCGCCGCTCCTTGATGCCGGTGCGCTCGATGATCCAGGCGTCGGATGGTGTCGACCAGCCGGGCGAGCTCGGCATTGGTCAGCACGTAATCCGGAAGGTAACCGCAAACCCCTGTAATTGCAGCTCGTTTTTGATCGTGGCCGTTCTGCATGCAAGCTCGCCGGATGACAGGGCGATGAAAATGAAGCGGCAAATTAGGCGCTTACGGGGCCGGATGCCAGCCTTTATGGCCGCGTAAACAGGCGCTAGCGGATAGCCTTGTTTGCCACCTGCTGCCACGATCTCGGCGGCCCGCTGTGCGGGCTCGGCCTTGCCGATTTCCATGATGGTCGTCGAGCCGCGCAAAGGCCTCGATCTGCGCCGCGCCGTTCGGGGCTGTCGCCGAACAGTGGCAGCGAGCGCCGCCGTCAGCCGTTCGCGGCGTGCAGTCGGTCCTGGATGAATTCCGGCACCACATTGTCGCCCGAGCACGAGATTGGTCAGGATCACCGACGGCACCGGATCAGCCGCCGCGCGATCACCGCCTCGATGCCGGAAACCTTGTAGGCGGTCACCATCGGCACACCCGCCAACGCCAAGTTCCAGCGTCACCGTGCCGGACTTGGCGAGCGCCGCGCGCGCATTTCGAAACGCCGCGCGCCGATCCTCGCGCTTCGACCACGATCTGCGGCCGCAGCGGCCAGTTCGCCGTCTCGCGCAGGACCATGTCCTGCAGATGCGGTGTGGTCGGGATCACGACGTCGAGCGGCCACACCGTCTTTGCGATCCGCTCGACCGCTCTGCCGAATGGCTCGATCAGGCGGCGGATCTCGCTCTTGCGGCTGCCCGGCAGCACGAGCAGCAGCGGCGTGCCTCGCGCTCTGCGCGGCGTTCCTCCTCGGCATTGGGACGAAGTTCGGCGATCTGCTCGACCAGCGGATGACCGACATAGGTGCAGGGCGGGCCGCCGAGCTTGCGTGCACCTCCGGCTCGAACGGCAGCAGCGCCAGCACGTGATCGATATAGTGGCGCATCGCGCGCGCACGGCCCGGGCCGCCAGGCCCAGACCGAGGGCGAAACATAATCGACGATCGGGATATCGACGGTTCTGCGTGCGCACACGCCGGGCCACCCGATGTGTGAAATCCGGCGAGTCGATGATGACCATCACGTCCGGTCGTTCGGCGAGCGCGGCGCGCGCCGGTCTGGCGGATGCGGCTGAGGATCATCGGCAGCCGCCTGCGTAATGCCGGCAATGCCGACGATGGCGAGATCGTCGATGCGAAACAGCGACGGCAGTCCTTCAGCCGCCATCTCGTAGCCGCCGACGCCGCGAAACTCGACCGACGGACCGAGCTTCGCCTTCAGCGCCTGCATCAGCGCAGCGCCAAGCCGGTCACCGGATTCCTCGGTCGCAACCAGAAAAACCTTCATGATGGGTTTTCCGCGGCTTCGGGCAGACCGACGACGAAAATCCCGGCCTGGTCGGCCTTCTGGACCATTCCTGCGGTTCCGCAACGATGGTGCCGCCGGCAACCACGGCGAGCCCTGCAAGTCCCGCCGCGATAACGCCGTCGATGGTGCGCGGTCCGATCGAGGGCAGATCGAAGCGCCGGTCCTGTCCGGGCTTCGGCGCCTTGACCAGCACGCCGGTGCCTATGCGGTGAGCGGATGCGACCGTGCTGCGGCGAAGTTCTGCGACCCGCTCGAGCATCTGGTCGGTGCCCTCGGCGGCTTCCACCGCCATCACATGACGGTTCGCAACCACCACCGCTTGCCCGATATCGAACGGACCGATCGTGTGCAGCATCGTCGAAGCCGAGAGCGATATCGGCCATGTCGCTGCTGCGACGGCCGCATCGTCCAAGCGCGCCCTCCGGCACCAGAATTTCGGGCGCCACCTCATGCGCGCCCGAGCAGACGAAAGCCGTGCTCTTCGAGCATGCGCGACAATGCCGGTAAGCAGATGATCGTCGCCGCCATAGAACATGACGGATGGCGCGCGGCATCACGCGCAGGGTCACGAGATCGAATCGAATCAGTTGACGGAGGCTGGGCCGCACCAGCGTTCCGATGAAGATCACGTCGCGGCAACCTTCGCGGCGCGCCAGACGCAGAAACCGCCAATCTGCGCCGATGCGACCCAATGATGCGGATAGTCGCTCGACCGCTCGGGATCCGCCCAGCCATGCAGCGCAAACAGGACCGCGCTGCCGGCCTTGTCTTGACAGCGCATCCGCGACCGAGAAGGGAAAGCTGCCGCCACCGCAAATGATCGCGACCGGACTCGCTGTCCCGGCGTCGCGGTGCCGGCGCGCTCATGAGCACGCCGGCCGGGCTTCCTTCTCCGGCCGCGCCGGTCTTGCCGTCGCCTTCATGAGCGGTCGCGATCCGCCCGCCTTGATGAAGGTCATGACCTTCTCCACCACCGGATCGTTCGCAAAGCCGCGCTCCACTGCCTCGACACGATCCTTGAAATGGCCGCGCACAGGAACAGCGCGCGATAGGCCTGCCGCAGCCGCTGGATATCGGCGCGCGAATAGCCGCGCCGGCGCATGCCGACGACGTTCAGTCCGTCGAGTTCGCCGCGCTGGCCGATTGCGAATCCGAACGGGATGACGTCGGCGCCAAGACCGGTCACCCCGGCGATCATCGCGCTCTCGCCGATCCGCACGAATTGATGAGCGGCGGAATGGCCGCCCATGAAGACATAATCCTCGACCTGGACAGTGGCCACCAAGCACGGCGTTGTTGGCGAGCGTCACGTGATTGCCGACCTTGCAATCATGCCCGACATGCGATCCGACCATGAACAGTGCATTTGTTGCCGACCGAGGTGACGCCGCCGTCATCCTCGGTGCCGGTATTCATGGTGACGCTTTCGCGGATCTCGCAATCCTCGCCGATGACGAGCCTGGTCGGACCGCCGCGATATTTGACCGATTGCGGCGGCGTGCCGAGCGAGGCGAAGGGATAGATCGAGGTGCGCGCGCCGATCGACGTATGCCCGGTGACGTGGACGTGCGAGATCAGGCGGCAATCGCTCGCCGATCACGACATTCGGCCCCACCACGCAATACGGCCCGATCGTCACGTCCTTTGCCGATCGACGGCTCCCGGCGCAACGCGCGCAGTCGGATCGATCGACGTCATCGGTGCGTCTCAAGCATTGACAATCATCGCTCCGACTTCGGCCTCGGCGACCAACTCGCCATTCACCTTTGCCTCGCCGCGATACCACCACATCATCCGCTTCCGCGAAATCTTGGTCATGTGATATTCGATCGTATCGCCCGGCAGCACCTGCTTGCGGAACTTCGCCTTGTCGATGGTCAGAAAGAATACGTTCTTGCTTGGGCCGCCGGTTGCGCCGGAGGTGATGCACAGCACGCCCGCGGTCTGCGCCATGCCTTCGATCATCAGCACGCCGGGAAATACCGGATTTTCCGGAAAATGCCCCATGAATTGCGGCTCGTTCGCGGTCACGTTCTTGATGCCGATGGCGAATTCGTCCGCGCGCATGGAGATGACGCGATCGACCATGAGGAACGGGTAGCGATGCGGCAGCGACTGCAGAATCTTGCGATATCCGCGGTCTCCAGTCTGGTGGACGCTTCGTTCATGGGCGTTCAGCTTTCGTCCCCGGCCTTGCTCTTCTCGGCGCTGTAATTCTTGGCCGCCCGATCAAGCCAGGCGACCTCGCGCATCCAGATGCTTGGCGGGCTTGGCCGGCAGCCCGCCATAGCGGCCACCGGGCGGAATATCGGTATTGACCCCGCTCATCCCGGCGACCTGGGCACCTTCGCCTATCGTGACGTGATTATTGATGGTCGCGCGCCCGCCCAGAGCGACGAAATCGCCGAGCGTCACGCTCCCTGCGATCGCGCAATGCGCGACGATGATGCAATGCCTGCCCACGCTGACATTGTGGCCGATCTGGACGAGATTGTCGATTTTGGTCCCCTCGCCAATCACCGTATCCCGGATCGCGCCGCGGTCGATCGCGGTTCCGGCACCGATTTCGACGTCATCCTGGACGATGACCCGGCCGATCTGAGGAACTTTGGTATGGCCGCGCGGGCTCATCACGTAGCCGAAGCCATCCTGGCCCGAGCCGGCAACCGGGATGCAGGATGACGCGGTCGCCGATCAGGCTGCAGGCGATCGATGTATGGGCGCCGACATTGCAATCGCGCCCGATGCGTACATCGGCGCCGATCACGGCACCCGCTCCGATCAGCGTGCCGGACCCGATTTCGGCACGCGGGCCAATCACGGCGCCGGGCTCGACGGTGACACCGTCCTCCAGCCGTGCCTTTTGATGCACGAAGGCACCAGGCGCGATGCCATCGGCCTCGAACAACGAAGACGGACGCAGCGCGCCCGCAAACAGCTTGCGAGTGACCGCAACAAAACCCTGATAAGGATCGCGCGCAATAAGGAGCAGCAGGCGCTCCGGTGCATCCTTGACGAAGCGTTCGGCGATCAGACAGGCGCCGGCGCCGGTGGCCGCGAGGCCGTCGGTGTAGCGCAGGTTTTCGAGGAACGTCAAATCGTTCGGGCCAGCGCGATCGAGTGGCGCCACGCCGGTAATCAACCGGTCCCGGTGCGCGGCGTCAGACAAAGTCGCACCCGTCATCGCAGCAATTTCTGCGACGGTGAGGCCTTGCGGTCGCTTGAAAAAAATCGGATCGGTCATTCCGCCGACGCCGCGGTGAAAGTTATGTCGAATTCGGCGGCGCGGATCAGAAGCGGGTGCCGCCGCCGAAGCGGAATTCCTGAACGATGTCGTAGCCTTCTTTGGTCAGCGGGATGGCGTAGTCGAAACGCAGCGGACCGAACGGAGAATCCCACACCAGGCCGGCGCCGATCGAGCTCCGAATGAGCTTGCTGTCCACATAAGTCATCGTTTCACCAGGTACGGAAGACGGTCCCTTGTAACCCCAGACCGAACCCGCGTCCGCAAAGATTGCAGCTCGAATGCCGACGTCCTTTGGCACAAAGTAGAGTGGGATCTGCAATTCGGCTGAGGCCGCCCAGAAATTCGTGCCGCCGATCGCGTCTTGTGTCGTGTAATAAGTCTGGTCGCGCGGGCCAAATCCGTTCTGGCGGAAGCCGCGAACGTAGTTCGGACCGCCCTGGAACTGATCGTTGAAGCGTAACTGCGAGCCACCCCAGGCCTGAATGTTGCCGGCCTGCAAACGGATCAGCCCGATATAGTCCGGGACCACTTCGTGATAAAAGCGAACGTCACCTATATTGCGGAAGAAATTGATATCTCCGCCGAGCCCGGCCAATTCCTGCTTGAACTCGGCGCGGATGCCGGAGGTCGGGTTCTTGTTGTTGTCGAGCGTGTTGTAGATCAGGCTATAGCCGACGAGCGACGTCACTTGCGCGCCCTGATCGAAGCTCAGGCGCACCGGCAGCGAGGGCACGATCGAGACATCTTGGCAACCCGCCGGTTTGTTATGCGGATCCCACGGTACCGTGCCATAGCAACTTCCGTACGTGGTGTTCTGCAGGATGGTTTCCGTCTGGAACAGCGAATAACGCAGCTGCAGCACCAGATCCTCGCGCAGTTCAAAGCCGAGACGTACCGCTCCGCCAAACATCTTGGTGTCGTAGGACTGGTACTGCTGGTTATTGGTTTCCTTGCCGAACAAATCCAGCCCAAGCGCCAGCCGATAATCCAGGAAATAAGGCTCTACGAAAGACAACTCGAAGCCACGGGCGCGCTGGCCATATTGCACGGCCGCGCGAGCCGCCTGGCCGCGGCCAAGCAGATTGCGTTCTCCGACCGAAACTTCGGCGAGCCAGCCGTCGGAGGTTGAATAGCCGCCAGAGACCGAGAATTCGCCGGTCGATTGCTCTTCGACCTCGACACTGATCACAATTCGATCGGGTGACGTGCCGGGTTCGTTGGTGATCTTGACCGACTTGAAGAAGCCAAGATTTTTCAATCGGCGTTCGGCGCGGTCGACCAGGGCACGATTATAGGCGTCACCTTCTGAAAGATCGAATTCGCGCCGGATCACATAGTCGCGTGTGCGGGTATTGCCGCGAATTTGTATCCGCTCGATATAGGCGCGCGCGCCCTCCTCCACCACGAACACGACGTTGATCTTGCGGTTCTCATAGTCCCGATCGCCGCGCGGCCGCACGACCGCGAACGGGTAGCCGCGCCGAGCGACCGCTATCGCAATGTCCTCAACTGATTTTTCGATCGCCTCCGCGTTGTAGACCGCGCCGGGACGTGCGCGCAGCCTACTGAGCAGACTTGATGCCTCGACCGCACGTACGCTGGATTGCACGTCGACATTGCCGAATGAGTATTGGTCGCCCTCTTCAATATTGAAGGTAACGATGAAGGCCTTTGCGGCGGGATCGAACTCGCTCGTGACAGAAGTTATGCGAACGTCGGCAAAGCCGTGTTTCAGATAGAAACGGCGCAGCAGGTCGCGATCCGCTTCGATACGATCCGGATCATAAACGTCAGACGACTTCAGGAAGCTGAGCAAGTTGCTCTCGCTCGTCTTGATGACGTCCTTAAGACGGAAATCGGAATAGGCCTTGTTGCCGACAAAGCGGATGGTTTTGACGCCGGTCTTCGCGCCCTCGGTAATTTCGAAAACGAGGTCGACGCGGTTGTTCGGCAGTTCGATTATCTTCGGCACAACCCGCACGTCGAAGCGACCATTGCGCCGGTATTGCTCGATCAGGCGCTGCGTATCGGATTGCACCACAGGACGCGACAGCGTGCCTCGTACCTTCGACTGAATTTCACCAAGCAACTGCTCGTCCTTGGCCTTGGCGTTGCCCTCGAAGGCGATGCGGTTGATCACGGGATTTTCGATCACCGTAACGATCAGCCTTCCGCCAGCCTGACGGATCTTGATGTCCTGGAATAGTCCGGTGGCGTAAAGGCCCTTCAGACCCTCATCGATCTGGCCCGCGCTCAATGCTCCGCCGGTCGGTTTGAAATAGGAACGGATGGTATCCGCCTCGACCCGGCGGTTGCCCTCGATGACAATCGAGCTTGCGGATTGGGCGTAAGCACTACCGCCCGGCACCGTGACCACGGTGACGCCAAAAGCAAAACCTACGACCAGCAAGGCTACAAACCCCACCGCCCGCAATAATCGGGCACACATTCCCATTGCCACGCGCTTCTGTCCCACCCCTTCGATAATCAGAATTGTCTACAAGTCCCTAACACCACTAGCTTTTACAGCCTGGCGCCAGCGCTGCAATCGAAACCATTTCGCGATCTGTCCTAACCCCCGGCACGTTGCCGCCTCGCCACACCGAACCGCCCCCGCGGTGGTGCTATGAGGTAGCAAGGTGAATGATGTCGTTGAAGGTAGCAAATATCATCAACATGACCACCAGCGCCAATCCGATCCGGAAACCCATCTCCTGGGCCTTTTCGGACAGCGGGCGGCCGCGAAGCGCCTCTATCGCGTAGAACATAAGGTGTCCGCCGTCGAGCAGCGGCACCGGAAACAGATTTAGAAGGCCGATCGACACCGAAAGCACGGCGGCGAGATTAACCAAAGCTACAAATCCCACGGAGGCGACCTGTCCGGAAATCTGGGCAATCCGGATTGGGCCGCCGACCTGATCGGCAGATTCGCGTCCGACGACGACCTTGCCGAGATAGGCAAGCGTCCGCTCGATGACGAACCAGGTCTCCTCGACGCCACCAATCAGCGCTTGTCCAACTGGCAAGGTTTTCATACCGGGCTCGGACGCAGTCTGCGAGCGTTCGATGCCGAGCACGCCGATCCTGTGCACATTGCCGAAGTTATCCTTCACCTCGCGCAAAGCCGGGGTCGCCTTCAACTCGACATTGGCACCGCCGCGATTGACGGTGATGGCGAGTTGCTGGCCGGCGCTGGTTGAAACCACGCGCTGCATCTCGGAGAAGGTTGCGATCGGCCGGCCGTCGATCGCGACTACGACATCGCCGGATTGGAAGCCGGCAGCCGATGCCGCGCTATCGGGCCGAACGCCATCGACACGGGCCGAGGTCGAAGGCTTGCCATAAAAGGTGAAAATAGCTGCGAAGATCAGGATTGCGAGGATGAAATTGGCAATCGGACCGGCGGCCACAATGGCTGCACGGCGCCCGACCGGCTGATGATGGAAACTCTCGCGCCGTTCCGACGCCGACATCATCGCGCCAGCGCTCTGGTCCGGCGTTGCGCTTGCGACATCTTCATCGCCGAAAAACTTCACATAGCCGCCGAGCGGAACTGCGGAAATCTTCCAGCGCGTGCCGTGGCTGTCATTGAAGCCCAGAAGCTCCGGACCGAAGCCAACCGAAAAAACCAGCACCCGGACGCCGCAAAGGCGCGCCACCAGGAAATGGCCAAGCTCGTGAAAAAATACCACGACGGTCAGAACGAACAGCGAAGGCAGCAGCCAGCCGGTAAATCCGCTGCCCCACAATCCGAAATTCTCAAAGAAACTCATCTGCCGGACCCTGTTGCGCGATCATGAAACTCATCCATGACCTTATTTTGTCTCGTTCTGCAGTCGATCGCTTGCCAAGATTCTCCGCCTCGCGGTCGATAGCCAGAGCCTCCTCGACGCTAGCGGGCTCGCGCGTAATCCCCCTGCGCGCCGCCTCACTCAATGTAGCCTCCACGAGCGCCGGAATGGCGGCGAATCCGAGGCGACCCGCAAGAAATTCCGCCACCGCTATCTCATTGGAGGCGTTCAATATTGTTGGGGCCGCCCCGCCCGCCTCCAAAGCCTCGCGGGCAAGCCTCAGACAGGGAAAACGGTCCAGATCGGGCGCTTCGAAATTTAGATTCGCCATCTCGGTCAGATTGAGCCCGCGCGCCGGTTCCCGGATACGGTCAGGCCAGGCGAGACAATGCGAGATCGGGATGCGCATGTCGGGGGCGCCGAGTTGCGCGATCATCGAGCCGTCGATGAATTCGACGATGCCATGCACGATCGATTGCGGATGAACAAACACATCGATATCGCGCGCCGGCATTGCGAACAGGTAATGAGCCTCGATCAGTTCCAGGCCCTTGTTCATCAAGGTTGCGGAATTGATTGTGACCTTGGCGCCCATCGACCAATTGGGATGACGCAGTGCCTGTTGCGGTGTGGCCGCCCGCACGGCTTCTACGCTCCAGGTGCGAAACGGACCTCCTGACGCCGTCAGGATCAGCCGGCGCACGTCGGCGCGCCGGCCTGCGGTCATGGCCTGAAACAGCGCGTTGTGCTCGGAATCGACCGGAAGGATGGTGGTTCCGCGCGCGGCCGCGCGCCGCATGAAGAGCGCGCCGGCGCTGACCAGGCATTCCTTGTTGGCAAGCGCCACCGAGGCTCCGCGTTCGACCGCAGCCATGGTCGGCGCCAGTCCCGCGGCACCCGAGATCGAGGCCATGACCCAGTCTGCCGGACGGGCCGCCGCTTCCACCACCGCCGCTTCACCGGCGGCAGCCTCTATGCCGCTGCCGGAGAGCGCGTCCTTCAGTTCGCCATAGGCATTCGCATCGGCAATTGCGGCAAACCGGGCGCCGAGATCGATCGCTGCCTTCGCGAGAGCGGTGGCATTGCGCTGCGCGGTTAGCGCCTCAACCGGGTATTGCTCGCGGTTGCGCACCAAAAGATCAATCGTGCTGGTGCCGATCGATCCGGTGGCGCCGAGGATGGTGATGCTGCGCGAACCCGATGCGGGCTTGGGTTTCGCACTGGGTTTCGGACGTTGGGCGACCGGTACGCGAACAATCATGCCGTTACCACACCAGCAAGCCGGTTGCCGGAAATTCGATTCCGCCATGCGCGACGCCGATGACCGCCGCCGCTACCGACGCGAAGATAAAACCGTCCAGCCGATCCATAACGCCACCGTGGCCCGGAATAAGTCCGCTCGCATCCTTGGCATCGAATTCGCGCTTCAACCCGGATTTCGAAAAGGTCGCCTCCCTGCGAAGCGACCGAGAGCACGAGCGCGATCGCGATGGTCGCCATGGGATTGCGGATTGAAAACATATGCGCAATCGCAAGGGCCGCCACGATCGCAATGATGGTGCCGCCAACCGCTCCCGACCAGGTCTTCTTCGGGCTGATCGACGGCGCAAGTTTCGGGCCGCCGAAGGCGCGGCCGGCGAAATAGCCGGCAATGTCGGTGCCCCACACTACCGCGAACAAAAACAGGATCGCAGCGAAGCCGAGTTTTATATCGGCACGCAGCACCGCTGGCGCGATAACAAGAGCACTCGCATAGATCATTCCGCCGGCAACCAGCATCGCATGGCGGCCCGCGGTCACAATCGCCGCCAGCATGCCGAGCGCGATTATCATGACCACCACCGAAAGCGTGCCGATCTCGAACATCAAAGCCTCGAGCGCGAGAACTGCGGCACCCGTCGCCAACACAACTGAGCGTCCCGCCGGACGCACCAGGCCGACCCATTCCCACCAGACCGCGATCGCGGCGATCGTCCAGAAGATCGTGAAAGGCCAGTCGCCCAGATAGGCGACGCCTATCGCAAGCGGCCCGAGCACCGCGGCCGAGGCCACGCGAAGCCATAAATTCCGCGCCGACGGAGTGCTTGTCGTCTCCGCCGCTTGGACCGCAGGATCGTGACCCGGCATGGTCATGTTGCAGCGGCCGCAAGTCCGCCGAAGCGGCGTTCGCGCCTGCGATATTCGGAGATCGCATGTTCGAGCGCGGCACGGTCGAAATCGGGCCAGAAGGTCGGCACGAATACAAGCTCGCTATAAGCCGATTGCCAGAGCAGAAAATTGGACAGCCGCTGTTCGCCACTGGTGCGGATGATCAGATCCGGATCCGGCAGATCCGGCATGTCGAGGAATTCCGACAGCCGCTCAGCAGTGATGTCAGACGACGCTAGGCGTCCTGCGCCCACTTCCTCGGCAAGACGCCGTGCGGCACGCGCAATCTCCTGGCGCGCGCCGTAATTGAAAGCGACGACAAGCGTCAGTCCGTCATTGTCGCGCGTCATCTCTTCGGCTTCGTTCAACAGCGAAGCCACATCCGCAGCCAGTCCTTCGCGTTCGCCGATGACGCGCACGCGGATGTTGTTTTGATGCAGTTCAGCGAGATCGTTGCGGATGAAGCGGCGCAGCAACCCGAGCAGATCGCGAATCTCCGTCTGCGGGCGTGACCAGTTCTCCGAGGAGAAGGCAAAAATCGTGAGAATGTCGATGCCGAGTTCGCCGGCGGCGCGCACGGTGCGGCGCAAGGCTTCGACGCCGCGGCGATGTCCCTCTCCGCGCGGCAGCCCGCGCGCGGCCGCCCAGCGTCCGTTGCCGTCCATGATGATGGCGACATGTTGGGGGATTTCGAAATCCGAACTCCCGTCCAGTGAAACCTTTGGCATCGACATCGTTTCGTCCGTCCGAGCCGGCTCCTTTCGGTAGCTTACACCGTCAGGACTTCCTTTTCCTTGTGCGAGAGCATCTGGTCGATGTCGTGGATCATCTGATCGGTAGCCTTTTGGATATCGGTCGAGAAACGGTCGTGATCATCCTTGCTGATCTTGTGATCCTTTTCGAGCTTCTTGATCACGTCGATCCCGTCACGCCGCACATGACGCACGGCGACACGCGCGGCTTCCGCGTATTTATGCGCGACCTTGACCAACTCCTTGCGGCGCTCCTCGTTCAGTTCGGGGATGCGCAAGCGGATGACCTGGCCTTCGGTCTGCGGATTAAGGCCGAGATTGGAATTGGTGATCGCCTTCTCGACCGCGTGGACCATGGTGCGGTCCCAGACCTGAACGCTGAGCAGCCGCGGCTCCGGTACGCTCACGGTCGCGAGCTGCGCCAGTGGCATGTGAGTGCCATAGGCCTCGACCTGCACCGGGTCGAGCAGATGTGCGCTGGCGCGACCGGTGCGAAGCCCGGCAAGCTCAGACTTCAGCACCCCGATGCTGCCCTGCATTCGGCGTTTCAATTCGTTGATGTCGTGGGTGGTTGCTGCCATTTCGCTACTCTCATCGAAACCAGTCTGGACCCCGGCGGGCGACCGGACCGGCCTTTATTCCGGTCCCGGATCGTTGCTGTCTGGAGCATCATGCCGAAAAAGCCTGTCCCGGACTTGATCCGGAGTGCGAAGCGTCGTTCGGACGATATCCTGCTCCAAATTCTTAGAACCGATCACGTTTATGATTTTGCATCGACTTCATCCAAAATCATCGTGATCCAGTGCCGAATCACTCCCGGGCTCACTCCGCAACGACAGTCGCGCGGCCTTTTCCGCGCAAAACGGCCTCGATCGCGCCCGGTTCGCGGATCGAAAACACGATGATAGGCATACTATTTTCGCGGGCAAGGGCGAACGCAGTGGTATCCATTACCTTCAGGTTGCGCTCGATCGCTTCGCCTGGGCTCAGGCGGTCATAGCGGGTGGCTGATTTGTCCAACTTTGGGTCAGCGCTGTAAACACCGTCGACATTGGTGGCCTTCAGCACCGCCTGACAATCGAGCTCCGCCGCACGCAGAACCGCGGTCGTATCTGTCGTGAAGAACGGATTTCCGGTGCCGCCGGCGAGCAGCACGACCCGTCCCGCATCGATGGCGTCGAGCGCGCGGCGGCGCGAAAAGTGGTCGCAGACGGTCGGCATCGGTACGGCCGAAAAGGTCGTGGCCGGCGCGCCGTTGCGCGTGATCGCGGCCTCCAAGACGAGGCTGTTCATCACCGTCGCCAGCATTCCCATTGTGTCGCCGGTCGGGCGCGCGACGCCGCGCCCGGAGACCTCAACGCCGCGGAAAATATTGCCACCGCCGACCACAATGCCAAGCTCAACGCCGAGCTTGTGTGCCTTCACGATATCGGTGGCAATCGCTTCCACCACCGACTGATCGACACCGAAGCTGCCCGAGCCCGCCAACGCCTCGCCTGACAGTTTGACGATCACACGTCCATAGACCGGCTTGGTCATGATGCGATCGTCCCTGTTGACGGCTGACGTTCAGTTCGCCCCCGCGGCGGCTGCCACTTCGGCGGCGAAGTCGCTTTCCTGCTTCTCGATGCCTTCGCCGAGCTTGTAGCGTGCAAAGCCCGTGACCTTGATCGGAGCTCCGACCTTGCCTTCGGCTTCCTTCAACGCCTGTGCGACCGTCTTCTTGTCGTCATGCACGTAAGGCTGATCGAGTAGGCAGACTTCCTTGTAGAAAGTCTTGAGACCCGATTCGACGATTTTCTCGATCACGTTGGCAGGCTTGCCGGACGCCTTCGCCTTGTCGGCGAGCACACCCTTCTCGCGCGTGATTACGTCGGCGGAAATTCCGGACGGATCGATGGCGAGCGGATTGGCGGCCGCGATATGCATCGCGACGAGCCGTCCAAGCGCGTTCAATTCTTGCACGTCACCGGTCGACTCCAGCGCGATCAGTACACCGATCTTGCCGAGACCTTCGGAGATCGAGTTGTGCATATAGGTGCCGACCGCACCCTTGCCGACGGAAAGCGACGTCGCACGGCGCAGCGACATATTCTCGCCGATGGTTGCAATGGCTGATGCAATCGCCTCTTCCACCGTCTTGCTGCCAACCTTGGTGGCCTTGATGGTGGCGACATCGCCGCCGTTCGACAGCGCGACATCGGCGATCAGTTTCACGAGACCCTGGAAGTGATCGTTGCGTGCGACGAAGTCGGTCTCCGCATTGACCTCCACCATGGCGCCCTTGCGGGGTGCTGTGCTGATGCCGATCAGGCCTTCAGCGGCAACGCGGTCGGCCTTTTTAGCGGCCTTTGAAAGGCCTTTCTTGCGCAGCCAGTCGATCGCCGCCTCGACGTCGCCCTTGGTTTCGGTGAGCGCCGACTTGCAGTCCATCATGCCCGCGCCGGTCTGTTCGCGCAGATCCTTCACAAGCGCTGCGGTAATTTCAGCCATGACAATGTTCCGGATAAGAGTTGCGGCGCAGGTTTGCCCGCGCCGTTATTTCGCGCCTGTGCCTTTTACTCGGCTTCGGCGGTGAAGGCCTTCGCCTTGGCCACCCATTGATCGGCGCGGCCGGGCAACCCGACATTCTCGCCAAGCTTGTGCGCCTGGTCGTGCGTCAGGTCGGCAATCTGCCAGTAATGGAAGATGCCAAGATCGTTAAGCTGCTTCTCGATCGCGGGCGACACGCTCGGCAGCTTCTTGAGATCGTCCGCGACACCGCGCGGTCCAGGCAAGGATTCGTAGCCGGTACCATTGGCCTTCGGGAGTTCTTCCACAATCGGTTCAGCAGCGGCGCCGACATCGATGCCGCGTTCACCCTGCGAACGACCGATGCCGTCAATTGCGGCGCGTGCGATGAGATCGCAATAGAGCGAGATCGCGCGGCTGGCGTCGTCATTACCCGGCACGGCGTAAGTGATGCCGTTCGGGTCGCAATTGGTATCGACGATGGCAGCAACCGGAATATTCAGGCGCCGCGCTTCCTTGATCGCGATGTCTTCCTTGTTGGTGTCGATCACGAACAGCATGTCGGGCAGACCGCCCATTTCCTTGATGCCGCCGAGCGAGCGATCGAGCTTGTCGCGCTCGCGCTGCAGATCGAGGCGTTCCTTTTTGGTGTAGCCCTGAGCCTCGTTCGAGGAGAGCATTTCCTCAAGCTTGCGCAGCCGGGCGATCGATCCGGAGATCGTCTTCCAGTTGGTCAGGGTGCCGCCGAGCCAGCGCGAATTGACATAGTACTGCGCGGACTTCTTCGCGGCCTCGGCGATGCCGTCCTGCGCCTGGCGCTTGGTGCCGACGAACAGGATGCGGCCGCCTTTGGCGACCGTTTCGGACACCGCTTCCAGCGCGCGATGCAGCATCGGCACGGTCTGGGCGAGATCGATGATGTGGATGTTGTTCCGGATACCGAAGATGTAATCACCCATCTTCGGGTTCCAACGATGGGCCTGATGGCCAAAATGAACGCCAGCTTCCAAAAGCTGACGCATGCTGTAGTCGGGCAGCGCCATGATCTTCTCCGGTTGGTCCTCCGCGGATCGAAGTGAACGGGGGGCTGAAAGCCCGCCGCTACCGGACGGTCCCTTTGGCCCATTGTCGGGGCCAGAAACCTGAGATCCGCGTGTGAGATAGGCCGGCATATAACGGGCCGCCCTTTGAAAGGCAAGGAAAAGCCGGAGAGCTGGCCGCCGAACCGCTCAGCGCAGCCTGCCCTCCCCAGACGATACCGGTTAGTCTAGTTTCGACACCGCGTTTACGACCTTATGACGGGCTTTCAGACAGCCATGCCACCGCAGACAGAGTTCCGAGACCTTCTTCGCCAGCTGGACGAAACACGCCTCCTGCGTCATGTCAGCCGACCCGTGGACCCCATGCAGGAGCTCGTCGCCATCGTGCGGAAGGTCCAGAAGGGTCCGAACCAGCCACTGTTGTTCAAGACGGTCTCAGGCAGCCCGCTCCGATTGCGACCAATGTGCTGTGCCGCCGGTCTATCCTCGCGGACGCCCTGGGGCTTCGGCTGGATACCATGCTGCCTGACCCTCATCCGGAAAGAAGGACAGACGCGGCCGCTGGAGACGGTCTCAAACGCTCCCGTGCACGAGCACGTCGCGACCCGTGCGATCGAGATCAAAAACGAAATCCCGCAGGTCGTGCATTGCGAAGAGGATAAACGTGTTTCGGCGTTCGGAAAAATTCGCGACATCGGTACACATGGGCACATATTCGGTTGTGTGGTGACGCTTGAGAAAACTAGCGTCGATCAGGCGCGCGCGGTAATGCTGGCGGCGCTTGCCGCGCATCCGTGGATGAAAGTGGTGATCGTCGTCGATGCTGACGTTGATCCGCATGATCCGACCGAGCCGCTGTGGGCCGTTCACACTCGCAACACGCCGGAAACCGGTATCTACACGATCCCGCGACTTGGCAGTTTCCAGCGCGCCGATGTGCGCGATGCGCATCGCGGAAAAGTTGGAATCGATGCGACCGCGCCGATGAGCATGCGGGATGTCTTCTGGCGCCGAAAATTTCCGGGAATGGATGCAATCAATCTCGACGAGGTTCTCGATCCGATCCGCTCTACCTAGATGGCATGTTCTTTGCTGGCTTTTGACACGATGACGACGTGAGGTTCTATGATGACGCGTATTCTGTTCACCTGCATTGCGCTGCTGACGGCTGTGAGCGCATCGGCGCAGACGCCGTATCCCACGCGCGCGATCACGCTCGTCGTTCCCTTCGGTGCCGGTAGTGGAACGGATGTCATGGCGCGCACGCTGGCCGACGAACTCAGCAAGAAGCTCGGGCAACCTGTCATCATCGACAACCGGCCGGGTGGCAGCAGCATTCCCGCAGCGGAGTACGTCGCACGCGCGGCGCCTGACGGCTACACGCTGTTCATGGGCGGCAACACGACGCATTCAGCCAATCCGCATCTGTTCAAGGAATTGCGCTACGATCCGCTGAAGGATTTTACGCCGATTTCGCGATTGGCCACGGCCGGCGCGGTGCTCGTGGTCTCTCCAAAGTCCGACTTCAAGTCGGTCGCAGACGTTGTGAAGGCTGCGAAAGCCGATCCCGGCAAACTGAGCTATGGCGTGTCGAACAGCGGTTCACAGATCGCGGCCGAGCGCATCAAGCGCGTGAGCGGCGTCGACATCATTCGCGTTCCCTACAAGACGACGCCGCAGGCGCTGACCGATGTGATCAGCGGCCATCTCAACATGACGTTTGTCGATGTGGCGGCCGCCTTGTCAGCGGTGCAAGGCGGACAGGTGCGCGCACTGGCGATTTCCTCCGCGGCGCGCTCGAAACTGATGCCCGATGTCCAGACGATGCAGGAACTCGGCTATCCCGGATTCGATCTGACATTCTGGAACGGATTGTTCGGCCCGGCGAAGATGCCGGTAGATATAGCCGCCGTCCTGAGCAAAGCGGCTGCGGAAATCATGGCGACGGACCAAATGACGCAACGCCTGTCAGTGCTCGGGCTCGATGCAACGCCGCTGCCTGCCGCACAGATGGACGCCTACATTCGCACCGAGCTCGACAAATGGGGTGCATATGTCCGTGAGTTCGGGAATTCGAGCCCAACTGAGTAACGCGGCGATCGAACCGGTCAGGCCGCCTCGACAGTAACCACCCCCGGCACCGCTTTGATCGCGCCGGCGATCTGGGGCGAGACCTTGTAGCGGCCAGGCAGCCGCACCTCGACCTCCCCGCCATCCTTCAACATCAATACGATACGGACCTCGCCGTCCCCCCTGGGCTCCAGACGGCGCGTGATATGGTCGAGCGGGGCCGGATCGCGCAGAAAAATCTGCATCGATTTCTGCACTTTTTCGGCCGCCTGATCGAGCCGCTCGACCGACTGGATGCGGGCGCGCACCTCCTCGCCCTGCGCCTCGGCGCTGAGCAGCAGCAGCACCGCACTGCCTGGCTCCAGCAGGTCGCGATATTGCAGCAGGGCCTCCTGAAACAGCACCGCCTCATATTGCCCGCTCGGGTCGGACAGGCCGATGATGCCCATCTTGTTGCCGGTCTTGGTGCGCCGCTCCATGCGCGAGACCACGGTCGCAGCGGTGCGCCCGGCGGTTGCGCCGGCCCGCACCGATCTCGCAAACGCGCCCCAATTCATCACCTTCATGCGCTCCAGCGCCTTGGCGTAATCGTCAAGCGGATGGCCGGTGAGAAAAAACCCGATCGCTTCATATTCGCGCTGCAGCCGGTCCGACGGCGACCACGGATCGACAGCCGGCAGCCGCAGTGCTTCACGATCGGACGCTCCGCCGAACAATTCGTTCTGTCCGACCAAGACCGCGTCATGCGAACGCGTCGCCGCCGACAACATCGATTCGACCGCGCCAAACACCCGCGCACGGTTGGGCTCCAGCTTGTCGAAGGCGCCCGCGGCCACAAGACTTTCCAGCACGCGTTTGTTGACGTTGCGTGGATTGATGCGAGCGGCAAAGTCGGAAATATCGCGGAACGGCATTGCCTCGCGCGCCGCGACGATCGAATCCACTGCCTGTCCGCCGACGCCCTTCAGTGCTGCCAGCGAATAGAAGATAGTATTGCCCGCGACTTCGAAATGGCGTCCCGAGCGATTGATCTGCGGCGGCTCGACCTTGATGCCGAGCCTTTCGGCCTCGCCGCGGAATTCCGCAAGCTTGTCGGTGTTGCCCATGTCCAGCGTCATCGACGCCGCCAAAAATTCCACCGGATAATTAGCCTTCATATAGGCGGTCTGGTAGGCGACCAGCGCATAGGCCGCGGCATGGCTCTTGTTGAATCCGTATTCGGCAAATCGCTCGAGCAGATCGAAGATCGCGTCGGCCTGCCAGCGCTCGACGCCGCGCTCGACCGCGCCTGCGACGAATTCCTTGCGCTGCGCCGCCATCTCGCTTCGGATCTTCTTGCCCATCGCGCGGCGCAGCAGATCGGCCTGGCCGAGTGAATAGCCGGCGAGAATCTGCGCGGCCTGCATCACCTGTTCCTGATAAACGATGACGCCGAAGGTCTCCTTCAGCACCTCTTCCAACTTGGGGTGGATGTAGTCCGGCTCCTCTTCGCCGTGCTTGCGCGCGCAATAGGTCGGGATATTCGCCATTGGGCCGGGTCGATAGAGCGCGACCAACGCGATGATGTCCTCGAAGCGGTCAGGTTTCATGTCGAGCAGCGCGCGCCGCATGCCCGCACTTTCCAGTTGGAAGATACCGACCGCTTCGGCCCTGGCCAGTAAATCGTAGGTTTTCTTGTCGTCGAGCGGGATCGCCGACAGATCGATCTCGACCTCGCGCGCCTTCAAAAGTTCAACGGCGGTTTTCAATACCGTCAACGTCTTCAGGCCGAGGAAGTCGAACTTCACGAGGCCGGCCTGCTCCACCCATTTCATATTGAACTGGGTAACCGGCATGTCCGATTTCGGATCGCGATACATCGGCACCAGCTCGGTCAGCGGCCGATCGCCGATCACGATGCCGGCGGCATGAGTCGAGGCGTGGCGTGTCAGGCCCTCAAGCTTGCGCGCGATATCGAATGCACGCCGAACCATCGGGTTGGAATCCCGCTCGACCTGCAGCCGCGGCTCGTCGTCGATCGCACGCGACAGCGTCACCGGATTGGCCGGATTCTGCGGCACCAGCTTGCATAGTTTGTCGACCTGCCCATACGGCATTTCCAGCACGCGCCCGACGTCGCGCAATACGCCGCGCGCCTGCAAAGTGCCGAAGGTAATGATCTGCGCGACCTGTTCACGCCCGTAGCGCTCCTGCACATAGCGGATCACTTCGTCGCGGCGGTCCTGGCAGAAGTCGATGTCGAAGTCCGGCATCGAGACGCGTTCGGGATTGAGGAAGCGCTCGAACAGCAGGCCAAAGCGGATCGGATCGAGATCGGTGATGGTCAGAGAATAGGCGACGAGCGAACCCGCGCCCGAGCCGCGTCCCGGACCAACCGGAATGCCCTGCCCCTTGGCCCATTGAATGAAGTCGGCGACGATCAGGAAGTAGCCCGCATATTTCATGCGGTCGATCACATCGAGCTCGAAGGCCAGACGCGCCTCATAGACTTCTTGCGAAAAACCCGCGGCAATGCCGTGCAGTGCAATCTGGCGCGTAAGCCCCTCACCCGCGCGCTTGCGCAATTCGACGCCCTCGTCGGCGTCACCGCTCGTGAAGCGCGGCAGGATCGGCTTCTCGGTGCGCGGGCGGAACGTGCAAAGCTGCGCGATCTCGGCAGTGTTGGCGATCGCTTCCGGCAAGTCGGCGAACAAGGCCGCCATCTCGGCGCGGGTCTTGAAATAATGCTCTGGCGTCAGGCGCCGCCGATCGGTCTCGGCAACGACGCGGCCTTCCGCAATGCAGATCAGGGCGTCATGCGCTTCGTAATCGTCGGGCGTCGCAAAGAAGGGTTCGTTGGTCGCGACCAGCGGCAGCGATTGCGCGTAAGCCAGATCAATCAAATGCGGTTCGGTGCTGCGCTGTTCCGGAAGCCCGTGGCGCTGCAACTCGACATAGAGTCGCTCATCGAACAATTCGCGCAACCGCAACGCGCGTGTCTGCGCAAGATCGAGCCGGCCGGCCGCGATTGCCTGATCGAGTGGACCGGACATGCCGCCGGTCAGCGCAATAAGACCGGCAGTCGCGCCTTCGAGCCAGGCGGCCTGAATATGCGCAGCCTCGTTCGCGGGAGTCTTCGAGGTAGGCGCGCGAGGAAAGCTGCATCAGCTTTCGATAGCCCTCACCATTGGCGGCAAGCAGCACGATGCGGGGCAGCGCCCGGTTGTGCACCGGATTGCGCGGGTCGCGCGGCAGATCGCCGAAATCGATGGCAAGGCAGCAACCGACGATCGGCTGGATGCCGGACGAAGCGAGCTTCTCGGAGAATTCCAGCGCACCGAACATGTTGTCGGTGTCGGTGAGCGCGAGCGCAGGCTGGCTGTCCGCCTTGGCCAGATCTGCCAGGCGGCCTATCTTCAGCGCGCCCTCAAGCAAAGAATAGGAAGAGTGCACATGCAGGTGCACAAAGGGTGCATCCGACACCTTCAGGCCTCGCGAATTCTGTCTGGTCGAGGCCAATGGTGGGGACGGTCGCGGCGGATGTCCACCATCAGGCCCGTAATCTGACCCGGCGACCCCGTTTTCCCCAGGCGCGCGCTTGAGAAAGCCGATCCGATCAGACCCGGCGGGGGAAGCAGCCGGGCGCAGGAAACGCTTGCTACAGAATCCCGCAACCCGGCCGAAACAGCGTCCCCGCGGACGCAACTAACTCAACTGACTTCTCAAGCATGACGTTGTCCGACCTTGCTTCGCCCGAAGCGGGCCTTTCGAAGGCGGGAAACAGCTTCACTATTTGGCGTCATGCTCGACGCAAACGCTACGCAACCGACGCCACTCACAAGCTGCCCAGAACCTGGGCCCAGATAGCGATCATCCCGAGAAACAATGACAGCGAGGCCAAGGCAGCAGCCTCTTCCACAACAGCGCGAAACATAACGACCCCCCTGCTGGCTTTTCGAGCCTCGGCCCAACCCGACGGGCCAATCACCGAAGAACGTAAAGAGAACATAGTTCCTCCTTTGTTCTCTGTCAAGCGCAGCCTTCAGGGGCGCCGCACCTCGTCAATCAGCGAAAAAACTCAGGAATTTCAGTGATCCGCGCGCTTGCCGCCGCCGCCGGGGTTTTGTCCCATGCGATCCACGGCCGCGATCCCGATGGCGGAGAAGATGAAGACGATGTGGATGATGGTCTGCCACATCACGCCGTTCTCGGTGTAGGTGGTCCTGGCACTCCCAAGACTGCCCGCCTCGATGAACGTCCGCAGCAGATGGATCGACGAAATCCCGATGATCGCCATCGCAAGCTTGATCTTGAGGACGCTCGCGTTGACGTGGCTCAGCCATTCCGGCTGATCGGGATGACCATGGAGCCGCAGCCGCGACACAAAGGTCTCGTAGCCCCCGACAATCACCATCATCAGCAGATTTGAAATCATCACCACGTCGATCAGCCCGAGGACCATGAGCATCATGACCTGCTCGGTGAGTTCGGTAGCGTGACGGATCAGATGCCAAAGTTCCTTGAGGAACAGGATGACATAGACGCCCTGAGCGACAATCAGCCCGAGATAGAGCGGCAATTGCAGCCAGCGCGATCCGAAGATGATCGCGGGCAAAGGGCGCAGTTCCTTGCCGACGATGTCGGCAGTGTCGTTGGAGTCAGCCATGGCTCTTTCGGGAATGGATGTTGGGATGGACCGGCGCGCGCAAGGTGTGCAGCAACGCTGTCATGTTCAAGGGTTTGGGTGTGTCGTGCGCGTTCCAATGCTGCGACAAAGACGCGCGTTTTTTTATTTGGCCATGATCTTTTCCGAAAACCGGTCCCCACTTTTCGGGATCATGCCCTAATCCAGTTCCACCACCACTCCATCGCGGATGGTCACACGCCGATCCATGCGACCGGCAAGCTCCATATTGTGGGTGGCAATGATGGCCGCGAGGCCGGATGCCCGCACCAGTTCGGTGAGCGTGTTGAACACTCGGTCGGCAGTGTGAGGGTCGAGATTGCCGGTCGGCTCGTCGGCCAGAAGAATACGCGGAGCATTGGCTACCGCACGCGCGATAGCGACCCGCTGCTGCTCGCCGCCCGACAATTCGGAAGGCCGGTGATCGAGCCTGTCCTTCAGCCCGAGATAGCTCAGAAGTTCGGTCGAGCGCTTGTTGGCTTCCGCCTTCGAAAGCCCGCGCACCATCTGCGGCAGCATGACATTCTCGACCGCGGTGAATTCCGGCAACAGGTGGTGCGCCTGATAGACGAACCCGATTTCGGTGCGCCGTATCCTTGTGCGCTCGGCGTCGGACAAAGTTGATGTCGCCTTGCCGTCGATGAAAACCTCACCGCTGTCTGCGTGTTCAAGCAATCCCGCAATATGAAGGAAGGTCGATTTGCCGGCACCGGAAGGCGCGATCAGCGCAATGGATTGCCCAAGCCAGCAACCGAGTTCTGCGCCGCGCAGGATTTCCAGCGCCACCTCACCCTGCCGGTAACGCCGTTCGATGGCGTTCAGGAATAGTACCGGCCCGCCGGCCTTGCGGTCGTCAGCCATCGGTGCGCTCATTCATACCGAAGCGCCTCGACCGGATCGAGCCGCGCAGCCCGCCAGGACGGATAAAGCGTTGCCAGCAGCGACAGCGCCAGCGCCATGACCACCACTGCCGTGGTTTCACCGACATCGACCTGCGCCGGCAATCTCGACAGAAAATACAGTTCGGGTGAAAACACTTCCGTGGAGGTCAGCCAGGACACGAATTGCCGCAAAGACTCGATGTTGGCGCAGACCAGAATGCCGACCAGGAAACCGAGCACCGTGCCGACAACGCCGATGGAAGCGCCAGTGATCAGGAATACACGCATGATCGCGCCCTGCGTCGCTCCCATCGTACGCAGGATCGCAATGTCGCGCCCCTTGTCCTTCACCAGCATGATCAGCCCAGACACGATGTTGAGGGCTGCGACCAGCACGATCAGAGTCAGGATCAGGAACATCACGTTGCGTTCGACCTGCAGCGCATTGAAGAAGGTGGCGTTGCGCTGGGTCCAGTCGGTGATGAAGATCGGTCGTTGCGCCGCATCGAGCACGAGCTTTCGCATCTCGCGATAGCGATCGGCATTGTCGATATAAACCTCGAGCGCGGTGACGTCGTTATTGCGATTGAAATAGGCCTGCGATTCCGCAAGCGGCATGAAGACGAAGATCGTGTCGTAATCCGACATGCCGATCTCGAACACCGCCGCCACCTTGTAAACCTTGATGCGGGGTGTTGTGCCCATCGGCGTGACCGCACCGCGCGGCGCCACCAGGGTTATGTTGTCGCCCGCACGCACCGACAAGGCATCCGCCAAACGGCGGCCGATGATGAGGCCCTGCCCTTCGTCGAAGCCTTCAAGCGTCCCTTGCTTCAGGTTCTTTGAAATCGAAGTGAGCTTGTCGAGATCTGCGCCGCGGATGCCGCGCACCGACACACCGGAGGAATGAAATGGCGAAGACGCCAGCGCCTGGCCATCTACCATCGGGATTGCGATACGCACGCCGGGCACACCTGCAATTCGTGTCGTCACCGGCTCCCAATCGGTCAGCGGAGATTCCAGCGGCTGCACCAGTAGGTGTCCGTTCAAGCCGAGAATTTTTTCCAGCAGCTCTTTGCGGAATCCATTCATCACCGCCATCACGATAATGAGCGTGGCGACGCCCAGCATGATGCCGAGGAAGGAGAAGCCGGCAATGATCGAAATGAATCCTTCCTTCCGCCGCGCACGCAGGTAGCGGAGCGAAAGCATCCATTCGAAGGGCGCAAAGGGGCGGGTCGCGGTGGGATCGCTCATTCAGACTCCCCAACCATCCGATTTCATCCGATTCTGGCCCAATCAAGCCACCACGGATTACCGTGCTGGCTGGGACATACACAATTTCGTGGGGAAAGCGTCAGGCGTCAGCCGTCAGCCGTTTCAGCACATCTTCCGGCGCCAGCATCTCCCGGCTGCCGTCGGAACGCTTCTTGAGTTCGAATTGGCCGGCGGCAAGCCCCTTGGGTCCGATCAGGACTTGAAACGGGATGCCGATCAGATCCGCGGTTGCGAATTTGGAGCCCGGCCGTTCGTCGAGGTCGTGATACAGTACATCGACGCCCTTTTGTTGCAGCGCGCCATAGAGCTTCTCGCAGGCCGCGTCGACCGCGCCATCCCCCTGTTTCAGATTGAGGATCGCAACCTTGAACGGCGCGACCGCTTCCGGCCATTTGATCCCGGCATCGTCATGGAAGGCCTCGATGATGGCCGCAACCAGCCGCGACGGCCCAATCCCGTACGACCCCATGTGTACAGGCCGCTCCGCTCCGTCGGGTCCTGCAACCACGGCCTTCATCGGCTCGGAATATTTGGTGCCGAAATAGAAGATATGCCCGACTTCGATGCCGCGCGCGGAGACACGCGACGCTTCCGGCAAGGCCGCGAAGGCGTCGGCGTTGTGCTTCTCGGAAGTTGCGGCATACAGCGACGTCCATTTGTCGACCGCGGCCTGCAACGCGCCGACATTGTCGAAATCGATGGTTTCGGGCGGCACCGCAAAATCCAGATAGTCCTTGTGGCAGAACACCTCGCTCTCGCCGGTCGAGGCCAGGATGATGAATTCGTGGGACAGATTGCCGCCGATCGGTCCGGTCTCGGCCACCATCGGTATCGCCTTCAGGCCCATGCGCGCGAAAGTACGCAGATAGGCGACGAACATCTTGTTGTAGGAATGGCGCGCGCCGTCCTGGTCGAGATCGAAGGAATAGGCATCCTTCATCAGGAATTCGCGCCCGCGCATCAGCCCAAAGCGCGGCCGCACCTCGTCGCGGAATTTCCACTGGATGTGATAGAGATTAAGAGGAAGATCGCGATAAGACCGGACATAGCTCCGGAAGATGTCCGTAATCATCTCCTCGTTGGTCGGACCATAGAGCATTTCACGTTCATGACGGTCCTTGATCCGCAGCATCTCCTTGCCGTAGGCGTCGTAACGCCCGCTCTCGCGCCACAAATCAGCCGACTGGATCGTGGGCATGAGCAACTCAATCGCGCCTGACCGATTCTGCTCCTCGCGCACGATGGAGTTAATCTTGTTCAGGACGCGCAAACCGAGCGGCAGGAACGCGTAGATGCCTGCGGCCTCCTGCCGCATCATGCCGGCGCGGAGCATCAGCCGATGCGAAACGATCTCCGCCTCTTTTGGCGTTTCGCGCAGTATCGGCAGGAAAAATCGCGACAAACGCATGCAGGTATGGCTTTCCGGGAATCGAGCGCAGAGAGGCGAGTGAAAGCGGATCACGCAGGAAAACACAAGCAGCGCCCAAGAGCTAAGCAGCGGCGAAACCTTTTTGTGGCAGCCCCTTGCTGAAGGATAAAATGATGCTATAGGGTGCGACTTCGCGTTGGGCAGCCAAGCCCAACCGGTCCAAGTCTTGGGAGGACCTGCGAGCGCCCCAGGCGCCGCTACGCTTCAGAAGCAATCAAGCGAAAACGAGCATTAACGCCACGCCGGAAGCGTTTGCATGTTTATTGAGCAGGGCCGTTGCCCTGCTCTTTTTCTTTCCAAGTGGCGCAAGTTGAAGTTTCTGGGCTACAGCCGCGGCGGATAGGCGTCCTGCCCAAAGGTCCATTCCCGGCGGAAATGCCCATTTTCGCCCATCAGGCATACTTCGGCGTTCTCGCCCTTCTCGCCCAATTGTTGTGCAGCATCGACAGCGAACATCATGGCTTCCTGCCGGGTCCGATATGGCCCGAAATCGCCATCGCGGAAGCGGATCAGCCAGTTTTCGTCCTGCTGCAGGATGAAATAACGTGAGTTTGGCATCGCCACACTCCATTTCCAGTGCTGAAGACAACGCCCGGCAGGTCCGGACGTTCCGGCGGGAACAACGCAACGATCAGGGAAGCGGCCGCGGCAAACCCGGGATGTCGTCGAGCCCGATAAGCCGGTACGCGTAGACCACATAGAGCAGCGCGTAGAGAATCGCAGAGACGAGAGTCGTCCAGAAAACTTTCGATAAAAGCCGTGGCAAAATCGGGGCGCCAGGATCGGTCCCCGGTGTTGTTTCACCTTCATGCTGAGATTTAATGCCGAACGGTAAAACCGCGAACAGCACGACCCACCAGATCAGGAAATAGATCGCCAGTCCGGTGGTCCAAGTCATGCAGCTAGTGTCCCGAAGCCAAAGTTCGCCAGAACCCGCTGCGGTATCCTAGGCGAACTTCGGATTCGAAGGACACCAGCAAGCTTATGATTCTGGAGTGGTTTTGGTTCAGAAATTCCCTTTCCGGACTTGCAGCAACAAGAAGGGAATTTCTGCACCACCACACAGAGCACTACGCTTGTTCGAGTTCGACGAGCGTGCCGCAGAAATCCTTCGGATGCAGGAACAATACCGGCTTGCCATGCGCGCCGATCTTCGGCTCTCCATCGCCGATCACGCGCGCACCCTTTGATTTCAGCGAGTCGCGGGCCGCGATGATATCGTCCACCTCGTAACAAATGTGGTGGATGCCACCGTCGGGATTCTTCTCCAGAAACTTCAGGATCGGAGAGTTATCTCCGAGCGGCTCCAGCAGCTCGATCTTGGTATTGGGCAGTGTGATGAACACCGTGCTCACACCATGCTCGTGCTGCGGTACCGTTTCCGACACCTCGGCGCCAAGCGTGGTTTTGTAGACTTGCGAGGCCTTGGCGATGTCGCGCACCGCGATTGCCACGTGGTTCAATCGTCCGATCATGACGCGATTATACCGTTAGTACGTGGACGTAACAGATGGGCTTCTTGCCCCATTGTTCGGCAAGTGCCGATCGAACCGCCCGCCTAACCGCCTCGCCGAGCGCGTCCGGATCGCGCCGCTTCGGTTTGGGAAGGGACTCAAGAGTGTCGTGGACGGCATCGAGGGCAACATCCGCCAGCGGCAGCCCAGTCTTGCCGCGTTCGGGGATGCCCAGCAATTCGACTTCAGGATCGGCCGCGAGCACTCCTTTTTCGGTAACCGCCAGCGCCACCGTCACCATCCCGACAAAGCTGAGGCGCCTGCGATCGGCTATGGTCCGGCTGTCGGCGCTGACCAGCACCACGCCGTCCTTGTAGACGCGACCGTGTGGAAGGCCATCGATGATCCCCGGGACGCCGGGCGCGATCTGCACTAGGTCGCCATTGCGGCAATTGACGATATTCGGGATGCCCAGCCGCCGCCCGATCGCAGCGTGTTCGGAAAGATGCAGCGCTTCGCCGTGCACGGGCACCAGAATTTTAGGCTTCACCCAGGAAAGCATCTCCTCCATCTCGGCGACGCGCGGATGACCGGAGACATGGACGAGATGATTGCGGTCGGTAATGACTTCGATGCCCTGGTCGATCAGACCGTTAATGACCGTAGAAACCGCCTTCTCATTGCCGGGAATAGTCCGCGAGGAGAAGATCACCCGGTCTCCTCGGGCGAGAGTAATGTCGGGATGGTCGTCCTGCGAGATACGCGAGAGCGCCGCGCGGGTCTCGCCCTGGCTCCCGGTGCAGAGCGCGACCACCTTGTCGGGCGGCAGGTAGCCATAGACGTCGGGACCACGAAAATCTTGCACCCCGTCGAGATAGCCGGTCTCGCGCGCGACCTGAACCACCCGCTCCATGGCGCGTCCGACGACTACTACCTCACGCCCGGCCGCCTTGGCGCCGTCTGCGACCGCCTTCAGGCGCGCGACGTTCGATGCGAAAGTCGTCACCGCAACTCGCGCCGGCGCTGATGCGATGAGCTTGGCGAGCGTGCGCGCCACGTCCGCTTCCGAGGGCGAGCGGCCGTCGCGGACGGCGTTCGTTGAATCGCCCATGACGGCGAGCGTGCCCTCCTCGCCAAGCCGCCTGAGCTTGGCTTCGTCGGTCGGCTGACCGACCACGGGCGTCGGATCGAGTTTCCAGTCGCCGGTATGCAGCACGTTGCCGTGCGGCGTGCGCAGGATCAGGGCGTTGGATTCCGGAATCGAATGTGCCATCGATACGAGTTCAATGTCGAACGGCCCGACGTTGAAGCGGCTGCCGAGCGGCACCGTCTTCACATTGATTTCCGGTGCGCCAGCTTCGCCCTGGCGCTTTGCCTCGATCAATGCAGCGGTGAACGGCGTCGCGTAGACCGGCACTTTCAGTTGCGGCCAGAGATCGAACAACGCGCCGAAATGATCTTCGTGCGAATGTGTGATCACGATTCCGGCGATATTCTTTCTTTCCTCCACCAGATAACGGATGTCGGGAAAAATCAGGTCGACGCCGGGCAGATGCTCCTCGGAAGCAAACGACACCCCGACATCAACGATCAGCCATTGTCGCCGCCGCTCGTCGCCAAGCCCGTAGATCGACAAATTCATGCCGATCTCGCCGACACCGCCGAGCGGCGCAAACACAAGCTGTCCGGTCGGCGCCATCAGACCCGTGCTCCTGCGCTTGCGGCTTGTCCGAAATAGACGTCGCCTGCGCTGACCATGTCCAACCTTCCGTCCGCCATGCGCAGCACCAGCCGGCCTTGCTCGTCCAGCGTTTCGAAAATTCCGTCCTGCACACGATTTCCAATCCGGATCGAGATTGCCTTACCCACGCCCTTGGCACGATCCAGCCAAAGTCCCCGGATTTCGCTAAAGCCTTGACCACGTTTCCATATTTCGATCATGCGGACAAAGCAATCGCTCAGGCGGGCGAAGGCGGCTTCGGGCGAGATGTTGTGACCGAGCTTCAGAATCGAGGTTGCCGGAAAGGTCATGGCGTCCGGTGCGCTCGCAAGATTCACCCCGACGCCAGCAACCACAGCGAGCGCATCGCCTTGTATTTCCGATTCCAGGAGAATACCGGCAACCTTGCTTCCATTCGCGAGTACGTCATTCGGCCATTTGACGGCGAATGCGACACCGGGCGCAAGCGTCTCGCAAGTCTCGCAAACCGCAAGGCTAGCGACGAAGCCGAGTGTGGCAGCAACCGCAGGCGTCACCGTTTCCGTGAGCAGCAAGCTCACCGCAAGATTGCCCGGCGACGAAATCCATTCGCGGCCTCTGCGGCCGCGACCTGCCGTCTGTTCGTGTGTGACGATCCAGACCGGTCCGTGCTCGCCTGCGCGCAACAAGCGCAACGCCTCGCTGTTGGTCGAAATCCAGTCGATCATGCTCGATGACGCGGTGTCCCGCTGTTGCCGCGCGCGGCCCGACGGCAAATGTCATTTGGCTAAAATAGCGATTTGGCAGCAACCTGCGCCGCATCCAGAAGTGGCGCCGGATAGACGATGAACAGCAGGTTGAACAGACCGGCCACCACGAGCACCGCGGCCTGCTCGCCAGCCATCGGCTCGAAACTTTTGTGCGGCTCGTCGAAATACATGACCTTCACGATCAACAAATAATAATAGGCGC
Organism: uncultured Pseudomonadota bacterium; assembly: GCA_963707705.1. Lineage (GTDB taxonomy): Bacteria > Pseudomonadota > Alphaproteobacteria > Rhizobiales > Xanthobacteraceae > Pseudorhodoplanes. The sequence goes on along the minus strand of CAVPRD010000002.1, from coordinate 71,009 downwards.
CGACCACGCTGGTCAGCACGCCGATCACCGACAGCATGTAGAGGCCGGCCTTGATGGCGGCGGAGAACACGTAGAATTTCGCAAAGAAGCCGGCGAGCGGCGGAATCCCGGCAAGAGAAAACAGCAGCATCGCAAAGAAGAACGCCATCATTGGCGAGGTGCGTGCGAGACCTGAAAGATCGGAGATATTCTCGACCATCCCGCCCGGTCGCTTCATCGACAGCACGCAGGCGAAGGTCCCAAGCGTCATCGCCACATAGATCGCGACATAGACCAGAACGCCCTGCACGCCTTCGGCAGTGCCGGCGGCCAGTCCGACCAGCGCGAAGCCCATGTGACCGATCGAGGAATAAGCCAGCAGCCGCTTGATGTTGGTCTGACCGATGGCCGCGAACGAACCGAGCGCCATCGAGGCAATCGACACGAATACCAGGATCTGCTGCCACTGGATCGTAACCGTCGGGAATGCCGTCATGGTGGCGCGCACGAACACCGCCATGGCCGCAACCTTCGGGGCGGCCGCGAAGAACGCCGTCACCGGAGTCGGAGCACCTTCATAGACGTCCGGCGTCCACATATGGAACGGCACTGCGGAAACCTTGAAACAAAGGCCCGCGAGCAGGAAGACGAGGCCAAAAGTAAGGCCGAGACCGCCTTGTACGGCCGCTTGCGAGATGCCGGTAAAGGTGATGCTGCCGGTCGAGCCATAAATCAACGATGCGCCATAGAGCAGCATTCCGGAAGAAAGACCGCCGAGCACAAAATACTTCAGACCGGCCTCGGTCGATTTGGCCGAGTCCCGATCGATGGCCGCGATCACGTAAAGCGACAGGCTCATCAATTCGAGCCCGAGATAAAGCGCGATCAGGTCGGTCGCCGAAACCAGCATGCCCATGCCGGTGGCGGCGAGTAGCATCAATATCGGATATTCGAATTTCTGCATCCCGGCGGTCTTGACGTAATCGAACGACATCAGGATTGCAGCCGCGGTGCCGCCAAAGGCCAGAACCTTCACGAAGCGCGCAAAATCGTCCAGCACGAAGGAACCGCCGAAAGTCGTGAGCCTGCCGTGGGGAAGGATCACGACCACAATGCAAGCGAGAACCAGCAGTGCGATGGATGCTACGCTGACCACGAAATTCGACCGCTCGCCGCCATAGGCGCCGACCATCAGCAGCACCAGCGCGCCAGCCGAGAGAATGATCTCCGGCAATACCGGGAGAAAATCAGGGACCGGGATGTTCATTTCGCCTCGTTCCCGATGCGGACTTCGACCGCAGCAGACTTCTTCGCTCCGATCGCTTGCTGATATTGCGCGACCAGTGCATTCACCGAGGCTGACGACATATCCAGCACCGGCTTGGGCCAGAAGCCGAACAGCAAGGTCAGCGCCACGAGCGGCACGAAAATCGTGATCTCGCGTGCGTCCACGTCGGTGATGGATTGCAGCTTGGGCTTGTCGAGCTTGCCGAAGATCATCTTGCGATACAGCCACAAGGCATAGGCAGCGGACAGGATCACGCCGAGTGTCGCAATCGTCGCGACCGCGATATTGACCTTGAAGGTACCAAGGAGCGTCAGGAATTCGCCAACGAAGCCGGAAGTGCCAGGCAATCCGACATTCGCCATGGTGAACACCATGAAGAACGCGGCATAGATCGGCATGCGCTCGACTAGACCGCCATAGGCAGCGATCTCGCGGGTGTGGATGCGGTCATAGACCACGCCGACACACAGGAACAACGCACCCGACACGATACCGTGCGAGATCATTTGAAACACGCCGCCGCCGATGCCCTGCGCAGTACCGGCGAAAATTCCCATGGTCACGAAGCCCATGTGAGCGACCGAGGAATAGGCGATCAGCTTCTTCACGTCCTCCTGCATCAGCGCGACCAGAGACGTGTAGACGATGGCGATCACCGACAGCGCGAAAACAAGTGGCGCGAAATCTACGGAAGCCAGCGGGAACATCGGCAGCGAGAAGCGCAGGAAGCCGTAGCCGCCCATCTTCAGGAGGATCGCGGCTAGGATCACCGAGCCTGCGGTCGGCGCCTCCACATGCGCGTCCGGCAGCCAGGTATGAACCGGCCACATCGGCATCTTGACCGCAAAGGAAGCGAAGAAGGCGAGCCACGCCCAGGTCTGCAAGTCGCGCGGGAAATTGTGCTTCAGCAGCGTCGGAATATCGAGCGTGCCGGCATGCCAGTACATCGCCATGATGGCGAGCAGCATCAGCACCGAGCCGAGCAGCGTGTAGAGGAAGAACTTGAAGCTAGCGTAGACCCGCCGCGGACCGCCCCAGATCCCGATGATCAGGAACATCGGGATCAGGCCGGCCTCGAAGAACAGATAGAACAACACGAGATCGAGCGCGCAGAAGGTGCCGACCATCATGGTCTCGAGCACCAGGAACGCGATCATGTATTCCTTGACGCGGTTCTGGATCGAGTCCCAGCTCGCGAGGATGCTGATCGGCATGATCGCCGTGGTCAGAATCACAAGGGGCAGCGAGATGCCATCGACGCCCATCGTGTAATTGGCGTAGCCGGACAGCCAACGCGTCTTCTCCACGAACTGGAATTCCGCCGAGGTCGGGTCGAAGCGCCAGACCAGCACGAGCGACACCAGGAAGGTGACGATGGTGGTCCAGAGCGCGACCCAGCGCGCGTTTCGCTTGACGGATTCGCCGTCGCCACGCAGCACGACAATGAAAAGCGCACCGACCAGCGGCAAGAAGGTGACGACCGAGAGGACGGGCCAGGTTGCCATCTCAGCGCACCGTAAACATGAACCAGGTGATCAGCGCAGCGGCGCCGATCAGCATGGCAAAGGCATAATGATAGAGATAGCCGGTCTGCAGCCGCACCACGTTGCGCGTCACATCCAGCACGCGAGCCGAAACACCGTCCGGCCCAAAGCCGTCGATCAGCCAGCCGTCGCCGCGTTTCCACAAGGTGTAGCCGAGCCACTTGGCCGGGCGCACGAAGATGAAATCGTACAACTCGTCGAAGTACCACTTGTTGAGCAGGAAGCGGTACAAAAGCTGATGCTGCTCGGCGAGACGGACCGGAATGCGCGGGTCGCGGATATAGAACAGATAGGCGACCGCCCAGCCGATGGCCATCATGATGGTCGGCGTTGCCCATACCAGGAGCGGCACATGGTGCATGTCTTCCAAAATCGTACCGCCGGACGCGATCGATTGCCGGAAGAATTCCTGCACGTGGTGGCCGGCGAAATATTCCTTGAACGGCCAGCCGGCGAGGATCGATCCCGCCGCCAGTGCGATCAGCGGCACCAGCATCACCCAGGGGCTCTCATGGGCCTCCTCATAGTGATGGTGGTCATGCGGCTTGCCGTGGAAGGTCTTGTAGATCAGACGCCACGAATAGAAGGAAGTCAGCAGCGCGGCGACAACAGTGCAGGCAAAGCCATAGGCCGCAAACTGATTTTTGCCGACATAGGCTGCCTCGATGATAGCGTCCTTGGAAAAATAGCCGGCGGTGAGCGGAAAGCCGGTGAGCGCCAGCGTGCCGATCACCATCAGGCAATAGGTCAGCGGGATCTTATTTTTGAGCCCGCCCATGTGGCGGATATCCTGCTCGTGATGCATGGCATGGATCACCGAGCCGGAGCCTAAGAACAGCAGTGCCTTGAAGAAGGCATGGGTGAAGAGGTGGAACATGCCGACCGAATAGGCCCCCACTCCCATCGCGACAAACATGTAGCCGAGTTGCGAGCAGGTGGAATAAGCGACGATACGCTTGATGTCGTTTTGCACTAGCCCGACAGTGGCCGCGAAGATCGCGGTCGTGGCGCCGACCAGCGTCACCACAGCCTGCGCATTCGGCGCGAGTTCGAACAGTGGCGACAGCCGCGCCACCATGAACACGCCCGCCGTCACCATGGTGGCGGCGTGAATGAGCGCGGAGACCGGCGTCGGTCCTTCCATCGCGTCGGGCAGCCAGGTGTGCAGCAGGAACTGCGCGGACTTGCCCATCGCGCCCATGAACAGCATCAGGCAAATCAGCGTCAGCGCGTCGGCGTTCCAGCCGAAGAAATTGATGGTCTTGCCGGTCAACGACGGCGCCTGCGCGAACACGGTGTCGAAATCGAGGGCTCCGGTCATCATGAAGACCGCGAAAATGCCGATCGCGAATCCGAAATCGCCAACTCGGTTGACGATGAAGGCTTTGATTGCGGCAGCGTTGGCTTCCGGCTTCTGGTACCAGAATCCGATCAGCAGGTAGCTCGCGAGCCCCACCCCCTCCCAGCCGAAGAACATCTGCGCGAGATTGTCGGCGGTTACGAGCGCCAGCATCGCGAATGTAAACAGCGACAGGTATGAGAAGAAGCGCTGCCGGTGCGGATCCTCGGCCATGTAGCCGATGGAATAGAGATGCACGAGCGAGGAAACCGTCGTGACGACGACCAACATCACTGCGGTCAGCGTATCGATCCGCAAGGCCCAGTCGACCTTCAGGTTGCCCGACTGCATCCAGGTAAACAGCACAATGCGTTCGTCGTGATGCCCAAACCCGACTTGCACGAAGGCGATCCATGACAGGATCGCGGAGATGAAGAGCAGCGTGGTCGTTATCAGTTCGGCCGGCCGCGCGCCGATGACGCGGCCGAACAAGCCGGCAATCAGCGAACCAAGAAGCGGAAGGAAGACGATCGCCTGATACATGCCCTATTCTTTCCAGCGCCCGTCCTGCGCTAGCCCTTCATCAGGTTGATGTCTTCAACTGCGATCGAGCCGCGGTTGCGGTAATAGACGACGAGGATGGCAAGGCCGATGGCCGCTTCGGCAGCGGCGACGGTCAGAACGAAAAGCGCAAAGATCTGCCCCGTGATGTCGCCCAGGAAGCTCGAAAAAGCGACCATGTTGATGTTGACCGAAAGCAGGATCAATTCGATCGACATCAGAATGATGATGACGTTCTTGCGGTTCAGGAAAATGCCGAAGATCCCGAGCGTGAACAGGACCGCCGCGACCGACAGGTAATGGCCAAGCCCGACGGTCATGCTTCTTTCCCAAGCATGATCTTGAGCATGATCTTGTCCGAAAGCCGCGTCACACTTTTCGGGATCATGCTTCGAGCCCCTGCCCCGGCTGGACTTTACGGATTTCGATCGCCGTCGCGGGTGTGCGCGCCACCTGGTCGGAAATGTTCTGGCGCTTGACACCTTCCTTGTGGCGAAGCGTAAGAACGATGGCGCCAATCATTGCAACCAACAGCACGAGGCCGGCGGCCTGGAAGAAATAGATATACTTCGTATACAGCACGAGGCCGATTGCTTCGGTGTTCGAAATGTCGGTCGGCGTCGGCGCCGCGATCACGCGCGGCATTCCCGGTCCGATGCTCCATGCGCCGACCACCAGCAAAATCTCTGCAAGCAGGACTATCCCGATCAGCGCACCGACCGGCAAATATTGCAGAAAGCCTTCGCGCAATTCGGCGAAGTCGACGTCCAGCATCATCACCACGAACAGAAACAGCACCGCGACCGCGCCGACATAGACCACGACCAGAATCATCGCGAGGAATTCGGCACCGAGCAGCAGGAACAGCCCTGCCGCGTTGACGAAGGCCAGGATCAGATACAACACCGAATGCACAGGATTGCGCGACGCGATCACCATCAGCGCAGACGCGATGCAGGTCGCAGAGAAGAGATAGAAGAAGAGTGCGGGCAATATCATCGATGCGTTACCGGTACGGTGCGTCCAGCCGGATATTCTGCGCCAGTTCCCGCTCCCAACGATCGCCGTTCGCAAGCAGCCGCTCCTTGTCGTAGAACAGTTCTTCGCGCGTCTCCGTTGCGAATTCGAAATTCGGCCCTTCCACGATGGCATCGACCGGGCAGGCCTCCTGACACAGCCCGCAATAGATGCATTTCACCATGTCGATGTCGTAGCGGGTGGTGCGGCGGGTGCCGTCGTTTCTGCGCGGGCCGGCTTCGATGGTGATGGCTTGGGCAGGACAAATCGCCTCGCAGAGCTTGCAGGCGATGCAGCGCTCTTCACCATTCGGATAGCGGCGCAGTGCATGCTCCCCGCGGAAACGCGGCGAGATCGGCCCCTTTTCGAACGGATAATTCAGCGTCGGCTTCGGCTTGAAGAAATAGCGCATGCCGAGGAAGAATGCCTGCACGAATTCGGCGAGGAATACCGAGCGTGCTGCCTGATCCAGTCTCATGACGGCCTCACATCGGTCATCGGGGCGCGAGCCCCGTGAATTGCAGCACGGCGGCGACGATCACCACCATCGCAAGCGAGATCGGCAGGAACACTTTCCAGCCGAGCCGCATCAGTTGATCGTAGCGATAGCGCGGCACGATCGCCTTGACCATCGCGAACAGGAAGAAGATGAACAGGCATTTCAGCGTGAACCAAACCACGCCCGGAACCCAGGTGAAGGGCACGATGTTCACCGGCGGCAGCCAGCCGCCAAGGAACAGGATCGTCGCCATCGCGCACATGGTTGCGATCGCGACATACTCGCCCAGCATGAACATCATATAGGGCGTCGAGCCGTACTCGACCATGAAGCCGGCCACGAGTTCGGATTCGGCTTCCACCAGGTCGAAGGGCGGCCGGTTCGTTTCCGCCAGTGCCGAAACGAAGAATACCACAAACATAGGGAACAGCGGCAGCCAGTACCAGTTGAAGAGGCCAAATTTTCCGTTCTGCGCCTCGACGATGTCCGTCAGGTTCAAAGACCCGACGCAGAGCAACACGGTGATGATCACGAAGCCGATCGAGACTTCGTACGACACCATCTGCGCGGCCGAGCGGAGCGCCGCCAGGAATGGATATTTCGAGTTCGAGGCCCAGCCGCCCATGATGATGCCGTAGACGCTGAGCGAGGAGATCGCGAAGATATAGAGAATCCCGACATTGATATCGGCGATCACCCAGCCCGCGTTTACCGGGATCACCGCCCAGGCCGCAAGCGACAGCACGCACGTGACGAGCGGCGCCAGCAGGAAAATGCCCTTGTTGGCGCCGGCCGGGATTACCGGCTCCTTGAGTGTAAATTTGAGCAGGTCGGCAAAGGACTGCAGCAGTCCGTAAGGACCGACCACGTTGGGTCCGCGCCGGATCTGCACGGCCGCCCATATCTTTCGGTCGGCGTAGAGCACATAGGCGATGGCGACCAATAGGATCACCATCAACAGCAAACTCTGTGCGACGATGATGATGAGCGGCCAGAGCCAGGTCCAGAAGAAGTCGACCATCGCGCTCACTCCGCCGCCGTCATGGTGGCACGCTGCTCGGCAAGCGCCGAGCATTCCGCCATCACGGCGCTCGCACGCGCGATCGGGTTGGTCAGATAGAAATCCTCAATCACTGAATGGAAAGGCGCCTTGTCAGGCGAGCCCGGCAATTGCGACAGCCGCCGCAGATCGGCGCCGTCGGCCGCCACGATCTCGCCGATCCTTTGCAAATGCGGAAACGCTGCAAACAAAGCCTGGCGCAATTGCGCAAGTGAATCATAGGGCAGCCTTGCGCCGAGATGCTCGGACAAGGCGCGCAGGATCGCCCATTCCTCGCGCGCATCGCCGGGCGGGAACGCGGCGCGGGCGGCCATCTGCACGCGCCCTTCGGTATTGACATAAATTCCGGATTTTTCCGGATAAGCCGCGCCCGGCAGGATGACGTCGGCGCGATGCGCGCCGGTATCGCCATGGGTGCCGATATAGACCACGAAGGGACCACGATCGACGTCGATCTCGTCGGCGCCGAGCGAGAACAGAACATCGACGTCGCCGGAGGCCATCTGCAAAGCGGTACGACCGCCCTCGCCCGGCACGAAACCGATGTCGAGCGCGCCGACCCGCGAAGCCGCATAATGCAGAACTGAGAATCCGTTCCAGCCATCCTTGACCGCGCCGATTTCCATCGCGACACGGGCCGCCAAGGCGGCAACGCGCGCGCCATCGCCACGGGTGAAAATCGAAGCTCCGACCAGCACCAGTGGCTTCTTTGCGCTCCGCAGGATGTCCGCATAATCACCCTTGCCGTCGGCGAGTTCAGCCAGCGATTCCGGGCCGGCGCCGAGATAGTGATACGGATAGGTGAGATCGACGCGGTCGCCGATCAGCGCCACCGGGAAATGCCCGCCGCGCCAGCGCTTGCGGATGCGTGCATTGAGAATAGCGGCTTCCTTGCGCGGATTGGAGCCGACGATCAGAAGCGCGTCGGCCTCGTCTATCCCTGGAATGGTCGCGTTGAACAGATAGGCCGCCCGGCCCCATCGAGGATCGATCATCGAGCCACGCTGGCGCGCGTCATGATTCCTTGAGCCGAGCTGATTCAGCATGTCCTTCAGCGCGAACATGTCCTCGACCGCGCTCAGGTCGCCGGCAATCGCACCGATTCGATCGGGCTTCGCAGACCTCACCTTCTGCGCAACCAGCGCGAAGGCTTCGTTCCAGATTGCCGGACGCAGGCGTCCAGCCTCGCGGATATAGGGCGTGTCGAGCCGCTGCGAACGCAGCCCATCGACGACATGGCGGGTCTTGTCGGAAATCCACTCCTCGTTCACGTCTTCATTCACGCGTGGCAGAATTCGCATGACTTCCCGGCCGCGGGTATCGATACGGATGGCGGAGCCAACCGCGTCCATCACATCGACGGACTCGGTCTTGTTCAATTCCCAGGGCCGCGCGGCAAAAGCGTAAGGCTTGGATGTCAAAGCGCCGACCGGGCAGAGATCGACCACATTGCTTTGAAGCTCCGAGGTCATCGCCTGTTCGAGATAGGTCGTGATCTCCATGTCCTCGCCGCGCCCGATGGCGCCTAGCTCCGGCACGCCCGCGACCTCGGTCGCGAAGCGGATGCAGCGCGTGCAATGGATGCAGCGGTTCATCGAGGTCTTGACCAGAACGCCGATATACTTGTCCTCGACCGCGCGCTTGTTCTCCCAATAGCGCGAGGTGTCGACGCCGTAGGCCATCGCCTGGTCCTGAAGATCGCATTCCCCGCCCTGATCGCAGATCGGGCAATCGAGCGGATGATTGATCAGCAGAAATTCCATCACGCCTTCGCGCGCCTTCTTTACAAGCTCCGTGCGGGTATTGACGACCGGCGGCTCGCCGTTCGGGCCGGGGCGGCAGTCACGCACGGCCCATGCGCAGGAGGCGACCGGCTTCGGCGAACCTTTCAACTCGACCAGGCACATGCGGCAATTGCCGGCGATCGACAGCCGCTCATGGAAGCAGAAGCGCGGGATCTCGGCGCCCGCGGCCTCGCACGCTTGCAGCAGCGTATACTCCGCCGGAACGTCCACTTCGATGCCGTCGACGACGAGCTTGGTCATCGTTCGCAACCTCGCGACGTCACTTTCCCCGGGGCGCAAAGTTTGCACGGCGAGATGCATTCTTGCGGCGCGGGCGGGATTTCGTAAGCTATCGCCATCTCTCACGCCTTCTTCAGCCGGCATTCCGGCTGCTTTATGCCGTTGCTCGCCAAAGTCGCCTTGACGAATTCGAGGCTGCGGCCGCCGAAGGTGTCCAGAAAGTCCGGATCGTCCCGCTGCATCTCGCACAGGAACGGCAGATGTTCTTTCAATTCATACTCGCAGGATTTGCGCCATTCCGGTTGCTTCGGAAACGCGCTTATCACTTCGTCGCACGCGTAGAGAAGATAGGACACGAAGGTTTTGTATCGCTCGAAATATGCCGGATCGCCGGCCTTCAACTTGTCGAGGTCGGGCAACGCGTATTCGGGGTGTTTGAAATTCAGGTCGGTGTAAGCAAGATAGATTTGCCGCGCACCGCTCGTTCGATTGTTGTGCCGGATTTCGCTGAGTTGCATCAGAATGGCGCCGAACCCAAAGATCGCAATGACCGCGGACGCGATCTGCGCCATGTTGCCGTAAGGCTGCCACCAATGTCTCTCGGGCGCGGCCATCGCCATCACTCCGCCGCCACGCGGACGGGATCGGGATGCGGATTAGCCGCATAGCGATCGATGCGCTCTTCGATTTCGTGGCGGAAATGCGCGATTAGTCCCTGTATCGGCCAAGCCGCGGCATCTCCGAGCGCGCAGATGGTGTGTCCCTCCACCTGCTTTGTCACTTCAAGCAACTGATCGATTTCGCGCTTTTGGGCGCGGCCGTCGGCCATGCGGGTGAGGACGCGCCACATCCAGCCGGTTCCTTCGCGGCAGGGCGTGCATTGGCCGCAGCTTTCATGCTTGTAGAAGTAGGATAGTCTGGCGACTGCCCGGATCAGATCGGTGGACTTGTCCATCACGATCACGGCCGCGGTGCCGAGTCCGGATTTCAACTTCGCAAGCGAGTCGAAATCCATAGGGCAGTCCATGATCTGCGCCGCCGGCACCATGCGCACCGACGAACCGCCGGGAATCACCGCCTTCAAGTTCTCCCAGCCGCCACGAATGCCGCCGGCATGCTTCTCGATCAATTCCCGGAACGGGATGCTCATCGCCTCTTCGACATTGCAGGGCTTGTTCACATGCCCCGAGATGCAGAACAGCTTGGTGCCGACATTGTTGGGCGCGCCGAAGGACGAGAACCACGCCGCTCCGCGCCGCATGATGTCGGGCGCGACCGCAATCGACTCCACGTTGTTCACCGTGGTTGGGCAGCCATAGAGTCCGACATTCGCCGGGAATGGCGGCTTCAGCCGCGGCATGCCCTTCTTGCCTTCAAGGCTTTCGAGGAGCGCCGTCTCCTCGCCGCAGATATAGGCGCCGGCACCGTGATGCACGTAGATGTCGAAGTCGTAGCCGTTGACGTTGTTCTTGCCGATCAACTTGGCCTCGTAAGCCTGATCGACCGCGGCTTGCAGCCGTTCGCGCTCACGGATGAATTCGCCCCGCACATAGATGTAGGCAGCGACCGCGCCCATCGCGAAGCCCGCAATCAGGCAGCCTTCCACCAGCAGGTGCGGGTCATGCCGCATGATCTCGCGATCCTTGCAGGTGCCGGGCTCGGACTCATCGGCATTGACCACGAGGTAGCTCGGTCGGCCATCTTTGGACTCCTTCGGCATGAAGGACCATTTCATGCCGGTCGGAAAGCCCGCCCCGCCACGGCCGCGCAAGCCTGAATCCTTCATCTCCTTGATGATGCCGTCGCGACCGCGTTCCAGAATGGCCTTGGTGCCGTCCCAGCCGCCCCGCGCACGCGCGCCTTTCAGTCCCCAGTCGTGCTGGCCGTAGAGATTCTGGAAGATGCGATCCTTGTCCGCGAGCATCACTTGCGTCCCTTATCGGAGGTTGCCCCAACCGGCGCTTCGATAAGCGTGGTGGCGCCGCCCGCCGGCGCGGAGAATTGCCGGTCGATCTGCGGCCCCGGCTTCACTTCCTTGCCGGCCGCGAGATCGTCGAGAATGCGCGTGAGAATTTCGGGGGTCAGATCCTCGTAGAAATCGTAATTGATCTGCGCCATTGGCGCATTCACGCAGGCGCCGAGGCACTCCACCTCGACCCAGGACAAGGCGCCGTCCGGCGTCACGTCGAACTGGTAACCGATGCGCTTCTCACAGACGTCGATCAGGTCGCCCGCACCGCGCAGCCGGCACGGTGTCGTGCCGCACAACTGAACATGATGCCGCCCGACCGGCGCGAGATTGAACATCGTGTAGAAAGTCGCGATCTCCATCACGCGAATATTCGCCATGTCCAGAAACTCGGCGACATAGCGGATCGCGGCTTCAGGCACCCAGCCGCCGGCCTGTTCCTGCGCACGCCACAGCAGCGGGATCACCGCCGAGGCCTGGCGGCCATCGGGATATTTCTCGAGCTGCGTCCTCGCCCAGGCAAGATTTTCCGGCGTGAGGGAAAAGGCCTTCGGCTGAAGCTCTTTTGGTGCAAGGCGGCGGACGGCCATCTAGCGGACCTCATCCAACGCGCGGCAGAGATTGACACGATCGCCGCCGCGTCCACCCGAATACATGCACAGCACGACGGCTCGATCGCGCTGCCAGAGTTCGTACAGCCACGATACGTCCATCAGATCGGCCGGACTTTGATCGCGATGTGTCACGGTCCAACCGGAACGCTTTGCCTGAGATGCACACCAGCGGAACACGCTAGGTTCCGGGCAATCCTGGGTATCAAAAGCGTTTGGTAACGGCTGCGCGGCGGCGCCGGCAGTGCTCATCGTAGCGAGGGCGGTCAGGACAGAGATCGGCATCAAGTTCGTCACCGGTCGACCTCCCCGAACACGATGTCGAGCGATCCGAGAATCGCGGACACGTCGGCGAGCATGTGGCCCTTGCACAGGAAGTCCATCGCCTGCAGATGCGCGAAGCCAGGCGCGCGGATCTTGCACTTGTAAGGCTTGTTGCTGCCGTCGGCGACGAGATACACGCCGAACTCGCCCTTGGGCGCTTCCACGGCGGTATAGACTTCGCCCGCCGGCACGTGGAAGCCTTCGGTGTAAAGCTTGAAGTGATGGATCAGCGCTTCCATCGAGCGCTTCATCTCGCCGCGCTTGGGTGGCACCACCTTTTGATCGTCGGCGGCAACACGGCCCCTGCCGTCCGGCGCGTTGAGCCCCCGGATGCACTGCTTCATGATATGCACCGACTGGCGCATCTCTTCCATGCGGATCAGATAACGATCGTAGCAATCGCCGTTCTTGCCGATCGGAATGTCGAAATCCATTTCGGCATAGCATTCGTAGGGCTGGCTCTTGCGCAGGTCCCAGGCGGCGCCGGAGCCGCGCACCATCACGCCGGAAAAGCCCCATTTCCAGGCGTCGTCGAGCGACACTACGCCGATATCGACATTGCGCTGCTTGAAGATGCGGTTGCCGGTCAAAAGCTTGTCGATGTCATCGACGGTCCTCAGGAACGGATCGCACCAGGCTTCGATATCGTCGATCAGCCTCTGCGGCAAATCCTGATGCACGCCGCCAACGCGGAAATACGCCGCATGCATTCGTGAGCCCGACGCGCGCTCATAGAACACCATGAGCTGCTCGCGTGGCTCAAAGCCCCATAGTGGCGGGGTGAGCGCGCCGACGTCCATCGCCTGCGTGGTGACATTCAATAGATGCGACAGGATGCGGCCGATCTCGCAATAGAGTACGCGGATAAGCTGCGCGCGCCGCGGCACCGTGAGCCCGAGCAGCTTTTCCGCCGCCAGGCAAAAGGCATGTTCCTGATTCATCGGCGCGACGTAATCGAGACGGTCGAAATATGGGATCGCCTGCAGATAGGTCTTCTGCTCGATCAGCTTTTCCGTGCCACGGTGCAGCAAGCCGATATGCGGATCGACGCGTTCCACGATCTCGCCATCCAGTTCGAGCACGAGACGCAACACGCCGTGCGCCGCCGGATGCTGCGGACCGAAATTGATCGTGAAGTTGCGCTCGGAGGTTCCCGCCATTCCAGTTCTTATCCCTGCGCCGGCCCGAATTCGGCGAACACTTCCGCGCCCGTCATGTTGTGCGTCTTGTTGGCGAAGTCGTAATAGGCGGGCTTTTCGTCGACAAAAACCTGATGGGTGAAGGCATAGCCCGCGCGGTCATCAAAGGCTTCGGACGAGACGTAAAACTGGTTTTGTTGGATCAGGCGGTAATAAAGCGGAGTCCCGCATTGCTTGCAGAAAGCGCGCTCCGCCCATTCCGAGGAGCGATAAGCACCAAGATGTGTCGTGTCCTCAACTGCAACCGATGTGCCGCAATCACGCACCATGAACGGCCCGGCGGACCAGCGCCGGCACATGCTGCAATGGCAGGCACCCACGTCCTTGTCTTTCGGGCTCGCGGTGAACCGTATCTTACCGCACAGGCAACCGCCTCGGATGATCATGCTTTCTGTCATCAGGAGCCCTTCCCGCCAGCTTTCTCATCGCCGGGCAGCTGGTAGTCGGCGCCTTCCCAGGGCGACAGGAAATCGAAATTCCGGAATTCCTGATTGAGGCGCACCGGCTCGTAGACCACGCGCTTTTCGGCGTCGTCGTAGCGCACTTCAACAAACCCGGTGAGCGGGAAATCCTTGCGCAGCGGATGGCCCTCGAAGCCGTAATCGGTGAGCAGACGGCGCAGATCCGGGTGGCCGGTGAACAGCACGCCATAGAGATCGTAGGTTTCGCGCTCAAACCAGTCGGCGCCCGGAAATTCCGAAATAATCGACGGCACCGGCGTGGTCTCGTCAGTCGTGACCTTCACGCGCACGCGCGCATTCAGCTTGGGCGACAGAAAGTGATAGACGACATCGAAGCGCTGCTCGCGCTGCGGCCAGTCCACCGCCGTGACGTCGATGAAATTCCAGAACTGGCAGCGCGGATCGTCGCGCAGGAAGCGCACGACTTTCAGAATGTCTGCTGCCTTGGCGGTGACATTTAATTCGCCATAGGAAATCTCGAAACCGGTCGCGCTGCCCGGCAGCCCGCCCAAGATCGCCTCGCCGATCGCCAGGAGTTTCTCGTCCATCGTCAGCGCTCGATCGTCCCGACCCGGCGGATCTTTTTCTGCAGCAGCATGACGCCGTAGAGCAACGCTTCCGCGGTCGGAGGGCAACCCGGGACATAGATGTCGACTGGCACGATGCGGTCGCAGCCGCGCACAACGGAATAGGAATAGTGATAATAGCCGCCGCCATTGGCGCAGCTTCCCATCGAGATGACGTAGCGCGGCTCCGGCATCTGGTCGTAGACCTTGCGGAGTGCGGGCGCCATCTTGTTGGTGAGCGTACCGGCGACGATCATCACGTCGGACTGGCGCGGAGAAGCGCGCGGCGCGAAACCGAAGCGCTCCGCATCGTAGCGCGGCATCGACATCTGCATCATCTCGACCGCGCAGCAGGCGAGCCCGAACGTCATCCACATCAGCGAGCCGGTGCGCGCCCAGGTGATGAGATCGTCTGCGGTCGTGACCAGAAAGCCCTTGTCCGCAAGCTCCGCATTGAGCCCGCTATAGAACGGGTCGTTGGAGCCCACAGGTCTGCCGGTCCGCGGGTCGAGGATGCCGGTTGCGGCGGGTGATACGACGGCGCTCATGGTTCGCTCGCTAGTCCCATTCGAGCGCTCCCTTCTTCCATTCATAGGCGAAGCCGATCGTCAGCACGCCCAGGAACACCATCATCGACCAGAAGCCGAACGCACCGAGCTGACCGAAAGCCACGGCCCAGGGAAACAGGAAGGCCACTTCGAGATCGAATATAATGAAAAGTATGGCGACCAGATAAAACCGCACATCGAACTTCATGCGGGCGTCGTCAAATGCGTTGAAGCCGCATTCATAGGCCGACATCTTTTCCGGATCGGGCTGCTTGTAGGCGACGAGGAAGGGAACGACCAGCAACGCCGCGCTGAGACCCAGCGCCACGGCAATGAAAATGGCGAGCGGCAGATAATCGGAAAGCAGTTCGCTCATCACATCCCTCGCATAGCCCGTAACGGCCGGCCGACTGGACCAAACCCCGTCCCTCGACCATCCGGCGGTTCAACCGCCAGATGCCCCCCTAAGCCCCGGACTCGCTCGGATCAGCTCGGATTCGTTCCAAGAAAGAAGCCAACCGAGCCTTAGCGCAGGGATTTTGCGCCCGCAAGCGCCCGAAAAGTCTGACAATTCGATTTCCCGCGCGTTGTTGCTTTCGAAGTTCCCAACGCTGAAACGCGGGCGCCTCCCGGGCCAACCCGGCGCCGAAATCCCTCAAAAGCCGCGCGCTGGCCCAACACCGAAAGCCTGCCCGCCATCCGAAATCGCGTGAGGCGCTGAAAATTGCAAGTTCGCCGACTAAATTGCCGAGCAGCGCAAGTCCCGCCCTACTCGCACTGAGGTATCTTTTCCTGTTGGTTGTGTGCGGCGATGTCGACGCTTTGCGACTCCAATCGCGCCTTGCGCTCAATGCGAGCTGACGGGAGTTTGGCCCGAAGGGCCGAGTCGACATGATCGTGCCCGGTTCCAGATCAAGAATCGCCACGTGATCGCCAAGGCGTTTCGCTATGCGCGCGAATGTTGCCGAATCGCAAGCCTCGGTGATCCGATTGGGATGTTCCGGCGCTTGCGAGCGTCCGGCAAAAAACTACATGCTGGTCTGCCACTTTTTCCACTGGCTCTTTTGCAGCGACGCGGATCAGTCGTGGATGACGGTGGCGTGGGCTTCGTGAAACCGTCATCACATGCTTAACGTATGTGCATGAGTCGGCCGGTGCTTTGCGGGAATTGCGCGCCGCCCGCCCATGCGACAAGATTGCCAAGATTTCAATGATGCGTATGAGCGCAAACAAGGTCTTTCGATCGGCCGCCGCCGTGGTTCTTGCCGGCCTGCTTGCGCTATGCGGGGTCGTTGAGGCGACACGGAGCGTTTCACCCGGAGCCGATACAGCCTCAATCTCCAGCCAGTCCAAGAAGAAAAAATCCGCAAAAACCAAGGCGAAAACGAAGGGCAAAGGCCGCGCCGCTGCACCGGATGCCGCGCCCGCGGGCCCGATTCCGCGTACGCTTTTCACCGCGGCCGAACAAGATGCCGCAGCCATCGCCAATATCCCGAATGCACGTTTTTGGGCGGATTCGGAACCGGAATTCCTGCGTGCGCTGCCGACGATGCGTGGACCGTGGCTGATTCTGTCCGCAGGCGGCGAAGACGGCGCTTATGGAGCCGGATTTCTCGGCGGATGGAGCAAGACCGGCAAACGTCCGGAATTCACATTGGTCACTGGTGTATCCACCGGGGCGCTGATCGCGCCTTACGCGTTTCTGGGACCAAACTTTGACGACAAATTGCGCGATTCCTATACCACCATCAATGCAACTGACATTTTCGAGGTCGGGGGCAAGGGTGAGAGTTTGCTCGACACCTGGCCGCTGCATGACCTGATCGCAAAGCGCGTAACGATTGATTTGTTGAAAGCGATCGCCGCCGAGCATGCGCGCGGACGACGTTTGTTTATCGTCACGACCAATCTCGATGCCGGCCGACCTGTCGCCTGGGACATCGGCGTGATTGCAAGCCGCGGCGACGAACAGGCAGTACAACTTGTGCGCAATATCATAGTTGCGGCCATCAGCGTTCCCGGAGCTTTTCCTCCGGTGCTGATCGATGTCGAGGCGAATGGCCGTCGCACTCAGGAAATGCATGTCGACGGCGGCACAGCGGGACAATTCTATGTAGCGCCCGATTCTCTGCAGTTCAGCACTTCAACCACGAAGCTCCCGGCGACCGCCCTCTACCTAATCGCCAATATGAAGCTGGCGGAGGATTTCGCTCTGACCGAGCGGAGCCTGGTCGGGATTCTCACGCGCACGATGTCGACCGCGATCAAGCAGATGCTCCGCAATGCGATCGATCGCGCCTATGCATCGGCGAAACGAAGCGGCATCGGATTCTATCTGGCTTACGTGAACCAGGAATTCTACGCTCCGGCGCGAGGCCCTTTTGATCCGGACTACATGAAGGCATTGTACGAAGCAGGCTACGCCAAGGGCGCGAGCCAGGAGCCGTTTTTTCGCGAACCGCCGGACCTTTCAAACCAGCCTAGAAAAGCCGCACGATGACATCGCGCATAGACAGGGGAATAACGATGAGCTGTTCCAGATGGTTGCAGGGCTTGGCGCTCGGCTGCGCGCTGCTGCTGGCCGCGATTTCCGGAGCCGATGCGGCGCCCAAGGGTGCCAAACCGGCCAAGGGCGGCACCACCAGCGGTTTTGACGGGTTGTGGAGCGTGCTCATCATCACCGATCAGGGCACCTGCGACCGCGGCTATCGGTATGCCGTTCGCATCCGGAACGGGGTCGTCGGGCACGCTGACCCCGCCAATTCGAGCTTTCGCATCGCGGGACGGGTCGTCGGCAGCGGCGCGATCAATGTGAGCGTCGCACGCGGCACTCAAAGCGCCAACGGCAGCGGGCGAATTTCCCGCAATGGCGGCGCCGGAAACTGGAAATCGGCGCGGGGCGAATGCTCCGGCACCTGGCAGGCCGAGCGCCGCGGCAGCTAGAATTACCTCTACGCCCTTCCTATCTTTAGCGCGACCTTGCACCCGCCCGGTTCCACCGAGCGGGTGAAGTTGCGTCGGGACAGGCATTGCGGCCGAGATGACGAACGCGTTTTCAAACATCGTTGAACAGGCGCGCCTGACCTCTCAGGCGCTGTACGAATACGGACAATACCTGTTCGAGCCGACCGTCCGCCTCGGCGTCACCGGGCTGTCGCGCGCCGGCAAGACTGTGTTCATCACGGCACTCGTGCATGGACTGCTTCGCGGCGGCCGCTTCCCGGTATTCGAAGCGCTTTCCGGTGGAAGGATCGCGCGAGCGAGGCTGTCGCCGCAGCCCGACGACACCGTGCCGCGCTTTGCCTACGAGGCGCATCTCGAATCGTTGATCAAGGATCGGCAATGGCCGGAATCCACCAAGGCCATTAGCGAATTGCGCCTTGTCATCGAATATCAGTCGCGCTCCGGCTCGATGCGCGAACTCACCCTCGATATCGTCGACTATCCCGGCGAATGGCTGCTGGATCTGCCGCTGCTTGGCATGAGCTACGAGGACTGGTCGGCCGAAACGATCCGGCTTTCGCAACAGCCTGATCGCGCCAAGCTCGCGGAAGCCTGGCACCGCGACCTTGCCAGCCTCGATCCCGCCGCTCCCGAAAGCGAGCCCGCAGCACAGAAAGCCGCACAGATTTTCACCGGGTATTTGCGCGCCTGCCGCGATGAGCGCTTCGCGCTCAGTCTATTGCCGCCCGGCCGTTTCCTGATGCCGGGAGAGCTTGCGGATTTGCCGGCACTTACGTTTGCCCCGCTCGACCGCCTCGAAGGCGAAGCGGCACGCGGCTCGCAACAGGCGATGATGCGCAGGCGCTACGAGTCCTACAAGGACCTGGTCGTTCGGCCATTCTATCGCGATCACATCGCGCGCCTGGATCGCCAGATCGTGCTGGTCGACGTATTGACCGCGCTCAATGCCGGCCCGGCCGCGGTGCGCGATCTGGAACGCGCGATGACCGCGATCCTCGACAGCTTCAATGTCGGACGCAATTCGATCCTGTCTGCGCTGTTTGCACCGCGCATCAATCGCATCCTGTTCGCGGCCACCAAGGCCGATCTTCTGCATCACACTTCGCATGACCGTCTGGAGCGCATTCTCGATCGCCTTGTGAAAGGCGCGGCAGAGCGCGCGGAACAGACCGGCGCCCACATCGACGCGGTCGCGCTCGCTTCCGTGCGCGCGACCCGCGAAGCCAATGTCGGCGGCGCGCACGGATTGCTCTCCGCCATCGTTGGCGTGCCTCAGCTTGGCGAGCATGTCGGCGATCGCGTTTTCGACGGTACATCCGAAATTGTCATCTATCCCGGCGACCTGCCCGATGATCCGGAGACGATCTTCGCGGCCGGCGAGCGCGGCTTTCGCGGCCTGAATGCCGGCCCCTCCGATGAGGCCGATTACCGGTTCCTGCGCTTTCGTCCGCCGCTTCTCGAATACACCGACGCCGGCGTGCCCGCCCTGCCGCATATCCGTCTTGATCGCACGCTCGAATTCCTGTTCGGAGACCGCCTGCGATGACCGCGCGCCCGCGCAAGCCCGTCATATTTGAGCCTGACGATCCGAATGTCGTCGTCAGCGCGCCCAGGGATCTGGACGAACTCCTGCGTCCGGCCGAGGCACAATTGCCGGCTCTGGCCGAAGCGAGCAGGCCCAAGCCGCGCTTTGCCTGGCGCAAAGTGTTCTTCTGGGCTGGCGGCGGTCTGATCTCGCTCGGCATCGGGCTCGCTGTCACCAAGCTGATCGAGGACTTGTTCTCGCGCTTCGTGCTGCTGGGCTGGTTCGGGGTGGCGCTGGCGGGCTTCGCGGTCCTGGCGCTTCTTGTCATCTTCGGGCGCGAACTGGCCGGGCTTTCGCGCCTCGCCAAGATCGAGGCCTTGCGCGAGCGCGCCGCCAAGACTTCTGGTCAGCGACGACCGCGCCGCTGGACACGCGATCGTGCGCGAACTGCTTGCGATCGAAAGCCAGACTCCGGGACTGGCCAAGAGCCGCGCCGCCTTGCAGACGCATCTTGGCGAAATTATCGATGGCGCGGACCTGATCCGCCTCGCCGAGCGCGAACTGATGACGCCGCTCGACCGCGAGGCACGGCGGCTGGTCAGCAATGCGGCCAAGCGCGTCTCGATCGTCACCGCGGTGTCGCCGCGCGCGGCCATCGACATATTATTCGTATTGATTTCCGCGCTCGGATTGATGCGGCGGCTGGCGCTGTTGTATGGCGGCCGGCCCGGCACCTTCGGTCTGCTGCGCCTTGCCCGCCATGTAATTTCTCATCTCACCATCACCGGTGGGATGGCGGCAGGCGACAGCCTGATCCAGCAGGTAATCGGCCATGGCCTTGCAGCAAAACTGTCAGCGCGGCTCGGCGAAGGCGTATTGAACGGCATGCTGACGGCGCGGCTCGGGATCGCGGCAATCGAGGTGACGCGGCCCCTGCCCTTCGACGCGCTGCCGCGGCCGACCATTACCGAAGTTGCCGGCGGTATCGTGCGCAGCGCCGAGCAGGCGGAAAAGCCGAGACCGTGAACTGACCGACGGGTCCGCCGGATGGTTCGTCTGGGTCTGCTTTGGAACCGCTCGCTGCCAACTCTACAGAGAACCGGGAAGCGGCTTCAATCTGCGCCTCCCGGCATCGCGCCCTAAAGCCCGACAAAATCGCGCAGTGACTTCACTGTCGCCTCGGCGCCTTTGGCTTCTTCGGTGGTGAGCACCGTCGTCTGACCGCCGCGCCTGTGCAGCACACTGTGATAGATCGTTGCGCCTGAGAGGCCGTCTTTGTCCGACTTCACCGCGACGTCGTCGATTTCGGATAATGCGAACTCGATCGGCTTCTTGTTCCAGAGCAGGACCTTGTGCTGCAACGTCGCCTTGCCGGACTCCTTGTCGAGTGTCAGCGTCGTCGAGCCTTCCTTCAGTACGAGCTTACGCGGGGTGCTTTCGATATTGGCCATGCAGGTCTCTCCTCAACCTGAATTCCAACACCCATTATACAAAAAACGTTGGCGAACGTCATACTCCGGCGTGAAATTCGACTAAGCGCGGCGACTGAGTTCAGTGCCTGTAAGCCTGGCAACCAGACCGTTGAATGGTCTAGAAGCCCTTGATCAACCCGGATTCGACCAGCAGGCGATTGAACCGGCGCGCTTCGGCGCCGTCGTGGCAGTTGTAGAACTTGCCGCTGCAGCGCTGCAGGATCGCTTTTTGCTCGACGAAGCTGGAATCCAGCGGAAGGCCTGCAGCCTCCTGAATGACCAGCGGCAGATAGGCCGCGTCAAGCTGGTCGCGCGCCGAAGACAGGTCGATGGGTTTGAAATTGATCGGGTCGATTGAATAATAGGTCGTGTAGTAGCGGGGGTCGTGCCGCATGACGCGCCCTGCGATTTCCGCATCGGTCAATCCGGGTTCGACCAGCCTGGCGCCGATCGCGGGCGGATGATCGCCAAAACGGACGATCAGGAAGGCGTCGTCGGGATACGATTTCTTGAGCGAGGCGACAAAGGCTTCATAGTCGCGCGCGCTCATGCGCTGACGGCGAATATATTCGTCCGCCTCTTTGTTTGCATTGAGCGGCTTCCAGTCCGGGGTCAGGTCAGGACGGAATTTTGTGTCCCAGGGAAAGTGATTGGCGACGGTATAGACGAACAGGAAGAGCGGCGCGCTGCCCCGTTCGCGCCCGATCAGCTCTTTCGCCTTGTCGTAATAAAATGCATCCGGCTCGACATCGCCCGCGCCCATCTCCTTCGCGTCGATCATGCGATCGATGCCCGCGGTATTCTGAAAACGCCGCGCGGATAGAAATGCGCCATAGGCAGGATACAGCGTGAAGGTCTTGTAGCCGCAGCGGCGCAACGCCTGCGGCAGGCCGCGCTCGACGCGGCCGGCCGCCAGACGCGTGACATGGAAACTCATGCGGCCATAGGAAAGGGCCGACAGGCCGGTCAGCACATTGTATTCGGTGTACCACGTCGGACCGCCCGCGCCTTCCGTGATGAGCCGCCGCGACTGCCCGTCAAAGGATTCGAAATGACGACCGTAATTTTCCGGCACGTTGATGCCGGGAGCACTGCGGATGTCGTAGCTCGATTCATCCAGCACCATCACGATATGCGGACGCCGTGTCGCGGGCGCACAATTGTCATCGGCCGCAAGCGGCTTCAGCCGGCCGGCGACCGCCCGATCGATGTCGAGAAATCCGCCATGTGTTAGTTCGGTCAGCGACACCACCATCGATCGTGTAAAGCTCGAGACGTGGTTCACCCCCTGAAATGGTTCATGCGGAAGTTCCGGTACGACATTCGATAAAATCCCGACGCCGATCAACGACGCGGCCCCGATCGCGGCGGCGATCCAGCGATGTACTCGCAAGCCGTCAAACAGCCAGAGCGCCGCCACCAGAACAATGCCGACAATTGCGCTTGCTCCCAGAACAAACCGCAGACCGGGCACCACGGAAAGAAGAAAGGATAGGCTGTCGGGATCGATCACCATGACATCGAGAAACGTCGCGGTCATCCAGGTGATCTTGAATTTGAATTGTGACACCGCGATCAAGAGTTCGAACATCGCAAGCGACAACGCCGCCGCAAGAGCCGGCCGCCGCAGGATCAACAGCCAGACGCAGTTCAGTGCGATCCATGCCAGGACAAACAGGCTTTGGGCGAAAAGGCCGACCTCGGTCTGAAATAGCCGGACGATGGCGGCAACATGGATTACGGCCGTCAACGCCAGTACCGGCCAATGTGCCGAGAAAATGGAATGGAGAGCCGGAAAGCGCCGCGAAAAACGCGAAAAATCGGTAGTCGACATGTTTCTCGGCTCAGTCCCGCGCCGCGCAATGGGCGCCGCCTCCTCCCGTCATCATTCTGTAATACGGATGTCATGACAAGGGCCGGCCTCGCCGCATCCCCTTCCGACCAAAGAATATTTCCGCAACGCCAGTGGCGGCGGCGCCGGTATTGACCTACATTGGATTTGTTCCTGGTGAGGGAACACCCTTTGTCTTCACCAGGAGCCGTCCCCATGGACGCACGGCATAGCGCCCTCGAACAATCCATCACCTTAAAGCAGGCCAAGAAGCTCGTTCAGTGCATGGCGCACGAGCAGAGCTTCCTGCTGCTATCGCCGCCAGGCGTCGGCAAGTCCGAAATGGTGTTCCAGGCCGCAGCCGAAGCCGGCCTGCCCTGCCGGTCACTCCTCGGCACCCAGATCGCCCCGGAAGACGTGAGCGGCGTCCCGCGCATTGTGGGCGAACGGTCGGTGTTCTGCCCGCCGCGACTGCTACTGCCCGAGCGGCCGGAACCTTTCTGCCTGTTCCTGGACGAATTGCCGGCCTGCGCACCGGACGTGCAGAAGGCGTTTTACTCGCTGCTGCTGGAGCGCCGGCTTGGCGAGCACGCGCTGCCCAAGGGCACCTGGGTGGTCGCCGCCGGCAACCGCCAGCAGGACCGCGCGCTGGTGCGCGCCATGAGTTCGGCTCTGGTCAATCGCGTCACCATTCTCAACCTGCGCGTCGATGCCGACGAATGGCAGGATTGGGCGCGCCGCTCCGGCGTGCGCGCGGAAATCCGAAGCTTCCTCACCTTCATGCCGGACGCGCTGATGCGCGAAGTGCCGCACGATCCGGTGCCGTTTTCGACGCCGCGCGCCTGGGCGCTGCTGTCGCAGTCACTCGACATGGCGGAAGCGTCCGGCATTCTCAGTCGCGAGACCCGGCGCGCGCTCGCCTTCGGCCGCCTTTCGGCGGAGGATGCCGCGGTTTTCTGCGCGCTTGCGGAGGAAGCGGTTGGCGCTATGGCCTCGCTTGAAAGCTACATCGAAAGACCCGCGACGCTGCCGCAGGGCGAGACCGCGCGCTGGTTCATCCTCAATTGCATCCGCCAGAACGTGCAGGCCGGACGCTTCACCGATTTGAAGCCGCGCGCGGTCAACCGCTTCCTGCGCAGTCTACCGCCCGAAAGTCAGCTTACGCTGCTTACCGATCTGGTCGAACAATGGGGCACGCTTGGCGCCGACAAGGCGATGCTGGACTTGCTGAAGACGGTCACGAAGCAATGATCGTCGCAGTCGCCGATGCCACTTCCGATCGCGCGACGCTGAAGCGCGTCGAAAATGGCTTGCGCATGGTCACGGTGCCGCTGCCGCATCTCGGCGGGCTTGCCGCCGCGGTGCGCGTCAGTCTCGATTGGCGCATTCCGACCATGGGGATATTTGCGTCCGGCCGATTGCTCGTAAATCCTGGCTTTGCCGCGCGCCTGAAGGACAATGAACTGGTCTTCGTACTGGCGCACGAGCTCCTGCATTTGGCGCTTCGCACGCATGATCGCGCGCGCGGCAGCGGTCGGCTCGAGTTCAATTACGCCCACGACTACATCATCAACGACATCCTGCGGGTGGAATTGGGCTTTGCTTCGATCCCGGCCGGCGGGCTCGACATGCCGGGCGCGCGCGCGCGCAGCGCTGAGGAGATCGTGATCGAAATGCGGCGCAATGCCGAGCTGATGCAGTCGCGCACGCAAGTGTTCGAGGGCAAGCAGGTCTCGGTGCGACGGATGTTTGGGCAAGGCGGCGGGCAGCCAGCGGACGGGCAGCCGAAAAATGACGATGAAGCCGGCGACGTGCTCGCCGACAAGACCGAACGCGAAATGTTTCCGGCCGATGCGCAGGAACAGGCGAAGCAAAAAGCCGCGATCGACGAGATTGCCGCGCGCGGCATGGCGCTCGCCGCTGCGATCGGCGCGCTGAAGGGACGCGGCCATGGCGCAAGCTCCGACAGCCGCACCATGCTCGCTCAACGCGGGCAATTCCGCCCTGCCTGGCAGCAAGCGCTTCAGCGCTGGATTAAATCCACCGCACCGGGCGAGCGGACATTTTCTCGCCCATCGCGGCGCGGCTCTGAGCGCGCCGATGTCGTATTGCCGGGACGCAAGCGGCAATCCTGGATGCTCAATATCGTGCTCGACACTTCCGGTTCGATGACCGATGCGTTGACTTCGGCACTCGGCGCGATCGGAGATTTTTGCGACGCCGCCGGTGTCGATCAGGTGCGGGTCGTGCAATGCGATACCGCGATCACCTCGGATATTGCGCTGTCGCCGGACGAACTCACGACATTCAATGTCAGCGGCTTCGGCGGCAGCGATCTTTCGCCTGCGATGGTCTTGCTCGCGGAAGATCCACAGGTGACAGCGGTCGTCATCGTCACCGACGGTGACATCGCCTTCCCCGCCGAGCGTCCGCCCTATGGCGTGCTGTGGGTGCTGCCGCAGGCGGGCATGTCGAATTTCAATCCGCCCTATGGCCAGGTGTTGATGATGGATGGGAGCCGCCAATGAAAGTCGTGCAGGAACTGGTCGCCTATTTCGACCGGCGCGGACAATTGTCGAAGAAGGAAGTGCGGCAATTGCTCGACAAGGGCTATCTCGCTTCGGACGCTCCACCGCACATGCTGGAGCTCGCAGGCACGGTCGGCGCGACCTATTACTTTCGCGTGCGCGGCGAGACTGAAGGTCCGCTCTGGGGTACCGACATCTATACAGGCGACTCGAGCCTGGCGGTCGCAGCCGTCCATGCCGGTCTGGTCAAGCCGGGAGAGACCGCGATCCTGAAGGTGACGACGGCAGCGCCCTTGCCCGAATACAAAGGCTCGCTGCGGCATGGCGTCACCAGTCACGATTTCGGCCGCTACGGCAGCGCTTACAAGCTATCGGCGATCTAGAACGCGTCCAAGATTCGTGCGTCGAGCCGCCAGCGTCGAATCATGAAATTACGAGTATCCCGGTAAGCGCCTGAAAACATTCGCCAAAATGGCGGGAGCGACGGGACTCGAACCCGCGGCCTCCGGCGTGACAGGCCGGCGCTCTAACCAACTGAGCTACGCCCCCAATGTCGGGAGTGGTGCGGACTTAAATCTCACCCCCCGGCAAGTCAAGCGCGGCAGGCTTTTCCCGTTGCACAGCCCCCGCAAAAATGCTCTGGAGCCTTGGAAACAAGGCGTTTCCGGCATGTCCCGAATCGTCTAAGGCCACAATCTATGGTTTTTCTCAACGCCGCTTGATGAAAAGGAGGGCCAACCTATGGCTGACAAGAAGCCGGCGACAGCTCCGACCGTGACCTTGAAGCATCTTGCGGCTCAGCTCGCCGAGGACCACCAATTGTCCAAGAAGCAGAGCGAACAGATGCTCGGCGATCTTGTGGGCCAGATCACAAAGCATCTGAAGAAGGGCGACCGGATTCGGATTGGCGGTCTGGGCATCCTGCAGGTACGCAAGCGCGCCGCGCGCATGGGCCGCAATCCGGCAACCGGCGAGCAGATCCAGATCAAGGCTTCGAAGAAAGTGGCGTTTCGCGCCGCCAAGGAATTGAAGGAAGCGATCTGACCGCTATCTCGGCAGGCGGCGGCTGACGCCGCAGCTTATGCTTGAATCGAAATGCGCGTTGGCGAAGTGCCGATGCGCATTTGCTGTATTTGGAGCAGCGCTACAGAAAGGCGCGTTGGCGGCGCGCCTCCTCCAGCAGCACAAGGGCACCCGGAAATCCCTGCGCCTGCGCGCGCCCAAGCCATATTTCGGCTTCTGTGAGATTGACCGGCCCACCCTGCCCCTCGATCAACGCGTTTGCGTAAGCAAACAGATCGGCCGGCTCGTCACCTTCCGCCGCACGCTTCAGAGCTTCGCGCGCTACGCCATGCAGTTCCGCATCGTCCGTCGCGAACAGATGCGCCGCCAGTTCGCGGCAGAAATGGGTGGGCGCGTTCGCTGCCGATTGGCGATACCAATGCACCGCTTCACGACGCTTGCCCTGCTCATGCGAGAAGCGGGCAAGATGTGCCGCGCCGCGAAAACAGCCGCGCATGGCCGCGCGACGATACCAGCGAATCGCGGAATCGAGATCGAGGCGGCCGGTCCATCCGAATTCGCGATAGCGCCCGATCATGTTCATCGCCTTCGCATTTCCCTGCCGCGCCGAGCGAACGAACAGCGTCAGCGCGGTCACCACGTCACCCGGATGACCGGAATCGTGCAGCAGCAGCATGCCGAGATTGAATTGCGCCCAGGCGTGCGATTTCGCTGCCGCCTTTTGAAATTGGTGGCTCGCCCTCAAACGATCGATCGGGACGCCCCAACCATTCTCATAACAGCGGCCAAGCATGTTGACGCCGTCGAGATCGCCCGCCTCCGCAGCAATTCCAAACCAGCGGAACGCGGCGCCCACATCGCATTTCATGCCGTAACCGTCGAGCAGCATCTGACCGAGCGTCACTTGTGCCGCGGCACTGCCACCGGTGGCCGCCGCATAAACGATCCTGGCAACCTGCTCGGGCGATCCTGACAGGCGCTCGCGCAATTCGGGCTCTGCGAGGCGCCGCACTGTCGTGTAATAGATCGGTTGCTCGCTATCCGGCGCGGGCGTCAACGTTGCCTCATAGCTCGGCCCAACGCCGCAGCAGGTTATGATAATGGCTGGCCAGCGCGACCGAGGCGCGTTCGTGATCGCCGAGCTTCTGACGGACTTCGATCACGGCCATATCAAGGTCGTAGAGCAGCATGCGCTTGCCGTCGTCACGGACCATCGACTGCGTCCAGAAGAAGGACGACCAGCGACTGCCGCGCGTGATCGGCGTCACATGATGCAAGCTCGAAGCCGGATAGACGACGATGTCGCCGGCCGGCAACTTTACGCTATGCGTGCCGTAGGTATCCTCGACCACGAGTTCGCCACCGTCGTAATCGTTTGGATCGGAGAGAAACAACGTCGATGAAATATCGGCACGCAGACGCGCGCCACCGGAACCCGGAATGACACGCACAGCGCCATCGACATGATCATCAAACTTCATGCCGGCATCGTAGCGGTTGAACATCGGCGGCAGCACGCGAAGCGGCAAGGTAGCGGAACTGAATAGCGGGCTCCGCGCCAGGCCCCGCAATACAATGTCGCCCGCTTCAACGGCGGCTTGCGACCCTTCCGGGATTTGCAGATTGAATTTCGCCTTCGCCGCCTGATCGCCGGCAGTGCCTTTGCCATCGACCCATTCGGACGCTTCCAGGATCGCACGACATTGAGCGACCTCCTCGGCCGTCAACAATTGCGGGATATGGACCATCATGACGCGAAACCAAAATTACCGATCCCGCCGCAGTTACCCGCGGCGGGATCATTTCCAACCATCATCCTGGCCTTACCAACGCCCGCGCAACGAAAGCGATGCATAACGCGATGGCGCCGGCACCGCATGGCCCTGGTAATAGCTCCCGTAATAAAGCTCGTTCGTGATGTTGTAGATGTTGACCTGAAGCGTCCAGTTCTTGTCGAACTTGAAAGACGACATCGCGTCAAACTTCCAGTAGCCCGGCACTTCCGCGAGATTGGTGGTGTTTACGAACGCCTCCGACTGCCAGGTAGCTCCGCCGCCGATCGTCCATTGCGAGGTGAGATCGTGGGTTGTCCACAGCGTGTAGCTGTTCAGAGGTGTGTTCGGCAGCCGGTGCCCGAGTTCGGCAAGGTTCGTAGTCTTGGCGATTTCCGTATCGGTATAAGCATAGCCCGTTGTGATTTGCCATTTGTCGGTGATCTTGCCGACCAGGCCGGTTTCAAAGCCCTGGGAAATTGCCAGGCCCTGCAGCACCAGCGGTCCGGTCGTATTGTTCGGATCGGTCGGTATGCGCAGGTTGGTCTTCTCGATCTTGAACAGAGCCGCAGTGAACGTGAGCTTGTTCTCGATGATGTCGGCTTTGGCGCCTACTTCATAGACGATGTTCTTTTCCGGCGGCAGCGTGACGTTGGCGGCATTGTTGCCGGCACTCGAAAGCGCACCGAGTTCGGCTGCCGGGTTATAGGAAACTCCATAGGCGACGTAGATGCTGGAAGTTTTCGTCGGGTGGAACACGCCACCGAAACGATAGCTCAGCATGTTGTCTTCGCGGTTGAGATACTCCCTTGCCGGAATGGGTTGGCTGTGATCGGCGTAATTGACCTTAAAGGTGTCGTTGCGGACGCCCGCTAGGATATCGAAATACTGATTCAGCTTGATCGAGTCGGACGCATACCACGACATGGTTTGTCCATTCGTGGTTTGCGACGGCGCCCAACCGAGGAACTGTCCGCCATATCCTGCGTCGTAGGGATTCGACAGGCTGGTGCGGCAGTCCAGCGCAAGCGGGTCACACAAATTTGTGCCGATCGTACCGTTCGCGTTACGGCCATAGGCGCGCTGCGTAAAGCGCTTTTCGTTGTCGTATTCCATGCCCAATACGACGGTGTGCGTCAAAGGACCGGTGTAAACTTTGCCGGTGATTTCCGACTGATTCACGAACAGACTGTTGTCGGTTTCGGTCCAGAAATGCTGCCGTCCGATCGTCATCGCATCGACCGGATAATTGTAGAGGGCTGGAGGAAACGCGGCTGGAAACGCCACGTTGTTCGCCCCGCCAAGCGAGCGCGGCGCGGTTGGCAACGAAGAGCGATCGACCGTGAAATAACGCGTCGTGTTGGCGAACTTGAGATCCTTGGTCAGATCGTATTCCCAACGACCGGTCAGAATGTTGGTTTCGGTATTGGTCCGATCGGCATAAGGACCGGCAGTCGTACCAAACCAATTGTTGCGGTTGATAGGAACCGGCCCGGTGGTCTGGCCGGTGCCGTAATAGCCGCCGCTGGTCAATTGACCGGTCACTGCGCTGCGTACTGCCTGCGGCAGATAGGGGTGCCCGTAATCAGGAACGCTCTCTTCGCCCTGATAGATGTAGGCGAGTTTGAGCCGCAACTGGTCGTTAAATTTATAGGTCATCGACGGTGCGATGCCCCAGCGCTTGGTCCAGACGTTGTCGCGACCGGCCGTGTCGATATCCTGGTAGACCGCAGCGATACGCGCATCGATATTTGCGTAAGAACCGGACGCGTCCAGGTCGGCTCGCACACCCTTTGGAGTTGAGCCGGTTAACGTGCCTTCGACGAACTTCGCGCCGGTTGCCTGTTTCGAAGTGATATTGATGGCGCCGCCAGTCGAGCCGCGTCCGAAAATGAACGCCGACGGACCTTTGAACACTTCGATCGAGTCGCTGGAGAACACGTCGCGGGTGTACCAACCCGGATCGCGAATTCCGTCGCGGAAGATGTCGGTGCGCGCCTGGAAGCCGCGAATGAAAGGCGCGTCGCCCTGCATGCCGCCCTCACCCGATTGGAACGTGATGCCGGGCACATTCCGAAGCGCATCTTCCATGGTGCGCGCGCCCTGGTCGCGCATGACCTGTTCGGTGACCACGTTCACGGTCTGCGGCGTATCGATCAACGGCGTCGGAACCCGCGAAAGACCTGAATTCGTGGCGCGAAAGCCTTCGACACCGGACACAGCCGGCTCCGCCGGAGCCGCTGCGGGCGCAGGTGCTGGAGCCGGCGCGGCGACCGTCCTCGGTGCGGTGCTGCGTCCTCCGCGCGCAACGTCAATCGTCGGCAGCGCATCTTGCGCAGCCGCTTGACCTGCCATCATTGCCGAAGCAATTCCGATTGCAGCTTGTATTGAAGGTTTGCGTGCGGCTGAATGTATCCCCACCTTGCCGCGACGAACCTTATCGCAACGCCTCGTTTCACGCTGACGCGTTGCGCATGCACCATGATCAACCATTGAAGCCCCCAAGCCCCGATTTCCAACAAGCCGCTTGCCTTAGAACAAGTCAAAACTTGTATATTTTCCAGTCACTTAGCTACCAGCAAGAATCTTTGAAAAGCAATTACCTAAATGCATGCCAGCCAATTCTGGAATTAGAACGAGTCAGAACTCGTTCTTAGAAAAGCTAAAATCTAGATTTGTTCGCAAACGTAATCTTTGCTGTTGATTTGTTTTTGGGTTTTGCGAATGAACACCAATCAGATTTCCAGACGGCCAAAATGCCGCCGTCGCACAATGTGCGCATCGTGATGGCGCGCGAGGACCACGAGAATGATTTTGGTGTTTCTTGCGCGGCTCCCGGCATTGCGCGTATTCGTGGTGCTCGTTCTCATTTCTTGCTTCGCCCCAGTTCACGCGTTTGCGCAGACGGCATCCGCACCGCCTGCGGCAAATGCACCCGCTGCCGCGCCGGCGGAGGAACCTCTCGCTCCCGTCGTTCAGCAAGCCGGCACGATCCCCGCGAACATGCTGCCGCACGATCTCACTCCGTGGCAGATGTTCATGGATGCCGACATCGTCGTGAAAGTGGTGATGATCGGCCTTGCCTTTGCTTCGCTGGTAACCTGGACGGTGTGGCTGGCAAAAAGCGTCGAGATTCGTTTTGAAAAACAGCGCGCGCGCAGAAAGAATCGCTGGCTGGAAAATGCGCGCTCGCTCGACGATGCCGAGCGCCAATTTACGAAGGAAAAAGACCCCGTGGCGCGTCTCGTGCGCGCCGCGGCGCGTGAAGTCGAGGTCTCACATACGCTTCCGAAGGAAGGCGTGAAGGAGCGCATCATCTGGCAACTCGAACGCGTGGAAGCGACCGCGAGCCGCCGTATCGGCAACGGCATGGGGATACTCGCAACTATCGGCGCAACCGCGCCCTTTGTCGGTCTTTTTGGAACCGTGTGGGGCATCATGAACAGCTTCATCGGAATCTCGAAGGCGCACACCACCAGTCTTGCGGTCGTGGCTCCTGGCATCGCGGAAGCATTGCTCGCGACCGCGATCGGTCTTGTGGCCGCCATACCTGCCGTCGTGATTTACAACGTGTTCACCCGCTCGATCGGCGGCTACCGCCTGATCCTCGGTAATGCGTCGGCCAATGTGCTGCGGCTTGCCTCGCGCGATCTTGACCGAAGCGGTATTGGTATCAAGCTCCGGCAAGCAGCGGAGTGACACATGGCGGTTCATTTCGGTAAGGACGACGCGGAGGTCGAAACCCACGAGATAAACGTCACTCCGTTTATCGACGTGATTCTCGTGTTGCTGATCATCTTCATGGTGGCTGCGCCGCTTGCCACGGTCGATATCCCAGTCGATCTGCCGGGTTCAACCGTCCAGCCGCGACAGCGTCCCGACAAGCCGGTGTTTCTGACGGTCAAGGCCGATCGCGGTTTGGCGATCGGCGAAGACGCGGTTTCGCGTGAAAGCCTTGCTTCAGCGCTTGAAGTCGCCACCAAGAACAACAAGGACGAACGCATCTTCGTACGCGCCGACCGTGCCGTCAGCTATGGCGACGTAATGGAGGTGATGAATACGCTCAGGTCCGCCGGATATCTCAAGCTCGGACTGGTTGGGCTGGAGATGCGGGAAGAGAAAAAATGAATGCGATCGCCTGGATCGCAGGTGTCGACGACGATGACGAACTGGAATGGCGGCGCTGGTTGCTGGCAGCTTTGGTCATCGCCGCCGTGCACTTTGCGCTCCTTGCCGCACACCTTTGGTGGCCAAGCACAACCGCCATTCCTGGCGCGGATGCGCCGCCCCTTCTGATTGATTTCGCGCCCGAAGCCGCCGCCCCCGAGACCAAGTCGGACCTGGCTCCTGACAAGGAAGAATCGGTTGAATCCCAGGCCGCGCCCGAGAAGCAGGAGGTCCAGAAAGTCGAAGATCAGCCTGTCATCGACGTGCCACCAGTCGAAACACCGGAGCCCGAACTCGTCATCCCTCCGAAACAAGAGGTGGTGAAGGAACATCCGCAGCAAGAAAAGCCGAAGCCGCCGGTTCCAACCGAGAACGAACATCCGCAGGCGCAATCGGCTCCGGTCACGACTTCCAACCCGAACCTCGCCAAGCGCGCACCGAAAGCTGTCGCCCCCAATCCGGGGAGTGCAGCCTCGCCGCGTGTGACCCCCTCGTATCGCGATCAGGTCAGCGCCCATCTGCAGCGCTTCAAGCGCGCCCCGTCCGGCGGCGGCGGCGGCACCGCCGTCGTCAGCTTCACGATCGATCGCAATGGACGATTGCAATCGCGCAACCTCGCGCGCTCCTCGGGATCGTCGGTGCTCGACAACGCGGCCCTTGCCATGATTTCGCGGGCCAATCCGATGCCACGCTTTCCTGCCGCCATGCCGCAGGAAACCGTGTCATTCACGGTGCCGATCCGGTACCGCTAACAGCCTCAATCAGTTCAACGAGCGCCGCTCCCGAAGACATTTTGCAGCCAACCGGGCTGTGCTCCGTCACGAGCCGCATTCTCGTTTGCTCCGGCAGCGGGCTCCGGAGCGCGCTCCGGCGGCATCGAATTCCGCAATTCTCCAATCTGAGAGACAAGCAGCCTTTCGAGCGCGCCGTCCCGCGACTGCAGATAACCCCTCAAGTCCGCGAATTCCCTGCTGATCTGCAGATCGAAGACTTGCGGCTGAATTTGCGGCATCACTTCGCGGATCTGCATCGCGAAGCTCGTGACGATATTCTGCAGTTCTGCCTTCATTGCATGAACATAGCCGTTCTTGCCGCCACCTCGAATTGGCTCGGCGGCCGGCAAATCTGGCGGAAGACCGTCCAACGCTGTCAGCAGGTCGTGGACCGACACGGGTTGATCGTCCCGGTTCTTTGCGATGTCGCGCGCGCGTTTCAAGACGCCGAGCAACTCGTCTGACGACGTTTCCGCCAGTGGCTTTCCAGGTTCGACTCTCTGCATGTCGATCAGCGACAGCATTGCTGAGCGGAAGGCAATGTCGGCGCTGATATCGCGCGCCTGGAACGCCCGGATAGCATTGGGTACGAGCGTCATTGCAATGATCAGATGCGGCACACCAACTGTGCGGTGATTGAATTGCTTTGCGAGGCCCGACATTTTGTCCAGGCACGCTGCAGCGGCCTCGGTGCATCCGCCGTATTTGTTGATCTGCGATACCAGCAGTTGCTTCTCCTGAACGAACTCGCTGGCTTCGGTACAGCTTGCGTCAATGACCGGTCCAGTCGAAAAGTTCGGCTGATAGTCGCTCATGGCTTGGTCCCCGAAATTCATTTTGTCTGGATCAGGCGGCTCTGCCGGCGCGCTGAGCCGCGGAATGGTCCGCTGGCAGGACGGATTCACTGGTTTCCTTTTTCTCCCCGTCGGCACCCTCCGGCGGCGTGGACGGCGGCGGCACCAATGCCTGCACCATTAATTGCGCAAGACTGTATGCGAGCGAGGAAGCCGGAGCGCCTTCGCCTGTTGGCGACGACGAGACGTTTTGAGGTTTCTGGGGATCCATAATGGTGTCTGCAGGATCTGCAGTTTCGCCGCGGAAGGACTCAACCTCGATATCTCCGTCATTCGCCGCCATCGCATCGCTTGCATCGGCAACCGCCGGCCGCTCATCGAACAACGCGGGCTCGGCAGACGATATCGTAGCGTCAGTTTCTATCGCGAAGAAGGTATCGTCTTCGACTGCCAACGGCGCAAACGGTGCAACGTTGATCTCCTCTCGAGACGCGGAAACGATTGCGCTCGCCTTGTCTTCCTCCTTTGCCGGCGTAAGCACCGGGGCCACGACCGCCCGCTCGGAGAGCAACGTCAGCACCTCGGTGAGTTCGGGCATCATCTTTTCAACGGCGCGCAGCGCGCGATATTCGCGGGTCTCGCTGAGTTGCTGCTGCACCCTGTCGCGGACGTCCGTCAGCGAACGCGCCAGGTCATTGAGCCCCGGGAACTCGGCGATCGTCTGCTCGATCGCCTTCACAGCTCGAAAATGGTCAAGCCTCTCGACTTGGCACTGCACATCTTCGCGAACCGAGGCGAGTGACGAAAGAATTTCCGGATGTACGGCGATCAGCATTTTTCAACCCCTCAACCATGATGGGCTGAACGTTATCAACCTACCTCATAGGTTGCAATATCTCATAAACATCTTCTTCAGGTTGCATACTACATTGATTCGCAACACCGTCTCATCAGGCCACATGGCCAACGATCTCGGCGGTTGGTCGCAGGCGGCGCCAAAAATTAATTTTTGTTCAGGTGGTTGATTATGAATGTTCATTCAGTACAGTGAAGACGGCAGCGGATCACGCCACAGTCGCTGCCTGAGTCGGGCGCCGGACTCTTTACCTGAGGAGGTTTCATGCGCGGCAGATACGTGTGGTGCGTCGCCCAATATGAGGACGGAGATGACCATGGATTCTCTGTCCCCGAAGATCATCTGCGTCGTGGCGACTTCATCTTGAACAGCCTGGCTCGCGAAAATCAGCGTGTCGAACTCTTGCCGCCTGGCCGGATCAAGCACGCGCAACGCGCAAGCCCGGCTGGCCAATCCAGCTGACCAGTTGGGTATTGGCTTAACAACACCTCGATGGCCGACGCCCGCCAGTTGCGTTCCCGCTACACGTTTGCGGCTTCGGAAAATGGTGGGCGGTGACGGGATCGAACCGCCGACCCTCTCGGTGTAAACGAGATGCTCTGCCAGCTGAGCTAACCGCCCTGGCCGTTCTTTCACGGATTGGCGCGCTGCATACGCCGGGCGCCCTCAAAAATCAAACGGCGGCGCCAAGGCGCCGCCGTCTGTATTCGTTCATCCAAGTCTATCAGTGCGCCGTCAGCGCCGACCCGTCATCCTCCGCTCCGGCGGCGGCCGCGGGTTTCGCCGGTGGCTCCTCCCACTTGATCGGCTCAGGCTTACGCACCAGGGCGGTTGCCAGAACCTCATCCATGCGGGAGACCGGGATGATCTCAAGTCCGCTCTTCACGTTCGGCCCGATCTCCGCGAGGTCTTTTGCATTCTCCTCCGGAATCAGCACGGTCTTGATGCCACCGCGAAGTGCGGCGAGCAGCTTCTCCTTCAGACCGCCGATCGGCAACACTCGTCCGCGCAGCGTGATCTCGCCCGTCATCGCCACATCACGGCGGACCGGAATGCCGGTCATCACCGAAACAATGGCGGTGACCATGGCGACACCCGCCGAGGGTCCATCCTTGGGCGTCGCGCCTTCCGGCACGTGCACGTGGATGTCGCGCCGGTCGAACAAGGGCGGTTCGATGCCGAAGGCGATGGACCGCGATCGCACATAAGAGGCTGCGGCCGAGATCAACTCCTTCATCACATCGCGAAGATTGCCAGTGACGGTCATCTTGCCCTTGCCGGGCATCATCGCGCCTTCGATGGTGAGCAGCTCGCCGCCCACATCGGTCCAGGCAAGACCTGTGACCACACCGATCTGATCCATCTCCTCCACCTCGCCGTACCGATATTTCGGCACGCCGAGATAGTCGCCCAGTTCCTTGGCAGTGACGAAAACCGACTTCTTCTTGGAAAGAGTCAGCTCCTTCACGGCCTTGCGGATCAATGTCGAAATCTCACGCTCGAGATTTCGAACGCCGGCTTCGCGCGTATAGCGCCGAATGACGGTGAGCAAAGCCTCGTCGTCGATCGCCCATTCCTTGGAGTTGAGGCCGTGCTTTGAGACCGCATGCGGGATCAGATGCTTGCGCGCGATCTCGACCTTCTCATCCTCGGTGTAGCCGGCGATACGGATGATCTCCATGCGGTCCATCAAGGGCGCAGGGATGTTCAAAGTATTCGCCGTGGTAACGAACATCACGCTGGAAAGGTCATAGTCGACCTCCAGGTAATGATCGCTGAACGTGGAGTTCTGCTCCGGATCCAGAACCTCAAGCAGAGCCGACGACGGATCGCCGCGGAAATCGGCGCCCATCTTGTCGATCTCGTCCAGCAAAAACAGCGGATTCGACGACTTCGCCTTGCGCATCGACTGGATGATCTTGCCAGGCATCGAACCGATGTAGGTGCGCCGGTGACCGCGGATTTCGGCCTCGTCGCGCACGCCGCCGAGCGAGACGCGCACGAATTCGCGCCCCGTCGCTTTCGCGATCGACTTGCCGAGCGAGGTCTTGCCGACGCCCGGAGGGCCGACGAGACACAGGATCGGACCCGTCAGCTTGTTGGCGCGCTGCTGCACGGCAAGATATTCGACGATACGGTCCTTGACCTTCTCCAGGCCATGGTGATCCGCATCGAGAATTTCCTGCGCGAGCTTCAGGTCCTTCTTGACCTTGGTCTTCTTCTGCCAGGGGATCGAGAGCAGCCAGTCGAGGTAGTTGCGCACGACCGTAGCCTCGGCAGACATCGGTGACATCTGCCGCAGCTTCTTCAGTTCGTGCTGCGCTTTCTCGCGTGCTTCCTTCGAGAGCTTGGTCTTCTTGATCTTGTCCTCGAGTTCGGCGAGTTCATCCTTGCCGTCCTCGTCACCCAACTCCTTCTGGATCGCCTTCATCTGCTCGTTGAGGTAATATTCGCGCTGGGTCTTCTCCATCTGGCGCTTCACGCGCGTGCGGATGCGCTTCTCGACCTGCAGCACGGAGATTTCACTCTCCATCAGGCCGAGCACCTTTTCGAGCCGCTCGGGCACGCTGAGCGTCTCAAGCAGCACCTGCTTATCGGATATCTTGACCTGCAGATGCGAGCCGATGGTGTCGGCAAGCTTGGCGCGATCCTCGATCTGCTGGACCACGCCGACCACTTCCGGCGACACCTTCTTGTTCAGCTTCACGTAGTTTTCGAATTCGGTGACCACCGAACGCGCCATCGCTTCGGCCTCAACGTGCTCACCAAGATTGTCGTCGAGCACCACGGCGTCCGCTTCAAAATATTCGCTGCGGTCCGTGTATTTCAGAACCTTCGCACGCTGCGCGCCTTCGACCAGCACCTTCACGGTGCCGTCCGGCAGCTTCAGCAATTGCAGGACGCTCGCGAGCGTGCCGATCTCGTAGATCGAGTCGGTCGCCGGATCGTCATCGGAGGCGTTCTTCTGCGTCGCCAGCAGGATGAATGTGTCCGAACGCATGACCTCTTCCAGCGCCTTGATCGACTTTTCACGGCCGACAAAGAGCGGAACGATCATGTGCGGAAATACGACGATGTCGCGCAGCGGCAGCACCGGGTAAGCCCGGGTTTCGCCTGCGATCAGGGGTGGACGCGGCTTGTTGGTCGTTGTCATGGCCCGTCAGTCCTTGTTCTTGTGCCCCTCCGATCGGTCCGCATCGTGCGCAACCTTCTCGGAGTGCCGGAGGGCCGGGAGGGGGCATGGCCTAGGAAGGCACTTTAGCCATGCGCGAGGGGTTGTACGACCCTGCCCGGAGTGGAAGTATTTTTCGCACGCTTTCCGTTCGCTAGCACTAATTGGCGTTGATATCCGCAGGATTCAAGGGACCTTATCAGGCCCGCAGGTCGGGAAAAACTCTGCAAGAACAACGCCAACCGGTGACACGGACGGTGCCCGGACCGACTAGCCTAAGCGATTCTGCACGCCCTGTCGCAAGGGCGTTGGCAAGCACGTTAAGCCGAGGCCGGCGTATCGGCGGCCCGGTCAGACCGGTCGGCGTAAATGTAGAGCGGACGTGCCGTCCCCTCCACCACTTCACGCGAGATCACTACTTCCTCGACGCCTTCCAGGCTCGGCAAATCGAACATGGTATCGAGCAGGATGCTCTCCATGATCGAGCGCAGACCACGTGCACCGGTCTTGCGATCGATCGCCTTGCGGGCGATCGCGCCAAGCGCCTCTTCGGCGAGCGTAAGGTCGATATTCTCCATCTCGAACAGCCGCTGATACTGCTTGACCAGGGCGTTCTTCGGCTCGACCAGGATCTTCTTGAGCGAGGGCTCGTCGAGATCTTCCAGCGTCGCCACCACCGGCAGGCGGCCGACGAATTCCGGGATCAGACCGTATTTGAGCAAATCCTCCGGTTCGACTTCGCGGAAAATTTCGCCCGCCTTGCGATCTTCCGGGGCCCGCACGGTGGCGCCGAAGCCGATCGAAGTCGAACGTCCTCGCGACGAGATGATCTTGTCGAGACCAGCGAACGCGCCGCCGCACACAAAAAGGATGTTGGTAGTGTCGACCTGCAGGAATTCCTGCTGGGGATGCTTTCGGCCACCCTGCGGCGGCACCGACGCAATGGTGCCTTCCATGATCTTCAGCAGCGCTTGCTGCACGCCTTCACCCGACACGTCGCGCGTGATCGACGGGTTGTCAGACTTGCGGCTGATCTTGTCGATTTCGTCGATATAGACGATGCCGCGCTGCGCGCGCTCGACATTGTAGTCGGCGCTTTGCAAGAGCTTCAGGATGATGTTCTCGACGTCCTCGCCGACATAGCCGGCTTCGGTCAGCGTGGTTGCATCCGCCATCGTGAACGGCACGTCTAGAATGCGCGCGAGCGTTTGCGCGAGCAGAGTCTTGCCCGACCCGGTCGGTCCGATCAGAAGGATGTTCGATTTCGCAAGCTCGACGTCGTTGTGCTTGGTCTGATGATTGAGCCGCTTGTAGTGATTGTGAACCGCGACCGAGAGCACCTTCTTCGCGTGGTCCTGACCGATCACATAGTCGTCGAGAACCTTGCGGATTTCCTTCGGCGTCGGAATGCCATCGCGCGACTTCACCAGCGAGGACTTGTTCTCCTCACGGATGATGTCCATGCAGAGTTCGACGCATTCGTCGCAAATGAAGACGGTCGGTCCGGCAATCAGCTTGCGGACTTCGTGCTGGCTTTTTCCACAGAACGAACAATAGAGCGTGTTCTTGGAATCGCTGCCGCCGACCTTGCTCATTCCAGTCTCCGTATCCACCGCGCGAACGACCGACCCGGCGCTCACGATTCCTAACACCTAGCGGGCGGCCAAAGAGTGGCACCCCGGGCACACTTGCCCCAAAACTCCCCCTCCCCGAAACCGGCTTTGTGACACTCTAGCGAAGCACGCTAGCCGGGCCACAATCAAGAATCTATTAACGATAACCATCCGTTGGGCGAACACCACCCCTCGAACATTCGGTTGCAAAAGAATTGCCCGGCAGATGGCGATTCGTGAACCCTTCGCGCGCCCACAAACGCCCGGGTCGCACCGAAAACGCTGGAAAAGCCTGTTTCACCGAAAGACTAGGATTGCAGTCTCAAATATTCGCTTAATCCGGTCGTTCAAGCCTGAACGACCGGCGTAAATCCTTCGCCGCCGCGCCGTGAAATCAAACCTTGGAAAGCGGATCCTCGTGGCGCTTGTCGAGCACCTTGTCGATCAAGCCGAATTCGGCAGCGCCTGACGCGGTCATGAAGTAGTCGCGCTCCAGCGCATCCTCAATCTTCTTCAGCGGCTGGCCGGTATGCTTCATGTAGATTTCGTTCAGCCGCTTCTTGAGGTTCAGGATCTCCTGCGCGTGCAGCATGATGTCGGTGGCCTGGCCCTGAAATCCGCCGGAAGGTTGATGCACCATGATCCGCGCGTTCGGGAGCGCGAATCGCAAATCCTTATGACCGGCGGCCAGCAGGAGCGACCCCATGGATGCGGCCTGCCCAATGCACAGCGTCGACACCGCAGGGCGGATGAACTGCATCGTGTCGTAAATCGCCATTCCCGATGTCACCACGCCGCCCGGCGAGTTGATGTAGATCGAGATTTCCTTTTTCGGATTTTCGGCTTCGAGGAAGAGAAGCTGCGCCACCACTACCGTCGCCATACCGTCCTCAACCGGACCGGTGATGAAGATGATCCGCTCTTTCAATAGCCTCGAGTAAATATCGTAAGCGCGTTCGCCACGGTTGGTTTGCTCGACCACGACCGGTACGAGATAGTTCATATAGGTATCGATCGGATCTCTCATCAGAATCTCCCGCGCGAATCGGTGTGCATGATCTAGCACAGCCGTCGCGCATCATTGCTGGATGCGCCGGTTAGATAGAGGCGCTGGGCGCTATCTCAAGCGGCCTTGTCTTCGTCTTCGCGATACAATTCCTCGCGCGAGACTTTTTTATCGGTCACCTTGGCAAGCGCCATGATGTAATCGGTGACCTTGTTTTCGATCAACGGCGCGCGAATGCTCGCCACCGCTTCCGGGTTATTGCGGAACATCTCCCAGAGCTCTTTCTCGCGTCCGGGATATTGCCGCACGTGCTCCACGACCGCTCGCGTGGTCTCCTCGTCGGTGACCTTGATGTCGTTCCTGCGCGCGATCTCGTCAAGCAGCAGGCCAAGCCGCACCCGACGGTCGGCGATGCGCCGATATTCGTCGCGCTCCTTTTCCTCGGTCGTGTTCTCGTCTTCGAAGGTCTTGCCCTGGTCCTTCAATTCCGCGGTCGCGGTCTGCCAAAGGTTTTCGAATTCCTGTTCGACCAAAGCCGGCGGCAGCGGGAATTTGTGCTTCTCATCCAGCGCATCGAACAGCATGCGCTTGACCTTCTGCTTGGAGACCGAGTCGTGTTCGCGCTGAATGCGTTCGCGCACCGCAGCCTTCACCTTGTCGAGCGATTCCATGCCGAGAGATTTCGCGAACTCGTCGTCAATGGTGACTGCGCCAGCCGCCTCCACCGACTTGACAGTGACGTCGAACACCGCTGCCTTCCCGGCGAGCGCAGCAGCCGCGTAGCTTTCCGGGAACGTGACGTTGACCTTGCGGTTCTCGCCGGCGCCGGCGCCAATCAATTGATCCTCAAAGCCGGGAATGAACGACGCCGATCCGAGGACGAGAGGGACATCGTCTGCCGATCCGCCTTCAAAGGGTACACCGTCTATCGTGCCGACAAACGAAATCGTTATGCGATCGTCCTTCTCGGCCTTCGCGCCCTCGCCCTTGGCGGCAAAGGGGCGGTTCTGCTCGGCTATGCGCTGCAAGCCTTCGTCAACCTCCTCATCGGCCACGTCCGTGACGAGCCGCGTAACATCGATCGACTTGAAATCCGCAAGCTCGATCGGCGCCAGGATTTCCATCGCCACGGTGTAGGCCAGATCCGACTTGCCTTCGATTACGGACTCGACCGACTTTTCGTCCTCCGGCAGCGTCACCTTGGGCTGCATCGCCAGACGGAAATTGTTGTCCGCAACAATCTTGGCGTTGACGTCGCGCATTGCAGCCTCGATCGCCTCAGCCATGGCGGACCGGCCATACATGCGACGCAGCTGTGCCACCGGCACCTTGCCAGGCCGGAAGCCGTTGATCCGCACCTTGCCCTTCAACTCATCGAGGCGCTCGCTGACCTTACTGTCGAGCTCGCTTGCGGGGATCACCACCTTGAATTCGCGGCGCAATCCGTCGGACGTGGTTTCGGTCACTTGCATGGCAATCGCCTTCGTTCCTCGACGCCGCGGTTACGGCATTTCTGATTTGAATTCTGTCAGTCCCAGCTGTGGTGCGGGCGGAGGGATTTGAACCCCCACGACTTTCATCACTGGAACCTAAATCCAGCGCGTCTACCAATTCCGCCACGCCCGCGCGCAGGGCATCGCGCGGCAGAGCAGTTGATGGTCTGACCGAGCGGCGCGGCTTATAACATGCACTCGCGGACCCGCACTAGAAAAATGGCTCAACTGCCCTCCGCTCTCGATGCTTGACGTGTGACTACACATTCGTGCTCCGCGAACAAGCGGCGATAGACTGCAGGTAATGCCTCGGTCAGGTCTTCCGCAATCAGCCCCGGTCCGAATTCCCGTGCCGCCTCCCCGTGCATCCAAACGCCAGCTGCTGCCGCCTCGAACGCCGGCATTCCTTGGGCGCATAGTCCTGCAATAAATCCTGCCAGTACGTCGCCAGCTCCGGCCGTCGCGAGATAAGCTGGCGCATTGTCAGCAATCATCGCGCGCCCATCCGGCGCTGCGATCACGGTGTCGGCGCCCTTCAAAATCACGACGCCACCTGTTTCATGTGAAGCACCGAGGCATGCTTCAAGTTTTTGTTTAACTGAAGGAATTTTCTCTATTGTACTGAATAGACGAACAAACTCGCCTTCATGTGGAGTGTGAATCGATGTGGATTCCGGATGATTCGAAAGCATTGTAAAGAGCTCTTTCGGGTTATCCCCAAAGCTAGTTAAGGCATCTGCATCGAGCACGACAATCCGTTTTCCAGCGAGCGCGAGCTTAACCTTGTGTCGCATTTCAGGACCGACACCGCCGCCTGGCCCGAGCACCACAGCGTTGATCCGTGGATCCTCAAGCAGCGCCTTCAGACCGCTGGCTCCTTCGGCCTCGCGCACCATGACCGCAAGACTCGCTGCGGCGTTCACAGCCACTGCATCACGCGGACTCGCAATCGTTACAAGGCCTGCCCCTGCCCGCAACGCTCCGCGTGCTGCGAGGCGAGCGGCTCCGGTGCTCGAAATCCCACCCGACACGACGACGGTGTGGCCACGCGAATATTTGTGACCCGATTGTGTGGGAATTGGAAAACACTCTCCCCAAGCCTGCGGGCCGTTGACGAAAATGTGCGGGCGAATAGCATTCAGAACTGAGGATGAAATTCCTATCTGGGCGATGGTCACGGAACCGCAGTGAACACGGCCGGGCAGCAGGAGATGGCCCGGTTTCTTGCGAAAGAAGGTAACAGTGGCGTCGGCCTTCACCGCCGCCCCCATAACAGCGCCGCTGTCACCGTTGATGCCGCTGGGAAGGTCTACCGCGAGCACCCATGCGCCGGAGCCGTTGATGCAAGCCACGGCCCGGGCGGCCATTCCTTCAAGCGGCCGATCCAGACCTGCTCCGAACATGGCGTCGATGACAACTGCCGGCGAACCGAATTCGGACGTCACCGGCTCGACCGGTCCCGCATAACGCGCGGCAGCTACAGCCGCATCCCCCTTCAGCCGCGCCAGCTCACCGAGCAGAATGACGCGAACCGAGTGCCCACGTTCGCGAAGGATACGTGCCGCGACGAACCCATCGCCGCCGTTGTTTCCGGGACCGGCAACCACGAGCACCGGATCTGGCGAGCGAAACCGCGCAGAGACCGCGTCCGCAACGGCGGCGCCCGCATTCTCCATCAGCTCGAGGCCCGGAATGCCGCCAGCGATCGCGAGCTGGTCCGCCTCCGACATCTGTCGAGTTGTCAGAAGCTCATGCATGCGCAGACTGCCCGTTTTGCGCTGGATTTTCCCGAGCCTTGGGACATTCTCGATAACCTGCGCACCAATTAGGCATATTGCCTATTCTCAAGTCGGTCGTGTCTTGCAGATTTGGTACAATATGCTGCGGTCCGTCATAACCTCATGACGGAGCGCGGTTATCGGCTGCCTTAGCAATTGGCACAAGACCTGCTAACGAACGGCGAGTTCCGCCGGACAGGATTCTGAACGGCGGGCGGGAGAGGATTCGTATGAAAAAGATCGAGGCAATCATCAAGCCTTTCAAACTCGACGAGGTGAAGGAAGCGCTTCAGGAAGTAGGGTTGCAGGGCATCACGGTCACCGAAGCCAAGGGCTTTGGACGCCAAAAGGGACACACCGAGCTTTATCGCGGCGCCGAATACGTTGTGGATTTTCTCCCGAAGGTGAAAATCGAGATCGTGCTGGGCGATGACATGGTCGAAAAGGCGGTCGATGCAATTCGCCGGGCGGCGCAAACCGGCCGCATCGGTGACGGCAAGATCTTCGTCTCCAATGTCGAGGAAGCTATCCGGATCAGAACGGGAGAATCCGGACTGGACGCGATCTAAAGATCGCTCCGGTTTCAACACCCGTGAAAAAGGGAACGCGTTAGATGACGACCGCTAAAGACGTAATGAAGATGATCAAGGACAACGACGTGAAATACGTCGATTTCCGATTCACTGATCCGCGCGGCAAGTGGCAGCACGTGACGTTCGACGTCACGATGATCGAGGAAGACACCTTCGCCGAGGGACAAATGTTTGACGGTTCGTCGATTGCCGGCTGGAAGGCGATCAACGAGTCCGACATGAATCTGATGCCGGATCCGGCGACTGCCTGCATCGATCCTTTTTTCGCCGAGACCACGCTGGTCCTGGTTTGCGACGTGCTCGAACCGACCACCGGCGAGCCTTACAATCGTGACCCGCGCGGCATGGCCAAGAAGGCCGAAGGCCTGGTGAAGTCGATGGGCCTCGGTGACACCATCTTC
Organism: uncultured Pseudomonadota bacterium; assembly: GCA_963707705.1. Classification (GTDB taxonomy): domain Bacteria; phylum Pseudomonadota; class Alphaproteobacteria; order Rhizobiales; family Xanthobacteraceae; genus Pseudorhodoplanes. The sequence goes on along the minus strand of CAVPRD010000002.1, from coordinate 26,259 downwards.
TTCGGACCGGAAGCCGAATTCTTCGTGTTCGACGACGTCAAATATTCAGCCACGCCTTACAATACCGGCTTCAAGCTTGACTCGATCGAACTGCCTACCAATTCGGACACCGATTATGAGTCCGGCAATCTCGGCCATCGCATCGGCATCAAGAAGGGATATTTCCCGGTGCCGCCACAGGATTCGGCGCAGGATATGCGCGGCGAAATGCTCGCTGCGATGGCGAAAATGGGCGCCAAGGTCGAGAAGCACCACCACGAAGTGGCCTCGGCGCAGCACGAACTCGGGCTGAAATTCTCGCCGATGACCTACATGGCCGACCAGTTGCAGGTTTATAAATACTGCATCCATCAGGTCGCCAACATTTACGGCAAGACCGCGACCTTCATGCCGAAGCCGATCTATGGCGACAACGGCTCGGGCATGCATTGCCATCAGTCGATCTGGAAAGACGGCAAGCCGATGTTCGCCGGCGACAAATATGCCGGCCTCTCGGAAATGTGCCTGCAATATATCGCAGGCGTCATCAAACACGCCAAGGCGATCAACGCCTTCACCAACCCGACCACCAATTCCTACAAGCGTCTGGTGCCGGGCTATGAAGCGCCGGTGCTGCTGGCCTATTCGGCGCGCAACCGTTCGGCGTCGTGCCGCATTCCCTACACCGAAAGCCCGAAGGCGAAACGCGTCGAAGTGCGCTTCCCCGACCCGCTTGCCAATCCGTATCTCGGCTTCGCGGCCTTGCTGATGGCGGGCCTCGACGGCATCAAGAACAAGCTCAATCCGGGTCAGCCGATGGACAAGGATCTCTACGATCTGCCGCCGGCCGAGTTGAAGGAAATCCCGACAGTATGCGGCTCGTTGCGCGAAGCGCTTGAGAAGTCTCGATAAGGACCGCGCCTTCCTGAAGGCCGGCGGCGTGTTCGATGACGACTTCATCGACAGCTATATCGATCTCAAGATGACGGAAGTGATCCGCTTCGAGCACACTCCCCATCCGGTGGAATTCGAGATGTATTATTCTGCGTGAGCGTGCGTGTTCATCCCAACATTGCGCAAGCGATGCAACTCGAAGGGCGGCCCCAAGGCCGCCCTTTTTTCATGTTCTTCTACTGAATAACGGCGCCGCTATCCCGGATCGGGCCGGCCCATTTGTCGATCTCGTTCTGTACAAACTTACCGAGATATTCGGGCGTTGTCCGGTCCGAGGAGACGATGCTCGCTCCGAGTGTCTGGAGTTGTCGGCGAACTTCTGGTTCGGCCAGCGTCGCTAGTGTTGCATCGCGCATTTTGACCACGATCGGCGCCGGCGTCCCCTTCGGAAACATCAGCGCGGTCCAGGTGTAGGCCTGGATATTCTGGAAGCCCTTTTCGTAAGCCGTCGGCAGATCGGGCAAGACCGGCGAGCGATCGCGTGACAGCGTCGCGAGCGCCCTGACGGTGCCAGCCTGAACCTGCGGTACAGCGCTCACCACGATCTCGCAAAGAAAGTCGATGCGCCCGGCCTGCAGGTCGGCCATCGCAGGTCCGGTGCCCTTGTAGGGCACATGCTGAGCGTCGGCGCCGATCGCCTGATCCAGCAGGACGCAGCCGAGATGTGTCGCCGACCCCGCTCCGGCCGAACCGTAATTCATCTTGCCTCGGTTCGCCTTCGCGTAGGCCACGAATTCTTCGAAAGTGCTGACCGGCAGATCCTTGCGCACGATCAGTACCAGCGGGATTTCCGCGATCAGCATGACCGGCGTGAAATCGGTCACGGCATTATAAAGCGGCGTCTTATACCCATCATGCCGCCGGCGCCCGGCACGTTCTCGATCACGACCGGCTGCCCGAGCCCCTGCCCCATGCGCTCGGCCATGACGCGGCCGAATACGTCGATCGGTCCACCCGCAGCGGCGGCCACTACCAGTGTTACCGGCCGCTGCGGCCAATCCTGCGCCTGTGCAAAGCTGGACAGCGCCAGCACAGCGGCAAAGACTCCCGCGAATTTCAAACATCTCATTGGACTGATTGCCTGGGCTGAGAGGATGCGACTTCGCGCAAACTCAATCACCCGCTGCGGCCGCTCGCAAGCGGCAGATCTAAATCAGAAGGCAAGAAAGACGGAGGCGACGGCGCATACAGCCAGCGCCGTCCACAGGATCGGCCGATGGCGGCTCGGCACATCATAGGCACCCGCCCGGCGGCGCTCGGCAATAAGGGCAGCCTCGTATTCATCCGAAGATGAATACCGGCAGGCCATCGCAGCACCCGCAAGCTCAATATCGAGCGAGAGCCCCTGCAGCGCAGAATCGGATGACAAACTCCCCATGCCGCAAGTTTAGGTTTGGCATGGTAAACAATGTATTGAGGCCGATGCCCGGGGAGTTGTCGCATCATGTACAAGCGCATCCGCATCCTGCACCGGACCGCATATTACTATCATCAGCCCGTCACTTTCGGCCCACATCGCGCGATGCTGCGGCCGCGCGAAGGCCATGACGTCCATATCGTGAAGGGCCAATATCAGATCGAGCCGAAAGCCGCGGTGCGATGGCTGCGCGACGTGCACGGCAATTCGATTGCCGTAATCACATTCTCCGAGCCTTCCGACCGGCTCGTGATCGCAAGTGAAGTTGACGTCGAATTCCGCTCCGACAATCCGATCGAATGCCTGATCGATCCGGGCGCCCGCTGCTTCCCGTTTCAATACGCGCCGGACGAGCAGCTTGAACTGATGAGCTACCGGTTGCCAAGTTACCCCTATGACGGCCCGATGCTGCAGGAATGGCTCCGTGAATTGTATCGCCCTGGCCAGACGGCCGAAACCTTCGAACTTCTCAGCAAGCTCAATACCCACATCTTCAAGTCGCTCAAATATGCGCATCGTGACGATCCGGGCGTGCAGCTCCCGCACGACACTCTCTCGCTTGGCTCGGGATCGTGCCGCGACTTCGCAGTGCTGATGATGGAGGCCGCGCGGCATTGGGGTTTCGGTGCGCGCTTCGTAACCGGCTATATCCAGTTGAACGAAGGCCAGCACGGCGCAACCCATGCTTGGACCGAGATCTACATTCCGGGTGCCGGCTGGCACGGCTTCGACCCCACCAACAACAAGCTCGCCGGCGACGAGCATGTCTCGGTCGGCGTCGCGCGCGAGCAGGAAAAGGCCTCGCCGCTGTCAGGCGCCTGGTCGGGCCCTGCCGATGCGTTCAAGAGTATGGAAGTGTCGGTGCAGGTGGTCCCGGTCTGAAGACCACCGCCCTTTTCTGATGAGCGCGGCGCGGCACCGCGTATCGGCGGACGAGACCTACGACATCGCCGGTATGGCCGCCGCAGGCGTTGCGCGATCGATTTCTTCCGCCAGGCCTGCTGGAACAAGTGGCGGCGGCGCAGCCGGCGCGGTGCGCGCTTCGCTCTCGGTACAGACGCGGTTGCGGCCGGCGGCCTTTGCCGCATAGAGCGCACGATCGGCGCGAGCAAGAAGCGTTGGAATATTCGCGACATCGGCGAGCGACTCGGCAACGCCAATGCTGACGGTGGCATTCATGGTGCGACCGGAAATCTCGACGCCCCGCACTTCGAAGGCGGCACGCACGCGTTCGCCTACCATTGCCGCGGTCTCGGTGCCGCCTGGAAGAATAGCGGCGAATTCCTCGCCTCCGAACCGTCCGATGATGTCGTGCAGGCGCATGCTGCTGCCGGCGGTAGCGGCGAATGCCTGCAACGCCTCGTCGCCAACATCGTGCCCGAAACGGTCATTGATGGACTTGAAATGATCGAGATCGAACATCATCACCGTGACGGACTGTCCGAGCCTGCGCTGGGTCTCTATCAGCTTTTCGGCTGCTTCGAAAAAGCCCCGGCGATTGAACATTCCGGTCAGGTGATCGGTCATCGCAGCGGTCTTGTGGACCAGGGCGGAATGTTCTTTCGCCATCACCACCACGATGAAGGCGGTGCCGACGACATAGAGCAGTGTCAGGAGTGCGAAGAGCGGGAACCAGCCGCTTCCTGTGGGCGCCGAGGCACTCGTGAACAAGGTCGTGGTCAGGATCGGTGACAGAAAAATCGCGCCATGCAGCACCGGGATCAGCATGCTGCGGGCGCGCGAAGCCCGGCTGCTGCGCGGCTTGCGGCGCTCGCGCCGCAATTCGATTGCGGTCAAAACGGCATAGGTTGTGATGATGAGCGAAGATATGACGACTCGTGTGTTGCCGAAATCGACCAACTCCGGCACGTGAGCGGCCACAAGCCACACCATCGCCCCAGTGATAGTGGCAGCAGGCATTGTCGAGCGCCCGTGGAACTTGCGCGCTCCGCTCCAGATCAGTCCGCAGCACACAAACAGCAGCGCGCTCGCGAGATCGGCGCCGCCCGCAGGCAACAAATCGGGGCTGACGATCCAGAGCGCGACGGCAAAGCCGCCAATCAGATAGGCCGAGGCCCAATAGCCCAGCGCGCGAACCGAGCGGTCCTGCAGCCACAGAACGAACAGGAAAATGCCGAGCAGCCCGGTGACGCAGGTAGAAACCAGAAACAGCGTTGGCAGATCGAGATGCATACAAACCTTCTGGCATCCAGCGGAGTTGGCGCCAGCGCCCGCTCTCACTTCTCCCTTCTGTGAATAAGGCCTCGCGTCTTGTCTTTCGCTTTCCGCAGACGCGCGCATTTTCGGTAAAACCGCCAACAAAAAAGGGGCCGATTGGCCCCTTTTTCGATCGAACTTAAATTGAAGTTGCGCGTTTAGCGCTTCGAGAACTGGAACGAACGACGGGCCTTGGCGCGACCGTATTTCTTTCGCTCGACCACGCGCGAATTGCGGGTGAGGAAACCGCCGCGCTTCAGCGGCGGACGCAGATCCGGCTCGAAATAAGTGAGCGCCTTGGAGATGCCGTGACGCACGGCGCCGGCCTGGCCGGACAGACCACCACCCGACACGGTGCAGATCACGTCATATTGACCGCCGCGATTGGCGGCGACGATCGGCTGCTGGATCATCATGCGCAGCACCGGACGCGCGAAGAATTGCTCGACCGGCTTGGTGTTGACAACGATCTTGCCGGAGCCCGGCTTTATCCAGACGCGTGCGACCGCGTTCTTGCGCTTGCCGGTGGCATAGGCCCGGCCCTGCTTGTCGATCTTCTGAACGTGCTTTGGCTGTTCCGGCTGAGCCTGCGCCTTGAGCGAGGACAAACCTTCGAGCGAGGAAACGGATTCGGCCATGATCAGGCTGCCTTGTTCTTACGGTTCATGGCGCCGACATCCAGCGCCTCGGGCTTTTGGGCTTCATGCGGATGCTCGGCGCCGGGATAGACCCGCAGATTTCCGAGCTGCTTGCGGCCAAGAGGCCCGCGCGGGAGCATGCGCTCCACCGCCTTTTCCAGGATGCGCTCCGGGAAACGGCCCTCGAAGATGGACTTCGCCGACCGTTCCTTGATGCCGCCGATATAGCCGGTGTGATGGTAATAGTTCTTCTGGTCGCGCTTGCGTCCAGTGAACACCACCTTGGCGGCATTGACGACGATGACATTGTCGCCGTCGTCGACATGCGGGGTGAAGGTCGGCTTGTGCTTGCCGCGAAGGCGCAGGGCGATATGAGCGGCGAGCCGTCCGACCACGAGGTCGGTGGCGTCGATCACGACCCATTTCTTTTCGATGTCGGCGGGTTTCGCCGAAAAGGTGCTCATGACGAATTGTCCGGAGAGTTGCGTTGAGCCGGGCTTCTAACGGAGGGCCCGCGCACCGTCAACGTATTTGGAAGGTAATTATATAGGTGATATCAGTTACTTATAAAAATGGTTCTATATTACCGTTCGCTAACTCCCCGCATTTGGAGGGATTGAATAGGTCGACGTGACATGAGCGATCGGCTCGTCGCTGCCGTCGGAATAGAGATTTACCTCCATCACCGCGAGCCGTTTGCCAAGCTTCTGAATGCGGGCGTCGGCCAAAATATCCCCCTGCGCCGGGCGGCGAAGGAAATTGATGTTGAAATTGATGGTGACCGCGAGCGCCACCGGCCCGATGGCCGAAAGAACGGCAAGGTATAAAGCAAAGTCCGCCAGCATCATCATGGTGGGGCCGGAAATGGTGCCGCCCGGCCGGATGAATTTTTCGCTATAGGCGAGCCGTACGCGCGCGCGGCCATGTTCGACCTTCTCGATCGTAAGCCCGCTACCGGGATAAAAGGCCTGCGGAAATTCGCGGTGCAGGAAGACTTCCAGATCCGCTTCGTCCATCACCGGCTTTTGCATGCGGCCCCCGACATTCGCATCGATACGTCTTTGCGATACAATGGCCCGGCAGCGACGCAAAGGCTCATCAACATGAATGTCCATGCTATTCCCGGGACGGCCGCCCTCCTTCTGCGCGAGGACAAGGATGGCATTGCGACGCTAACGCTCAATCGCCCGGCGGCGCGCAACAGCCTTTCCGAAGACCTGATTAAAGCGTTGAGCGCCGCCTTCGATGCGATCTCGCGCGACGGCTCGATCCGCGTCGTGATCCTCTCGGCCAACGGACCGGTATTTTCGGCGGGCCATGATCTGAAAGAACTTACGGCACGGCGCTCCGATCCCGACGGCGGCAAGGCCTATTTCCGGGACATCATGACGATCTGCAGCGAGATGATGCAGCAGATCGTGGCGCTGCCGCAGCCGGTGATCGCGGTCGTGTCCGGCGTTGCGACCGCCGCGGGCTGCCAGATGGTCGCGACCTGCGATCTTGCGATCGCTTCGAACGAAGCGAAATTCGCAACGCCTGGCGTCGATATCGGGCTGTTCTGTTCGACACCGATGGTGGCGCTAACACGCAACATCCCGCGCAAGAATGCGATGCAGATGCTGCTTACCGGCGAGCCGGTCACCGCAGCAGAAGCCGCGCGCATGGGCCTGATAAACCGCGCAGTGCCCGCCGGCAGCGAGCATGACGCGGCGTTGGCGCTTGCCCGCACGATCAAGTCGAAATCAAAGGCAACAGTGAAGATCGGCAAGCGCGCTTTCTACCGGCAGGCTGAACTCGGACTGGCGGAAGCGTATGCATATGCCAGCGAAGTCATGACCGAAAACATGATGACGCATGACGCCAATGAAGGCATCTGCGCTTTCATCGAAAAGCGTAAACCGCAATGGGAGGACCGCTGATCCCCTCGCAAGCGCCTTTGCGCAGCCGCGCCCGCATTCCTACATAGGCGCCGCAGGAAGGCCGCTTCGATGAATCACGACAGTTACAGCGACACTTATATTCGCGGCATTCTCAATACCGTGAAGACCATTGCGATGGTCGGCGTCTCGCCGAAGATCAGCCGGCCCAGCTATTTCGTTTTCAAGTATTTGCTCGAGCACGGCTATCGCGTGATCCCGGTCAACCCCGGCCAGGCCGGCACCGAACTGCTCGGTCAGAAATTCTATGCGAGGCTCGCCGACGTCCCTGAACCGGTCGACATGGTCGATATCTTTCGCAGTCCCGAACATGCGCTTGGCGTGGTCAAGGAAGCACTCGCACTCAAACCGCTGCCGCAAGTGACCTGGATGCAGCTTGGCGCGCGCAACGACGAGGCGGCAAAGCTTGCGGAAGATGCCGGCATCAAGGTGGTGATGAATCGCTGCCCGAAAATCGAATATGGGCGGTTGTCGTCGGAAATTTCCTGGATGGGAGTGAATTCACGAACGCTTTCTGCCAAGCGCGCGCCGCTTCTTGGAAAGGGAATCCAGAAGATGTCGCTGCAGCGCCAGACCACGTCCGGCGGCACCACGGAAGCGACGATACGGGCCGAACGCGACACCGAAAATTGATCGTCTTTTGTTGCGGATTGTGTTTTCTCCGAACTTGCAGATGCACCGATTTGATTGATCGAGACGCCGGAGGTGCCCGGCACCGGCTTGACCCTGCCCGATCCTTGGATAAACCAGCGCGCCATTGACCGGCCGCGACGCGGCCCGAACCAAAGGATAAATGCGATGACCGAACGTACGCCCGGCTTCGCCACCCTCTCCATCCATGCCGGCGCCCAGCCCGATCCGACGACCGGCGCGCGCGCGACCCCGATCTACCAGACCACGTCCTTTGTGTTCGACGACGTCGATCACGCCGCCTCTTTGTTTGGGCTGCAGGCGTTCGGCAACATCTATACCCGCATCGGCAACCCGACCAACGCAGTGCTGGAGGAGCGCATCGCGGCGCTCGAAGGTGGCACCGCGGGGCTTGCCGTGGCATCGGGACATGCGGCGCAAGTTATCGTGATGCAGGCGATGATGGTGCCGGGCGATGAACTCGTCGCCTCCAAAAAGCTTTACGGCGGCTCGATCAACCAGTTCAACCATGCCTTTAAAAGCTTTGGTTGGAATGTGGTGTGGGCCGACCCGGACGACATCACGTCTTTCGAGCGCGCCGTTTCACCGAAGACCAAAGCCATCTTCATCGAGTCGATCGCCAATCCTGGCGGTGTCATCACCGACATCGAGGCGGTGGCGAAGATCGCCAAGAAAGCCGGCGTTCCGCTGGTCGTCGATAACACGCTGGCGACACCGTATCTGTGCAAGCCGATCGATTACGGCGCCGACATCGTCGTGCATTCGCTGACGAAGTTTCTCGGCGGTCACGGCAATTCAATCGGCGGCATGATCGTCGATGCCGGTACCTTCAACTGGTCGCGCGAGGGCCGATATCCGATGCTGTCGCAGCCGCGCCCGGAATATCACGGCATTGTGCTGCACGAGACGTTCGGCAATTTCGCCTTCGCGATCGCCTGTCGGGTGCTGGGCCTGCGCGACATCGGGCCTGCTTTGTCGCCGTTCAATGCCTTTCTGATTCTGACCGGCGTCGAAACCTTGCCGCTGCGCATGCAGCGCCATAGCGACAATGCGCTGGCCGTATCCACATGGCTTTCGAAGCACGACAAGGTGGCCTGGGTCAGCTATCCAGGATCTGCCGGGCGACAAATACAATGCGCTTGCGAAAAAATATTGTCCGAAGGGCGCCGGTGCCGTGTTCACCTTCGGCCTGAAGGGCGGCTACGAGGCCGGCATCAAGCTCGTATCGAATGTGAAGCTGTTTTCGCATCTCGCCAATATCGGCGACACCCGTTCGCTGATCATCCATCCCGCCTCGACCACGCACCGGCAATTGTCCGACGCGCAGAAGGCTCAAGCCGGCGCGGGCGTCGACGTGGTGCGGCTGTCGATCGGACTTGAAGACAAGGAAGACATCATCGCCGACCTCGAGCAGGCGCTGGCGGCGTAGCCTCTTTCCTGCGAAGCAATCGGCTGGCGCTGCAACAGCCGCGCCGCCTGCAAGGCTGCGATCGTCAGCACGACGATCGCCATCGCCTGATGCAGGAGCGCCAGCGGAATCGGCACTGAATACAACAATGTCACGATTCCGATGAAGGCCTGCACCAGCACGAGCGACACGAACAGACTCGCGAGCGCGCGGAGATAGCGATCGCGCGTGCTGCGTGCCACGTCGTAGGAATGCCAGATCGCGACGACGAGCAGCAGATAGGCCATCATGCGGTGATTGAACTGCACCGTCAGCGTATTCTCGAAGAAATTGCGCCACAGCGGCGTCTCGAACCACAGCCGCTCCGCCGACGGAATCAGACGCGCCGTCGATCAGCGGCCAGGTGTTGTAGATCAGTCCGGCATCGAGGCCCGCGACCAGCGCGCCGAGATAGATCTGGAAGAGCGCCAGCACCAGCAGCGCAATTGCGGCGCCGATGCGCAAGCCGCGCCGGCACGGCGATCCGGCGTCCGGAGAGCCGCGCCGTCCACACCATCGCGGCAAAGATCACGCAGGCGAGCATCAGGTGGAACGCAAGCCGGTATTGCGAAACGCTCACCCGCTCGGTCAGTCCCGAGGCCACCATCCACCAGCCGACCGCGCCCTGCAGCGCGCCGAGAGCGAAGATCACCCACAGTCGCCCGCGCAGCCCGGCCCGATCCATCCGCGCCAAAGGAAAAACAGGAACGGCAGCAGGAACGCCGCGCCGATCACGCGGCCCAGCAACCGGTGCGTCCATTCCCACCAGAAGATGGTCTTGAACTCGTCGAGCGTCATGCCGCGATTGAGCTGCGGTATTGCGGGATCGTCTTGTACTTCTCGAACTCGGCCTGCCACGCGGCTTCGCTGAGCGGCGGCAGCGTGCCGGTCACCGGTTTCCATTCGACGATCGACAGTCCCGATTCCGTCAGCCGCGTCGCGCCGCCGACCAGCACCAGTCGCGAAGACCAGATGCGCGACGGCAATCAGCAGCCAGAGCCGGATGGCACGGCCGAGTTGCATCGCTTGCCATATCGTATTGCCGATTCCTGCGCGGAACATATAGGCAGCGTGCAGGGGTCGCAATATAGGCCCGCAACCGTCCAACGCAATCGGTCCAGGCCGCATGTCCATCCGCACCCGCAAGCTCATCGGAGCCATCGCCGCTGCTCGCTGCTGGTGACCGTCTGGGCGCTGCTCGCGATGGCGTTCGCGCAATTCGCGTTCTCGAGCCGGCGAACTGCGTCGCGGCCTGGATTTTCTACGTGGTCGCCGGGCTCGGCTGGGTGCTGCCCGCGATGCCGCTGGTCCGCTGGATGGAGGGCGTGAAGAAGGCGAGGTGATTCCGTCGCGCCGACATGCGCGAGCATGGCCGCGAACGACGGCGTCTTTGACGCCTTCGACCCGCGCGGCCTTCAGGCCGATGGCTCGAGTGGCTACGCCGCCTTCGCCCGCCGGAACCCGTTCCACAGCGCGGTGGCGGCGCCCGACATCAGCACCTGGCAGTAGCGCGATCTGCTGATACTCGCCGTTGAGCGAGATGCGCGGCAGCGCCGTCAGGTGAGCGGCGATGCTCGGGAAACAGCACGCCCGGCCGCGTCGTCACCGCGGTCTTGAAGCCGAGCTCGGCGGCGATTGCGAACTCGCGCGGGCCCGCCGAGGTGCGGATCGCCGACCGGATAGGCTGAAATGCTCCGGCCGCTCGCCGAGCGCGGCCTCGATCACGGCGCGGCTCATCTCGCATCTCGACGCGCACCGCCGCGTCGCTCGCTTTTCTGCAGCATCACGTGATTGACCGTGTGCGCGCCGATGGTCGACGAGCGGATCGGCGCGCGAGCTCGCCGATCTCGTCCCAGGTCATGCACAGTTCTCGCAGAAGCGCCGCATGGTCGACGCCATAGCGCGCGCCGAGATCGCGCACCGCACGGCGCAGTTCATCCTCGTTGTCGAGGCTGCGCAGCCACCAGTAGAGATGCTCGTAGAGCTCGTACTTCTGGCTTCCGTGCTGTCGCAGTCGTAGCGCCGGTCGTCGCCGTCCATCACCAGCGCGATGCGGTGGTTTCGGCGATCACGCGCTCGAGCGTGAGCCACCACAACTCGCCGATGCCGGTCGGGAAAGCTGGTCGGAAGATAGAGCGCGAACGGCGCGTCGTATTTCTTCAGGATCGGCATCGCGTATTGCAGATTGTCGCGATAGCCGTCGTCGAAGGTGAAGCAGACGAAGCGGCGGCGGAAATCGCGCTCGATCAGCCGCCGGTGCATCTCGTCGAGCGAGACGAGATCGACGCTGCGAGCGCCGCAGCGGCGGAGCACGTCTTCGAGGAAACCCGGCGTCACCTCGAGCAGCCGGTTCGGCTGGAACGCGTCGCGCGCGCGGCGGCCGCACGTGATGCAGCGTCAGGATCGCGCCGACGCCGCCGATGAGCGGCCGCAGCACGACGATGGGCGCCGGTGAAATACAGCGTCTCCAGCCCGCGCGAATGATCGTTTTTCTTGAGTGCACCGACAAGCGAACCCTTGTTCAGGATATCGCGATCATGCCAACGCTTTCTTGCCAACCCTTTATTGAGATTTCTTTGCCAGCCTGCCGCCTCACCGGAGCCTGGCCCATGAATATCGCCTTTCGCCGCTCGCGACGCCACTGCCCGATGGCTCGGCAATCCCGTCGAGTTCCGCGTCGTGGCCGGATCGAGCCGTTGACGACCTCGACGCCGCCGACCGGCCTGGCGCGAGCTGATCCGTCGCGAATGCGGTCGCGTCGCCCTACCAGGCCATGACTGGATCCGCCTCTGGCACCAGCATGTCAGCCGCGCCCACCGGGAGGAGCCCTGTCTGATCGCCGGTTTCGACGCCACCGGCGAGCCGATGTTTCTGTGGCCGTTGGTGCGCGACGCATCGGCCCGTTCCGGATCGCGACCTTCTTTGGCGGCAAACATGCCACGATCAATATGGCGCTGTGGCGCCGCGACGTCGCCGACACTTTCACCGCAGCCGATATGCGCGGCGTATTGGCGCAGATCGCCGCTGGCAGGCGATCTCGATTTCCTGCTGCTGTTCAATCAGCCTTACCGCTGGGAAGCGATGCCGCAAATCCGTTCTGCGCTGCCGCAAGCATCGTCGACCGAAGACAATTTCGTGCTGCAGCTCGGCGGCACGAGCGCCGAAATCCTCGAGCGCGAGCTCTCCGGCTCGACGCGCAGCCGCCTGCGCAACAAGGAAAAGCAAGCTTGCAGAAGCTCAAAGACTATCGCTATCTGCGCGCCAAGACTGCGCACGAGGTCGATTGCCAGCTTGCGTCATTTCTTCACGCAGAAGGCCGGACAAGCTCGCAGCGCTCGGCCTGCACGAATGCCTTTGCGCGCATCCCGGCGTCGAAGATTTCATTCGGGCCGCCTGTCACGAAGGCCTTGAAGCGCGGCAAGCCGGTCATCGAACTACACGCGCTCGAATGCGACGGCGACATGCTGGCGCTGTTCTCGGGGCATCCACGACAATCAGCGCTTCACCTCGAAGTTCAATTCGCATACCGGCTCGCGACAATGCGCGCCATTGCCCAGGATTGATCCTGCTTCAGCACCTCATTGCCGAATGCGCGGATCGCGGATTCTCGACCGTTCGACATCGGGCCTGGCGAAGCGCGCTACAAGACCGTCGTTCTGCAAGGAGCTCGAACCCATCTACGACAGCACCCTGGCGCTGTCCGCGCGTGGCAAGCTCGCGGTTCACGGCCTGCGGGCTATGAATTGGACCAAGGGCGCGATCAAACGCAATCCGACATTGTGGCGCCATGCGCATGCGCTGCGCACCAGATGGGTCGCGGGCAAAGCTGCCGAGTGAGCCGCTAGCCTGCCTTACGCGGCAGCGGGCTGCGCCGCCGTGTTGACCGGAGTTCCGTGCACCAGCATCACATCGGCGAAGCCTGCCGTCATCAATTGACGGCGCGCGGATTGCGTTGCCGGATCGGCAAGGTCCGTTGCGACGAGGAGCGCACGAGGCGCCATGCGTGCCAGGGGGTCGAGCGTGGTCTCACCCAGGGCACCGGCATCGATGACGATCTGATCGTAGGTGCGGGCCAGCGCCTCGAGCGTGATGATGAGCCGCGGCGACGACAGGATCGCCTGCGCGTCTCCTGCGACCCTTCCGGTCGCAATCAGCTGAACCCGCGAAAACTTGTCGCGGGTGACGATATCGCCGAACGAAGCCGTACCACGTACGAGATCGGCGAAGCCCGGCGCCTGCGGATCGGTCGACAGCACGGAAAGATTGGCGCGTTAAGCGCGAGATCGCACAGCACCACCCTGCCCCCTTCGGACGCCAGCGCCCGCGCCAGGGTCAGAGCGGTATGCGTGGTACCGACATTGCGCGCGGCGCCGACCACTGTGATCTTGCGTCCGGCCTCGCCGAGATGCTGCAAAGCCTTTGCAATATCGGCAATCGGGGCCGGTTGCGGCGCTAACTTGGATACGCCCGCGGCCTCAGTCGGCAATTCCGCCTCATCCAATGGCTGTTCGTTCAGTTGCGGTTCACTCGCGTGTGCTGGCGCGGCCTTGGGACTTCGTTTCAGCACCGAAAAGATCGTGCGGCGCACCGGACGCGAGACGGGATCGGACTGCGGCGCAAGCTCCTCCTCGAACGGAGCCAATGCAGGCGATGCTACACGCGGACCACCCTGTCTCAGAATTTCCGATGACAGCACATAAGCCGCCATCAGGAAGGCTGTCGCGAGCATGGCGATCAGGAGAATCGGAATCTTCTTCGGGAACGCCGGCACATTCGAGACGGTAGCGCGCGAGATCACGCGCGCCTCTGCAAGCGAAGAATCGATGTTCTCGCGGGCAGCGGCCTCACGATAACGAGCGAGATAGGATTTCGAGCAGGTCGCGCTGCGCCTTGGCTTCGCGTTCCAGCGCTCGCATATGTACATCCTGCGAGGACGCTCCGCCGATCTGCTTCTTCAGCCGGTCGAGACTGTCGTTGGTCGCCTCTACCCGCGCCTCGGCGATGCGCGCATCGTTTTCGAGCGAATTCACGACGCGTACCAATTCGCCGCGCATCTGCTCGTCCAGCGCGTTGATCTGCGCACTGAGTTCCTGAATGCGGGGATGGCGACCCAGCAGCGTCGAGGATTGTTCCGCAAGCTGCGAGCGCAGCAGCACGCGCTGTTCGACCAGTCGCTTCAGCAGATCCGAATTGACGACATCATTGGTTTCCACCGACTTTCCGCTTTTCAGCATACTGCGGATGAATTTCGCGATCGCGACTCCAGATCAGCCTTCTGCGCGCGGGCGGCGGCAAGCTGCGTGGTCAATTCGCCGAGTTGCTGGTTCGACAGGCTTGAGCCGCTCGCGCCTAAAAACAGATTGGCCTTGGCACGGAATTCCTCGACCTTTGAATTCAGCGTCCTGCGAGCTTTTGCGCAGTTTCTGAATTTCACTTGCAAGATACCCGCTCGCGCTGCGGGTCTGTTCCTGCTTCGAGACCAGCTGCAATTTCAGGTAGGCGTCGACAATGGCATTGACGACGTTCGCCGACAGCTCCGGGTCGCCCGATTGAAATTCTATCGTGATGACGCGTGAGCGCTCGAGTGCCGTCACCGTCAGCCGGTCGAAATAGGCTTCCATGACCCGCTCTTCCGGCGACATCTTGAGCCGATCGCGCCCAAGTCCGATCGCCGAAAGAAAAGCGCCAAACGACGACACTCCGGACAGCATCGGATCGAAATCCGGTCTGTCTCCGAGTTTGAGCTCCCGAATCACCTGACGCGCGATGTCGCGCGATTGCAGAATCTGCACCTGGGTGGCGATCGCCTCCTGGTCGGCGGCCGCCCGATCAATGCCTTTCTCGGCTTCCGGTCGCAGGAAGACGTTTTCCCTGCCCTCGACCGCGATCTTGGCTTCGGATTTGTAGCGGGGCGCGATCATATTCACCGCGACCAGCGTTAGCGCCCCTACCAGCAATGTCGGAATCAGTATCAGCGATTTCCTGCGCCACAGCGCGACACCCAGCGCGCGGAGATCGAGATCGCTTCCACTTCCATCGGACTCAACGCCAACGCCGCTAGCGGAACGAACTGACATCACCGACTCCACAAAAACTGTCGGCACCATTTCGTCCGAACATGGTTTCCATGCCGTTAACCCCGCGCCTGTGGCGAATAAGCGCAAGGTCTTGGCGTGGAGTATTTTTTAGACTTAGCATCGGTTAATGCGAATTAACTTGTCATGAGCCACGCCGGGATGGACGGGGCGGATCGAAGTCTTCGAATTCTGCACGTCCTGCGCTCGCCAGTGGGCGGGTTGTTCCGCCACGTCATCGACATGGTGCACGGACAGGTAGCGCGAGGGCATCAGGTCGGCATTATTTGCGACGCCGATACCGGCGGCAATTTTGCCGCCCGGATTCTCCACGAGGTCACACACGTACCTCGATGCCGCGTCAGATCGGAGTGATGGATGTATCCGCGACGCGCTACGTGGCAAGGCGGGTTGCCGAGACCCTGCCTGACATAGTCCACGGACATGGCGCCAAAGGGGCTGCCTATGCGCGCCTCGCTGTCAGTCCCGGCGGACCATTGCGGGTGTATACGCCGCATGGCGGCAGCCTTCTGTACCGGCCTCGAACGCCAATCGCTGCGATCTACATGCTGATGGAACGGTTGCTGAAGCGGCGTACCGATCTGCTGTTGTTCGAAAGCACCTACATTGCGCGCCTCTATACCGAAAAGGTCGGCGCACCGCAGACCATTGCGCGGGTCGTGCCCAATGGCGTTGCGGAAAGCGAATTTGCCGAAGTGCCATTGCGGGCCAACG
This sequence comes from uncultured Pseudomonadota bacterium, assembly GCA_963707705.1. Classification (GTDB taxonomy): domain Bacteria; phylum Pseudomonadota; class Alphaproteobacteria; order Rhizobiales; family Xanthobacteraceae; genus Pseudorhodoplanes. The sequence goes on along the minus strand of CAVPRD010000002.1, from coordinate 10,210 downwards.
CAACCGACCTCCTCTATATCGGCGAGTTGCGCCGCCTGAAGGGCGTCGATCTCCTGATCGATGCGGTGGCGGCGCTGCGCAACTCGGGACAAAATCTGACCGTCACCATAGTCGGACGTGGCAATGCACGCCTCGAACTCGAGGAACAGGCGCGACGTGCCGGCCTGGACGAAGCGATCCGCTTCGTCTCTCCGCTCCGAGCACGCGATGCCTTCGCGCTTGGCCGCATCATGGTCGTGCCGTCGCGCGCGGAATCATTCCCGTATATCGTCCTGGAAGCCGCAGCCGCCGGTAAACCTCTGGTGGTTACCAAGGTCGGCGGCATTCCCGACCTGTTCGGTCCGTTCGCAGATCGCCTCGTCGCGCCGGACGACGCGGCCGCGCTCGAACGCGCCATCGCGAATGCCGTTAACCAATCGGAAAGGATGACGGCCGACTCCCGCTTGTTGCAAGAGCGGGTGCGGACCACATTCTCCCTCGACGACATGGTGGATGGTGGGCTTGGTGCATATCGCGACGCGATTGCAGCCCGCAAAAGCTAAAATCCAATAAGCTTTTGTTGAATTTTTTCCGATAAGAACCGCCCATCATAAAAAGGCTTGCACGCGGATTTTTCTTGTTTGCGTGACGAGCCAAGGGACGGCGAAATGTTGGAACTGGACGCTCAAAAAGCCATGAGCGCTTCCGCGGTCGGCACGGCCTTGATTGGGGCCCCGGATTTGCGAGGCGCGTGCCGCGGCAATTGTCCCCTGCCGCCGTCGCAGCCGCGTCCGAAGCGACGCGTTCGGCTTATTCTCCAATCGTCGTTGCCGGTTTCGTGCGCGTGATGGAAAGCGCGCTGATCGCGCTGGTCGGGACGCTGATCTATTGCTTCTATGTCGTCTGGTCGGAAGGATTCAGTTGGCCCTATGTCTGGGCCATCGCCGGAATCACCTCCAGTTCGATGATCGCGTTTCAGGCGGTCGACATTTACCAGATCAATGCGTTCCGCCGTCCGCTGAATCAACTGGCGCGGCTGATCTCGGCCTGGTCGCTTATCTTCCTGTTGACGACCGCCGTCTCCTTCTTCCTGAAATTCGACCAGATGTTCTCGCGCGTCTGGCTGTTGTCCTTCTGGGCCGTGGGTCTCGCCGCACTGCTTATTTTCCGCACCGTCCTTTACACCTTCGTGCGACGCTGGATGCGGGACGGACGGCTCACCCGGCGCACCGTCATCGTCGGTGGAGGCACGTCCGGTGAGGACCTGATCCACGCCCTGGATGAGCAAAAGGATAGCGACGTTCATGTCGTCGGCGTATTCGACGATCGCAATGACGAACGCTCTCCCGGCGCCTGTGCAGGCTTCACCAAGCTCGGCACCGTCGACGATTTCGTCGAATTCGCCCGCCGCACCCGCATCGATCTCGTGATCTTCTCACTGCCGATCAGCGCTGAGAAACGCATCCTGCAAATGCTGAAAAAGCTATGGGTGCTGCCGGTCGATATTCGTCTGTCGGCGCATTCCAACCAGCTTCGATTCCGCCCCCGCTCCTATTCCTATATCGGCTCCGTCCCCGTGCTCGACCTGTTCGACCGGCCGATCGCGGACTGGGACGTCGTGATGAAGTGGCTGTTCGACAAGATCATCGGCGGCCTGCTGTTGATTGCGGCATTACCGCTGATGGCGCTGATCGCACTCGCAATCAAATTCGACAGCCGCGGCCCGGTATTGTTCAGACAGAAGCGCTATGGCTTCAACAACGACCTGATCGAGGTCTACAAATTCCGCTCGATGTATGTCGACCAGGCCGACGCCAATGCCAACAAGCTGGTCACCAAGGACGATCCGCGCGTCACCAGAGTCGGGCGCTTCATCCGCAAGGCCAGTCTCGACGAATTGCCGCAGCTCTTCAATGTCGTCTTCAAGGGCAATCTCTCGCTGGTCGGTCCCCGCCCGCACGCGGTCAATGCCAAGGCGGAGGCCCGCCTCTATGACGAAGCCGTAGACGGGTATTTCGCGCGCCATCGGGTCAAGCCCGGTGTTACCGGCTGGGCGCAGATCAACGGCTGGCGCGGCGAGACCGACACCCACGAAAAGATCCAGAAGCGCGTCGAATACGATCTCTACTACATCGAAAATTGGTCGGTGCTGTTCGATCTCTACATCGTCGCGATGACTCCGTTCGCTCTGCTGAAAACGGAGAACGCGTTTTGATCACTCTGGATCAGGCGCGCCCGCTCCCGGATCAACCGACTCCGAAATCCGAAAGTGGCGTAACCCGGATCGCGGGCAGGTTGCCGGCGCGAACGATTTCGTCCGGCGCGACGCAAATCCTCAATTTTTCGCTGTTTGTCACGATTCTCATAAGCTGCTTCGTTTTCATCGAGCCGTCCCCGTACGAATTCATCATCATCCCCCTCGCCTTCGCTTGCCTGATCGCAGGCGTGGCGATCCCACGCCAGCTGCTCCCGATGACCTGGCTGTTACTGCTCTGGAACATCGGCGGCATGCTCGCCTATTTTCGCGTCTCCGATAAAGATCTGACCGACCGCTTCGTCGTCATCACGCTGTTCATGGCGGTATCTGCCATCATTTTCGCGAGTTTGTTCTCGCAGGACAGTATGCGCCAGCTCGGCATTTTGCGCGCGGCCTATATTCTCGCCGCACTCCTCACTGCGACTGCCGGCATCGTCGGCTACTTCAAGATCGGGGGAGAGGTATCCGCGCTGTTCGCGCCAAACGGTCGCGCCAGCGGCACGTTCAAGGATCCGAACGTTTATGGCCCATTCCTGATCTTGCCGATCCTGTTCCTGATGCAGACCCTGCTGTCGCGCGGCATGCGTCCGCTAACGCTGGCGGCCTTGCTCGTCATCCTGCTCGGATTCTCTCTCAGCTTCTCGCGCGGCGCGTGGATCCATTTCGTGGTTTCAGCGGCGATCATGCTGGTCCTGATGATCATAACAGCCGGCAGTCATCGCATGCGAATTCGGCTGATCCTGCTTGGCATCGTGAGCATCGCGCTTCTCGCCATGGCGCTCACGGCCGCGCTATCGTTCGACGCCATCGCCAACATGTTCAAGGAACGCGCGCAGGTCGTACAATATTACGACGTTGGAAGCGGCGGCCGGTTCACGCTTCAGAGTTTGGCGCTCGGAGAGATCCTCAAATATCCGTTCGGAATGGGGCCGTTCGGTTTCAGCACCACTTTCGGCATCCAGCAGCACAACGTGTATCTGCAGGCCTTTCTCGTTTACGGCTGGCTCGGCGGACTGGCCTATATCTCGCTTGTCCTGCTGACGCTGGGCGTCGGATTGTACACGTGCCTGCAGCAAACACCGTGGCAGGCCTACCTGATCGCGATCTATGCAACGTTTGTTGGCGTCGTCGGCGAAGGCATCGTGATCGACACCGACCATTGGCGACACTATTTCCTGTTGCTCGGCGCGATCTGGGGGCTCGTTGCAGCCACGCAGAATTCGAACGCACGTCGAGCGATCGCATGACGCGGGCTTTGCTTCACCGCGCCTGGCGGAAGACTTCCATCTTCCTGGCGGTTGAGTTTTTTTCGCGAGCTCGCGCCGATACTTGCGCCACGCCCCTCTCGCCATCCAAAAGGGCGGCATGCCGATCGGGATTGCCGGCTGGTTCAGCTCGGCAAGCGGACTTGGCGAAGGCGCAAGACTTGGCTATCGCGCGCTCGACGTGTCGGGCATGCAGCCGCTCGGCTACGATCTCAGTTCGGCCTTCGCGCAGAACGATTTGCCGGGCGCCATCACGACCCGGCCGCTATTGCCGGGCGGTGGCGGCAGCCTCATCGTCCATATCAACGGGCCCTATATGCCATACGCGATGTGCGCGCTCGGCCGCCGGCAGATCGCCGGACGCCGCATCATTGGCTATTGGGCTTGGGAGCTTCCGCGACTTTCAGATGCATGGCTGCCTGCTCTCAAATTCGTGCACGAAATCTGGGTGCCGAGCCGGTTCACGCAGTCCGCAATCGCAAGCGCGACGGATCTGCCGGTGCATGTGTTGCCCCATCCGCTGCCTGAAAGCTCCGCTCCGAGAGCAAGCCGTCAGGATTTCAACCTTCCGGCCGATGCACTGATCGTGCTCAATGCCTTTCATCTCGGATCGAACTTCACGCGCAAGAATCCGGTCGCCGCGATCACAGCGTTCCGCCGCGCTTTTGGAGATAGAAGCGATCGCATCCTGGTCATCAAGCTCAGCGATCCGGGCAACCTGCCCTGGGCCCGGCAGGAGCTGGATGCGGCGATCGCCGGGGCATCGAATATTCGCCTGATCGAGCGCACGTTGTCCTCGGACGAAATGACGGGCCTGATGGCGCTTTCCGACATCGTGATCTCGACCCACCGCTCGGAGGGCTTCGGCCTGATCTGCGCCGAAGCCATGCGCCTCGGCAAGCCGGTAATCGCGACCGGCTGGTCCGGCAATCTTGACTTCATGAATGACGAAAATTCCGCACTGCTTCCGTACAAGCTGATCCCGGTCGAGGATCGTGACAACGCTTTCGACGACAAGGGTCAGAGCTGGGCCGATCCAGATGTTGAAGCGGCCACGCTCTGGCTGACCCGGCTTGCAGACGATCGGGAGTTGCGGCTGCGTCTCGGTTCGCGGGCTGCCAAGGACGTCGCCGATTATCTGTCGCCGGCGCGATTTGCGAATACCGTGCGGTCCTTGCTGAAATGCGGTGAGCGAAAGTGAACAGCTTTTTCTCGCTCCGTTTTTTGTTCCTGCGGTCGTCGACGGCTGCAAGCTCGGTCGTCACCGGGCTGCTGCAGACCTTTGTGTTCGCGCGCGTCCTGACGCCGGAACAATTTTCGCTGTTCGTGCTGGTCGGTGCGCTCGGCTTCACCTTGCTGCTTTGCGACCTGGGCGCGGCAAAAATCCTGTTCGTGCGGCTGCGCCAGCACTATCTGGACCGGTCGAAGGACAAATCGGCCGCGGCTCAGACCAGCGCGATCGTGACCCTCTACATCGCGCTCGCAATTGTGGGGACGTTGATCTGCTTCTGCGCGATGGCCTGGTTTCGGGCGGAAAGCTGGTTGCAATCGTTTCAGTTTTCGTTGTTCTTTTTGTTCACGGCGGTGAATCTCGCCTGGTTTGCGCTTCGCAATGTCGCCATCGCCGTGGACGAATATGTTTATTTCGAGGGCCTCGAAGTCGCGCGCCGATTTCTGGTGATTTTCGCGACCGTCGCGCTGCTGTTCTTCCTGCCGCTCACTTCGTTTCTGATTCTCGTCAATGCGATCTGGCTCGTGGCATTTGCGCTCTGCATCCTGCGCCTGAAGGCGCGCGAGGCGCTGACGGCGCGGCTGCGCGGCCAAATCCGGTTTCTCAAACATTTCTGGCGCGAGAACGGCCGCACTCTGCTACGTAGCTCGATCTTTTCGATCTCGGAAATCTATATCTACAATTTCCCGTATTTATTCGTGCCGGCCTTTTACGGCCTGGGCGCCCCTACCATCATCCTCGACACCACGTTCAAAGTCTTTCGCGGCGGCAGCATCGCCTATTCCGCCGCCTGCGATGTTGCCCTTCCGAAACAGACCCAGGCCTTCAATAACCGCGACCTCGTGCGCCTGATGCGATCGACCTGGATCGCACTCGGATTGTGCGCGATCCCTACCGTCTCGATCTCGATCATACTTTGCGTGGCAGGCGAAAGGCTTTTCGCCTTGCTGCCGGGCCTGCCGCCGTCATGCCGAACGTGGCGCCGGTGCTGATCCTGCTGCTTTTCGCCAACATGATTCAGATGGTCGCGCTTTCGCTTCTCGTCCATACCGGCTTCTTCAAGGAAATATCGCAAGCTTCGCCCTTCATCGCAGTCGCGATGACGCTCGGCACTTTGTTCGCGTTCTTGAGCCAGGCGAGCATTCTCGAATACATGTGGATCTACGCCATCATCTATAGCTGCGGCGCACTCGTATACGTCGCACTCGCCTGGCGCGGTCCGATCCGGGTCGTGCGGCAAAGCAATGCCGGCGCGGTCTGGAAAGACCCCGCCGCGCAGCACAAACCAAGTTCGTCGGTGTAGGTCCCCGCGCCGCAGCTGTTGCCGGTGCGGGGCGTTACTTGCGCGCCGCGATATAAGCGTAGCTTGCGACCGTGCGCCAGTCGCCCTTGCGTGCCATCTCGGTGAAGACGTTGTGGGCGTTGCGGATCACAGGGAAGCGCTCAAAATATCCGTGGCCGTAGAACGGCAGCACCTGAACTTCGCTGTATCCGATCGCGCTGAGCATCGGCTTCATCTTGCGCTCGCTGGCGAAGGTCCAGCTGTAACGCGCCGGAAACACCGGATCTTCGTCATCGGTGCGATTGCGATAGAGCAATTTCACGATCTTGGCCGCGACGTCATCCGGCAGCAGCCAGTTCACGACGAACGGGAATGAATACAGCGTCGGGACGAAAGCGAGTGCGACGCCGCCCGGCGCCAGCATCTCGTACAGGTTGTTCCAGGCGCGCTGCCCGTCTGCGACATGCTCGAATACCATGCGCGAGACGGCCAGATCGAAGGTGCCGCGCAGGTCCGCGACCTGTGAGATGTCGCCCGCGACATCGAAGCATGCCTTGCGATACGTGCTCGGCAGTACGTCGAGTTCGGTCTGCGAGATATCGTTGATCGTCATCTCGATGCCGAGTGCCGACAACTCGTCCGCCTTGAACAGCGGATCGCGGCCGCCGCCGACCTCGAGCAGGCGCCTGGCGTTCAGGATGCGGGCAAGGCCCCGCACCACATTCTCGTAATTGTCCCATGCCGAATGCCGGTCGTTCTGAACGCCCAGCTCACGGAAAGCCCGCGCCAGCACGCCGCCGCCATCGTCGAGATTGTTCACAATGTCATTTGGGGTCTTGTCGAGCATGGCGCGCCTCTTGACTGAACGATGCGCGCAACGGCCCATGCGCCGGACCGATCGAGTGCCGCGCTTGAGAATTCTTTAAGCCCGGCCCCTTTAAGATAATCTTACGCGCGCCGGCCGGATTTGATCGGCGCTGGGGAATTGACGCCGACAAATGCCTGCCATTGTGCCCGACATCGTCATCAATGGCCGGTTCCTGACCCAGATTACGGCTGGCGTGCAGCGCTTCGCGATAGAAACCGTCCGGGCCATCGACAAATGCCTGGACGAGCCCGCCTATGCGGCGCTCAAAGGCCATGTCGAATTGCAGGCCCCCAAAGCCGGCCGCGACTTCCCACTGAAGAATATCCGGCTCGTTCGCTCCGGCCTGACCAAAGGCTATCTCTGGGAGCAGATCGAATTCCCGCTTCGCAGCATCGGCAAGCTGCAGCTGAACCTCTGCATGCTGGGTCCGGTGCTAAAATCGCATCAGGTGATCGTGATCCACGACACTTCGACAAAGGCGATGCCCGAAGGCTTTTCGAAGTCGTTCGTTGCGGCCTATGACCTGATCGTGCCGAATGCCGCGCGTCGCGCCGATCTGGTGGTGTCGGTGTCAGACTTTTCCCGGCGTGAGATGCAGAATATTACGGGCTCGACGCGAGCCGGATTCCGATCTGCTATGAAGGCTCCGACCATATCAAGGCGCACGCACCCGACGATACCATCCTCGACAAGCTGAACCTGCGCGGCCGTCCGTATTTTTTGGGCGTCGGCATCTATGCGCTCAACAAGAATCTCGGCGGTACGCTCGCGGCGCTGAAGAAGGCAGAGCTGAAGGACGCGGTACTGGTCGCGACCGGCAAGCGCCGCGTCGACGTGCATGACAAGCTTGCCGCCATCAAGGACGACCTCCTGGTCGATACCGGTCATATCACTGACGGTGAATTGCGCGCGCTTTACGATCATGCTTTGGCGCTGGTCTATCCCTCCACTTACGAAGGCTTCGGATTGCCGCCGCTGGAAGCCATGCAATGCGGCTGTCCCGCTATCGTGTCCGATCATGAAGTGCTGGTGGAGATCGGCGGCGACGCGACGCTCCGTTGCGGCGTCAACGACATCGACAGCCTCGCGGCGGCGATGAAAGCGGTCTATTCGACCGGCGCTCCGCGAGAGCCTCAAGGCCAAGGGCTATCTGCACGCGCAACGCTTCACCTGGGACAAGACCGCGCGCATCCTGCTCGATCTCTGCCTCGAGGTCGCGCAGCGCCGCAGCGCCTGAGCCCGGGCCGACGCGATCGTGCTTTTGCAGGTCATATCAGGGTTTGCTTGGTGAGCGCCCTCGCCCTGCATAAGGCTGGTGCTGCTGGGAAGTCACGAAAATGAGCCTGAAGCAACCAAACCCCTTCCATCCGCAGCGGCCCTTGCCTATAAGCGCGTCGGAGCGTGGCGCAGCCCGGTTAGCGCACTGACAGCGATAAAACGAAGGGTGTGCCGGGTCTGTATCTCCGCATTCGTGAAGGCGGATCACGCACGTTCGTCATTCAATGGCGAGACGGTCCGACTCAGCGTCGCCAGACAGTCGGCAAGGTTGGTGTGCTGTCACTCGACGAAGCGCGCAAGCGTGCACGCAAGATGCTGGTCGGTATCGATGACGGAAACGACCCGGCGACTGCGAAGGCTAAAGCCCGTGCGGAGGGCTCAACGATCTTCCTACCGCTCGCAGAGGATTATCTGACCAGTCGCGCCAAAGACATGAAGCCGCTGAGCGTGGATCAAATCACACGGCACGTGCGAGTCTAATGGAAGCCGCTGCATAAGCTCGCCGTCAGCAAGATAGACCATGCCATCGTTGCCGCTGAGCTGCGAACCATCGCCAAGGATCGTGGTGGCGTCGCTGCTGATCGAGCCAGAAGCACCCTCTCCGCTTTCTTCGCGTGGTGCATCGGACATGGCTACAGCACACCGCCTAACCCTGTCACCGGAACGCTGAAGTCAGGTGAAGGCAAAGACCGTGAGCGTGTGTTGCTGGATGACGAATTGTTGGCAATCTGGAATGCAGTCAGACCCCGACACCGACTATGGCCGCATCGTTCGCCTGCTCATGCTGACGGGCCAGCGGCGTGACGAGATTGCAGACCTACGGTTCGACGAGATTGCCGCTGTGGGAGACTCCCGAGAAGGCACAGATAGACTTGCCGGCCTCGCGCACTAAGAACAGCCGGCCGCATGACGTGCCGCTCTCAGCGCCCGCTATAGCGATCCTGGAGCGCATCAGCACGCTGCAGGGCCGTGAGCACCTGTTCGGCCGCGGCGAAGGCGGCTACAGCGGCTTTCTCACGTGCAAAGGAAAGGCTGGACGCGGCGTGCGGCGTGAAGGATTGGACGCTGCATGATCTCCGGCGAACGATGGCAACGCAGATGGGCGATCTGGGGGTCGAGCCTCACATCATCGAGGCGGTTCTAAACCACGTCAGCGGGCACAAGAGCGGCGTAGCCGGCGTTTACAATCGGGCGACATACTCCGCTCAGAAGCGGGCGGCGCTGGATACTTGGGCGGGTCATTTGCGAACGATCTTGGCTCTCGCGTAAGCGTTCAATTTTCCAAATCACTTGGGTTGCTGCCATCGGATTTCTGAGACGCAAACATCATAAGTATAAGCGCTCCGACAATGACCAGAAGCACCAGCACGACGAGCCACACTACTAAGACGTCCATTGTCCTCCTCCTCTGTGTCACACAAAGGAAAGCCCCGCTCCCGCGCGTGCAGGGAAACGGGGCTATTGGGACAACTCGTGCCTAGCAAGATCGTCCTTCACTTTCACTTCCAACCAAAACTAAAATCTATCGTTTCTTGTCGCCACAACGCAACCTTAAATCTATCGTTCCCGGTGGGCACATGATCGGCTGACTAAAGCTAGGTCTGATTTCCTCACGCCTCTGATTTCAGGGTCTTTTTCTTTGCCGGCGCGGAAAGTCCCCAGATTGGGAAGCTTATGGAGATAAAAGAGTTTCCATTAGCATTGGTCTGAGGGCTCACAGAGCCTGCGGCCAGTTGATCCGAGTAGTCGCTGGCCCGGCTTACAGCCGGGCTATATTTATGTTCCCGCGGAACGCCAGCCCCAATTGCTGAATTATTAGTGTGTTCCCCGTCGCCCCCCGAGGGGAACACTCCAAGACTCGGCCCGGTACTGCCATCCCGGGCCGTTTCTTTTTCACAGCCGGGAGTGACCGATGAGAACATGGCCGAAATTGAGGAACGTGCGGCCGCGTAGGACTAAAAATCACAATGCCGGCGCAGGATTCCTGCACCGGCTTACGTCGTCACGCCGCGGGCGCGACGAAAGGCGACCCGCGCGAATTAGCAGCGCG
>CAVPRD010000001.1:0-71543 GCA_963707705.1 uncultured Pseudomonadota bacterium | reverse complement strand
CAGAATGACTTCCTGCACCCGAACGGCGCCTATGCCCGCGGCGGAGCGACGTCGGCCGACATCGCCGCGCTCCCGGCGCGCGTGAAGCCGGTTGCGGACGCAGTGCGCGCGGCCGGCGGATGGGTAATCGCCACGCATTTCACGCTGGTGCCCGGCAAACAGGGCGAGCCATTTATCTCGCCGCATCTGAAGGCACTGCGGCCATTCCTGCGCAAGGAAGACTTCGCGCCCGGCGGTTTCGGCCACGCTCTCGTCGACGAACTCCAGCCCGCCGACATCTCGGTCGAGAAGATCGCCTTTTCCGCTTTCTACATGAGCCGGCTCGAATGGGTGCTGCGCAAGGCTGCGATCAACACACTCGCTTTCTGCGGTATCGTCACCAATGGCGGCGTCGCGTCGACGCTCCGCGATGCGCATGTGCGCGATTTCTCGTGCATTCTTCTGGAGGACGGATGCGCGGCTTTTTCGCAACAGGCGCACGAAGCCAATGTCGCGGCGCTGCGCTCGGTCGCGGATGTGATGACCTGCGCCGATTTTGTTGGAAAGCTGCACAATCGCTGATTAGCCGCCCTTTTGATTCGCGAATTTCTTCTCCAGATGCGGAACCAGCCCGCCATCCGCGAGCATCTCGCGCAGGAACGCGGGCAACGGCTCGCTTGGCAGAATGCGACCGCTGGTTTCGTTTGTGACCGTGCCAAGCGCAAGATCGATCCGCACCTTGTCGCTCTCGTTGATCGAGGCGGTTTCCGCACAGACCACGACGGGAAGGCCAAGATTAAGCGCATTGCGATAGAAAATGCCGCCGAAGGATTTCGCAACGACCGCCGAGACACCCAGCACCTTCAGCGCCTGCGCCGCCTGCTCGCGCGAAGAACCCATGCCGAAATTGCGGCCCGCGACTACGACGTCCCCCGGCCGCACATCCCCCGCGAAAGCTGGCGCGACGGCCTCAAGGCAATGCTTCGCTAGTTCTTCAATCGAGCCTTTCATGTAGCGCCCCGGTGCAAGCACATCGGTATCGATGTTGTCGCCGAACACAAACGCCCGTCCGCTCACGTCAGCCCCCGTCGCAGGTAAGGCCGCGGATCGGCAATGCGCCCCTCGATCGCGGACGCCGCGGTGGTGTAAGGTGAACCCAGATAGACTTTCGAACTTGCTGCACCCATGCGGCCCTTGAAATTGCGCGCCGTCGATGAAATGGCGACAACATCTTCACCGAGCCGGTCCCCGCCATATCCCGCGCAAATGCCGCACGCATTCGGCAGCAGCCGCGCTCCGGCGTCAATAATGGCCCCGAGTGTTCCCTCTGCGTGCGCTATCTCCTGGTCGCGTAACGACGCTGGCGCACAGATCAATTCGACACTCTTCGCCGCCTTGCGGCCGCGCAGGATCTCGGCCGCCATCCGCAAGTCTTCGAGCTTGGCGCCGGTGCAAGCACCGATATAGGCGACATCGATTTTCGTGCCTGCGTGTTCTTCGACCGGCGCTGCGTTTGCGGGGCTGTGCGGCGCCGCGACCTGCGGCCCAAGCGTGCTCGCATCAAACACATGTTGTTCGGATACGCGGCTATCGGTGTCGCTGCGCCAATCCGAAATTTGATCAACGGGAGCGCCGGCCGCGTTCAGATATTTCGCGGTCGTTTCATCGGGCTCGATCAGGCCCGCTTGCGCGCCGAGTTCTGCCGCCATGTTGGACAGCGTCATGCGTTCTTGCATCGGAAGCGCGCGCACGCCCTCCCCGGTATATTCAATTGCCTGATAGCGGCCGCCATCCATTCCAAGGCGGGCGCACAGATGCAGCATCATGTCTTTTGCTGACACTCCGCGCCCAATCCGTCCGGTCCATTCGATGCGAATTGTTTCAGGTACGCGGATCCAGATTTCTCCGGTTGCGAGAACGCCGGCCATTTCCGTCGCGCCGACGCCTAGCATGTAAGCGGCAAAAGCGCCGCCGGTTGGGGAATGACTGTCGCCGCCAACCACAAATAGGCCGGGCCTGAGATGCCCGCGCTCGGGCAGCACGACATGACAGATGCCTTGTTGATCGTAGAAATTAGTGATGCCCTGATCTGCTGCGAAGCGCCGAGTGACACTCTGGATGCGCCGGCTCTCGTCATCCGTCGCCGGCACGTAATGATCGGTGATCAGAACCACCTTGCTCGGATCCCAAACGCCAACACCGAGCCTCTTCAGGATCGGCTCGACCCGACGCGGGCCGCCGGAATCGTGGATCATCGCAAGGTCAACGGAACAGATGACGATCTCTCCCGGAGTGACGGATGTGCGCCCCGCCGCTCTTGCGATGATTTTTTCGGAAAGCGTCATGCTCATTTTTCGGACTCTAGCGAGCGAAACTCTTGCGTCCAACCCTCGTGTAGCGTCATAGGACTTATTTCCCTTACTAATGCTTCGCGAGCCACTACAGTTTCGCGCAGATGGCTTCCGGCAACCTCAATAGCCAAGGAAGCAAATAAAAATGCTTGAAATTTGAATATTTCAATTGTGAAATGATTGGATCGAGTTGGGTGGTCAGGTAATGACTTTCGAGTTTCAGCGATCGGTCTTTCAGGAAGAACATGAAGCCTTCCGGCGCGGCGTTCGTGCCTTTCTCGAAGCCGAGGTCGTCCCGCAATATTCGAAATGGGAAGAAGACGGCTACACTCCGCGCGAAATCTGGCGCCGCGCGGGGGAAGTCGGTCTCCTTGGTACCAGTATCGCCGAGGAATATGGCGGTTCAGGCGGCGACTTCAAATTTGATGCGATCGTGCTTGAGGAGCTGGGCCGCCTCAACCTTGCCGCGCCTGCCTGGGACATGCACGCATATATCGTCGCTCCGTTTCTCACTCATTTCGGCACCGGAGAGCAAAAGAGGCATTGGCTCCCGCGCATGGTCGAGGGATCGGTCATTTCCGCCATCGGTCTGACCGAACCCAATGCCGGCAGTGATCTGGCCGGCATCCGAACGCGTGCGAAACGCGAAGGCAACGGCTATCGCATTGACGGCTCCAAGATTTTCATCACCAACGGCATTATCGCCGATCTCGTGCTGCTGGCGGCGAAGACCTCGCCGGAACTGGGCGCGAAGGGCGTTTCGCTTTTTCTGGTGGACACCAAGACGACCGGTTTCCGGCGTGGCCGAAAGCTGAAGAAGGTCGGCAATCACGCACAGGATACCGCCGAGCTGTTCTTCGACGATATGCAAGTGCCGGCCGATGCCCTGCTTGGCGAAAACGAAAATCAGGGCTGGATGCAACTCATGCACGGTCTCGCGCAAGAGCGCATGGTAGTCGCGGTGCGTTCCATGGCGATGGCGCGTTCGGCCTTCGATACCACGCTCGAGCATGTCCGCAACCGCGTTGCCTTCGGCAAGCCGATTGCAAGCTTTCAGAACACCCGCTTCAAACTTGCCGAGATTGAGACCGACATCGATGTCGGACAACCCTTCGTCGACCGATGCATCGCTAGTCTCGCCGAGGACAGGCTCTCTCCCGAGATGGCCGCGAAGGCAAAACTATGGACCACCGAGCTTGCCGATCGCGTGCTCGACGAATGTGTTCAGCTGCACGGCGGCTACGGCTATATGTGGGAATATCCGGTCGCGCGCGCTTGGGCGGATGCGCGGGTGCATCGTATCTATGCTGGCACCAACGAAATAATGAAGCAGATCATCAGCCGAAACTATCTCGATCGCGAACGGCAGCGCTGATGAACGCGGTGATTCAGCCAGCGTCAACTTCTGCAATCCCCCGGACACTGGGTGCATGTTTTACCGCCGCGACTGAACTTCGCAAGGACCGCGCATTTCTGATCGATGAAGAGTTGCGCCTTAATGGCGCGCAGGCACTGGACAAGTCGGACAGGCTCGTGGCCGCGATTTGCGCATGCGGTCTGACCGCCGGCGCAAAAATCGTCTTTCTGAGCCGTCCGAGCGTCCTCCACACACTTGCATGGTTCTCTGCGATCCGCGTCGGCGCCATCGCAACAAACCTGCATCTGCTCGAAACACCCGAACGAATTGCGGAGACCATAGATTGGCTCGAGGCGACACTGGTCGTGTTCGACGACGAATTCTCGTTACTTGCGGACTCCCTGGCGCAGAAACTGACTGATGTCCGCTTTTTGCCACTGGCCGAATTATCGCGGTTGAACACCACGCCGGTGGTCCCGTTCGATGACGGAAACCATGACGATCCGGTCGCCATCGTGCTGTCCTCTGGCTCGACCGGACGGCCGAAGGGCGTGGTCCATACCCATGCTTCCGTCCTTAGCTCGGTCGCGGCGGGAAGCGAGGTTTATCGCGGGATCGACACGAGCGATTCGGTGCTTGTCTGTATCGGCACCTCGTTCGGCGGCTGGTGCAACGTTGTGATCCCGTTCCTCGGTCTCGGCACGCGGCTCGTGTTTCAGCGCCGCTTTGAACCAAACGCCTTTTTGCAAGGGCTCGCGGACGAGCGCATCACGATCGCGCCGCTGGTGCCGACCATGTGGCGCATGGTGCTGTCCGCGCAGCCGGAACAATACGACCTTTCGAACGTGAAGCTTGCATTTATGTCTGGTGAAATGGCGAGCCGCGGCGACGTCGATCAAATGCGGAGTCGTATTACCGGAAAAGTGCGGGCGGCCTATCTTTCTACCGAAGGCGCCTGTGGCTGCGGCATCGTGGCCGACGAAGATCAATTCCTGACCGATGTCCGGCCGTCCGGCCGTCCGCTCACGGGTGTTGGCGTCCGCATCGTCCCAGCCAACGGCAATTTCGACGACATATTGCCGGCAAACCAGACCGGCGAAATTCTGCTTTCCGGTAGATCGCTGGCTTGCGGCTATTGGAAAGACCCGGAACGCACCGCACTCCGATTTCGCAACGGATGGTGGCGAAGCGGAGATACCGGCTACCTGACCGACGATGGCCGCGTTGTAGTCGTCGGGCGCACAGATCACGTGATCAATTCCGGTGGCATGAAGGTTCAGGCCGAAGAGATCGAGGCCGCACTCATGTGCCACCCAAAAATCCGTCAGGCAGCGGTGATAGGCGTGCCTGACACGAGATGGGGCCAACGCGCGGAGGCCTATGTCGTAGTCAGCGGCGACGACATCGACGAGAAAGCGATCGGCGCCTGGTGTCAGGGCGACGGCCAGATTTCGCCGATGCGTTTCCTGAAGGCGGTGCACGTGGTCGAGCGCCTACCGACCGGACCAACCGGAAAGCTCTACCGTCCTGCCTTGCTGGACGCCGCAACGGATATGAAATGACAAAAGCATCGGCAAGAAGGACATCTGAAGCAAAATCGCGCGAGACCGAGCCTGCGTGGCTCGCTCCCGAACGGCAGAAAGTCGATCTGCAATTATGGGTGCGGCTGCTCGCCTGCGCGCATGCCGCCGAGCAGCGCGTGAAGAATCGGATCAAGGAGAATTTTGGGATCAACCAGACCCAATTCAATCTGCTGTCCCAGCTCGATCGTGCCGCGGGAGGCATCCGCATGGGAGAGGTCGCCCGCCGCACCATCGTCACCGGCTCCAATGTCACTGCGGTGGTGGATGATCTCGAGCGGCGCGGTTTGGTGATGCGCCAAAACGCCCAAAACGACCGCCGGGCGACTGTGATCACGCTCACCGAAAGTGGCCGGACGGCATTTGCGCAAATGGCGCCGATCCATGCCGGCTGGATCGAAGAAATCTTCGCGGAATTGCCGAAGCAGAATAAGCGCGAGCTGATTCAGGGGCTCGATGCACTGAAAGCGGCCATGCGCGCGACGCTCAGCCAGAGTCTCTAAGATCGTCGGAGCCACACGTACCTCGGTGAAAGACTTTTCTGCCGCCTGCACTATAAACCAAGTGTCCCTGCGCTAAAGACCAAGACATGTTCCAAGTGCCATGATGCGATTGGAAGCTACAGCCCGCCTTGCAATTGCAACGACGCGCGTTGAACGAAAGGATTCGAATACCTTGTTCCGTTCGGGCACTTTTTCTCATCAGTCTCCAACTCGTGAAGTGGCGGCGTTGGCTTCGGTGACACGCGAGAAGAAATTCGATTTGCCGCCGCCGGTCGCAACCGAAGTGCTGAGGCTGAAAGATGGCGCGTCGATACGACTGCGGCGCTTCGGGCGCCCCGGCGCGACCCGCGTCGCTCTAAGTCATGGCAACGGTCTTGCGATCAATGCATATGCGCCATTCTGGCTGCCGCTCGCGGAGCGCTACGACCTGGTCCTGTTCGATATGCGCAATCACGGCGAGAACCCGCTGCACGACGAAAGCGCACATCGCTGGATCAACTTCTACAGCGACATTGACGAAATCGCACTCGGGATAGCACACAAATTCGGTCCGGCGAAAACGGTTGGCGTGTTCCATTCTCTTTCTTCAATCGCAGCTCTCAAGCACGCATTGCTCTATGGCAAGCGCTGGGACGCCCTGTGCGTCTTTGATCCGCCGATCATGCCGCCCGCGGATCACCCGCTCCATGCGCCGCAGGAAGCCGATATGAGGCGGCGGTCAGCCCACGCCCTGCATCGGATCGAACGGTTCGAGAGCCCGGAGCAGCTTGCCAATCAGTACCGACGACATCCGGCATTTCAGGGCTTCGTTCCGGGCGCGGCCTCTTTGTTGGCGCGACATACGTTGCGAACAGCCGACGACGGGTTTTGGACATTGAGTTGTCCGAGACGTTACGAGGCACGAACATTCCGGGAGAACGCCGACACCGAAATCTTCTCCCGATTGCCGTACATGCCCATGCCCCTCCGAATTGTAGCGAGCGATCCGGATTCTCCGCACGCCATTCCCACCGCCGCTGTCTGGAGAGCTGCCAACGACACGTTTGGCCTCGACTATGTCGCGCTGCCAAAAACAACTCATTTCCTGCAACTCGAACAACCGCAAGCGTGCCGCGAGCTGCTGTACGAATTCATCCTGCGTCACGGCCTCGCCGCATGACAGTCGCAGCGTCTCAGTTGGGAGTGGAAAAGATCGACATGAAGACTCCGAAAGTCATTGTCACTATCGCGCCCACGGGCGGCATGGCGAGCAAGAAGCAGAACCCGAATATCCCGACCCAGCCCCAGGAAATCGCCGACGACGTCTGTCGCTGCTTCAATGCCGGCGCGAGCCTGGTCGCCGTGCATGCGCGCAGGCCGGACGATCTCGCCACCTGCAACCCCGACATCTATCGCACGATCAATGCGCTGATCCGCGAGAAATGCGACATCATCATCAACAATTCGACCGGCGGCGGCATCAATGGCGACATGGTGCGGCAAGGGCCGAACGGATATCCGGAGATCATGTGGGAAGAGCGGCTGAAGGGGATGGAAGCGGGCGCCGAGATGTGCACGCTCGATCCGACCACTATAATTTGCACATTCGAGGGCCGCGAAATCCTGATGAACACCTCGCCCGAGCGCTGCCGATTCCTGGCGAGCGAGATGCAGAAGCGCGGTATCAAGCCGGAATGGGAAGTGTTCTCGCCGACGCATCTTCTGCAAGATGTGCAAACCTGTCTCGAGGCCGGGCTCGACAGCAAGCCTTACTTTGTCAACTTCGTGCTGAACGCCAACAAGGGCTTCCAGGGCGCGCTCCCCTATACGCCGAAAATCCTGCAGCAGATGGTCGAGTTGATGCCGGAAGGCGCGATCTTCAACGTGAGCGCGATCGGCATCGCGCAGCTCAACGCCGCAGTGCAGTCGCTCCTTCTCGGCGGGCATGTGCGCGTCGGGCTCGAGGACAATCTATATTATTCGCGTGGGCGGCTCGCCAACAATGTCGAGCTTGTGGAGCGGATCGTGCGCATCATCCGCGAATTCGGGCTGGAGCCGGCAACCCCCGCCGAAGCGCGCGAAATCATCGGGTTGCCGAAATTGTCCAGCGGCGCCCGATGAAAAGTTTCAGGAAGTAACCGCACACTCAATGAAGAGAGAAATGGTCATGAAAAAGAGAACTGGTGAAGTGACAATGGAAATGTCTCGAAACGCTTTGATCTCGTTGGCCATCGGATTATCGCTGGCAGCTCCCGCAGCCGCTCAAGAAATCAAGATCGGTCTTTCGGGCACGTTCACCGGCCCGAATGCCACGAACGGAATTCCCTATCGCAATGCGGCCGAAATCTATCCCAAGACGCTCGGAGGCGTGCCGGTCAAATGGATCCTGCTCGACGATGCCACCGATCCGACGACAGCGGTCAAGAATGCGCGCAAGTTCGTGGATGAAGACAAGGTCGATGTGATCCTTGGCTCTACCTCCACCGTTACTGCCACCGCAATGAGCGATGTTGCGGTGGAGTCAAAAACGCCGCAGATCGGGCTTTCGCCGATGCAGATCCCGGAAGCGAAGTTGCCCTGGGTTTTCAACCTGCCGCAACCGGTCCCGATCATGGTCTCCGCCATCATCGAAGACATGAAGAAGAGCGGCATGAAAACGGTCGCCTTTATCGGCTATGCCGACGGGTGGGGCGATCTGAACTGGAACGCTCTGAATCAGGTTGCGAAAAAGGAAGGCATCAACGTACTTACCGGCGAGCGCTACAACCGCACCGATACTTCGGTCACAGCGCAAGCGCTGAAGATTCTCGCCACCGCTCCCGACGCAGTATTTATCGGGGCATCCGGCACCGCAGCGGCGCTTCCGCATGTCACGCTGAAGGACCAAGGCTATAACGGCCGCATCTACCACACCCATGGCACGGTCGCGAAAGCGTTCATCGATGCCGGCGGCAAGGCGGTCGAAGATGCACGCATGCCGACGGGTCCGGTCGTCGCTGCAGCTGACCTTTCTGACGACAATCCGGTGAAAAAGGTTTCTCTCGATTTCATCCAGAAATACGAGGGGAGATGGGGCAAGGGCTCAGCTAATCCAATTGCCGGCTATGCCTGGGACGCGATGCTGTTGCTCGATGCAGCGGCGACCGACGCACTCAAGAAGGCCAAACCGGGCACGCCGGAATTCCGCGTCGCTATGCGTGATGCCTTGCAATCTGGCAAGGACGTCGCGGGCACCAACGCGGTGTATCGCTATACGCCGACCGATCACTATGGCGTCGACGAGCGGGCGCGCGTGATGGTCGTCATCAAGGACGGCGCCTTCCGTCTCGCCAAGTAACCGACAAGCAAACGGGCTGCCGCTTCGGCGGCGGCCGCCTTCTTCGTCAGCCCAATTCAGCACATGAATTCCACTATCGGACTGCTACTGCTTCAGGACGGGCTGACGACCGGATTCATCTACGCTCTGCTGGCCCTGTCGATCCTGCTGGTGTTTCTGGTCACGCGAGTGCTTTGGGTGCCGGCGGGCGATTTTCTGGTTTTTGGTGCGCTGACGCTTGCTCTGTTGCAGCAGGGTCAGGTGCCGGGCACGGTTTGGCTATGCGGGGCGCTTGGACTTACGACCGCTATTGTCGAGTCCTGGCGCGCGTGGCGCTCCGGCATATGGCAGGACTGGCCGCTGGTCGTTGGCATATCGCTCGGCACGCCGCTGCTCGTCGGCGGCGCCGTCCTGCTGTGGGCATCGTCGAAGCCTGCCTTGCCGGTGCAGATCCTGCTTACGCTCGCGCTGATCGTACCCATGGGCTTCATGCTTTATCGGGTCGCGTTCAAGCCGCTCGCCGATAAATCCATTCTGACCCTGATGTTCGTCGCCATCGCCGTGCATTACGCACTGGTTGGGCTTGGCCTCGTGTTCTTCGGATCGGAGGGCTACCGCACGCAGCCCTTCATTCCGGGACGCATCGATGCCGGCTTCACGCGCATTTCCTGGCAGCTGACGCTGGTAGTAGCGACATCTGCTATCGTGATGACAGTTCTGTGGCTGTTCATGGGCCGCACCCTGTGGGGCCAGGCATTGCGCGCGGCAGCGGTCAACCGGTTCGGTGCGCGGCTGGTCGGCATTCGCACCGAAACCGCGGGCGGGCTCGCATTCACGTTGGCTGCGCTGATTGGAGCGTTTTCTGGAATACTAATCGGTCCGGTTACCACCCTCTTCTATGATTCCGGCTTCCTGATCGCACTCAAGGGATTCGTCGGCACTGTGATCGCCGGCATGGCGAGCTTCCCGCTTGCCGTGCTCGGCGCCATCGTGGTCGGCATCGTCGAAAGCTTCTCGTCCTTCTACGCCTCCGCGTTCAAGGAAGCGATCGTGTTTGCGCTGCTCATTCCGTTTCTGTTGTGGCGCTCGGCGGTCGAGCCGCGCAGCCACGAAACGCACGAGCACGACGAATGACGCCGCGCCGGATTTTCATCAGCACTCTTGTCGCACTTTTCGCGCTGGTACCCTTCGTGCTCCCGCTGCGTTTCGTGACGCCGCTGACCTATATCGGGCTGTCGGTGCTGGTCGGAATCGGGCTTGTCGTCCTGACGGGCGTCGCGCGAATGACATCTTTCGGTCAGGCTGCATTTTGCGGACTTGCCGCCTACACAACTGCATTGCTGACGACACAGTATGACTGGCCGGCCATCGCCGCGCTACCGGTGAGCCTCATCGTGACCGCGCTCGTCGCCTTGATCCTGGGCCTGCTTACGGTTCGCCTCGCCGGTCACTATCTGGTCCTCGGCACGCTGGTCTGGGCCATCGGGCTGTTTTACCTGTTCGGAAACATCCCGGGGCTCGGCGGCTTCAACGGCATTTCCGGATTGCCACCGATTTCTCTATTGGGCGTCTCGATCACAACCCCTTTCGATTTTTATATCGTAATCTGGTCGCTCGTCGCCGTGAGCTTCCTCGCGACTACCAATCTGTTGGACAGCCGCACCGGACGGGCGATCCGCAGCCTACCAACCGAAATCATGGCTGAGAGCTTCGGCGTAGCTACCGGCCGTTTGCGCATCCAGGTTTTCCTGTTTGCCGCGTTGCTTGCTGGATTGAGCGGCTGGCTGCACGCGCACTATATTCGGATCGTCAATCCAAGCCCGTTCAGTGTGAACGCCTCGGTTGATTACCTGTTCATGGTTGTGATTGGCGGTGTCGGTCAACTCGGCGGCGCGCTGATCGGCCCGATGGTATTCGAGCTAGTCCGCACCTGGCTGCGCGAGACCTTGCCGATCCTATTCGGGCGCGCAGGCGGCTACGAAGTCGCCGTTTTCGGCATTCTCGTCGTGGTCATGCTGCAGAACGCCGGCGGCGGCCTGATGTCTTTCATCTCGCGTTGGCTGCCGACGGCACAGCCGTTGCGCGCGCCCGATCATGCTGAGGCGCTTCCGCGACGGGCGCCGCCGCCGCAAGGGGAGAAACTCCTTTCGGCACTAGACATCTCCAAAACATTTCGGCGGCCTCGCAGCGGTTCAAAACGTCTCCTTCGACCTCCGCGCAGGAGAAATTCTTGCTCTGATCGGACCCAATGGCGCTGGCAAGAGCACGATCTTCAATCTTTTGACCGGTCTGCTTCCTCTCGCAAGTGGAGAAATCCACTTCGCTGACCGGCGCACGGACACGCTCCCGCCCCGCACGATTGCAAGTCTTGGGATGTCGCGCACCTTCCAGCACGTCGTCACGCAGCCAAAGATGAGTGTGCTGGAGAATGTCGCGCTCGGCGCGCATCTGCGTGGAAACTCGGGTTTTCTCGCTGCCACGACTCGGCTCGACAGGGCGGAGGAGCAACGGCTGCTGTTCGAGGCGCAGTCGCAGCTCAGGCGTGTTGAAATCGACGATTGCGCAACGTTGCCGGCAGGCAGTCTGGCGCTCGGCCAACAGCGTCTTCTTGAAATTGCGCGTGCCCTGTCGGCAGATCCGAAATTGCTCCTGCTTGACGAGCCGGCCGCCGGTTTGCGTTTCGCGGAAAAGCAGAGACTGGCTGGCCTATTGCGGCAACTTCGGGCTGAAGGTCTCTCCATACTGCTTGTCGAACACGACATGGATTTTGTGATGAGTTTGGTCGACCGCGTTGTGGTGGTCGATTTCGGTGTAAAGATTGCCGAAGGAACACCGACGGAAGTGCGCAAGGATCCGCGGGTGATCGAGGCCTACCTTGGCGGAATTGACGACGATGCACCACTTCGCGCCAGGTCTGCCGCAGGAGCGAAATCGTGACGTCGCTCCTGCAGGCGAACAACGTCTCAGTTTCCTACGGCAAGATCGAAGCCGTGCGCGACGTCACGCTTGCCGTGCAGCCCGGCCAGATTGTCGCGGTGATCGGCCCCAACGGCGCGGGAAAATCGAGTCTCTTGAAGTCGCTGATCGGAGCGCTGCCCTACACGGGTGACGTTTTCTTCGGCGGCGGCAATTGCAACAGGCGCACGCTGGAAGACCGCGTCGATACCGGCCTGTTTCTGGT
The DNA here is from genome assembly GCA_963707705.1 of uncultured Pseudomonadota bacterium. GTDB lineage: Bacteria > Pseudomonadota > Alphaproteobacteria > Rhizobiales > Xanthobacteraceae > Pseudorhodoplanes. Next base: position 59,297 of record CAVPRD010000001.1, on the reverse strand, counting down.
GCCGGAAGAACGCGCGCTGTTTGCGGAGCTGACAGTCGAGGAAAATCTCGCGCTCGGCGGATTCAGTCGCAGGCGCGAAGGCGCAAAGTTGCTTGCGACGGCGCGTGACGATATCTATGCGCTCTTTCCCCGGTTGAAGGAGCGCAGACGTCAGGAGGCGGGAACATTGTCCGGCGGCGAGAGACAAATGCTGGCCCTCGGCCGGGCGCTTATCGGCAAGCCCAAGCTACTTATGCTCGACGAGCCCTCGCTCGGACTTGCGCCGCGCATCGTGCGCGACATCTTCCGCACAATCATGGGTCTGCGCGAACGTGGCGTTTCCTTACTAATCGTCGAGCAAAATGCGCGCGCGGCAATTCAAATTGCAGACTATTGCTATGTCATGGAACATGGCCGCATCGCATTAGAAGGCCTGCCCGCCGACCTCGAATCTGACGAGCGGGTCATCGCGAGCTATTTGGGTGGCGGAGAGGCGGCAACTCGAACTCATCTCTGAGACCGGATCAACTCTATTAGCGCTCAAGCTAACAGGATACGAACCGGTCTTCAGAATGAATGATCCCGTGAGCGAAAGAGTTCGCTGTGACCTCCTAGTGAATCAGGACCGGCACGCTGGTCGGACGACGGCTCGCGGTGCGATCCATGAAAACGATCTTGTCAGTGGCGAGGCGATAGCGCGGGAAACGCGCCAGAAAGCCCTTCAGCGCCACGCGCAACTCCAGCCGTGCCAGCGCGGCACCGAGACAATAGTGGACGCCATGGCCAAGCGAGACATGGCGATTAGGATTGCGCGTCACATCAATCGCGTCCGGCCGATGAAATTGTGCCGGATCCCGGTTCGCCGCGCCGATCATGATGTGGAGGAGCTGACCCTTGCGGATCTTGCGGCCATCGACCTCGAAATCCTCGCGCGCGGTGCGAATGCCGCGTTGCGTCGGTGCCTCAAACCGCAGGAATTCCTCCGCCGCGAGGTCGATCAAGTCCAGATTCCTCGTCAGCTTGTTAAGCTCGTCGGGAAACTGCTGCAGCCGCCATAACGCGATGGCGATCGCACTGCGCGAGGTGCCGCCGCCCGCCGTCGCCATCATATTGCAGGTCGCCAGAATTTCGAGATCGCTTAGTCGGTCGCCGCTGGCGTCGGCCTGAACCATGGCACTGATCATATCTGCCCCGGGCTTGCCGCGGCGCGCCTCGATCACCGGCATGAAGTATTTCTGCTGCGCGTCGAGGATGTCCCGCTGCTCCTGCGCCATCACCTCCTTGTCCGGTGCGACCGGTTGAAACAGGAAGTTCGAGCAGCGGTCAGACCATTGCCGCATCATCGCTTCGTCGCTGTCGGGTAATCCGAGCAGGTCGAGCATTACCTGCGTTGGAATGCGTGCGGCGAAATCGAGATAGGCATCGAACGCCGGCTGTTGCGCCAGCGTATCCAGCAGGCTGTCGACGCGCTGCTGGATCATCGGACGTAGTCGCTCGACCGCCCGCGGCGTCATGGCCCGGATGAACAGCGCCTTAAGGCGATCATGATAGGCGTCGTCGCGATAGAGAAGCCAACGATTGTAATGGTCGACAATGTCGCTGAATCGACCCGCATTTACGCTCGGCAGGTAAGAGTAGATCGTTTCGATGCGGTCGACGCTGAGGTCGGGACGATCCTGCAATTCAAAAACATCTTTGTAACGTGTGAAGTACCAGGCCTGCGCGATCTCCGACCAATGCACCGGATCGCGCTCGCGCATTTCCCTGTAATAGGGATAAGGGTCCTGAATTGCCTCCGAAGTGAACAGACCATAGCTATCCGAACGCGAGCGCGGGCTCGCAGCCTGCTTCATGCATGCCCCCACGCCTTAGTACCGGCCTCGACAAGCCGATTGATCTTCAGTGTCTGGATGTCGACCGTCACCTTGCTCGGTAGAATCGCGAATTTCGACATCGCCGCGCTGGAAAAACCACATTGCGGGCAGATGCCAAGACGGTCCATCGGCGCATATTTCTGCGCCTCCTCAATGCGGCGCATCAACGAATCCATGGTTTCGATTTCCGGATCCTTCGTGCCGACAATGCCCAAATATGCCCGCTTGCCCGCGGGCACATGACGCAGCGGCGCGAAGTCCCCAGCGCGCGCAGAATCGTATTCCAAAAGGAACGCATCAACATCGCTTCGGTTGAACAGCGCGTCGGCGATCGGCGCATAGCCACCATCGCCCATCCAAAGGCCTTCCATGTTGCCACGGCAGAGATGCATGCCGATGGTCAGATCTGCCGGGCGTCCCGCTATCGCGCGATTCAGCACGTCGATGTAAAGATTCACCAGCTTGTCTGGATCGTCACCCTCGCTTTTTGCAAGCTCGCGGATGTTCTTGTCGCATAGGAGCGCGAGCGGCACCTCGTCGAGCTGCAAATAGCGGCAACCGGCGTCATAGACTTCCTGCATCTCCTGCTGGAAAACCGCGATCATGTCGTCCCAATATGCGTCATCGTCCGAATAGACCTTGCGGTCGATCGCTTCCTTGAACTGGCCGAAATGCATGTGTGACGGGGTAGGCATCGTCACCTTGATGCGGTTATGTGCGATGGACTTCAGGAACTTGAAATCGTCGGCGACAATCGGCTGCTTCCGCCTGATCTTCTGCGATGCCACCGGCGCAGGTGCCGCCGTGGCGACGCCCTGATCATTGCGGAACGTCAGTTTGGACGCGCGAAACTCAAACCCTTCAACCGCGTTGAGAAAGCCGCGCGACCAGCCGCCGCGCCGGAATTCTCCGTCGCTGACGATTGGAAGGCCAAGCCGCTCCTGCATGGCGACAGCTTCGGTAATCATATTGTTCTGGATTTCGTGCAGTCGCTCGAACGGCAACCCTCCAGCCTCCCAGTCGCGCCATGCCTGCACCAGCTTCGGTGGCCGCTTGAGGCTCCCAACATGATCGACGGAATTCTGGGGAACGCGAGCAGTCACCATAACGTTTCCTTGTCAGCTTAGATGTTCGCGACCACGCGCCGCGATGCGGATGGCTTGAGCAGTATCGGCATATTCTTCAGGACACGATCGAGTTCATCGGCAGTTTTCGCAACACCAAGAATGTGGCGGTCCGGCCGCACCACGATGGCGCACACGCCGATACGAGCGAGATAGGCGTTCGCATCGCCGTCGGCGGGCACAACAACGGCTTCCATGTGTTCGAGCGTGGCTCGCGTTCGATGCGAAAGCGAAGTTGCTAGATCCGGTTCGGCCAGAACCGCAAACCGGTAGCCGGCGCGATCATCCATTCGCTCGCCATTGCCAAGTCTCGGCTGTTCAGCACGCGTGCCGGCGGGCGCGGCCGCGGAAGCGTGGAGACCGGGGCCTAGACGCGGAGTCAGGGGCCTGATCATTGTTGGATTGGCCAGCAATTCGGCGTCGCGCTTGCGCGCATTGTCCGGATCGGTGGTCTGGATAACGCCAGCCAGTTCGACCGCGACTTCGATATAGGCACGAACATGTTCCATGCGCTCGGTCTCGTAGCTGTCGAGCAGCGCGTCGGGGGCGCGGCCCTGCACCACATCGCGGAGTTTCCACGCAAGATTGGCGGCGTCACGCAAGCCCGAGCACATGCCCTGCCCAAGGAAGGGCGGCATCTGGTGCGCGGAATCGCCAGCCAGCAACATGCGGCCCCGCCGCCATTTCGTCGCCAGAGAGGAATGGAACGTGTAAACGACGGCCCGCTCGATCTGTGATGCGCGGGGATCGATCTTCCACGGTTTCAGCAGATTGTAGATTGAATCCGGCTGCACGATCTTCACCGGATCATCGCCTGGCATCAGCATGAATTCCCAGCGATGACGATTGCCGGGCATCGGGATGAAAGTCGTCGGCCGCGCCGGGTCGCAATACTGGATCGAATCGACGATCTTGCCGGTTTCGTCCGCCGCTTCCGGCACGCCAAGAGGCGGCGTGTCGAGGATCATGTCGAGCACAATCCAGCGTTCGTGCGACCGCAGATCCTGCAAAGCGGCGCCCATGAAACGGCGCACCGTCGAACGCGCGCCGTCGCATCCCACGACGTATCGCGCGGTCAGCGCCGTCAGCTCGCCGTTGCTTAGATTTTCGATACGAACTTGAACATGGTCGCCGCGCTCGTCGAGCGCGAACACGTCGTGACGCGGTTTTGCTTCCACATTGCCGTATCGTTCGACGCCGCTTCGCAATATGCCCTCGAGGTCAGGCTGGAAGAAGCGGTACGCATGATGCCAGCCATCCGGCCCAATCCCACCGCGCGCGATCAGCACGAGTAGCTTGCCTTCGGTATTCACGTGACGAATGTTGCGGCTGATCCCAAGCTTCGGCAGCAGCGTTTCGGCGAGCTCCATGGTCTGGAACAGCCGCATGCCCTCCCCGTCGAGCGAAATCGCACGCGGCATGTGATAAATCGATGGCTCTCGCTCGAGCACCACGACTTTGAGGCCGCTCATCCCAAGCAGGTTTGCCAACGCCGCGCCGACCGGCCCGTAGCCGACAATTGCAACATCGTAGTCGGGCGTAGTCATGTCGACGACCGCCTTATTGGCGGCGCGCGATCTTCTTCGCCACCTCGGCCTGGTATTCGGCAATCGGTCGGAAGCCCTTGGCGCTGCGGCAGAACGCATCGGACTTTGCGCGGATCTCATCTGCCGGCATCGATAGGTCGAGATCTTCAAGACATGGTTGCTCGATGTACCATTGGGTGTCGCAGAAGATTTCTAAGCGATTGCCTTCGGGATCGCGGAAATAAAACGACCACGCGTTGCCATGGTCCATACCGCGCATGTCGGTAACATCCGGCTCGTCTTTCACGTTGCGCCAGACTGTTTGCAGGTCCTCGACCGAAGCGACGCGAAACGACATCTGGTTGATGTGGTTGTAAGCAAGTTCTCTCGGGCGGCCCGCGACCAGAATTACCTGATGGTGATCTTTTGCATCCCAACTCGTAAAGACGATGTCCATGCCCCGCACCTTGCCGCGATCCGTCACCGTGAAGCCGAGCACGCGGGTGTAGAAATCCTCCATTTTTGGCAAATCATGGACGTAGATGCCGATGTGGCTCATGCTCAATGGCACGCGGCGGTCTTCCCTGGCCTGGGCGGCGGCTGCTTGCACCATGACGTTTCTCCATCGATCACCTGGTGGAACGCTAGACCTGAATTTTTTAGCCCGCCAGCGTTCTTGACTCGTTGTCCGCACAGTGGACAATCTGCGGCGGGAGGAAAAAATGGCGAAAAATGCCAAAAGTACTCAAGCTAGGTTTGCTCCGAATTCGGCCACGCGCAGCAGGTGTGTTCGTTCACTGGAGCGCGGGCTTGCCCTTCTGGTGGCGCTAAACCGGCGCCCGCTCGCGACCGTCTGCGATCTCGCCAAGGACACCCACTTGCCGCGGCCAACGGTGTACAGGCTGCTCGACACTCTATCCAAAGCCGGCTTTGTCAGCCTCGATAGTGCAACCGACCGCTATCGGCCGACCCACGGCGTGCGTTCCTTGAGCGACGGCTTCCTCGACGACGAATGGGTAACTGAAATCGCAGCTCCGATGATGGCTGAGTTCACGCGCGAGCATGTCTGGCCGGTCAGCCTGTTCACCTTTGAGGCCGGCAAGATGCTGGTGCGCGACACCACACATCGCGTGAGTGCGCTTTCCATCGACTACGGCATGGTCGGGAAGCGCATGGGAATGTTGCGAACGGCCGGCGGGCTCGCCTATCTCGCGTTCTGTCCGGAAAATGAACGCAAGGTAATCCTCGACCTGCTTGCTCAATCTGACGAGCCGGACGATCAGCAGGCACGAGAGGTCCACATGCTCGATGGCCTATTCAAGTCGATCCGCGCCAAGGGCTACGCAACGCAGGAGCGCGTCATCAATCCCAAGGCCGCGAGCATTTCCGTACCGATCATTGTCGGCCGCAAGGTCCACGGCTGCATGTCGCTAATCTTTATCGCCTCGGCGATAACCATGAGTGAGGTGGAAAAGAAGCTGCTGCCGCCTTTGCAGGCCATGACAATAAAGCTCGCCCGCGCGTTGCAGCCTGTCGCCGTCAGCTCGGCCAGACTTGCGGTAGCCACAGCGAGATGATCGGAAATAGAGTCAGCAGAGCCAGCAGCACGAGATCGGCAAAAATGAAGGGCACTACCCCGCGATAGATCGTACGGATGGAAATCTGCGGCGCGAGCCCGTGCAGGATAAAGACGATGATTCCTATGGGCGGGATAATCATGCCCAGTTCGATGATGACGACGTTGATAATTCCCCACCACATGACGACCATGTCCGGCGATACGCCGGGCATCATGGTCAAAGCGAGCTTCTGCACCACTGGCAGCACCAGCGGCAGCGTAATGAGCATTGCGGAAATCTCGTCGAACACCGCTCCCAGGATCAGGTAGGCGACCAGCAGCGCCGCGACGATCGCCAGCGGCGGCATATTGAGATGCGAGATCCAACCGACGAAGGCCTCCGGCACGCGACCGAGATTGAGAAAATAAGTGAAAATCAGCGCGCCCATGATCATGACGTAAATCATGCCGGTGGCGGCAGCGGACTCACGCAGCCCCTGGAACAGGGTTGCCCAATTCAGCCGACCGCGCGCCAACGCAAACAGCAGCGACAACACGGCGGCGACCGAAGCAGCTTCCGTTACGGTAAAGATGCCGCTGTAGAGCCCACCGAACACCGCAACCATCAGACAGTATGACCGGGCCGGCCGCCCTGATCGCCGCCCAGCGTTCGCTCATCGGCATCCGCTCGCCGACCGGCGCGGACTTCGGATTGAAATGAACAATCAGTGCGATCGCCAGCAGATTGACGACGATCGCCACCACCGCCGGAATGATCGCCGCGCGGAACAGGTCCAGAATGAACGCCTTCGAGACGATGCAATAAAGAATCATCACAATGGACGGCGGGATCAGCGACTTGAGCGTGCCCCCGGCGGCAATCGTGCCGGTCGAGAACGCCGGCGAATAACCGCGCTTGAGCATTTCGGGAAGTGCCGCGCGCGCGAACAACGCGGCTGTCGCGGTCGACGATCCACAGACGACGCCGAAGGCGGCGCTGCCGCCGATGGTCGCATAGGCCAATCCGCCGCGGCGATGACCAAGACAGGCGGCGGCTGCGTTGTAGATGTCCGTCGAGAAGCCAGCGACGCTGGCGAAGGTTCCCATCAGCAGAAACAGCGGCACCGTGGCAAGATCCGCACTGGAGAGCACACCGGTCGGCTCATTGACCAGCAAAGTTATCGCGGGTCCCCAGCCCGACTGCAGAGCGAAGCCTACGACGCCGACGATAATCATCGCGAAGCCAATAGGCACTTGCAGCAACATCAGCACGAACAGCGCGCCGAAACCCAATCCGCCGATCTCGAGTGCTCCCATAGCGCTAGTGCTCTGACCCCTTGCGGTGCCGGAGCAACGCCAAACAGATTGCCGACGTCGAGCGCGACGACGACGCATTGCACAGCAGTTGCAATCCACAGAATTATGCCGGAAGCGTACCAGAACGGTGCGGCCGGAATTTTCAGCACATAGGTGCGCTCGCCCGTCAGCACGAGTTCGCCGGCATAGACCCAGAACTGCCACGCCATAAGCCCAAGCACGATGGCCACGGCCGCGTCCGCCAGCACATTGAGCACGCGGCCAAGCGTCGGGCTGAAGGAGGAGACCAGCCGAAACGTGATGTGGCTGCGCTCCATCATCGAAATCGGAATGCAGCAGCTCACTGCAATCGCAATCGCCAGCCCGCCGACATCAACCACACCCGCGATCGGATAATTGAATGCCCAGCGCAGCAGGCCGTTGGCCAACGTAATCGGAAGCCAACACCATCAGCGCAAACAGACCGAGCACGGACAGCGCACGCGTCCCGATCAGCGCAACGCGCTCCAGCCGCGCCAATGCCTCCGGTGGTCTCCCCTCGCGTCATCAACCTGGCGTCCGTTTCCAAAACCTCGGTCACATAGCCGGCGCCAGATTACTACGGGCGGGCGATGGCGTCAGCCATCACCGACCCGCTGAGCCTGATTCAGTTGCCGATGCGCGAAGCCGCAAGTTCCTTGCGCATCGTCTCGAGAAGCGCCTTGTTGCGCGTCTCTTTGACCTCCCAGCCCGAAACCACCGGCGAGAGCATCTTGTCCCATTGTGCGGTCTGTTCGGCCGTTAATTCCGTGACCGTACGTTTAGGGTCTTTTTTCCACTGTTCGATCAGTTCGCTGTTGCGGTCTTCCGACATCTTGCCGAACTGGCGCGACAGCACTTCGCCGCTGTTTTTCTCGATCGCTTCCTTCGCCTTCGGCGGCAGGCTCTCGAATTTCGCCTTGTTCATGAAGATGCCGAGCGTCACGGTGCCGACCTTGCCAAGGAAGTGGCTATTCGCCACACGCGAAATGCCAAAATCGAAGATCGCGATCGGGTGCCCTGTCGTGCCGTCGATCACGCCGCGCGACATGGCCTCGACCACCTGCGTGACCGGCATACCCTCCGGCACCGCGCCAATGGCCTTGATGGTTTCGGTAGACATCGCACCGACCGCGCGGATTTTCTTGGCCTGCAGGTCTTCCGGCTTTTTGGCAGGGAAGTTGGTGTGGATCGTGTAGGGCGAACGTCGTGAACAGACCAATCATATAATACTGCTCGTAGCCGCGCAGCATACCCTTCTTCAACAGCCGCCACGCCGCCACCGAGCCCTCGGTCGAGTTTTGGATAACGTTCGGTAGCTCGAACACATCATCGTCGAGATAGACGCCCGGCGTATAAGACGGAATCACCCATACGATGTCGGCGACGCCGTCCTGCAGCATCTTGGTCTGCAGGCCGGGATTGCGGCCAAGCGCGCCGTTTGGGAAAGTCTGAATATCCAGCGTGCCACCGGATTCCTTGCTCACCTTCTCCGCCCAAGGCTTCATAATGACTTGATGCGTCATCTCGGCATCGGGCGTGAACACCGCGAATTTGAGTTTTTCCTGCGCCTGCGCCCCCGAGGTTATTCCCACGGACGCAATCGCGGCTGCCAGCATGATCTTGCGCATCGTTGTACCCTCCCAGATAGAGCTTATTGACGTCAAACCTGAGCGCGTTCGCGTTCCCAGGTGATGGGAAATACGTCGTCGAGGACCAGCGGGTCGCCAGCCTTGAGCTTGGCTTCCGGCTCGCCGTCGCATTTCATAACATTCTTGCGCGGGTCCCAGTGCGCATCCTTGCCGGCGTAGCGCACCGAGATTGCGGAGCGACGGCTGGTCAGCGGATTGGCGCCAGCGCCATGAATGGTCAGAGGATGATGGCAGATGACATCGCCCGGCTGGCAGTCCCACGAGATGAATCGATACTTCGGGTCGCCCTTCAACTCCGAGAAATTCGGGCACGGTTCAAGCGCAGCATCGGTGAACTTGCTGTCCTTGTCTGGTGTCTGCGCCTGATAGAACTTGCCCCACTTGTGCGAGCCCGCGACGTACTCGACGCCGCTGCCTTCGAGCGTGACGGGCGTTAGTGCAACCCAAAGCGAAATGATGTCATTGCCGACTCGCCGGCCAGAACGGCATGTCCTGATGCCAATGCGTGACTTCGCGGGTGCCCGGCTCCTTGACGAAGGCCTGGTCATAGAACAGCGAGACCTTGTCGGCCTCAAGCAGGCTCGCGCCGAGTTCGCCGAGAGGCGAGTGCAGTGCAAAATCGCGAAAGTCCGGGTCCCAGCGCCACATAAACACGTTCATGTGGAAACGGCCCGGATCGCCGCTCTTGGTTGCTTCGCGGGCCCGCTTTCCCGGATCCACCAATAAGCGGTCGACCGCAACATTCATTCGCGCGACCCATTCCTGATCGAATACTTCGCGGATACAAATCGCGCCGTCCTCCTTGAAGCGCGCGACGTCTTCCTTAGTGACAGGGCGCAACGGGTGCCTGTTCATCGCGTATCCTCCACATTGATTTTTTTATTCCATCGCGTGAAGGCTGCGCGCCGACCTTTAACGACGCAATCACTGATCCGAGGATGTCCATCCTGCGGACAGTTGAACTGCCGCTTCGTGACCAACTCAAATTTCGCCCCGAATGCGCCCATGGCATGAAGCCGGAACCATCATTCCCCGGCCGCCGGCGGACTTAAATACCGTCGCACAACACGTCCGAGAGCTCAGAACCCATCGAGCCTGGGGGACGCTGATCCGCCCGGCTACCAAACGCGCAGAACGCCATACCGGTCGATTCCGCGCCCGGCACTATTGCCTTTCGATATTCTTCTGATCGATAACCCGATTCCACCGCTCGATTTCGCGCGATATCTGATCCCGCATCTGCTCCGGTGTAGACCAACTCGGCATGCCCCCGAGTTGGGAGAGCCGCGCTTTGATTTCCGGCTCGGAGAGTATCTCCTTCAACTCCGCATTGAGGCGGTCCACAATGGGCCGCGGCGTTCCCGCCGCCAGTGCGAGACCGAGCCAGGACATGGTCTCCACCCCCGGCAGCGTTTCGGCGACTGTTGGCACGTCCGGGACGAGCGCATATCGCACCGGCGAGGCGACTGCGAGCGCGCGAACTTTTCCGCTGCGGATCAACTCGATGGCTGTCACGGCGGTGTCGATCATGACATCGACCCGCCCTCCCAGCAGATCGACAATCCCCTGGGCAGCGCCGCGATAGGGGACCGGCACCATCGTGGTCTTGGCCTCGATGTTAATCCATTCGCCGAGCAGATGGTGTGCGCTGCCGGGCGCGTTGGAGGCATACGTGATCTTGCCCGGCTCCGCTCTGGCGCGAGTCAAAAGATCGGGCAACGAACGGATCGGTGAATCCGGGCTCGCTACGATCATCATGGGATAGGCGGTCACGGTTGAGATCATCGCGAAACCGTTGACCGGATCATAAGGCAGGCTCTTGCGAATGGCCGCCGTGCCGGTGTGTGCGCCTGTCAACATCACCATCGCATACCCATCTGGCGCGGACCGGGCGACCGTGTCGCTCGCAAGGACGCCTCCGCCCCCAATCGCATTCTCGACCACGACTGGCTGCCCAATGCGGCGCGATAGCGCGTCCCCAATCAGGCGGCCGACCAGATCAGGGCTTCCGCCCGGCGGGAAACCGACAATCAGGCGCAGAGGCCGGGTCGGCCATTCCTGCGCGGCTGCGTGTGCCACAAGCGATTGCGTGACAACGAATCCGACAAACGCTGCCGCGGCGAGATTGCATATGCGCCGCCGGATTGGATAGTTCATTCCATCTTCCCGCTTTTGTATTCAGCGCGCGCTAACGCCCCAACAGGAATTCCAGGCTTCGCCGGTTGAAGACTTCCGGCTCTTCCAGTTGCGGCCAGTGGCTCACGCCCTTAACCTCTAAAACTTGCGCGTTCGGTATGAGCTTGCTGATCACGCGCGCAGTTTCGAGGAAGACGTCATCGTGGTCGACGGCTGCGACGATCATCGTCGGAGCCTTGAGCTTCCTCCAGTCGTCGTCCGGAATACGGTTACGGTTATAAACCTCCGGTTCAAGCAGCGCGAGGATATGGCCCATGGCTTTCTTCATCTCGGGCCGGCTGTAGATTGCAAGGCGCAGCGCGACAAGATCGTCTGGAACGCTGCTTTCGTCGTGTACAAGCTCCTTGAAAATTTCCCTGACGTTTTCCCACGTGGGATTTTGTGTGGCTGCCGAGCGTGACGCGCCAATATTCTTCTGAATCTCGCGAGCAGGAAAGTAGGCGGTGGCCGAGAGCAGTACGAGCTTGTCGATACGTTGCGGATGGTCGATCGCAAATCTCGACGCTACCCGCGCACCGAGCGAAAGACCGATCAAGTTGGCACGACCGATCTTCATCGCATCCATGAAATCGCACAGATGTTTGACATAATGCTGCGTCTCGTAGTCGAAATCCGGCTTGTCGGTCAGGCCCGAGCCAATCATGTCGAAAGCGAAGCAATGGAAGTGCTCAGCATGAGCGGCGACGTTGAGGCAGAAGTTTTCCCAACTGCCGGCCGTGCCGTGCAACATGATCAGAGGCGGATTATCAGGTGAGCCAGCTTCGATGAAGCGCGTCTTTAGTCCACCGGCATCCACCCAGCCCTGTCGGAATTCGGTCGCGTAGAGATCGGACCAGACGCTGCGAAATTGCGATTTCATTGCTGCCTTCTCACTCCCTAGCGACCGGCGAAGCCCGTGCCGCTCTGTTCTTGTGTGTGACCACCTTCGCAAATCCCGCCCGGCTCAGTCAATTTTGATGCCGGACGCTTCAGCGGCTTCCGCCCACCGCTTAAGTTCCGAATTGACGAAACGCGCAAACCGCTGAGGCGCGGCTTGTGTCGGCTCGGCGCCAAGCGTCGCGAGGCGCGCTTTGAAGGTATCCGTTGTAAGAGCTTAACGATCGCAACATTGGGTCTCGCAACAATTTCTGGAGATGTGTAGGCCGGCGCAACCAATCCGAACCGTTAACCCCTGCCCTAATTGTCAACGACTGAAACCTATTTTTCTCCGCGAACGTCCGTTTTTAATCCGACTCGGACATGGCTGTGGATCGAGCACGCCGCCTGCCGACCGGCAGACTCTAAGTAACTTTGACTGGCTGACTCCTCGCCTCAACGAGACGGGCGCAGGCCTGCTCACGCGGCACAGCGCCGCTACGTCGTGCTCTCGGTACCTGCGCGCAAAGCGATGACCATCCCGACCGTTGTGAGAACGACACCGATCGTCACGACAATTGAAGGCCATTCACCCAGAACCGGAATGGCCAGCAATGTGGTGATGGTGGGAACGATCGTCGTCAGCAGCGCTGCCGGTGTAGGCCCGAGTAGCATCGCGGCTTGTGTATAGACGTAAAGCGAAATAACCCCAATCACGACTCCCTGATACAGGACCTGCAGCAGCAGATCGGGCGCGTTCGCCTCGAACAGATGGCTCCGGCCGAACACGACGTAGAGCGGCAGATAAGCGATGCCGGACAGCACGGTGACGATCGCCGCCGCCTGTAGTGGTGGAACATTCCGCACTTTCGCCCAGATCGCATAGGCGGCCCAACCGGCGGTCGCGGTAAACAGCATCGCATCGCCTGCCAGGTGCGTTGCGTTCGCATGCGACAGGCTATCCCACCCCATCGCAACAACGCCCGCGGCGATGGTGGCAACACCCAGCAGGCGTTGGCGGCTCGGCCAACGCTTCCAGACGATGGCGGCGATCAGCACCGTGCTCAAAGGCAATGTGCCGTGCAGAAATACCGTCGCGTGGGTCGCAGGCGTGCGCGCGATTCCGGCATAGGCCAGGATTGCGAAGCCGAGTCCGCCGAGTGCCGCGAGCCCAATGGAATCAAGCCATCCGACATTTTGCAGCCCGTAGCGCAGCAGCACCGGCAGAAGAATAATCCCGCCCACGCCGAACCGCAAAGCCAGCAGGTCACCGGCCTGCAGATCAGTTCGCATGCCGATGCGGGAGATGAGTACGAAGGAAGCAAAGATCGATACGGAAACCGCGCCGTAGATCAGGCCCAATGTCAGGTCGCGACTTCTCCCAGGCTCACTGGCCGCCATTTCCACTTTCTTCGCGTTGAGTGTCAGTTCGCCTTGAGCATTGGCGCCAGATTGTAGCCCGCCGGTTGCGTTCGCTCATAGGCGGCGGCCAGCCGCACGACATCGTATTCGCCGAGCGCGCGTCCGACGATCTGCAATCCGACCGGCATGCCGTCGGCGGCAATCCCCGCACACACGGCGCCAGCTGGCTGCCCGGTCAGATTGAAGGGATAGGTGTAATACACCCACGAGACCAGGTTGCGGTCGGTGAGATGGGGTGGAATGTCCAGCCCGACGGCGAGCGAACTGACCGGCAGGATCGGCGATACCAGGATGTCGTACTTTTCGAAGAAAAGTCGCATCGTATCGCGGAAGACGTAGCGCTCGAACACCTTCTCGTAATAGCTGCGCATGTCTTGCGCGAGCGCGGCTTCAAGCACATTCGCAACGGCCGGGTCGAGCAGATCGCGCTGGTTTTCGACGATGGCCCGCAACCGCGTTCCGACACCGGCGTAGAATTCCGCTGTCCAGAGATCGGCGGGGTCCTTCTCGAAAATCTGCTCAATCCGTTCAACGTTGCAGCCCAGTGCCTCGAGACTTTTCACAGCCCGCTCGACCACTGCCACAACGTCGGCATCCGGCCGCGCATAGCCGAGGGTCGGGCTGTAGGCGATACGCAGGCCCGCCACCGAGGCTTCCGATGCGCCCAGCACATCGGGCACCGGACCCGCAACGCCGAACGGATCGCGCGGATCGTATCCGGCGATCGCGCTGAATAGAAGCGCGGCATCCTTCACAGAACGCGCAATCGGCCCCACATGCGCCAGCGTCGGCGTTGCCGAAGTGGGCCATACCGGCACGCGACCGAATTGGCCCTTGATTCCGGCGAGCCCGGTGAAGCTGCACGGGATGCGGATCGACCCACCGCCGTCGGTGCCGAGCGCGAATGGCGTGATGCCGGCGGCGACCGATGCAACAGCGCCGGCGCTCGATCCGCCCGGTGTCTTGTCGGGATTCCAGGGATTTCGTGTAATGCCGGTCAACGGACTATCGCCGACCGGCTTGCAGCCGAACTCGCTGGTGGTGGTCTTGCCGATCAGGATGGCCCCTGCGGCTTTAGCCCGTTCCACCGCGGGCGCATCGACGGCGGCGATGTTGTTGGCCATCGCGCGCGAACCGGACGCGTAGGGCACGCCGGCAACCGCGATGAGATCCTTGGCTGAGAATGGAAGCCCATGCAGCAGACCGAGTGGTTGATCCTTCATGAGCGCGTCTTCGGCAGCCGTGGCGGCAGCAAGCGCGGCTTCGGGCATCAAGCGAAAGAACGCATTCAACGATGTCTGGCTTGCCTCCGCCGCCGCGAGCGCTCGCTTCGTTACGTCGACGGGAGAAATCTCCTTCCTGCGGATGCGGCGGCGCATCTCGACGGCCGACATACGATCGAATTCTGCGGACATCGCGATCTCCCCTTTCTGCCGACAAAAAGACCGGACGCTTGCGCCGCCCGGTCTTCTAGAAAGGCCGCTCAGTCGTTGACGATGGCAAAGGCTCGGACCGGCGAGCCGGAGCCGCCCTTGAACTTCAGCGGCACGCCGAAGAACTGAAATTCGCCCTTGCCCAGCAGAGACTCCAGATTCACCAGCCATTCCCAGTGGCTGACGCCGAGATCGCGGCACAACCGATGCTGGGCGAATATATTGTCGGTCGGCTTGTCGGTCGAAGGTCCTTCCACGCCGTGCATCTTCGAGCCCCGCGCGTGCAGCCATTTCGTCGCCTCGACCGTCAGCAGCGGGTTTTTCCAGACCGAGTCGAGGCCCGGATAGTTGCGCTTGTGAAAGCCGGTGCAGAGCAGGACGATATGTCCGTCCACTTTCACGCCGGCTTTCTTCTCGGCGTCCGCCATATCCTTGTCGGTGATGTCGCCCAGATCGGGAATATGCTGCAGGTCGAAGCACACAGCCTTGCCCATGAACAATTCGAGCGGCATTTCATCGACCGGTTTGCCCTTCGGGTTCACATGCCGGAATGCGTCCACATGCGTGCCCACGTGATCGAGCATCGCGATGAAATTGGTCTGGAAGGTCATCGCGTCGCCGGGAATTCCCAGATTGAGCGCCTTTGCCGATTCATGACTCATATGCGTGGTGATGACCGGCCGCTGAAACAACTTGTGCGCCGGCATATTGTCTTCGATCAGCAGGCTGAGATCGACAACGCGTTGACCCATGATCAGTCTCCCTTGGTGGCTTGGTGAGATTTTCGTTTCTTCCCGAGGAACGCCGCCATAACGTCGGGCGAGCGAGCGAGAACCTTGGCGTCGCCATGCATCTCGACCTTGCCGTGGCCGATCACATAGGCCTGGTCGGAGATCGCAAGCGCATAGGACGCAAGCTGTTCGACGAGCAATATGGTCTGCCCCTGCGCGTTGAGATCGCGCAGCAGTCCCATCAATTGCTCAACGATTTTCGGCGCGAGCCCGAGCGAGAGCTCGTCGATCATCAGGAGACTGGGATTGGACAACAGACCGCGCCCGATCGCGAGCATCTGCTGCTCACCTCCGGACAGGCTGCCCGCGCGTTGGTACATACGCTCCTTGATGCGCGGAAAGAGCTCGAAAATTCGCTCGAATTCCGACAGCACCGTTGCGCGTTCTTTGTTCCAGCGCGTATAGGCGCCGAGGATCAGATTGTCGTAGACGGTCTGGTCGGCGAAAATCAGGCGGCCTTCGGGAATAAGCGCCAGTCCCATCGCCACCTTGCGATGCGCGCCGAGCGCGGTCGTATCGGTGCCCTTGAAAGTCACGGTTCCGGCTTGCGGCCGAACCAGTCCGGAGACGCCGCGCAGGATCGAGGTCTTGCCCGCGCCGTTGTTTCCGATCACTGCAACCAGCTGTCCGCGCCGGACCTGAAGGTCGATACCGCGCACAGCGACAGCGGCGCCGTATCGGACCTCCAGCCCGCGCACATCGAGCAACACATCGGCATCCGAGGGTCTCATGACGGCACCGCCTCAAGCATCGACGCGGTGCCGAAATACGCCTCTATAACGCGCGGGTCGTTCTGAACGACATCCGGCACGTCGCTCGCAATCACGACACCATAGTCGAGCACAGTGACCCGATCCGCCACCGACATGATCAGATCGACATGGTGTTCGATCAGCAGAATCGAGATACCAAGCGAGGCGATCTTGCGGATCATGCCGTCCAGTTCGTCGATTTCGTGGGTTGTGAGGCCAGCCGCCGGCTCGTCAAGCAGGAGGAGCCGCGGCCCCGCGGCAAGCGCGCGCGCGATCTCGAGCCGCCGCTGAAGACCGAAAGGCAGGAAGCGCGCCTTCTCCTGCGCGTAGCCGGTGAGGCCGACGAAGCCCAGCAAGGCGACCGCGGCGCGTCGGCATTCATCCTCCTGGCGTCTGAAACGGCCGCTCCGCACTGCCGCATCGAATAGCCGGTATGTCAGCCGCCGTTGATAACCGACCATGACATTCTCGATCACGGTCAGATCACCGAACAACTCGGTGTTTTGAAACGTCCTTGCAAAACCGCTGCGGGCGATCACGTAAGGCGCCTTTCCGGTCAGGTTCACGCCATCGAGTTCGAAGCGGCCCTGATCCGGAACGTAAAATCCCGTGACGGTATTCACGAAAGTCGATTTACCGGCGCCGTTCGGACCGATCAATGCGTGGATCTCGGCTGGCTTCACCCGAATGGAAACATTGTTGAGTGCGGTGAGCCCGCCAAAGCGGACGGTCAGGTCGCTTGCGACCATCTCGGCCGATCGGGACTGGCCGGCTGCCGGCGCCTGGGTCGCAACCTCGATGGTCGCGCCGTCGTCCGCATCGGAAACGCGCCGCAGCGGACGCCAACGCCGAAATACCTCCACGGCCGTTCCGACGATACCGAGCGGCAAGACGAACATCACGATGGCGAGCAGCGCACCATACGCGAATTTTTGCCAATATTGCAGTTGCTGAAGGTATTCCGGGAGATAGGTCAGAATGAATGCGCCGATCAACGCACCGGATGTGGTCCCTGCTCCGCCGAGAATGACCATCAGCAGGAAGCGGATCGAGTCCGAGAACGTAAAAATGTCGGGCGAGATGTATGAGTTCAGGAATGAATAGAGCGAGCCTGCCAGGCCCGCGGTTGCCGCGGCAATTACGAAGGCGAGCGTGCGCACGCCGGTCGCGTTGAGACCGAGACTTCGTGCGGCCGTCTCGCTCTGCGAGACTGCCAGCATCGCGCGGCCGTATTTCGAACGCTTCAGGTTATGTGTCACGACGACGACGGCGAACAAGATCGCTGCCAGTACGGCGTAGTAGCGAAATCCCGTGAGCGGGATGCCGAAGGCTGTCGGCTTCGGAATGCCGGTGATCCCCATCGGCCCGCCGGTCATGCTCTGCCATTCGATCGCGACATTCTCGACGATCAGCCCGAATGCGATGGTGATCACCGCGAGATAAACACCGCGCACGCGCACCGTCGGATATGCAAGCAGCGCCCCGAACAGGCTCGCGATGACTATGGACGCGATGCTGGCGCCAACGAGATCGAAGCCGAGCTTCGTGGCCAGCACGGCGCCGGTATAGGATCCAAGCGCGAACAGGCCGGCCTGGCCGAGGGACACGAGCCCGGTCAAGCCGACGAGTATATTCAGACCCATCGCGATGATCGCGTAGATCAGAAAGAGCATGAAAAGCCGCAACTCGTATTCGTTCGACGCGGTCAGAGGAACAATCACGAGAAACGCGAAGAACAGTACGAATCCGATCCAGGACAGCCGCGTGCTCATACCTTGAACACCTCGCGCTTTCCGAACAGGCCCTGCGGATAGACCAGCAGAACCAGAATCGCGATGCTGAAGCCGATGATTTCGCGCGCCGCGGTCGATATATATCCTTCGACGAATTTCTCGATGACCCCGAAGGCGAGTCCGGCAATGACGACTCCCGGCGCGCTGGTGATTCCGCCGATGATCGCGACCGCAAAGCCCTTCAGTCCCAGGATCAGGCCCATGGCCGCGGAGGCCTGCGTAACCGGCGCGACCAGGATGCCGGCGGCGCCGCCGAGCGCAGATGCAAGCCCAAACGAAATCGCGAACATGCGATTGACGTCGATGCCCATCAGCGCGGCCGCATTGCGATCGAAGGCGACAGCCTGCATGGCGCGGCCGATCAGGGTTCTGCGCTGCATCCACATGAATCCCAGCATCACCAAGATCGCGACGATCGGGATCAGCAATTCCTGCGGATAGACGCCGGCGCCGAAGATTTTCAGCGCCTTGTCCACTCCGGGGGACGGAAGCGCGCGCGAAAACCCGCCGAAGCGCATTGTGACCAATGCTTCCAGCATGATCCCGACCGCGATGGTCGTGAGCATCCATCCGATCGACGTGGCTGTCTTGGCGAACGGGCGGACTGCGAAGCGCTCAAGCAACACGCCGAACAGGCAGGATGCGGCAACCGCGAGAATGGCCGCGACCGCAAACGGCATACCGGCATCCATGCCCATGATCGTGAACACCGCGCCCAGCATCAGCGTGTCGCCGTGGGCGAAATTCACCGCGCGCGCGGCCGACCACATGATGTGAAATCCGAGCGCGACCAGTGCGTAGATGCCTCCGATCGCGAGCCCGGAGAAGATGTATTGTAACGCAGCCTGCATGACGCTCCCGGCGCCGTTGGCGGCCGATCACGAATGTTGTTTCCGGTGAGAGACCACCGCGACCGCAGGGTCGCGGTGGAGGTTGCTCCGCCGGCCGGGCGTTGCCGGCCGTGCGGGACTACTGGCTCTTGCCGTAGGGCGTCTGCGCGATCGGCATCAATTTGCCGTCCTGCCACGCGGTCAGCCGGTAGAATTGCGGCAGGATCGCATCCTGTCGTTCGGGATTGGATTTGTCGAAGGCTGGCTTATAGGTCGCGACTAGGCCGGTATGCTCCACTTGATAGAGCGCGTCGCGCACTTTCTGCCAATCGTAGGAGCCCGCCTTCTCGATCGCCTTGGCCAGGATATAGACCGCGTCGTAAGAGTTGGCGGTGCCGGATCCCATCTTCAGTTCGGACGGGTCTTTCAAGCCATATTTCTTCTGAATCTTTTCCCAGATGACCTTGGTCTTGGGATCCATGTCGCCGAGCCAGGAGAACGTCTGCATGACGCGAACGCCGTTGGCCAACGGTCCAGCGAGCTCGCCGAGATTGCCGGAGAGTCCCCAGGCGGCAATCATGGTCGGCTTGTAGCTGATCTTGTCGAGGCTGCGCAGGAGCTGGTTGCCTTCGCGATCGAGGCCCCAGATCAGCAATGTATCGGCGCCGGAATCACGGATGCGAATAACCTGCGCCGACATATCCTGATCGTTCCAGTTGAAGGTCTCGGCCGCAACCAGTTCCTTACCTTTGGCCTTCAGCGCGTCCTTGACGTCCGGTACGGCGCCATTGCCCCAGCCGGTATTCTCATAAATGAACGCAATTTTCCCGTTTTTGCTGGCCTTCAGTGCCTGCTCGACCAGAAAATGCGCTACCCATTTGTCCTTCGCCGAAACCCGAAACATGGCGTTTGGCGATTTGCCGTTCTCTATGATCTTCGTATTGGCTGCGATGGTTCCAATATACGGAATTCCGATTTCATTGATCGGATCAACCTGCGCGAGGCCGACCGTCGAGTGATAACCGCCGAGGATCGCGATACACTTGTCCGACAATGCGATGCGCCGCGTATTGTCAACGCCGCGCGGTGGCGCTCCAGCATCGTCGTATTGGACAAGGCGAAGCTGCTTGCCGAGCACGCCGCCATTGGCATTGATCTCGTCGATGGCGATCTCGGCGCCGTATTTGATGGCGGCGCCGCCGAATGCAGCCGGCCCGGTCATGGGACCGCTATTTCCGATGCACGGTTCCTGCTGGGCCAGTGCGGGCCCGGCGAATAGAGCGGAAATTCCCAATACGGCAAGGTGAGTAAGCTTCAACGAGCGCTGCGACATTGAATCCTCCGTTTCGGTGAGGCATCCCGAATGACATCAGGACCGGTGAAATCCGACGGCAATTACGAAGCAAATTTGGGCAGCGCACAAAGACTTATTGCTAATCTCACCTATAATTTTACTCTATAGCTGGGTCCCATATGCGAGCGAAACATTCATCGCGACCAATTATATGACTGTTTATGCTGCATAATTAGCCACATCTCAGCCAGCAACTGGATAGATTGCACCGCAGCCATTAGCCTGATTAAATCGGCATTCCGTTGCGCGACCGGATCTACTCGATGGATCTCAGGCAACTTCGCTCTCTTATCCATATCGCCGATTGCGGCTCCCTCTCGCGCGCGGCGGAAATCCTGCGCACCTCGCAACCTTCCTTAAGCCTGCAGATCAAGCATCTCGAAGCCGAACTCGGCATCGAATTGCTCAACCGGCATGCGCGCGGCGTTACCCTGACCGAATTGGGTCACGTCTTCTGCGAACATGCCCGCACGATCCTGAAGGACGTCGAACGTGCGAAGGACACGATTTCCACGCACGTGAAGAGCCCGACAGGAAAGGTGTCGGTCGGATTGCCGACCTCGGCCTGCCGCGGAGTGTCATCCCGGCTGATGCAGTCCGTTGCGCAGAAATATCCGAACATCTCGGTCCATATTGTTGAAGCCATGACCGGCACGCTGGACGAATGGGTCCAGCTCGGACGTCTCGACGTCGCGCTCCTCTACGATCACAAGGCTTTCGAAAATGTCGCGTGGACCGAGATGATGGTCGAGGACCTGATGCTGATTGCGGCGAAAGGCAATCCGATCCTGCACCGGGACTCGATCACCTTCTCCGAATTGCAGGATATACCCCTCGTTCTGCCCGGCCGGACGCATGTGCTTCGCTACGTGATCGAGCGCATCTCGGCGCGTCTCGGCGTCGAGCCCAACGTCGCGCTCGAAAGCGATTCGCTGACCGCGATCGCGCAGATGGTCTCGCTCGGCTATGTGACCGTCATGCCGCACTTCGCCATGATGGACGAGATCAATCGCGGCGAGATGAGTGCGGTGCCGATCACGGAGCCGACTCCTTCCTGGCGGATGTCGGTCGTTGTCTCAAAACGAACGATCAACACGCGGTCGAGCCATGCCGTAGCGACGACACTCGCGGAGGAGATCCGGTCGATGGTCGAGAATGGTATCTGGAAGGCACGATTGCGCACTCAACTTCCAGACCGGATTGTTAGAAGACAGGATTCTCTGAGCGTTACATAGTTGAATGCGATGAATGACCGTATTTGACCAAAGCGGACATGCGACAATCTGTATTGGTTAGTCGCAGCAGAATAGAGGGCGCTATTTTGGCGCAACGAAATCCGATCGCGGCGCGTTTGCGAGTTTGACAAGAATTTCGGAGTCGCCCGATCTTTCTTGAGAAATTCTGAAAATTCTTCGGGCGTTCCGGCATAAGGCTGCACGGCCTGCTTCTCAAGAAATTCAACAAATTTTGGCTCGCGCCATAGTTTCACGAATTCACCATTGAGGCGTTGAATTACCGCTGGAGTCTATATCCTTCGGCCCCACTAGACCCCACCAAACATGGCCGGGGAAATCGCCAATGCCCGATTCCTTAAAGGTGGGAACATCCGGAAGTAATTTCGAGCGTCGCTCGGGTGAAACAGCGACGATCTTCAACTTGTTATCCGTTGCAAGCCCGATGAAATTGCCAAGACCCATTGACGCTATTTGAATTTCATTCGCAGCTACCGCAAGTGCGACCGGACCGCCACCGCGGTAAGGGATACCGACTAGCTTTGTATTCCATTTCTGATTTAGCCAATGCAAGAAAAGGTCAGGATATGAACCTGGTCCCAGTGTTCCGAAATTTAGTGACTCAGGCTTGGTACGCGCCATCTGCTGTAGTTCGGCGACTGAATTGACCGGAAGAGCCGCTGATACTGCCAGCGCTTCGACGAGGAGAAAAAGATTGGAGATTGGAGTGAAGTCTTTTTGCGCGTCATAGGGTAGCGAATTGTAGATCAGCGGATTGATGGACAACGAGTTATTATTTACGACACATAGCGTGTAGCCGTCTGGCGCGGCGCCGGCACAAGCCTGGGCCCCGACAATAAAGTTCGCGCCTGGGCGATTCTCAATGACGACCTGCTGGCCCAATCGTCCGCTAAGCTCGTTTGCCGCGGCACGCATGATTACGTCTGTCACACTGCCTGCTGCAATAGGCACAACAAGCTTGATGGGACGCTCGGGATATGTCTGGGCCTGTCCAAACCCGGAACTGATACTTATAACGACGGCTGCCAAAATCGCAGTTTTGCGTCCCATTGGTAATCCTCCAGTCTCATTTTTATCTTTTATGCCGGTTCGCGAGTTACCTCAGCATGCGTGCTCAATAGACTCTCCACCACGTCAGGAGTACGCGCGCGCGCCATACCGCACTCGCTTGCAATTCCGAAATCGGGAAGGTATCGCCGCGCAACCTCGATCCGATCGCGCGTCCCTGCTGCCCCGTCAGAAGCGTGCACCAGTCCAAGGTAGATCTCGACCGGACCGTTCAGCGAGAGTCTGCCCAAAGGCCGGAAATAGTCGTCGTCAGCTCGCGAGATCGGCACCGGCATATGAAAGTAGGCGATGTTTCTCGGCAATATCGCCGAAAGCTCATTTGCCACTTCAACTAGCCGACTCATGTCCTTCGGTTCGATAAAGTGCTTGGCACCGTAGTCGCCATAGCAAAGATGAAATCCGAGTTCGACGTCGAGCGGCACAGCGTCGCATAGCTTGCGGACACGATCGATAATTTCGGGCATCGATGAGTTCACTTCCGGGAACTCGTCCTGTGGCTGTCCGTCGCAGAAATCATCTCCTGACAAAGGTCGAATTGGACGCATAGATCCTTGTGGGGAATAGCGGCGCAGAGCGCTTTCACCTCCCGAATCACTGGCCCTTTCGTAGGCATCCAGAATTTCGATCAGGTTTCGCGTGGTACAGAAAGAATAAACAACGGCTATCGGCGTAGGCAGGCAAACCTGAAAGCGCACACCAGCCGGAAGCTCGCCGCGTTGGCGCGCTGCGTAAAAGTCGATGTAGGAAGCGCGGGCCTCTCTCGCATATCCAAGTTCGCTGAAGCGAACTTCGCTACCGTTAACGCCTTCAGTAAGACAAAGCTGCGGAAGCCGTGAGTTCTTGCGCACGGCGCCGCTTGGGTCCGCCCGCAAGTACGGATTGGCGCGAAGCAGCGGGTATTGCCAACCGGCCCAAAGACGGCGGCCTCCCGGCTCTCCATCAGGTACCCGCTTCACGCGACGTCCAAGCAGCCGTCCGACGGTCGAGAACACCTCCTCGACAGTATCGATCCCGATGCTGCCGACTAGATGAACCCGATGAGGCGCGTTGGCCTGATCCATATCCGTCCTCCAAGTTTCGAGCTTTTCGCAGCCCGTTCCCGACAGGAGCATTGACGATCTATCTGTAAAGTCAAATGATGCAAAGTTGGCTTTTCATGAGAAAAACTGATGGATATGGATTCACGTCAACTCGCATGCCTGTTGACGATCGCTCGAGAAGGATCTTTCAGCCGAGCTGCCGCTTTCTATAAACTTTCGCAACCGGCACTATCGCGAACCATTTCTCAGCTCGAGCGCGCATTGGGCGCGCGAGTACTTGAGCGAGGCAGATTTGGGGCACGGCTTAACGGTCTCGGTACGGCACTTGTACGACATGCCGAAGCACTGCAGACACAGCTCGCCCGTGCACGCGAGGAAGCCGACCTTTACCGGCAACAGTTTGATGGCGTTCTGATTGTCGGCGTTACACCGATTTCTGCGGTAGATTTGGTCCCACGAGCTATCGCGCGTCTCATCGCGCTGCGACCAGGCGCGTCCATTCGCATTCTCGAATTGCCATTTGAACTCGGGCGCGCGGCGCTAAGACGCGGTGAAATTGACATGTATGTAGGTCCACTTCAGCAGCTTGGCGAGACTAGCGACTTTTTAGAACGGACGATTCTCTCAGACCCGCTGTGCGTCGTAGTTTCCCGTAAGCATCCCTTGGCATCCCGACGATCCATTTCTCTCAAAGAGATATCGAATTATAACTGGGTATTGCCGACTGGATCGAGCGCGCTCGTTCGTCAACTTGAAGCCTTGTTTTTGACCGCGAGCCTCCCTTATCCCCGCGCGGCGGTAACTACCGATTTAATGCTCGCGCTAAAAGGAATGGTAAAACATAGCGGCATGATCACCATCATGCCTCGAACACTCGTGCAGCTCGAAAGTGCTGCGAAGCAATTGAGCGCGATCAGACTTACGAATTCTGGAAATTCTCGGCTCGTCGGCGTCGCATGGTTTCCTGACCGACCATTGAGCCCATTGGCCAAGCTCTTCATTGATGCGATTAAATCCTAGCGCTTAGCAGACATCGGAAATGCGATAGTCCAGGTCCGCTTATGGCACGAAGTGCACATTCGGTCCGATCGAAAGTGTTGCTCGAGACTGGTTAGGGTTCTCGGTGTGCTCGCCAGGCTCGATACGAACCTGTCTCTATAAGCGATTTGACGTGGACTTTTGTTGAGTGCGCCAGATTTCGAACCGGTCTCTGCGTTGAAAATTCGGAGTGGTTTGGAAAAGTATTTTCGGGGGTCGAGACGAAGCGCCGAATAGCGCCAGCTTCGATAAAATATGGCTCCGTAGAGACTCAACCAATCGCGAAACTCAGCCGTGTTCGCACTAAAAGTAGCGGGACACCAGGACAATTTGTGATAAAAATCCTAGTGCGGTGGAGATTCGAGGATTCGAACTATGTGCCCGGCACGCAAACCATTCGAACCGGTCTCAGAGAGAAGGCTCCTGCTGACAGCGCACATCTGGAATTCACACGTCAAGTTCCTGAAAGGGAGGCCAGTTATGCGCTGATATGGGCACCCAAGGTTGATTGGTGGTGCCGACGGGAATAGCCTTTAGCTACAAATAAAAAGGCGACATAGGGAGGCGATCACATGAGCACTTCGTCCAGACGCAGTACGCTTGCGCTGCACTGCACCGCGGCATTGATAGGACTGTCCGTCTTCTCGTCGCAAGCGGTCGCACTCGACCGTTCTGTCGTCGGCAAGAACGGTATGGTTGTGGCAGGCCATCCGCTCGCGGTGCAGGCGGGTCTCAAGGTTTTGCAGGCCGGAGGCACCGCGTGTGACGCCGCGATCGCGACCGCGACCGTTCTCAGCATCGCGATGACTGACATGATGGGCCCTGCGGGCTCGGGCTACGCGCTGATCTGGGAGCCCCAGAAAAAAGAACTGTCGTCGATCGACTACAACGGCGTCGCGCCCGCTGCGACCGATCCGAAGAAATTCGATATGGCGAAGAAGCTTCGCGGTCCGATCGCGCCGACCGTACCCGGCGCGCTGAAGGGCTGGGAGGCCGTGCACAAGAAATGCGGCAATCGTCCCTGGGCCGAGCTCTGGCGGGACGCGATCGGCTATGCCGAGAACGGATGGCCGCTGGACACGGAATCGAACTTCCACATCAAGAGGCACATTCCGGAAATCGGAATCAACGAGAGCTGGGCGAAGGAATTCCTGGTCAACAATGACGCACCCGGGCCGGGCTACATATTGAAGCGGGCCGACCTAGCGCAGAGCTATAAGGCCTTCGCCGCTAAAGGGTCGGACGCACTTTATAACGGTGAAGTCGGCGACAAGCTCGTGGCGTTCATGAAGAAGGAAGGCGGGCTCATCACCAAGGATGACCTCACCAAATATCAGGTGAAGTGGAACCAGCCGATCGAGACGACCTATCGCGGCTACACCGTCTACGGGGTGCCGCCCAGCTCATCGTCCATCACCTGGATGCAGATCCTCAACATCCTTGAGGGCTACGACGTTAAGGCGATGGGGCACAACTCCGCCGACTATCTGCATCACTTCATCGAGGCATCGAAGCACGCCTACATGGATGGCTATCGCTACAACGCCGATCCGGCCTTCGTGAAGGTGCCGGTCGAAAAGCTGCTGTCGAAGCAATATGCGGGCGAGATCCGCC
The DNA here is from genome assembly GCA_963707705.1 of uncultured Pseudomonadota bacterium. Classification (GTDB taxonomy): domain Bacteria; phylum Pseudomonadota; class Alphaproteobacteria; order Rhizobiales; family Xanthobacteraceae; genus Pseudorhodoplanes. The sequence continues at coordinate 32,810 of CAVPRD010000001.1, read as the reverse complement.
AGAAGATCGCCGACAAGGCATGGGCGCTGAAGCCGGTGAAGCAGACCTGGTTGAACCAGCCGCAAGTCGGCACGGCGACGTCGCACATGACCGTCATCGATCGTTGGGGCAACGCCGTGTCGATGACCAACACGCTCGGCACCTTCTTCGGCGCCGGCGTCGTGGCCGAGGGTACCGGGCTCGTGCTGTCCAACGGCATGGACTGGTTCGACATCGACATAAATATCTGGACCGGCGAGCAGCCGGGTTCGCTCGTCATGCAACCCGGTAAGCGCAACCGCTGGACGCTCGCGCCCGGCATGCTGTTCAAGGACGGCAAGCTGTTCATGCTGGTCGGCGGCGCCGGTGCGGAATCCACGATGTGGGGTATCGCTCAGCCGATCGTCAACGCAATCGACTTCGGGATGGAGCCGCAGGCGGCCCTCTACGCACCGCGCTTCCGCTATGGTGACATCTATCATTATACCGGTGGTACCGAAACGTGGCTCGAGCCTGGCATGAAGCCCGACGTACGCGACGCGCTGGTTGCACGCGGCCATTTGATGTCTCCTGTCGACAAGCCGCGTATGCCGGCGCGCGGCACGACGCAGATGATCGTGATCGATCAGAAGAACGGCACGCTATTTGGCGGTGCCGCACCCCAGGGTCGCGACAATCTTGGGGCCTATTAGCGTAGGCCGCGGCAATATCAGCCGCGGTGACTGACAATAACAATGTCCGCGACCGGCCCGGATCGGCCGCGGACTTCTGCAAACGTGGAGACTGAGTATGCGCCTCATTCGCATCGCGGCCATGGCTTTGCTGCTTGGCGCGCTTGCCGCGGCCCATGCGCCGATATCCCTTGTTCAGGCGCAATCCGAGAAAAAATTCGAGAAGCCCGTGCTGGTCACCTCATCGGGCCAGGCGCTCGATGCCTTTACGGTCAAGACCTTGCTCGGCCGCGCCGGCGTGACCGCAAATTACGACCCGAAGGCAACGGCGGCCGCACTTGACGGCGTAAAAACCGTGATTATCGCGGTCGGCGTATCCAACAAGGGCTTCGGCCAGGCGGGTATCACCGCCGAGTCCGAGATGGCACGCACAAAGGCCATCCTCGACACCGCCAAGAGCAAGGATGTCCGCGTCGTCTTCGTCCATATCGGCGGCGCGGAGCGGCGCAAGGGCTTGTCGGCGCAGTTCGTCGAACTGGTGGCGCCGGCCGCCGACCAGCTGGTCGTGAGTAAGGATGGCAACGTCGACGATTACTTCGAGAAAGTGTCGAAATCGGCCAACATTCCGCTGTTGCTGATCGATCAGTCTCTGGAAGTCGGCAAGGCCCTGGCCAATCTGATGGCGTCAAGTTGACGGCCCGCTTGCGGATATCATCGTGATCGATGCAACCTGGGCATCTTTGTCGATGCCGCTGCTCGATCAGGTCACGCCCTTTGCCCGATTCATCGTAGCGCTTGCGGCGGGCAGCACCGCCTGCCTGTCACTGGCGGCCGCCGCACTCCTTCACCGGCGACGGCTAAAACGCATCCCGATCCGAATTCACATCGCGGGCACGCGAGGCAAATCCACGGTCACACGCCTTGTCGCCGCCGGCCTGCGGGCTGGCGGCCACCGCGTCGTCGCGAAGACCACCGGTACTCAGCCGAAGTTCATCCGTCCCGATGGCAGCGAAGTCCTGATCCGGCGCTGGGGCGCGGCGTCGGTCCGCGAGCAATCGAGCTTCATCCGGGCGGCCGCTCGGAGGAAGGCCAATGCGGTCGTCGTCGAAGCAATGGCAATCGAACCCGAATATCTCGGCGCACTCGAACGCTTCTATATCCGGGCGACGGATCTGCTTATCACCAACGTGCGCTCCGACCATCAGGAGCAGCTCGGGGACAAACCGAACGCCATGGCGTGGGCCATCACGCGGGCCCTCCCCCCTGGAGGCCGCGTGTTCGCCACGGCCGAAGCCGCGACGCCGCTTGTGCAAGAGGAGGCGCAACGGCTGCGTTGTGAGTTGATTGTCGTCGATGATGTCCGGGACTGCGATCCGGAGGCGGCGAACCTCATGCTCGCGCGCGCGATCTGCCGGCGCCACGGCATCGACGACAAGGTTGCAGATGCCGCGATGCGCGACGCACAGAAGGACATCGGCGCCTTCACTCTGCAGTCCGTGACCATTGGCGGGTGTTCTGTGCGCTTCGCCAATGCCTTCTCCTGCAACGACATCGAGTTCGTTCCGGCAATTGTGGCAGCGAAATCAGCCGGCAGGGGTCCCCACCGCATTCCTGTTCAACGCACGCGCCGACCGCCCACTGCGCAGCCGTGCCTTCCTGTCGCTTCTGCCGCTGCTGGCACCGGACGCCGCACTCTATGTCACGCAAGGGTCACGTGTGTTTCGCCAATGGGCGCTGAAGGCTGGGTTCGACCCGAGCCGCGTCCATCTTCTCCCGCTCGCATCCGCACAGCAGCAGCTCGACCGGATCGCACGCGATGCAGCCGACGGGACAGTGATCTGGGGCATAGGCAACTTTCGGGGCGCCGGCGCAGAGATGACCTCTTTCGTAAATGCCGCGGCGCAACAATGCTGACCGTCACGCTCATCATCGGCGTCCTGGTCGGACTTCTGCTGACGGAGATCACCGGCATCACGGCCGGTGCCATCATTGCACCGGGCTATATCGCCTTGCTGCTTGATCAGCCGAAGGCCCTGCTCGGCGTCATTGCCGCCGTCATCGGGACGCATGCCATCGTGTCGATCCTCGCACCATGGCTGTCGCTGTACGGGACGCGCCGGCTGACGGTCAGCATTCTGACAGGCCTCATCCTGGCAACCGGCATCGGCTATCTGCGCAGCGAGCTTGTGTCCGAAACTCTCATCTGGGCCGGTCTCGGCTACATTGTGCCGGGCCTGATCGCGCATCAATGGTACCGGCAGGGTTTTTGGCCGACGATGTTGATGCTTGCGATCGCGGCTGCGATCACGCGCACGCTTGCGCTGCTGACCATGTCGGTGCTGCGATGAAATCCGCTTTTGCACCAATCTGGACGAGCAATACAGCAGGGGCCACCCCGAAGCCGCGTTGGATACTTGCGCTTGCGGTCGCAAGCATCGCCGTGTGGCAGGTCGTCGAGCATCTTGTGTCGAACTCGCCGCACCCCAAGGCCGAACAGTTGTACGCCGCCGCACGGCTTTCGAAGAATGCGCAAGCACAAATCGTCGAGGCCAAGCAGAAACTGGGTTTGCTGCAGCCCGCCGATGTCGACCCGAACCGGACCGGCCTGATCGGGCCGGACTGGAGTGAAACGACAACCACCATCGGCGAAGTGCAGGCCAAGCGCACCACGACCAATCCCGATCTTGCGGCGGCCGTTGCGCGAATCCTGCTGAACATGAGCCCGCCTCCGGGTGCCGCCATCGCGATCGTGGCGTCGGGCTCGTTTCCCGGTGCCAATATCGCTGCGATCTCCGCAGTGGAAACGCTGGGACTCAAGCCAGTGATTGTGAGTTCCCTCGGCTCGTCGATGTTCGGGGCGAACGACCCGGAATTCGGCTGGCTCGATATGGAAACTGCAATCCGGCACGCGGGTATCTGGCACGCACGTACGACCGCCGTTGTGCTCGGCGGCGAAAGCGCGACCGCCGAAAGCCAGACCGGAACCGGGCGTGAGATGCTGATCGGCACGGCACACCGAAATGGTTACGAGCCGATTGTCGCCGGCGACCTCGCCACATTGAAACGCGGCGTGATGAAGGCGATATCCGACGCCGCACCGGAAGGGCCGGTTGCGCTGATCAATGTCGGAGGGTCGGTTCTCGGCATCGGGACATGCCTCGATGCATACGGCCTGCCAAACGGTTTGATCCAGAAAAAGCTGCCGTGCGACCGCGGCGTTACCGGCCTCGTACACGACTTCGCCGCGCGCAATATACCGGTGCTGCACATTCTATATGTCAAGCGCCTCGCGCTCGACTGGGGGCTCCCCTACGACCCGGTGCCATTACCGCCGATCGGCGCGAATCCGCGCATCTACGGCCGGCTGCCGCTTTCACCCGACATCCAATGACGGAACGATAGAACATGGTCGACATCGTCTGGGTCTTCGTGACGATGGTAGCCGTCCTGATGGTGACCGGTCTGCTCCGCTTGCCGCTGCCGATCGGGCTCATCCTGTCCGCCGTGGCCGGCGCGCTGATCGCCGGTTTCGGCATTCCGTTCCGTCACCTCGTCGAGGGCGGCTTCGGCTATCTTAATCTCATTCTGGCGCTGTTCGCCGGCGCGTTCTTCGGTCAGGTGCTGCGGCAGAGCGGAGCGGCGGACGCCATTGCCGACATGACCGCCACTCCACAGCGCCGGCTGATCTCGCTCATTGTCGCCGGTGTTCCGTTGTTCCTCACGGGCATGTTAACCGGCATCGCGGGCGTGGCGGTGCTGACGGCCGGAACATTTGCTGCCGCCGTGCTGCAACGAGCCGGACTGCCGCCGGCAAGGGCGGCGGCCTATATCGCGCTGATGGGCACGCTCGGCATGATCGCGCCGCCGCTCAACGTGCCCGCGATGGTGATGGCCGACGGCGTGAACATGCCGTTCGCGGGCTTCGCGACCAGCCTGCTCGCACTTTCGCTGCCCTGCGCTATCTTCGCGCTGCTGACGTTCACACGACACGCCGAGCAGGCGCCGCCTGCCGGCCCCGGCGATACCACCGCGCAAGGCTCGCAGCGCTTCCGGGCGACGCTCGGCATCGTCTCCATTCTTGGCATCATCCTGTTCTGGGCCATTATCCGCTACTGGCCGGCGCTCGCCTTCGATCCAAGCATTCCTCTCGTGCTTGTGATCGGCGGATTGTCCGGCCTCTTCATGCTGTCCGGCCGCGGCTGGTCGGAGGTCGCCCGACAGGTATTCTCCGGCACGCCATTGCTGCTCGCTGCCATACTGCTGGCCGTCGGCGTGCTGGTCCAGATCATGGCGCTGACCGGCGTGCGCGGCTGGATTGTCATCAATGTGATGTCGTTCCAAAGCCCGTGGATCTACGCAGCGCTCTCCGGCCTTCCGCTGCTCGGCTCTGTTTTCACCTCGATCGGCGTGTCGAATGCGCTGGGCGTGCCGTTCGCATTCGCCTTCATCCATCAGGACATGATCCTGAACATCAGCGCGCTCTCGGCCCTGGCGGCGCTGTCGGAATTCTGCCCGCCGACCGCAATTTCGACGGCGCTCGCCGCCTATGTGGTCGGAACGGACCGGCTCTGGCCGATTATCCGCGCAGCCATTCCGACGCTGGCCTGCCTGGCGGCGCTTGCGGTCCTCATGCTCATCCTCAATCCGATCCTCGCGCCATATCTGCGATGACGGGAGCCACGCCATGACACCTGACATCCTCATTCTCTGGATCTATCGCGGGCTCGCCCTCGTCATCGCCGTCGCCATGGTGGTCGTGATGATCCGCTCGCGCGAGTGGCGGCCGCAATTCTATGCCATGCTGATCTTTGTCGTTTTCGCGCTCCGCGCCGCAGGAATCAAGTGATGGCAAACGCACGTATTATGGGTTTCATCTTCCTCATCGCGGGCATCGGCATCGCCGCCACGGCGGCCGCAAGCTTCAACGCGATGCATGAGCCCGAACCGATCTATCCGGGACCGGGCGTGACGCAGACGCGACCACTCAGCACCTACTTCACCAAGCTCGCCGGCACGTCCGGCGAGACTCCCGTATTCATCCTCGAAGGCCAGGAGTCCGGCGGGACATTCGTCCTGCTCGGCGGCACCCACCCGCAGGAAGTTGCGGGCCACGTTGCGGCTACGCTTGTGGTCGAGAATGTGCGGGTCAAGAAGGGCCGCCTGATTGTCATCCCGCAAGCGAACCGCAGCGGTTTCACCTATACGGAGCCGCTCGAGGGCTTTACGCATACCTATGAGATCGATATCCCTAACGGTAAACGCTGGTTCCGCTTCGGCATGCGGCTCACCAATCCCGTGCATCAATGGCCGGACCCTGACGTCCAGACGCACAGCCCGTCCGGCGAGTACATGGTCGGATGGGAGGCCCGCAATCTGAATCGTAACTACCCGGGCCAGCCAGACGGACGTTTCACAGAGCGCGTGGGCTACGCCGTTACTGAACTCGTGAAGAAAGAAAACGCCACGCTCGTCCTCGATATGCACGAGGCGTATCCTGAATATCCGATCATCAATATGATTGTTGCGCATCAACGCGCCTTTGAGATTGGGACCATCGCGTCTCTGATGCTCAAGAGCCGCGGCGTCCAAATGGACGTTCTCGCCTCACCGGAAAACCTTCACGGATTGAGTCATCGGGAATTCGGAGACCACACGTCGAGCTTTGCCTTGCTCTCAGAAACGGCAAGCGCAGCCATGGGCCGCTTTCGTGGGAGAACAAATGAAAAATTGATTACGCAAGGCAGCGATCGCAATTATGAGATCGCTCACGCGCTCGGGCGACTGTTTGTGCCCTTCACTCAGGAAGGCCATCCATTGAAGCACCGGGTTGCTCGAAACATGGCTACAATCGAAGAGATTATTGCCGCCTATAACGAGGGCAACAAAGGGAACGAAGTCATTCTGGAGGATCTACCAAGCTACAATGACGTTCAAGACAAAGGTATTGGCGCCTTTCTCCGGTCCGAAGATGTGCCGCAGCAAGCTTCAAGCAGATAGGCAGAAAACCGCTGGACAAGAGTTCGGATTCAGAAAGGTCCGCTTGTCATTTGCGGTTGGCGTGGCGCAAGGCACGTAAATGCTCAATTCCTAATATTAGGTGATGCCGGGCCGAGTAGTTCTCCCCTTCAGCCGCGCCGCCTCTCGCATGAACTCGCGCGACTTCGGACAACTATGCAATTATTACTATGCGTCGTGGAAGTTCGAGGATTCGAACTATATGCCCGGCACGCAAACTTTCGAACCGGTCTTTGGGAAACTACTCCCCTGAAGCTTTTTGCTTAGACCCCTGCAGATCTTCAGGGTCGCAGTCCTCTTGCCCAAGAAGTCGTGAAAGACCTTCAATTTCTCGGGTAATCGTATTCCGGAATTCGGCCACAACCTGCTCTACAAAAGGCTGGTCCCTGGGCATGGCCTTGCCGATGCGAATCTCGACGTGAGTGCCGCTACCGTCGGATTCCAGGAAGGCATAGGTCATCAGCACTTTTGGCGCCGCCGGCATTGGCAACAATGTCGTCAGCGTCAGATAGTCGAAGGGGCGCCAATCCAGTACTTCCTCGATGATGGCGTGAGGACCGTGCATGCAATGGTTGACGGTACCGATGCCGCGTCGGCCGCTTTCCTTCTCCACCGTTTCACGGACTTCGTCTGCACCTCGCCATTTCGGCCGCTTGCCCGGTGAGGTGAAATAATCCCAGACGATCGGACGGGCCGCAACGAGATCGAACTCGATCAGATAGGCCGCCGCACTGCGAGTGACCACGTTTCTGCGCCGGTCCTTTTCGGTAGCCCAGGCGCCCTCGATATCGCACACCCAGCATTTCAGTTCGCCGAGAATCTCGATCGATTCTTTGTGTTCGAGCAGTTGCTGCGACGCGGGATCGACCTCCATCACCTGTAGGCACGCATCAGAATAAAGCACGTATGCGTGCCCGCCGAGGCGGTCTTTCACGGAATTCTTCAGAAGGCGATGAACCACAATCACGTCTCGACCCGCCAGCTCGTCGCGGCCCGCCATTCTCTGTCTGATGAATTCGCCGTGGTGTGCCACAAACTTGAGGTCGAGTTGCTGCATTCCGTGACAGGCCTTGCACTGGCAAGACGTCGCCTGCTCGATGTTGCGGAGCCGCTTCCGGAAGGCGAAGTAAGCCGACTCAATCGAGTCCTGAAGCAGCGAACCATCGAACTTGTCGCCGACGGCGAAAAGGAATACCGCGTCGCCTTCGAACTTGGCGATCCTGAAGCTCGGACGAAGGCTCTTCACCACCGTGTCCATCAGGTCGGCGATGATGTCCTGCGCGTGATCGAGTTCGACTCCGGCGAGATAGCTGGTGTAACCGGATATGTCGGCGATCAGGAAGCATGCCTTTTCGGGTCTTGCGAGCATTGAGTGTTTCCTTGCGTTCGAAGTCTTGGATATGCGGCCGTCGATGCAGCCGGCCGATCCCTCGGGCCGATTAATGGCCCTTGAGGGAATCTCGAAATGTGATGGCCTCCAACTCGACCCGGACGGCATCCATGACCGGAACCACCGGCCGCGCTTCGAACACAAAAGCGGGCAGCATCGAGCAGAATTTGTGAATAGCGAGCGGCTCATCGCAATCCAGCAGCATGTATCCGCCCCAGTCGCCGACGCGAATGACAAACATCTCGATCTTGAAATTGTCCGGGGCTCTCCATTGCGTGAAGACCTCCAAGATGCGCTTCTGCGCATTCTCGTATTCGATCGGCGAACCTTGCGAACGTTCCTCCCAGGTGAGCACGTACTTCATTTGAATCCTCCTGTGGTTGGTTGAAATCGTCGGAGTAAGAGTTACGACCAGAACGCGTCCCAGGCGTAAAGATCGTAGAAATGTTCGCGGCCAAGCAGGATCCGGCCATCCTCGAGTTCGAAAACGACGCAGCACAGCGCTTTCAGCTGTCTGCCATCCCGCACCGCGCTGTTGTGGTGAACGGCGACGACGCGGCCGTCATGGCTTTCGAGCACGTTCAACAGATCGGCTCTGAATGTGCCGCGCGTCTCCCCGAGATAACGGCCGAACTGCGTGAAGATCGACTTGCGTCCCATGCGGTCGCCGGCGATAGTGGCGAGCCCCGGCGTGTGCCAGGAGGCGGTCTTGTCGAACAGCTTCGCCAGCGTGGCGATATCGGCTCTATTCAAAGCCTCGTAAGCGCGCTGAACGATTGTGGCATTGCCGCCCGATCGCCTGGGAACGATCCTGATCGCCGATGACCCCGTCATGACCGCCTGACCCTTCTGGGCAGCCACTCAACTGGCCGCCCGATGCTTGAAGGGTGCATGGGAAAGCAGACCGGCACATGGGGTGGATTCCCTATCCCGCAGAACTTCCTTGCTGGATCAGGCCGCGTTCGAGAGCATAAAGAGCCGCCGCCGCCCGGGTTGTGACTCCGATCTTGGAATAGAGGTTTTGGATATGGTTGTCCGCGGTCTTGGGCGCGATCTCGAGGCGACGCGCCGCTTCCTTCGCGGTGTGGCCGGCTGCGATCAATCGCAAGACTTCGATCTCTCGCGACGTCAGCCCCGACATGCGTTCCGCGTCATCGCGCCGGCCTGGCTGACCGGCGCTGGCAAGCACCGCTTCCACGGCTTCTGCACAAAGTTTTCCTTCCCGGACAGCGCTTCGCAGCTTTGAGGCGGCGGCGGCATCGCTTAGGGCAGGCCGATGCGGCCTTGCCTCTCTGGCAGTCTGAAAGGCTTCGGCAGCCGCGAGGATCCGCGCGGCCGGCGCTAGATCGGGCGCTCGCGCGTTGCGGTGATATCCGCTGCCATCGAGACGTTCATGATGGCGCAACACCAGTGCTGCAATGGCAGTGCCTTCTCTACCCAACGATGCAAGCGCTCTCTCGCCGTGATAGGGATGAAGCTTTGCTGCGTCGGTCTCGCGCTCCGTGAAGGCCCCGCGTCGCATCCAGGTCGAGACCGGAACCGCCAGTTCGCCGATATCGTGCGTATAGGCCGCCCAGCGGACTTCCCGAATGTCTGAAGCGGGCAGAGCCAGGCGTTTGCCGGCCGCGTCCGCAAGCGCGGAAACGGCTCGAGAATGACCGAACGTGAAAGGCATTCTCATGTCGATCATATCGGCGATTGCAATATAGGCCTCCTCGCACGCCTCCTCGTCAAGCACCGCATGCGGATGCGGTTCGATCGAAAGAATCGTCTCGCGGTCGACAGGATCGTCGAGGCCGGAAAGCAGGCTCTCGGCATGCGCGACGAAGAGGTTGGCAAGCTCAGCCTCGTAGGCGCCGTCGCCGCGTTTGCTGATCATAGCCCTCATGGTCTCGAAGCCATGAGCTTCGTTCAGCGCTATGGCATCCTGTGCCAGGGTCACGATGCGAACCGGGAGCTTGACGGCCCCCCCCGGAAAGACCTCGCGGTAGTCCGCGCCCATCCCATCGCTCATAAAGCTGGCCGAGATTCTCTTGCGTCTCCTTCGAAAGGCCGATCCTTTCGGCGATACGCTTGGCGACTTCGCAATGTCCGGACAGAATGGGCACGCTGACTTGCATGGCTTCCGCAAGCCCCCGCTCAACCGCCTGCGCCAACTCCGCGGGAGGCGCATCCGCGAAGGTGCGCGTGATGGCGCGGACGATTGTTTCCGCGAGTTCCGATTTGTTGCCGATGTCGATGCGCTGAAGGTCGCGCCGGAGTGCGATCTCGTCGCCAAATGCCGCCGCCAGCAAATGACTGTCTGCGTTGCAGCCGATATAGCGAAGAAGCGCCTGATGATAGACGTCACGCCGAATGGAATCGTCAAGGTTCAGGAGATCGGCAAACCGCATGCTCAGCACACAGGAGCGCAGCGCAAAGTCCCTCGAGTGCCCAGTGGCCAAGTCCGTCGCATAGGCCAGCGCCATCAGAAAGTCCGCACGCCGCGCTGCCGAGGTCATGACATCCTTATGTCCTTGCGGAATAATCATTGGGCGCGGGCAACTGGATCAAATTCAGGGGCCTTCGCACCCAGACATTAGCACGGGCACATCGACAAAACAGCTCGGCGACCCCACGGCTTGCCGAAATCGTCGATCCGGAACGTCCCTCAACAGACGAAAAGACTGACAATAGAGAATGGTGAAAGGCAGATTGACTTTGAAAAACAGTATTATATTGACCTGCGTGCGCGACACTGTGCAAAGAGCATGTCTTAGATCGCTGAGAATGACCTAGATCCAAGCGTTCATAATCGTGAGCGACGCTCACTCGAGAATAACAATCCTTCGATAAATTCTGCGGCGAATGCCGCGTTTGCGGTAACGCAAGTGGCCCGGACACGACTTTGACAGGAGCAGTGGATGACTGACGAAGCGATTAAAGCAGAGCTTGAACGCCTTCGAAATGAAAACGCAGCCCTCAAAAAGAGCGCGGCCGCCGGAATTCGAATGAAGGTTAGCGAAAAGGGCGGCCTCTCCGTTTATGGAATGGGGCGCTGGCCCGTAACACTCTATAAGGAGCAATGGTTGAAGCTGCTAAATATGGCCGACGAGATCCGGACTTTTATTGCCGCGAACGAAGAACAATTGAAAAATAAGGAATAGAGACTGAAGGTAACGTTAGAACCACCGCACGACAGCTTCTTGACCCTATCCTTCGGCGTTGTGCATGCGAGCAACAACATGAGATCGGAATGTTCAGCCCGCGAAGTCCAGATTTTCTAACCGTTGACGATGTAACAATCTCCGTCCCGAACAGCGCTTGTCCGCAAGCTCAGCGTATCGGTTCCAGAGGACGGTTCGGTGACACCGAAGGCCCGCAGACGCAATTCGCCGCTGGCAACTCGCGGTCGAGCCTGCGCCAATACTCATCGGGAAAGCCGGAACACAATCCACGCACGGCTTCGCGGATGGCCGTGAGGTCGATCCGCGTATCGTCCTGCGTCATCGCCTATAAAGCGCCGGCGGCCGGAGCACTTTTCAACGCCCTAATTCATTATTCGCCCAGCCAAGAACTTGATCACTGTTGAGAAACCCGAGTGTGAGAGTTTGAAGCGCCACGACATTTTTATGATCGGCGATCGCGGTTCCGACAACGACATCGCACTTGTTGTTAAAGGCCGTCGAGAGCGCCAAGTGGTCATTGCCAAGTTGGCGTATATGGTAGGTTCGCGACCGGCCCTGCATCGATCCAACTTGGATCGGATTGCCGGCACTGACTGGCACGATGCCATCGCCCATCAGACCGAAATCACTGATGCGATCAAGCTCATCATCGTCCGTTACACCGCTGGTGCAATTGCAGAACCCGATCTTAGGACGTAGGTAAACGCGAACTTCGGCGCCACATTCGGAAGCTGAACAACGGAAGGCCTTGCCTCTCCCCCATTCGTCGATCGGGAAGGGCCATGCTATTTCAACCCAGCTTGGCGATCCACCGCCCACGGGAGCAATTGGCATCCAGAATGGTTTGCGCGCGAACGCGAGAACGGCAATACCGCCCAGGAAAAAAAACAGCATCGCTGTGAGCAGCAATCGCCAATTCGTCATCACGGGCGCCTGCGAACTATTGCTGACCGGTGACCCGCTTCGCGTCCTCAGTCAGTTCGAGGATGTGGAGGCCGGTATTTGCACGGTCCACGACGTAAACATAGCCACGATCGTCTGTCTCCAAATTGTTGCTCTGGATTGCGGTCTTGCAGCGATCCTTGCCCTCGATCTTGATGCAGCGCCTGTCGGTCGCCTCGGTAATGGCCGGGATGAAGTATCCGACCTCTTTTGGGGCATACGGATCACGAATATCGACCGCGCGGACGCCGGCATTGAACCAGGTGAAGAAGGCAACCTTCTTGTGGAATATTGGCGCCGTACTCTCGTTTGATGAATGAGCGCCGAATCGACCACCGCGATCGCAGAAGTTGCCGCTAGCTTCGGGTACATTGAAGTTCGATACAACCATCGGTCGGCTTTCAACGGTAATATCCATGAAATAGACCATCTGCCGCGGCTCGAGACATTCATTCAGTATTTGCTCGTTCACGATCATGATGAAATCGCGAACCTTACCGTCTTTGTCCTTGGAGAATTCCGCCACCGGCATTCCGAGAAGTGGCATGGTGGTATGAGCGCCCGAGATCGGCAGCAACCCGAGTTGAGAAACAAGTGGATAGCGTAGATTTTCCGGCGTTGGATCTTTCGGACCCCTCAAAAGCTTTTCGCGGTCGACGATCTGCACGACACCTCCCTTGTTGGTGCCGTACCCGAAATAGACCCGGTTTCCCTTGGGCCCGGTCGAAATCATTCCGTGCAAATCCGTTGGCACGGCGCCGCTGGTGCCAGGCTCTTGGCCGACTAGTCCGAAATCGCGGATCTTGACCGGAGTTGCGGGATCACTGAGATCGAATATTTCCGTCATGCGCCGAGTGCGCCATCCATCGACGCCGGAAACCAGATAGGCGATGCCGGTGTCGCATTCCCAGAAACTTTTGTGGGTGTCCTTGAGGCCCCAACTCGGCTTCGAAACCAATTTGGGATTGGCGGGATCGGCAACATTCCAGATTTCATGGCCCGCGCCGCCAAAAGTGCGAAGGAGGTATACGGCGTTCGGATCGCCCTTCGGCAACGATTTCCCGTCGCAGACTCTTGTCATCTGCGCTCCACCTGCTTCAAAAAGTCCTTCCTGACCGGGAAGGTGAACGAGATATTTCGGATGCTCCGGATCGGTAACATCAACGATGGAGGTGCCGTTGAATTCGCCTTGCCCCGTCAAGTGATTTCGAGGCTTCGGCACGTCAGGTGTTCCGCCGTGGTGTCCTATATAAGCAATGTAGCGATCGCCCTGTTTGTGAATCGTCGGCTGATAAGCGCTGCGCGCTTGTAGATCGTTCATCCCAACGAGCCGCATGTTCTTTACTTCAGGCGCATCGCCAATTTTTGGGGCTTCGGCTCGCGCCGCTGAAAGGCTCATAGAGCCGTACGCGACCAAGATCCAGAATGCGACACGACAGGCAGAATGACGCTGCTTCTTCACGCTGACCTCCCAAGATGACTGCCGCTTTTTACGGTCTGTTGGAGATCATAATCCTCATGTGAGCGAGCGGGAAGCGTTAGCTCCAATGTGAAATCGTATAGCTGTCCCGCGGTTTGTGCCCTGCCTACCCACCAGGGCTCATTTATTTCGAATGTATCAGCCCTCTAGAATTATTTTTATGCGCTTCTGCAATGCGTTCGTGAAATACTGGCCTGCCAGCGAAGGCACCCTCTGATTGTGCGAAGCCACCACCACCTCTCGTGGGATCGATGGATTTACAATCCGCTAAATCCGAAAAAGCTTCCTGTCGGCGGCTTGTTTTACAGCAACCACAGGAAGGATCGTCGCCCAGTCGCTCTTGCATACGAGCTCTAGCGTGGGTCCAAGTGAATCAAGCTCGATTTCCGGCTTAAGAACAATTCCCGAAGATGCGAGCATCGAATCAACCAACACTCGCATGCCTTGCCGCTGGGAGGGCAGCACCAGTCTATGTTCTGCTAACCGATGCGCTGGAATTTCACTAGTTACTTTCGCGCCAGCGGCATACCGCGTCACCAGAACAATATAATCGCGAAACAGCGGCGAGACCGCCAAGCCACTAAAGCTGCCGGTATTGTTCACTACAGCAAGATCGATGCGACCTGATAAAAGCGCGTCCATCAGGCTGCCGCTATAGGCTTCAACGATCCGCAGCGTAACGTCTGGAAAGGCTTCCTTGTAACTCGCAAGCACCTCCGGCAAAACACTGTTGGCGACCGACGGCATTAGACCAACTGTCAGGTCTCCCGTGACCTTGCCGCTTGATTCCTGCAGATAGCGGCGCGCCTCGTGCACCTCGCCGAGTATCTTCTGACACAGCCCGTAATAGGCGCGACCAATGTCGGTCGGGATCACCCCGCGCGAAGTGCGTTCAAAGAGCTTGGTCTTAAAGCTCTTCTCCAGCCGTCCAATCTGCATTGAAATTGCCGGCTGAACAACGTTGAGCCGTCGCGCCGCCTTCGTGATGCTGCGTTCCTCGAACAGCGCCACGAAATACTGAATTTGCCGCAGATCCATTGCCGGCGGCCTAGCTCGCGCTTCGAGGGATCGAACAATCATCCTATGTCAGCTCCGAACGCGAGCCAAGAGCACCTAAACTCAGTCAGAAACGGCTGAAATCCGGCTTCTTCTTCTCCACGAACGCCTCCACACCGTGCTTGAATTCGGGACCGGGGCGCAATTTTTCGAAAGTCTGCCCTTCGAGCTGAAGGCCGACACTCAAAGGCGTCTCATAGGTCGAATTCAGTACGCGCTTCAGCGCCGTCAGCGGAATCTGGGGGCGTGCTGCCAAGTCCTTGATCCAGCGCGCGATCGCCTCGTCCAGGGTTCCATCTGGCACCACCTCGGTCAGGATGCCCCATTCGAAGGCCTCCTTCGCGCTGATGCGGCGCCCGCGCATGATCATCTCTTTCGCGCGCGTTAGGCCAGCAAGATGCGCTATTCGCACCGTGCCACCGCTGCCAGGCGTAATGCCGAGATTGATCTCGGGCAGCGCAAGCTGCGTATTTTCGGTGGCGAGACGGAAATCGCAGGCGAGCGACAACTCGAAAGCGACGCCCATCGCCCATTTCTCGATAGCGGCGATCACCGGCTTCTTGGCTCGTTCGGGCGCTGCGACATTCCAGTGCAAATCGTGCATGCCGTCGCGTTCGACCTTTAGAAAGCCCGCGATGTCGCCGCCCGAGCTGTAGACGCCATTGGCACCACGGATGACGATGACGCGGATGTCGGGGTCCTCGTCCATCGCGGCAATTATGGCAGCGATCTGCGCGCGACCCGCGAAGCTCACGGTGTTCATCGGCGGGCGATCGAGGATCAGATAGCCGGCACCGGCTCCCTTATCCTTATCGACGCGCAGCCCGTCGAGTTGTTCCGGATAGCTAGCCATGTCTGAACCCCTTCATGTGACGTGATTACTTGGATTGCTTGGCGCGCGTCTGCGCTGTTTCCAAAATGGCATCGATAATGCCGACATAGCCGGTGCAGCGGCACAGATGCCCGGAAAGCATGTCGCGTACTTCGAGCTCAGTCGGATTGTCGTTTTCGGCGAGGAATTGAGTCGCGGAGATGAGGATGCCGGCCGTGCAGAAGCCGCATTGCAAGGCGTGATGGCGGCGGAAGGCCAGTTGCAGATCGCTTAGCGGATCGGGGCCGGCATTGACGCCTTCCACAGTAGTGATCTCGCAGCCTTCGACCTGCACCGCATAAAGCGTACACGATCGCACCGCGCGGCCGTCGACCAGTACCGTGCAGGCGCCGCAGATACCGTGCTCGCAGCCGACATGGGTACCGGTCTGGCGGAGCTCATGGCGCAGGAAATCCGCCAGTTGCATGCGCGGCTCGGCTTCTCCCGATACAGGCTTTCCGTTCAGTGTAAAATGGACCGATGTTTTTTGACCCGACCTTACTTCAAGCATGGTGCTGCCCATTCTCGGAGAGCACGTCGGAAAGCGCCTGCTTCGCGAGCACAAAAGCGAGATGCCGGCGATAGTCAGCGTGTGCAAAGGGATCGCTCCGGCATTCAATTTTCTTCGCGGCATGCGAGGCGATGTCTCCTGCCGAAAGCGGGTCGGTAAGGGTGCATTCGACCACCTGCGGGGCGTCGCCGCAGCCGCCGAAGCCGAGCGCTACCTTGCCGCAATCAATCGAACAGGCCACCGCGACCACTGCGAAATCTCCCTCTCGTATCGAGAATTCCCGAAACGCATATCGTGCCGTGGGCGACGAATTTGGCCAGTACAGCGCGACCACGCATTCGTCCGGATCGCGCGCTGTGGTGAGCGCGGCCCGCCAAAAGTCACGTGCCCTGATCCTGCGCGTGCGCTTTCGCGATTTAAGCTCCACCTCGCCATTGAGCGTCGCCAGCACAAGTGGAATCTCCGCGCTCGGATCGCCATGCGCGGCCGAGCCACAGAGCGTACCGCGATTGCGGGTCTGATAATGGCCGACATGGGGCAGCGCCAGAGCGAGCAGCGGCACATTGTTGCGGATGCCGGCATCTTTGAGCGCATCCGCTTGCCGCACCAGAGCGGGCGTCATGGTTCGGTCAATCTGCGTTTCGATCCGGTCGAGGCCCGCAAGGCGGTTAATGTCAACGACTAGCGCCGGCGTCACGATCCGCATATTCAGCATGGCACCGAGCGACTGCCCGCCGGCGAGAATGCGGGCTTCTTCGCCGGCGCGCGACAGCGCATCTAGTGCCTGGTCGAGGCTGTCCGGGCGAAGATAATCGAACGGTGCGGGCTTCATCGTTTGCCCCACACCAGCCGCAGCATCTCGATGAAGCCGCGCCACTTGGAGCCGAAGCCCTGCACCGGCGCATCGCCGCGAAGATGCGCCGCCAGCCGTTCAAAGAATGCGGCGAGCAGCACGCGCACGACGCCCTCGATCATGCGCTGGCCGAAGGCCGCGAGCTTGCCGCCGATATCGGCCCCATAGCGGTAATGCAATTGCGTATGCGTCTTGGACAGCGCCGTCAGCGACACCAGCGCCTGACCTTCTCCGAAGCCCAGCGCGCTCTCGCCGCGGCCCGACAGCTTGAGGCTTTGCGGCGGATCGAGTTCGGACAGGCGGATGGTGGCTTCGTATACGCCACCGATACCTGCAATGCTGATGCGGATGCGGGCCCGGTAATCAGTATCGGAGATTTTCTCAACCTGCTCGCAGCCCGGAATGATTTGCCGCAGGCTCTCGGGTGAAAGCAGCGCGGCCCACACCGTCTCGCGCGAAGCATCGATCTCGACCTTGCCCTCGCCGCGAAGCGCGCCTTTCAATGCGGATGGTGACGCAGCCTCTCGCGCGTCCGGGTCGCGGCCCTGCATCTGCAGCCAGAGCCGGCTCGGCAGGAAGGGTGGCGTCAGGTCTTGCAGTCCAATCGCGTCTGCAATCGCATTGCCGAGCGCTGCCGGCGCAATCATGGAGCAGCCATCGCCTAGGCCCTTGGCACCTTGCACCGTGTTCGGGCTCGGCGACGCCATATGCCCGATCGAAAGCTCCGGCAGTTCCGGGGCGGTCGGGCAGAGATAATCCTGGAAGGTGCCGGACAGAAGCGTGCCGTCCGGCGCATAGTGCAGCCGTTCCATCATCGCGGCGCCGAAGCCATGCGCGAAGCCGCCGCGGATCTGTCCGTCGACGACCGCCGGATTGAGCTGCGTGCCGGCATCGTGAAAAACGACATAGCGGCGAACATGCACGCGGCCTGTATCGGGATCGACCTCGACGGCCGCGATGTCGCACTGAAAGGAATAGGTCAGCGACGAGCGCATGCGATCTTTTTCGTCCGGCACTGAGAGGCTCGAAGGCGAGAATTCCGCCAACTCCGATATCGCGCCATCCACGCCGTCCGGCAGATGGCTCGAATCCCAGTGGAGCTGGGCGGCGAGGCGGCGGATAGGGATCGGCTCGTTGCGGCTGCCCGGTGCCGACGCAAATCCGCCGGACAACTCAACACGCTCGGGCGCAACATCCAGCGCTTGGGCTGCGGCGGCGCGAAGCTTTCCTGCGGCCTTTCGCGCCGACATCGCAACCGCCGAGCACACCGTCGTGGAGAAGCGATTGGCATAGTTGCCCGACGTGATCGACCAGATGCCGCCAAAGGTGTCGAGATCGCTGTAGACCTCTACATCTGAGGGCTTCACGCCGATCTCGTCGGCGACGATCTGCGCTACCACGGTGCGGTGCCCCTGCCCGTTCGGGATCGAGTCGATATGCACGATCACGGAGCCGAGCGGATCCAGGATGACGCGCGCGGTTGCACCGGCGCCGGATTTGGGCAAGCCCTTCTCGCGCTGCGCATGGGTAAGCGCTAGATTTACATAGGCCATGTTGGAGGCGGATGTTTCGACCCCGAGCGCCATCCCGATGCCGAACTTGCGGCCGGCCTTGCGGGCTTCGTCACGCTCGACGCGAAGTTTGTCGATGCCAGCCTGCGCGAGCGCGAGCCTGATCGCCCGCGGATAATCGCCGCTGTCGAGCACCGAGCCGGCCGGGGTGTCGTAGGGAAATTCGTCGGCGCGCACGACGTTGCGAAGCCGCATCTCGGCCGGATCAATACCGAAGGCCGCCGCTGCCTTGTCCATCATGCGTTCGAGCGGGAAATAGAATTGCGGCCCACCGAAACCGCGATTGAGCCCGCTCGGCACCTGGTTGGTGACCACTACCTGGTTCGAGACCGCGACATTGCGTACGCGATACGGTCCGCTCAACGTTGAATGCATGCGGTAAAGCGCGGCCGGATCGGGCGGCCGCAAATACGCACCGACATTCTCGATCTGCTTCAGGCGAAGCCCGGTCAATAGGCCGTCAGCGTCGAAGGCGCCATCCAGCGTGGTGACGCGCCCGGATGCCGCAGAGGACGCGGCCAGATGCTCCAGCCGGTCCTCGATCCATTTCACGGGACGTCCGAGCTTGCGGCTCGCAAGCCCCATCAGCACGATATAGGGATAAACTCCCTGCTTGATGCCGAAGCTACCGCCGCTCGAGGGCGCCGAAATCAGCCGCAACTGGCTTCCGCGCACGCCGAGCGCATCGCACATGATCGGATGAATGGCATAGGGTCCCTGAAAGTTGGACCAGACCGTGTAGCGACCGGCGCCTTTGTCGAAATCGGCAATCACGCCATAGGTTTCGATCGGGGTCGAATTGACCCGCGGATAATCAACCTTGTACGAAATGATTTTGTGCGCTGAGCCGAAGGCGGTTTCGGGGTCGCCATAGATGAAATCACGAGCGTGCGCGATATTGGTCCCGAGATCGTCGTGCAGCACGGCGGACTGAGGAGACGCCGCGAATTCCGGATCGACCACCGGTGTCCGCGGCGCGTAATCGACACGAATGAGATCGAGCGCGTCCTCCGCGAGATAGCGGTTCTCGGCGATCACCACGGCGACCGGCTCACCGAAATAGCGCACCCGATCGACCGCACAAGGATAGTAGCGAAGCTTGCGGGTGATGAGATTGCCGATCGGCTTTGCCATCGCGGCGATGTCTTTGCCGGTCAGCACGCCGAGAACGCCCGGAAGTCGCTTGGCGGCGCTGATATCGATGGCAACAATATCAGCGTGCGCATGCGGCGAGCGGAGAATTGCCGCATGGGTGAGGCCCGCCACAGGTTCGAGGTCATCGATGAAGCGCGCGCCGCCGGTGAGCAGCGCCTCGTCCTCGAACCGCTCGATGCTCTGGCCAACCCATTTTTCGGTCATCGGCGCCTCACAACTCGTCGCCGAGATAGGCGGTGCGAACGTCCGCATTGGCGCGCACATCTTCCGGCCTGCCGGACTTGCAAGAACCGATCCGTTCACCATCACGGTGATGCGGTCGGCCAAGGTGAACACCACATCCATGTCGTGCTCCACCAGTACTAGCGTGTGCTTCTTTGAGAGCGTGCGAAGCGTCTCAATCAGCTCGGACGTTTCAGCCCGCCCCATGCCGGAAGTAGGCTCGTCGAGCAGCATGATCTTCGGCTCGATCGCCATCAGCATGGCGATCTCGAGCTGACGCTGCCCTCCGTGGCTGATCTCCCCGGCAGACACGTCCGCCGTTGCAGCGAGCCCTAATTTCTCCAACACCGCCGCGGCGGAAGCATTGACAAGATCATAGCGCGTTGCGGGGCGGAAGAACCGGAACGAGCTCGGCAGCCGCGTCTGCGCCGCGAGTCGCGCATTCTCGAAGGTCGTCAAATCCTCGAATACCGAAGAATGCTGGAAACTGCGACCCATTCCGGCGCGCGCGCGCCGGTCCGGCGACCAGCGCGTTATGGTAGCGCCGCCGAAATGCAGCGAGCCAGAGCTCGGTGGCAACTCGCCGGACAGGAGATTCAGGAATGTCGTCTTGCCGGCACCGTTTGGGCCGATGATGGCGTGGATTTCGCCGGCCCGGAATTCCAGCGACACGTTGCTCACGGCTGCGAGACTGCCGAACGACTTGCTGAGAGATTCGGTACGGAGAAGCACGCTCATGTCACGCTTCCAGCAATCCCAGCCGTCGTAAAATCGACAGCGCGATCCCAACAATTCCTCCCCGCGCCAGCAGCGTGATCGCAATTACCAGCGCGCCGACCAGAAGCTTCCAGTGCTCGGTATATTCGGAGGCCTGATCGATGAACAGGATCATGACGAAGGCACCGATCGCCCCGCCGACCAGGGTGCCAATGCCGCCCACAATCACCATCATCAGAAGCTGCGCCGAATGCAGCCAGTCGAGGATCGAGGGGTCGGCGAGGCCTGTCAGAAGCACATAGAGATGGCCGGCGAGGCCGGCGAGCGTCCCGCCGATAACGAAGCAGACGAATTTGTAGCGCTCAACGGGATAGCCGAGTGCGCGCATTCGCTGCTCGTTCGACTTGATACCCTGGATCACGCGCCCGAAGGGCGATTGCACCAGTACCCACAATCCGATCAGCACCGCCAGACCGATGACGAGACAGGCATAATAACGGGTGACCGCATTTGACAGGTCAAGCAGCGTGACGCCGCCGAGCGAAAGCTTGAAGCGCGCTAGCAGAAGTAACCCATCCGAGCCGCCAAAGTAGGGATTGTCATGCACGACAAAGAACAGCACCTGCGCGAAAGCGAGCGTCGCCATGATGAAATAAACCCCGCGTGTCCGCAAAGTCAGCAATCCGATCACGGCTGCGGCGACCGCCGCCGCGACAAGACTCAGCGGCAGCGAGATCAATACATTCTCGACTCCCGCTCTTTCGGCGAGCAGGGCCGTGGCATAGGCCGCAACCCCGAAGAACGCCGCATGCCCGAGGCTGACCATTCCGCAATAACCCACGAGCAGGTCGAGACTCATTGCGAAGATCGCGTAGATCACGATGCGAGTGAATTGCGAGATCAGGAACGGCTTATCGAGCAGCGGAATCGCCGCAAGCGCGATCAGCGCAACGATCAGCGCCATGAGCGAGACCGGTCTCATCGCGCGGACTTCCCGAACAGTCCCTCCGGCCGCCAGACCAGAACCAACGCCATCAGCGCGTAAATGATGAGGGAGCTCGCGTTCGGAAAGAAAATCTTGCCGAAGGCATCCATGAGGCCGACCAGAAGCGCGCCGATAAAAGCGCCTTTGATGGAGCCGATGCCGCCGATCACTACCACCACGAAGGCGATGATTATGATCTTGTCGCCCATGCCAGGCGACACCGACAGAATTGGCGCCGCCATGATGCCGGCTATGGCGGCGAGCGCAGCCCCGATGCCGAACACCATGCTAAAGATCGGGCCAACATTGATGCCGAGTGCGCGCACCATGTTGCGGTCGACCGAGCCCGCGCGCACCACCATCCCCAGTCGCGTCCAGGACACGAGCATGTAAAGGCCGATGGCGCAGGCGATGCCGACCAGCGACAGCACAAGGCGATAGATCGGATAAACGAAATTCTGCGAAAGCTGGATGCTGCCCTGAAAGATAGCGGGGATTTCCGCCGGCTGCACGTCCTTGCCCCAAACAATGACCGCCATCTCGTCGAGTATGAGGATCAAGCCATAGGTGACGAGCACCTGATCGAGATGATCGCGATTGGCGAGCGGCGCGAGCACGCTGCGCTCTACCACGGCTCCGAGTGCCACCACGCAGGCGATCGCCGAGACATATGCGAGGGGCAAGGGCCAGCCCATATGGCGCGTGAACTGGAACACTAGATACGCGCCGATCATGAAGAACGCGCCATGCGCCAGATTGATGATCCCCATGATCCCGAAGGTCAGGGTCAGTCCACTGGCGATCAGGAACAGCAGCATGCCGAATTGCACACCGTTCAGGATCTGGATGAGGAAAGTACTTAGCTGCATCGCTGAACAGTTGGCGCTACCGCTTGAAGAGGCGCGCCGCTCCGACGGGTGCCGAAGCGGCGCAAGTTGTTGCGGCGAAGTCGGAGCGTCAAGCTTTGCATTCGCCGACGGGATCCTCCACGTTCGTCTGCATGGTCTCCAGCACCGCGAGTTTGCCGCCCTTGGCCTCGATGGCGTAGATATTCTGCACCGGATTGCGGCCCTTGGAGAAACGGAACGGACCGCGCGGACTTGCGAATTCGACCGCCTGCAGCGCCTTGCTGAGCGCGTCCTGATCCTTGGTGTCGCCCTTGGTCTTGTCGAGGGCGAGCGCAAGCACGGTTAGCGAATCGTGCCCGTGCATCGAGTTCAGATCGCCTTCCTTGCCGGTCGCCTGCTTGAAGTCGGCGAGGAAGGCCTTGTTGGCTGCATTGTCTAGCGACGGCGCCCAATGCCCGCTGGTAATGACCCCGTCAGCGGCGTTGCCCTGCGCCGGCAGCAGCGTCGAGTCGGTGAGATAGGCCGCGCCATAGAGCGGCACGCGATCCTTCAAGCCAGCCTGCGCATATTGCTTTACAAATTCCACCGCGTTGGAGCCCGCGAAGAAGGTGAACACGGCGTCCGGATTTTTCGGCAGCACGTCGGCGAAATAGGCCTGGTAGTCGAGTTCCTTCAGGCCGGGCCATTTTTGATCCAGCACTTCGCCGCCTGCGGCAGTGAAAGTCTCGACAAAGGCGCCGACTTCCTCGCGGCCGGCGGCATAATTCATGCCCATTGTAATCACGCGCTTCTTGCCGCGCTTGAAGAGCCAGGGACCAGCTGGCGCCGTTATTTGCCAGTTCGAATGTGAGACCCTGAAAGTGAGCGGATGGCAGCGCGCACGGGTGAGATCGTTCGAGGCTGCAGTCGGCACAATGAGGAATTTCTTGGCGTCGATGCAGATTTTCTGCATCACCGGAACGACATTCGAACCGACGGTGCCGACCACGATGTCGACATTGTCGCGGCTGACGAGTTTCTGCGTCACCTCACCGCCGATCTTGGCATCGAGTTGATCGTCGCCCTTAATGATCTCGACGGGGCGGCCGCCGAGCTGGTTACCGCGCTTCTTGAGCGCGAATTCGAACCCGTTGGTGATGCCTTCGCCGAAATTGGCATAGACGCCCGAATAGGGCAGCACGAGCCCGATCTTGATTGGATCGGCGCCGAGCGCGTAGCGCAGCGGCGTGCCGGCTGCGACCACAGCGGTCGATGCGGCGAGCGCACCCTTGCCGAACGTGCGGCGAGACAGAGTCATTCCCAATTTGAAAGATTTCGTCATTGTTTCCTCCCGTTTCGATTTGTCCGCATTGTCGCGGTTCTTGCACTCAGCTGGAACTCACTTTTGATGATGGGGGCCATCACGCTGACCTGCCTGACACGGCCTGCCGCAGGGAGTTCGCGCCAACCGCCTCCTGTGCCAGGGCACGCTGGTCGGCATCGTGCTCGCTGGTGGTGCCGATCGCGGTAGATGCATTCTCCGGTCGGCTGACGACATGCGGCCACACGCTGCGGTTGCCGCTGGCGCGCAGGACGCTTTCTATCTTGCGGTCGAGCCAGGACCATGCGCCCATATTTGACGGCTCCTCCTGGCACCAAAGCACTTCGGCGTCGGGATAGCGGGTGAGAGCTTGCGCCAGCGCCTCGCGCGGAAATGGGAAGAGTTGCTCGATGCGGACGATGGCCACCGGCGCGCGGTGCTCCTCGGCCGCGGCGAGGAGATCGTAATAGATCTTGCCGCTGCACAGGATTACGCGTTCGACCTTGGCTGCGGCCGCGACAGGCGAAATCACGCTTTGAAAGCGCGAACCGGTGGCAAAGTCCGAAATCCGCGAGACCGCGCGCTTGTGCCGCAGCAGCGATTTCGGGGTGAAAACGACCAGCGGCCGGCGCGCCGGATGTCGCGCCTGCCGGCGCAGCAGATGAAACAGGTTGGCGGGCGTCGAGCAATTCGCGACCGTGATATTGTCGCCCGCGCACATTTGCAGAAATCGCTCGATCCGGCCGGAGGAATGGTCGGGTCCCTGACCTTCCAGCCCGTGCGGCAGCATCAGCGTGACCGCCGAATTCTGCGCCCACTTGTCTTCGCCGCTGACCACGAACTGATCAATGATCACCTGCGCGACATTGGCAAAATCGCCGAATTGCGCCTCCCACACCACGAGGCTTTTCGCAGCGTCCATCGAATAGCCATACTCGAAACCAAGCACCGAATATTCCGAGAGTGGGCTGCCGATGATGTCGCAGCGCGCCTGATTGGCCCTGAGCGCGCCGAAGGGATTGAAAGACGCGCCGCTATTCTGGTCGAATAGAAGGAAATGACGCTGCGAGAAGGCGCCGCGCGGCGAATCCTGACCGCTGAAGCGCACTTCCACTCCCTCAAGGGCCAAGGTGCCGAAGGCCAACGCCTCGCCGGTCGCCCATGCGATATTCTCGCCGGCTTCGATCGACTCAAGCCGTTCGGCGATCTGGCGCACGATCTTGGGATTGATCGCAAAGCCTTCAGGCTTCTTCGACAACGCCCGGCCAATCTCCTTCAACCGCTCGGGCGCGATGCTGGTATCGTCTGCCGCCGAATGCAGCATGGTCGGCAACGCTGGGGCGCCGCCGTGCAGATCGCTTTTCCAGGCGATGCGGTTGGGCCTGTAGCTTTCGATAGCCTGATAGGCGGCGTCGAGCCGATCGAAACACGCGCGCGACTGCCATTCGATCTCGTCGTGTGTCATAAGCCCATCGGCTTTGATCGAAGAGAGATAGGTCTGCCGCACCGGCACTTGTTCCGCGACCTTGCGGTACATGGCCGGCTGCGTGAAGGTCGGCTCGTCGACTTCGTTGTGACCGCGGCGCCGGTAGCAGATGAAGTCTACGATGATGTCGCCGCGGAAAAGCTTGCGATATTCAGCTGCGATTGTCGCCGTGCGCACGACCGCATCCACGTCGTCACCATTGACATGGAGAACCGGAGCGCCGACCGTGCGCGCCACGTCGGTGCAGAAGACGGAGCTGCGTCCGTTCGAGGGATCGGTGGTGAAGCCTACCTGATTGTTGATCACGATATGGATCGACCCGCCGGTCGCATAGTGTGGCAGCTTGGATAGCTGCAACACCTCCGCGACCAGCCCCTGTCCGGCAAAGGCCGCGTCGGTATGAACCTGAAGCCCCAAGATCTTGTTGAAGCCTTCTTCGAGAGTCGCGCAGGTCGCCTGACGTGCGCGCGTGCGACCAAGTGCGACGCCGTCGATGGCTTCGAGATGTGAAGGATTGTGGCAATAGGTGATACGGATCGTGCGGCCATCATAGTCGCGCTCGCCGTTGTGGCCAAAATGATACGGCACGTCGCCGGACAACGTCATATCGCTCGGGAACGGACGATGGCCCTTCAGCTCATACAGCATTGCCGTCACCGGCTTCCCGATGACATTGGCCATGACGTTCAAGCGCCCGCGCGCGGTCGCGCCGATGACAACGTCTTCCACGCCAAGCGCGGCGCAACGCGCGAATAGCGCGTCAAACCACGGCACCATCGCTTCCGCGCCCTCCGCGCCGAAGCGCTTTTTGCCGATGAAGCGCCGGTTCAGAAATTGCTCGAATTCATCCGCTTCGATGATCCGCTCGGCGGCGTTCCGCCGCGCATCTCGATCGGGGAAGAATTCATCGCCCTCGGCAACCTGGTAAAGCCATTGTCGTGCGGCCGGATCGTCGACATGGGCGCAGTCGAAGCCGATCGGGCCACAATAGACTTCGGTCAATCGTTCGACCAGGCGGCGGATCGTGCGTGCGCCTCGCAGCGGCATTGCGGTCGGCATTTCGAGCTCGGCATCGAGCAACTCGGCATCGACACCGTGATCCTGCGGCCGCAATTCGGGCGCTTGCGGAGGTGACCACAATCCGAGCGGGTCAAGCTTCGCGGCAAAATGCCCACGCTGCCGGAACGCCTCGATCAGATGGACCGCAGCAGCTTCGAGGCTCGCAAGCACCGCATTGGAACCCAGCGTCGCGCCGCCAAAAAGCTCATCGAAATACGGTTTCCAGCTCGCGTCCACCGACTGCGGATCGCGCAAATAGCGATGGTACAAGTCGGTGATGTATTCGGCGCTGACAGCCGGTAGATTCACGAAATGCCTCGGACGTTGCACACTCATGCTGCACCTGCGAAGAAATCCTGCGGCATGAACCGGCTCAAGATACGGATTGCAGCAATTGCGGCAACTAACGAGAATTGATGGCAGCCATCATCGCGGGATCACTCCCGATGCTGCGCTCCGACCTGTAAGGATCCGGTCGCGGAGCCCGTTCATGCCGGTAGCGAATTCGAACTCGTGCAACCTGACACTGACAATCTTGCCACCAGCGATCTTGCTCGCAGCTTCGCTAAGGCCGAGATCGAGCCGCACGCTGCGCAATGGGACCGCGACGCGGTGTTCCCTTCGGCGGCTATCCGCAAGA
Organism: uncultured Pseudomonadota bacterium; assembly: GCA_963707705.1. GTDB lineage: Bacteria > Pseudomonadota > Alphaproteobacteria > Rhizobiales > Xanthobacteraceae > Pseudorhodoplanes. The sequence goes on along the minus strand of CAVPRD010000001.1, from coordinate 5,892 downwards.
TGGCGGAAATAGGCTTGCTTGGAATGACCGCGCCGGCACGCTTCGGCGGCAGCGACGCATCCGCGGCTTCGCTCGCGATCGCGGTGGAGGAGATCGCGCGCGCCGACGCCAGTTGTGCGCTAGTTCTCAGCATGGCCAATTCGCTGTCGATCCTCTCACTCATGTCCTATGGCACGCGAGAGCAACAGGACGAGTGGCTGCCGCGCATCGTGAGCGGCGAGTGTATCGCGTGCTTCACGCTGACCGAGCCGCAGGTCGGCTCGAACGCGGCGGCGATCAAGACGGCGGCCTTGCGCCAACGTGACCGCTATATCCTGCGGGGCAATAAGCAATTCATTTCGCTGGGCTCTGTAGCCTCGCTGGCTTTTGTCTTTGCGCTGACCGATCCAGAGGCCGGCGCGAAGGGCATTTCGTGCTTCCTCGTGCCGACCAATTCGAATGGCTTCACGGTGGTGCGCAAGGAGGACAAGCTGGGCCTTCGCGCTTCCGATACCTGCCAGATCGCCTTCGACGATATCGAAGTGTCCGAGAGCCAGATGCTTGGCAAGCCTGGCGAGGGCTATCGCATAGCCCTGCACGGACTTGGCGCGAGCCGCATCGGCGTCGCGGCGCAGGCAACCGGCGTTGCCGCCGCCGCCTTTGAACAGGCGTCGGCCTATGCCCGTGAACGCGAATCTTTCGGACAGAAGCTGATCGCACATCAGGGCATCGGCTTTCGCCTTGCCGACATGGCGACCGAACTGCAGGCGGCGCGACTGCTGACCCGGCATGCGGCCGAACTCAAGGATCGCGGCAGCGAGTACGCGCTCGCATCCTCGATGGCGAAGCTCTACGCGTCCGAAATGTGCGAACGAGTTTGCTCTGGCGCGATCCAGGTGTTCGGCGGCTATGGTTACATGAAGGATTATCCGGTCGAGAGGTTGTATCGCGACGCGCGCGTCTTCCAGATCTACGAAGGCACAAGCGAAATGCAGCGCCTGATCATCAGCCGGTCGATTGCGGCCGGACGTTTGCCGGACTCGATCTAATGCTTTCCATCAACAAACTGCAATCCGGCTACGGCAAGAAGCACATAATCCACGATGTGACGATGCGAATCGATTCCGGCGAAGTGATATCGTTGCTTGGGCGCAACGGCATGGGCAAGACCACGTCGCTTCGTACCATCATGGGGCTAACACCGGCCTGGGATGGCTCGATCGAATTCGACGGTCGCTCCATAAAGAATGCAAGCCCGAACGCCATCAGCCGCTATGGCATCGGCTACGTGCCGGAAGGCCGCGGCATTTTCCCGAACCTCACCGTGCGAGAAAATCTCGTCATGGCGGCGCGGCCAGGGCGCTGGACACTCGATCGCGTGCATGGGTTGTTCCCGCGCCTGCGCGAGCGAGAGGCAAATTGGGGACATCAACTTTCCGGCGGGGAACAGCAGATGCTGTCGATCGGCCGCGCGCTCATGCTCAATCCGTCGCTGATGCTGCTCGACGAGGCGACCGAAGGCTTGGCGCCATTGGTGCAGCAGGAAATCTGGGCCTGCCTGCGCGTCATTTCGGGAGACGGGATCGCCATCCTGGTCGTCGACAAGAATATCAAGGCGCTGCTGCCGCTCGCGCAGCGGCATTACATCATTCAGAAGGGTGAGATCTGCTGGACTGGCACAAGCGCGGAACTCGAAGCCAACCGCGCCTCCCTCGACCGCTACATCACGTTGTGAATCGGCCATGCGCGACAATGAAGTTCAGGTCAATCGTTCGGTAACGCCCTCGGGTTTCGTGTTCGCGCCAGTATTCAATCTCTCCGTTGCTTTCGTGGATCGCCATATTGCGGAAGGCCGCGCGAACAAGGTGGTCGCACGCGGACGTGCCTGGCAGATGACGTTCGGCGAATTACATGAATCCGTCCAGCGAATGGGCAACGTTTTTCGCTCGCTTGACGTCAAACCGGGCGACCGGGTGATGCTGCTTGCGCGTGACACGAAGGCTTTCTTCATCAGCTTTCTCGGTGCGGTTCGGATCGGCGCGGTCGTGATCCCCTGCAACACGTTTCTGCGTGCAGCCGACTATGCCTATATGCTTTCCGACTCCGCGGCCAAGGTTGTGCTCGTCACAGATCCGACGATGCCGGAAATGGACGAGGCGCTGAAAGCGAGAGGCATCGCAGTCGAGCACAAGATTGCAATCGAGACACCGCGCGCAGGCTGGCTGGAACTCGACGCGCTGCTTGCGAGAGCCAAGCCTCATTGCCCGGTCGAGCGCACGACGCCGAATTCTCCCTGCTTCTGGCTTTATTCTTCAGGGTCGACCGGATCGCCCAAGGCATCGGTGCACGAACACAAGGATATGATCTACACATCCGAGCTCTATGCGGTTCGTACGCTTGGGATGACCGAAAGCGAGATCATCTTCTCGGCGCCCAAGCTGTTCTTCGCCTATGGCATCGGCAATTCGTTCAGCTTTCCGCTCTGGATCGGCTGTACCGCGATTCTGCTCGAAGACCGGCCCACCGCCGAGAACACGCTCGACATGATCGAACGCTTCAGGCCAACCCTGTATTTCGGTGTGCCAACGCTCTATGCCGCGCAGGTGGCACTGATGGAGAGCGGCCGCAAAATCGAGATGAATGAGACGCGCATGTGCCTGTCCGGCGGCGAGCCACTGCCGCCCGCCGTGCTCGAGCGTTGGAACAGGCTCACCGACGTTGAAGTGCTGGATGGCATCGGCTCAAGCGAGGGGCTGCATATCTATGCACAAAACTTGCCGGGCGCGACCAAAGTAGGTTCCGCCGGCAGGGCGGTGCCCGGCTATCGCTTTCGCGTGGTCAATGACGAGGGCAACGACCAGCCCGACAATCAGCCGGGCGAATTGGTCGCGCAGGGCGAAAGCTTTGCCAAGTTCTACTGGAACAAGCCGGAAAAAACTGCCGCCTCGTGGACCAGGGAAGGCTGGTTCCGCTCTGGTGATACCATGTATCGCGACGAAGATGGCTATTTCTATTTCTGCGGACGCGGCGACGACATGCTGAAGGTCGGCGGCATCTGGGTGTCGCCGTTCGAGATCGAATCGGCGCTGGCGGCGCACCCCGACGTGGTCGAGGCCGCCGTGATCGGCGCGCCGGACGAGAATGATCTGATCAAGCCGAAGGGCTTCTGCGTCCTGCGCGATTTCGCCAAGGCCAGTCCGGACAAGGAACGCGAGTTGATCGACTTCATCAAGCAGCGACTCGCGCCGTTCAAGTATCCACGCTGGATCGAGTTCGTCGATGATCTGCCAAAAACTGCCAGCGGAAAGATTTAGCGTTTTCGCCTGCGCAACTCCTGAAAGGTCGATTCCGTGTATGAACTGCTGAAAGGCATGCGCATTGTTGAAGGCGCATCCTTTGTTGCCGCGCCTCTGTGCGGACTGACCTTCGTTCAGCTCGGAGCCGATGTGATCCGCTTCGATCCGGTGCGCGGCGGTCCTGATTATCGTCGCTGGCCAGTCGCGCCCAATGGCGCGAGCTACTACTGGGAAGGGTTGAACAAAGGGAAGCGGTCGGTCGCGCTTGATCTCACCAGCGAAGAGGGCCGCGAACTCGCGATTGCGCTGGCGACCGCGAACGGAGACGACAGCGGATATTTCGTGACGAACTATCCGGCCAAGAGTTTCCTTGCCCATGAACTTCTGGCGGAACGTCGGCCCGATCTCATCACGATTCGTATCGCCGGATCGAGCGACGGCCGCAATGCCGTCGACTACACGATCAATTGCGCCACGGGCTATCCCTACATGACAGGCGCACCGACCGAGGCCGGCCCGGTGAATCACGTCTTGCCGGCGTGGGACGTTGCGACCGGCCTGACAGCGGCTGTTTCATTGCTGGCCGCTGACCGGGACCGCCAACGGACGGGAAAAGGCCGCGAAGTCGTGGTCCCATTGTCGAATGTCGCATTTGCCACGCTGGCGACGCTCGGCCATGTCGCAGAGGTGCAGCTTGGCGACGCCGACCGCCCCCGCTATGGCAACGCCGTCTTTGGCACTTTCGGCCGTGATTTCGTGACGCGCGATCGCTGCCGCGTCATGATTGTCGCGGTAACGAACCGACAATGGGCGGCGCTGGTTACGGCACTCGGGATCGAGAAGGAAATTCGCGATCTGGAAATCTCAAAGGTCGTCGACCTCGTCGGCGATGAAGGCGCCCGCTTCGTTCATCGCGATGAAATATTCGCACTGGTTGCTCGCCGAGTTCGCGGCCCAGGATCTCGAGCTGCTGAAAACGCGTTTCGACCGTCTTGGCGTCGGGTGGGGCCTGTACCAAACCGTCAGAGACGCGCTTTCAAACGACGCGCGCCTGTCGGCGGCCAATCCTATGTTCGAAATGCGGCGCCATCCCAGTGGCGATTCCTATCTGACGCCCGGCTTTCCGGCCGAACTGAAATCGGATACGCGGCTGCCAGTACGGCCGGCGCCGCGGCTTGGCGAACATACGGATGAAGTCCTCGCGGAGGTCATTGGGCTGAGCGCCGCGAAAATTGGCGCGCTGCATGACGCCCGCATTGTGGCCGGACCACAGGAACCTGCCGATGCCTGACAATGCGATCACCGAAAGCGAACTCGATCATTACCGCACATGGATCGGAAGGCGAACGACGCTTCACGACGACGTCTGCCGCGACGTGATCGCGCGTTTTGCAGTGGCTATCGACAGGCCGATGCCGGTGGACGATTTGGTCCCGCAGATGTGGCATTACGGCCTGTTTCTGAACGACGTTCCCACAGCACAACTTGGTCCCGATGGCCATCCGCCTCGCGGCGGAGCGATGCCGCCCGTTCACCTGCCACGCCGCATGTTCGCAGGATCGGAAGTCACCTTCCTTGCGCCACTGAAAATCGGCATTCCGGCGAGCTGCATATCCGAAATCGTGTCCGTGGACCGCCGCAAAGGCAGCCGCGGTGACCTGATCCTGGTGCGGGTGTCCGATGACATCGGCCAGGACGGCAGATCGTGCATTAAAGAAACGCGCACGATCGTTTATCTTGACGCCGGATCCCCGGTTCCACCGGTGCAAGCCGACGATGGTCTGGAAGCCAATAGCGGCGACGAGGTCTGGACGCCGGAAAGCGTGGCGCTGTTTAGGTTCTCCGCCGTGACATTCAACGCGCACCGCATACACTATGACCGCCCCTATGCGCGCGACGTGGAGGGCTATCCGGATCTCGTGGTACATGGCCCGTTCAGCGCGGTCAGGCTTTGCGATTTTGCCCGGCGCCTAAAAGCGGCAAGACTTCGTACCTTCAGCTTCCGTGGCGAGGCACCGGCCTTTTGCGGTCAGCCGATCACATTGTCTCTGATCGAGGATGGCCAAACATTCCGCGTCGCTGCCAGGCGCTGCGACGGCAAGACTGCGATGTCGGCGAGCGCCCGCCTGTAATAGCAGCGCGCGCTATTTTCCGATCCATCCCGAGGCAAACCACGGAAAGAAGAACACCAGCGTCATTACCATCATCATCATGACCAGATAAGGCGTGGCAGCGGCCCACACCTCGGTCACTTTGGTGTCGGGCGGCGCCGTACTCTTCATAACGAACAGCAGCAGTCCGAAAGGCGGCGACAACAATCCGACCTGCATGCAGATCATGTAGAGAATGCCAAACCAGAGCAGGTCTACATTCAGATCGCGCAGGATCGGCATAAAGAAGGGGATCGTGATCAGCATGATGCTGACTTCGTCGATGAAGAAGCCGAGCACAATCAGGATCGCGAGCATTCCGATTAGCAGCACCGTCGGCGATAGCTTGGCACCCTGAACGAAGGAGACCAGACCGTCGGTCGCACCGGAAAAGCTCAGAATTTGCGAAAAGGTCAACGCAGCCATCAAGATGAAGAGGATGGCGCTTGAGATCGCCACCATTCCCA